>NZ_JAGXJT010000011.1:14186-115418 GCF_019091205.1 Bacillus sp. GbtcB14
GTATTGAAATTGTATAGCGACAGATAATTCATTCGTCTCAGTATTTCGTTAAAACATAACAATAGATGTATTGAAATTGTATAGCGACAGATAATTCATTCGTCTCAGTATTTCGTTAAAACATAACAATAGATGTATTGAAATATGTATTGTTTTTATAAGGCGATAAGAGAAACTGGTTAAAACATAACAATAGATGTATTGAAATTATTACCCACAATATATTTTGCTCCTTTCTATTCCTTGTTAAAACAAAACAATAGATGTATTGAAATTGGGGAGACGCTCGGCACTTCACAAAATCATTGCGAAGTTTAAACAACACGATAGATATATAGGAGTCTCATTGAACTTTGATTCGATTTGTATATAAATAGAGTAAATGTTATTATATAAGTAATCCAATACTGAAAAAATCATATTGCAAAAGGACACACCTACGCATAACCATAGCGTAGGTGTGTCCTTTTTTTGTTTAAGGAGGAAAAAGTTATGGGGAAAACATTATTTATTGCAGAAAAATCAAAAGTGGCCAATGAAATTATGAAATCGCCACGATTCCGTCACTCACAAAAGTACATTGGTAGCAAGCCTTATTATGGTTATTATGAAAATGATCATTATATTGTCAGTTGGTGCCGTGGACATTTGCTGGAACTAAAAAATCCGGAAGAGATGGATCCAGAGTATAAAATGTTTAAGTTAGAACATTTACCTTTAATTTATCAGCCAGCTTATAAAGTGATACAAGAAAATGCTGAACAATTACAAATCCTTGTTAAACTACTGCAACGTCCTGATGTTGACCATGCGGTGAACGTATGTGACGCGGACCGAGAGGGAGAGTTAATCTATAGGGAAGTGTACGAATATGCAGGTGTGAATAAAAAGCAATCTCGCGTATTTAAATCCTCTTTTGAAGCTGCAGAACTTGAAGCAGCTCTCAATCGATTAGAAAGCGCATCTAAATACGATGGACTGGCGTATTCTGCTAAAGCAAGGCAGTATCTGGATTATCTATTAGGGATGAATATAACCAGGGGATGTACCACAAAATTAGCACAAAATAAATTCTTATTGTCATCTGGCCGTGTACAAATGTGTTTATTAAATGAGATACGCCAACGCGAATTAGCAATTGAAAACTATAGAGAGCAATCTTATTATCATCTGCAGCTAATAACAGATTTAGGACTTACACCGGTTATGAAAACAGAAGATCAAGTGTTAAACCCATCGCCATTAAGAAGTTTGGGAGAAAATTTGAAAGGGCAATATCTTGTAGTAGAAGAATTTAAAGAGGGAACCAGGAAGAAAAATCCTAAATTGCTATATAACTTAACAGATCTGTATAAAGATGCCCATGCGCAATTGCAAATTAATGCTGAAACTGTAAAAAAACATATTCAGAACTTGTATGAAGAAGGGTTTATTACATATCCTCGTTCATCTTCTAGGCATTTGCCTACAGAGCAAGTAGAGCGTGTAAAAGGTGTTATGCAGGCACTAGCTAAGAGTCAGTATTCTTTACTGGTACAATCCGTAGATATTGAAGCAATTGATGTGAAACATAAAACATTCAACGATGAGCTTGTATCAAGTCATTTTGCTATTATACCTACGACTAAACAATATCAAGAGGAAGGTCGTCCAGAGATTGAAAAACAACTATATAGCCTCGTAGTAAAACGTTTTGTGGGTAATTTCATGCGTCCTGCAGTATACCTGGTAAGAGAAGTATTACTTATTGACGCGATGGGAAATATCTATCAAACAAAAGAAAGTGTACTTCGAGAAAAAGGATTTCTAGAAGTGTTTCAAGAGGAAGTAGAGGAAGAAAGTGTGGAAGTATTTAAAATTCCTATTATGCAGAAAGGACAGGAACTTCAAATCTGCGATTTTGAATTACTAGAATCCAAAACAAAGAAACCTGCTCTACACACAGAAAGCTCCATTCTGACCTTTATGGAAACAGCAGGACGTAAAATAGACGATGAACATTTAAAGGAATTAATGAAGGGGAAAAGAATTGGAACCGTTGCAACCGAAGCAACCTTTATTCCAGCTTTACATGAGAAGAACTATATAGCCATTGAAAAAGGGAAAATTACTACGACTCCAATTGGACGTGCCTTTATTGAACAATTTCCTGTTCAACAAATTAAAGATCCACTATACACAGCTGAAATGGAAGGAATGATACACCGTATTGAAAAGAATGAAATGAGTTATGAAGACTTCATTGCCCAAACAAATACATTTGTACAAAAAATAGCACAAGAGATTATAAGAATACCTGACACGGTTTCGCACAATCTAATAGAGACCTGGAAGCAACAAATAGAAGTATGCCAATGTCCTTGTGGAAATGGAATAATTTTAGATAGAGGGAAATTTTTCGGGTGTAGCAATCATCCAAACTGTAACATTGGATTACCCAAAAGAATAAAAGAAAAAACGATTCCTGCAGCACAAATTAAAAAACTGTTTGAAGAAAATAAAACGGACATTATAAAAGGATTTAAATCTAATGGCAAAGAATTTTCTGCTTATTTAGCATTCGTTAACGGTGAAGTCAGCTTTAATTTGCCTTCAGTTGAAGAATTATCGCTAGGTCAGTGTCCAAAGTGTCAAAAAGGACAAATCCTAAACCGTAAAACGTTTTTTGGGTGCTCAGAATATCAAAACGGATGCGATTTTATGTTGCCGGCTAAAATTAAAGGAAAGAAATTATCCGATAGCCAGATTAAAAAACTAGTGAATAACAATGTAACAGACTTCATTAGTGGTTTTAGTGGAGAAAAAGGAGAATTCACAGCTGCGATTCGATTAAACCCGGACCTTAGTATTTGTTTTGAATTTCCAACTGCAGAGGATCGTACAGTAGGTAAATGCCCATTATGCCAGAGTAGAGTCATAATAGGGAAAACAAACTATCTATGCGAACAGTACAAGAAGGGCTGTGATTTCATTGTTTCAGGAATGATACTTGAAAAAAGAATTACAGCTAGTCAAATCAAGAAATTATTAGAAAAGAATATGACGGATACAATAAAAGGATTCATATCGAAAAAAACAGGAAAATCATTCGATGCGAAATTAACATATGACTCTACACAGAAGAGAGTCACGTTTATATATGAGAAGAAGAAATAATATCGCAAAATCTTAAATTTCATATATAAAATTAATAAGAAATATGATATGATGAAAGTAACAAAATACTTCTAAAACTATCTTGCAAAAGGACACACCTACGCATATATATGCCATAGGTGTGTCCTTTTTTATTTGTTTTTGAGATGCAGCTATTTACGAATTTTGATTAGGAGGAAGAAATTTCGATATGAAAATATGGATTAAGGCTATTTGTTTAACATCATTCGTACTTCAAATGGCAGCATGTAGCAATTCGACACAAATAAATAATGAATCAAGACCTGCCCAAGCAGTACAAAACGGGATACAACAGCACATGGAAGGGAAAGGTATTGTTGATGTTCCAGAAGCTTATAAGGGAAAAATAAAAGACTTAGAGACTGTTAAAGGGAAGGTATTACATATAAAGGACGGAGATACGATAGACGTGAACGTAAAGAGGCAGAAACAGACGGTACGGTTACTGTTATTGGATACTCCTGAGTCTGTATCTCAAAAAATCCCACCACAAAAGATGGGAAAAGAAGCCTCTTCCTTTTTAAAGAAACAACTAGAAGGGAAAAGTGTAACTTTGGTTTATGATCGGGGACAAAAAGAAGACAAATACGGTAGGAAATTGGCTTATGTATTTTGTAACGGAATACATATTAATGAATTAATGGTCAAGTCTGGTTATGGGATTATAGCCTATATCTCTAGACTTAATACTACATTTCTACCTGAAATGCTAGAAGCAGAAAAAGAAGCAAAAGAATTAAAGGCTGGTGTGTGGGGCATTAAAGGATTTGTAGATGAAAAGAATCGGCATTATAACCGTAATGATGCAGCTTAATATCAATACTTATTCCAAAAGGAGGTTTCTTGAATGAATGGGAACAAAAGAAACATGCTCTTATCTTTTTTTATTTCTACTTTTTTTATTTTTTTGAGTCTATTTCCATTTAGCGGTAATGAATTTGTATATGTTATTGCAAAAATTGGAGCTGCAGCCGGTGTAATAAATATTGTGATGATGAGTGTGGTCTTGTATTTTCAAAGCAAAAAAATGAGACACCTCTTAAATTAATACGGCAAAAACGCTTGTTTTCCTTACTCGTATACAAAAGAAAGGGGTAAGGAAAACCGAAAGGGGCATTTTTTAGATGAGTCAAATTCCAGGGTTTTTGAAGTTCGTTTTAGCAAAGGAAAGACGATATGTATATTTGGCTGTAGCAGAAAAGAAAAACAAACGAGTGAAAACACATATTGTATATAGATTCGGTCCACTAGAAACAGCATTAGAAACTATGTACGGAATGCGTGATGATTTTGAGAATTGCTTTCCACCAGAGTTGAAAGATAAGGGGTATGACTGGGAAGATCTAAATGATTGGATACTATCCATTGAAACCGGTTATTCCAAATACGGAAATAAATTAGTGACATTCTAAATAGATAATTGAGATAATATTGCATCCTTATTATAAAACCTTCAATACAATTAAAATCGTGTGAGGAGAACATAAAATGGAATGGATTCGTAAGTACCACATTGCAATTGCTTGGATGATAGCTACTAGTGCAATGCTAATTAGTTTATTTTTTAGTGAATGGATGAAGCTGCCGCCATGTGATTTATGCTGGTACCAAAGAATGGCCATGTATCCATTAGTATTAATATTGGGGATAGGAATGTATAGAAAAGATCCGCGCGTCAGCATGTATGCATTTCCATTTACGTGTATCGGTTTAATATTATCTGTATATCAAATTACAATACAAGCATTTCCTATTAATGAGATGAAGATTTGTTCAGTAGGAGTTTCATGTACAGAAGATTACTTAAATTTATTCGGTTTCATTTCGATACCTATGCTATCTTTTATTGGATTTTTAGTCATCATAATACTTATATATATTGAATCTGATAGAGAGACAAAAGAATAAACATTATAGTGGTTATGAACAATGTACTCAAGTAAACACAACATACTTAAAAATAGATAATTAAAATAAAACAAAATTATAAAAGGAGAAATTAAAATGACAACTATTCAAGCAAGTAATGAAATGTACAAAATCCCAGAGGCGGATGTAGAATTATTAAAGATTATGGCCCATCCAGTTAGGTTACAAATTGTGAAGGAGCTAGAACACCGCAAAATTTGTAATGTAACACAATTAACAGAGCTATTAGATGTCCCTCAATCAACTGTATCTCAGCACTTATCTAAGATGCGTGGCAAGATTCTCCGCTCGGAAAGAAGAGGGTTAGAGATGTACTATCATATTGCAAATTCCAAAGCATGTCAGATTGTTAGTGTACTAGGTTTATAAATACCTCAAATTAAATAGCGGATTATGAAATTAAAAATAAAATAAGGGCAGCCTAGCATAGCTGCCCTTATTTTATTTGTGATTTTGCATATATTTGTGCGCATTTAGTATAGCAAACATTATTCTTTGCTTTCAACCTTCAATATTTTTTGTTTCTCAATATGTTTAGTATGCTTTTATTTTATAATAAACTTAATTCTTTTTATTTATCTATATTTCCTGGGGTGAATCCTTTTATTAAGGATTCCTTTTTTGTTTTTACCACTTTTTAAATTAAAAAAATTCAATTTTAAGCAGATTTATATTTATAAAGAAACCGTTGAAATAGCTTGTTTATAAAGGAATTGTTGCTTTCCGTTACTGGAGACTAGCACTGAAAATTTATCAACAGCAATAATAATGCCAGGTACTCTTACTCCGTTTATTAAAAATATTGTTACTAGTCTTTGTTCCTCTATTAATTTTTTATAGAAATCTTCTTGTGTATGCATTAATAGTTAATTCCTCTCTTAAAATTTTAAGCTCCCTTTTATGGATGCAAAAGGAACCAGTTACTTTTAATTTCTATATTAAGATTCTGAAATGATTGTATTTTGTAATTTTATAATAGGGATCCCCATATAAAAATAAAAGTCCTCACAATGAAGTGAAGACCCTTGTTTTTTATCATCCGCCAGTATGGCCGTGAGCATATTGTACAATTTTTTCCTCACTAAGCGCTTTCTGTGTATCAGTTGCATGGCTAGAATTCAAAATAAATGTGAATGCAGCTGTAATCCCGATTAAGCTAAAAATTACTTTTCTCATTTTAAAGCCTCCTTCTCAAAGTTTTTTTCTTCGGCTTGATGGCTAAGGTAAAAATAATCACTTGCTTTTGAACGGTTATTCTCTTGATGGAATAAAACTGCTAATTTTTTAGCGTATTCTTGTACGTACTCATGTAGGTTTTCTCTCTCAAAATAAGAGATTCCTGTTTTAATTGTCTTTTCTAATTCGTCAGCGGTTACTTTTTGATTTAACTTTTCTAAAATCCAAAAGTGATGTTCGTACTCTTCATTTTTAAGCTCTTTACAAACTTCTAATCCTTTATCTATAAGGTTAGAAGTTTCCTCTGAATCTCCCATTTCCATATGCTCTCTAGCCTTAATAAAGATTGCTTTATAGTCTTTAGGGAGTTCTTGTATTACTTCAGATAAGTATCGTATTGCTAGTTCAGATAAATTTTGGCCAGCATACATTAATCCTAAGTTGTGACGAACAAACGTAATAAATTTTTCTTCACCTGATTTTTTAAATGTATTAATAGCTGTAATAAAGTGTTCTTCAGCTTCTTCAAATTGTTTTAAGTGTGTACAAGCTAAACCAATTAAATTATCACATAACGCAATAGTAGCCTCATATCCTGCATGCTTTTTAAAAATCTCTTTTGCCTTAGTTGCTTCTTTGATAGCCGCCAATGGCTTATAGATATGATAATGGAAAGTGGATAGTTTGAAATAAAATTCTCCATGTTCAACTTCATCCGGGATATGGTTTAATAGTTCTTCAGCTTTGTTGTAATGTTCTTTCGCACTTGTAAAGTTACCTGTAATATTTGAATGAATAGCTTTAAAGAAATGGTAGTAGTACGATAAAAACTGATCTGCAGGCACCTCTAATGATTCAACCTTATCAAAACTGTCTTTTCCAATGCTTAAACTATCAACCATATATTGATGACGAAAATCTAAAAGAGAATAGTATAAAAGCAGGTTTTGGTCCTCTTCAATATTGTGTATTTTTTGATCAATTTCAACTTTTAATTTATGCGCCTTTCCAATATGTCTGGCACGAATCTCTATATACCAGTCATTTAACATTTTTGTGATTTGCTCATTACCCTTTATCGAAGCAATCATTATATATTCCCCCATCCTATAGAGTATCCTATTTATTACCATCATAGCAGAAAAGCAGGATATATTATGTAATTTTAATTTATTTATCAATAAAATTCTGAAAAAAAAGTTAATTCACTCATCGCTCAAAAAACAACAATAAACTTCATTAAGTTTATTGTTGTTTTTCGTATATATAAAATATATAATTTATATATATATTATTCTAAAATTAATACTCTGAAAGGGGGAGTGCCGAGATGAATATTAATAAGCTATAAGTGAAGAAGAAGGAATTCAACTCAGTAAAGAAAGAATTGTAGAAGTAAGAGAGAAGTGATTTTCATAACTGGGAAGGGATAAATATAATGCATAAATCTAATGAAAAAACCAATGCAAATGTTATAGTGTGTTTTTTTATAACTATTATTACGATTATAATTGTGTGGTTTATTTTTCCGGCAATACAGTCAGCTATGACAGAATATGAAATTGAAGAAGAGACAGTAAAAAAAGGAAGGTTAGTACAGGCGAAGGTTATCGATAAAAAATTTATTGAAGGCGATCCTGGAAATCCTCTTATGGGTGATACAGGTTCTCCAGACAAACATCTTATTACATTATATACGAATGAAAAGATGCGAATTATAGACGTGAAAAGTGATGTTTTTAACCAAATTGATGTAGGTAATGAAATAAAGGCTTATGAATATAAAGAACGCATAACAATAGAACAAGAAAAGAGAAAAAGTGGTTGGGATTAAGGGCAACTGCTCCAAGTGAATATGAAAATTTCACCTTTATTTAGTTAAGGGGGGATAGAAAAATTGAACGGTGATTTTTCGTGATTACATATATAATACATAATATAATGATATAATGTATTATATAAAAACCTAATACGTTTAGTTTACATAAATTGAAATGGGGTTGAACAAGAATGAAAAAGAGTTTACTTGAAAAGATTTTAAGTGCATTATCAAATAATATACCCGCTAAGGGGCTTTCAAATTACTTATACCAACAAATTCAACAGTTAACATCACAAAAGGATATTGAAGCCTTTTCAGCTAATTTACAAGAACGAGTCAAGAATATTGAGTCAGCATCTCAATTCGAATTAGTGAATTTAGGCACAGCACTATATGCAGCGTTCTCAGCTGATAGAGAGTATAAAAAAGGTTGGATCGTAGATGCTTATTGGGAAGTGTATAATAAATGTAATTCAGCCAATCAAGCTGTATTAACTGGTGTTTCAGGCTGGTAAGTTTTTTTATCACTGAGTAATAAATTCAACAGTATAAAAACAGGATACTTCTTTAAGGAAGTATCCTGTTTTTATTCAAATTGTCTTTTTTCTAATCGATCAATGGCTTCGCGTTTCTTCTCGTTATTAATATTAGTATAAATACTAGTAACTTCAACAGAGGTATGGCCAAGTTGATCGCGTAATAATACTAGATCCTTATTTTCTTTATAATGATTTGTAGCATAGGTATGTCGTAGTTTATGAGGACTGCGTTTTTCATCAAATGCACTTGTATATTTATCTACTAAATTTTGTATGGCACGGACAGAAAGCTGGGTGTATTTTCCTTGGTACCTTGTTACAAACATAATTTCTTCTTCTGGAGGACAACCATACCTTTCTTGGCGTACTTTCAAATACTCTTGTACATCATCTAGACTGGATTGAGTAGCAAGTATGGATGATTTTTTATTCCCTTTACGAATCACTTTGATAGTTTTTTGGCGGAAATTAACGCTAGATAGGCTAAGACTTGCTAATTCTGATACACGTAGCCCTGTACCTAAAATAAGGCTAATTAAGGCAATATCACGTTCTTTGTCACGTAAAAAGTAATTGTATTTACGAGTAGAAGTTTCTTTCAGAATAAATTCATAATCGTTTGCTAGAAAGCGCAGGAATGCAGCATCATCATTATTATTAAATATCATATTCGCTACATCATCTGCTCTTGCTGCAGCATCTATTTTTTCTTTATGTAATTCTATTTTATCCATTACATTTCGTGAAAGATAGCTATTCCCATATTCATCTTCAGTTTTTTGTGAAAGGTATTTAAAAAGAGATTTTAAAGCCGAAAAGGTCCTGTTAATTGCTTTGATTTCAATACCTTCACTCTTAAGGTACATATGAAATCGATTCACTTCATTTAAAGGTAGGCTTTCTAACAATTCAATTGGAATTTCATGTATTTCAGTTGCGACATTTCCATTTATGACCGCTATTCGTTTCTCAATCATCCATTTAAAAAACTTTTCAAATTCTGTTATATATCCATATAAAGTAGCAGGGGAGAGCATTGCTTTCATTTCTATATATTCTACTACATACCAGGGCATATTTTTTTTGTGCTTTTCGACAAGTGATTTAAAGCGTTCTTTTTCTTTGTTACTCATTTTATACACCTCTAATACTTTGGAGTATTATACTGATTTACTTTTGGGAAATTCCCAATTAGATTTTTTTAATTCGGGATGAATTTTTTGAATAATTAATTCTGCTTTCATCATTATCTCTTCAAAACTCTCCGTTAAAAAGTCAAACTTCCATTTATATAGGGAGTTATATACTCTAGGTATTGATTGCCTACGAGCAATATTTCCCTTAATTTGGGGATTTTTAGATACTATTGAAATAATATTTGATTTTAATTGATGTAATTCTTGACTTGAAAGATACCCTTCCGTTGGTAATTTAACTTTTAAAATAAGATCTTGATAATTAAATTCCCAATAGAATGTTATTTTTTTATTAGAAATGGTTTTATCTAACCATCCTGGTTCCCAATTCATAATTGGATTATTATTACCACTGTAAATATTCCAGGCTATTTCGTTTTTTGAATTGGATTTTAGATGTTTGTAAAGGTAATAAAAAGCAGTGAAATGCGTACGATACCCGTTCTTGCGCCAAGAATCTTTATCTTTAATATTAGTTAAAGTAGGAAGTAAGTTCTTAATGGTTTTACCTTTTTTTAACTCGACTTGCAAAGAGTCCATCCAATCCCTGTATATATAGTGCTCACTATCAATGTTATTAAAGGCAGACATGATATCATTTAAGCAAAAAGTATTAAAGTGCTTATGTTTTGGAATCTGACAAATTTGAGAAGATCCAAACAGGAAAAGAATAAATATAGCATCTTCGCTGCTGTGAAAACCATCGTAGGTTGCAGTAAGTTGGTCTTTTTTGGCTATAGTGTCAACTTTCATTTCGATTACTATATATTTTAGGTCACCATTATTTAGTGTTATTTCAATAACAAGATCCACTCTTTTTCCACTTCCGATAGAAAATTCGGGTTTACACTCTATAAAATCAATATCCGAACTTTTGAAAGGGGGGAGGATGCCACACATTTTATATAAATTGCGAAGCACATTTGATTTTTCGTTGTGATCAATCAATTCATTGCTTGAGTCTAACAACCATTTTATAGCACCTGTATGAACTTTTTCAAACTGATACCCTACAATATCTACAAAATTAGATCTCACAGTAAAAAACATCCTTTCATAGTGGGAAATTTGATTATTGTAAAAAGACATAAAACTCTAAACTAAAATATCATGAGCAATCGTTGATAAACAGCCATTATCATAAAATTTGTAGGTACTTTCATGTCTCAGTGCTGGGACATGAAAGTCTAAACTTTTTGAACAAAGGACAAGAAACTCTAAACTACTTAGTCAGTAATAATACAATAAAATGAAAGTAGCTAACAACCGCGTTATCGATTATGATTTGTGTGCCATGAGTACCTTCTACAATTCACTTGTAATTTCTTATTACTTATTTACTTTTTTGCTTTTTGATAGTAATCGTTAATGGCTTCAGCTAATATATCTACAGTCCGATTTAGTTCATCCAAATTATTATCTACACCGCCAATCTCTACTAGCATAGCATGTGGAGATAAGTCTTGATTATAGACACCATTTCCTTCTCTTCGATCTTTTACGAATATACCTCGACTAATACCATAATAATTTTTGTCTAGATAAGAATTGATGGCTTTAGCAAATTGTAAACTCTGCTGAAAATGTTTATTTTCTTTACCAACAACAAAATAGAGTCGACCATACGATTTCCCGTTTATCATTTTTGTCGTTAACGGTTTTCGAGAAGAATCTCGATGAATATCAACGAGGTACTGGATATCCCTATTTTGTGCAAGAGTTTCTTGGACAACTTCTCTGGAAACGTTATATGAACTAGGATAACTTAATCCTCGTTTTAATAACATATCTACTATGTCTTTCTTATTATTTATAGCACCAATTCCTTTTTCTTCAAGTTTGATTTTTAACCTGTCTCCCAACAAGGACACATTCACTTTATCGCTAGATGCTGCATTAGGATCAGTAGTACCAGGGAGTAAGGGAAGAAAGGATTCTCGACTATGAGAATGGTAAATGAAAATGGATTTTTGCTGAATATTATTTGTTGAATTTTCGGATTGTTTTTTTTGTGTAGCATCTAAATTAGCGTTTCTTTGTTTTGTAAGTTCTTCTAATGAAACATTTGGTTCTTTAGGAATATTACTTTCATTAGTTCCTTCTCCAGCTACAGCAATTTCTGAATAATATGTTGAGAATCCAGGAAGTTCATTCTTTATGAGAGTTGGTATATCGTTTAATTTTATATTGGTTACTAAAGAAAAAATGGTAGAGGAAAGGTTCAATGAATTTGTTTGTTTCTTAAATTCTTGTGTGAAATAATGGTTCTCTGTTTCAAGTGCATATAAAAAACTAGTCAATGATTGAGTTTGTGACCAGTTTTGTAAAAAGGAAGCTTTTAAATGAGATAAGAGAGAAACACTAATAGCAGATAGGAGAAATAATAGTTGAATACAAAAGATAAACGTTAAGATTCCTTTTTTAATACTTATTTTTTTCTTATAGGTATAGTTAAGTGCCAATATACCCCTCCTCTCTCTAAATTATATGTACAAGCTCTTTATATCAGACTATGAAAAAGAGATAGATTTTAAAAAATTAGTAGAGTTTTTCACCAAAAAACGTACATCTCTTTTTGGGATGTACGTTTTTGTGTCTGGGGGAATTGACTTTGATATTAATAATTAAATTATGCTATGTCATTATGATTTGTTGCGTGTTTTAGCTGCTGGATTTCATGTCGAAGTTGCTTGTTTTCAGCTAATAATTTTTGATCCGTATCTGTTTGGTTATTGTGGTTTCCTCCTTTTGAGTGATGGTTTCCTTTACGCATACCTTTCATACAAAATAACATCATGAGAGGGCATAGTAAGATAAGGAGAAGGTTTAACCATTGCATATTTTCAACCTCCATCTGATAAGTAGTGTTTATGCCGTGTTAATTACAGGATGAAGTTCCTGTAGTTACATTATAAAAAAGAAGTTTAAAGAACTTATGCAGAAAAAGTATGGAAAATAATGAATTAAGATTCTTCTTTATTGGTATACCATTTCTTAATTTTTCTTTTGTTTGTATGACAACAACCATTTTTATTTGTTAATCTTATAATGGAAAATATTAAAATAGGGAATAGAATAATGATGAAAAGGCTTAACCATTGCACATAATTCACCTCAGTTTATTTATTATAAATTGTTATTAAACCCTATAATGAAAGACCCGTCAAATTATTGACGAGCCTTTCATTAGGAAAATACTTTACTTTTTAAGAAGAATAGTAAAGATAGTCCCGTGACCCAATTCACTTTTTACAGAAATACTCCCTCTATGCAATTCAATAATTTCTTTTACAATTGCTAGACCTAGACCACTACCACCTGTAGCGCGAGTACGAGATTTATCAACTCTGTAAAATCGTTCGAAAATATGAGGAAGATCTTTTTCAGGGATACCTTCTCCTTCATCTTTCACTATAATTTGGATACTTTCCTTTTTATCTGTAACCATAACAAATATTTTAGAATTTACTTCAGAGTGGGAATATGCATTGTTTAACAGATTGAGTATAACTTGTTCAAAGCGCTGTTCATCAAGTAGAAGAACAAGATCTTCTGGACATGAGAAAATGATATGAATATTTTTTTCAGTATAAGCTGGTTGAATTTTTGCTACTATATGTTTTAACAAATCATATAGATTAGTTTGCTTTGTATTGATAATAAAGTTATGCTTTTCCATTTTAGCTAATTCAAATAAATCTTGAACAAGGCCTGTTACATGATCAGCTTCTTCTTTAATAATAGAAAGATAATGCTTCTGATCTTGTGTAGACATCTTTGTTTTTAAAATAATATCAGCATACCCTCTAATATATGTTAAAGGTGTTCGAAGTTCGTGTGCAACACTTGCTAGAAATTCACCTCGTTCTTTTTTCATATAATTTAAATCGTCTGCTAGCTTTTGAATAGAGTGTGCTAATTCTCCCACTTCATCTTTTCCATTAATATTTAAAGACACTGATAAGTCACCCTTACTCATTGTTTCTGTTGCTTTTTTCATTCTAATTAGAGGCTTTGTTAGAAATCTTGATAATAAGAACATAGTTATAACCGTAATGATGAAAGTAATAGCTCCAACAAATATAAATTGATACGTTAAGCGCTGAATCATTTGTTTAATGGAGTCAGTACCTAAAAACATGTATACATAGCCTTTAATTTCATTATCGATTTGAATGGGACTAATGGTACAAATATAATTAGATGTTTTCCAGTGGTCCTCTGCAACACTACCGTTTGTATTAACATCAGGCATTTTTGTATATAGATGTTTTTCCATGGAAGCATCTACATCGCTTGATTTTGCAAGTATTTTACCAGTTTTAGAAGTGATTACAACTTTTGTTTCAGCTTCAGACTCCATGAGAGCTACATGGGATATCGTTGGATTATCAAAGTATTTCTCCAAAACATCACGGTGACTATTTCCTCTGGCAAGGAGCGATTTCACTTCTTCTTGAACTCTTGTATCGACTAAACTGTAATACAATAAGAGAAATAATATGCTTTCAATTAGAAAGGTGCAAATAAAAAAATAAAATCCAAATTTAACTGAAATACGCTTCATAAAAATCCACTATCCTTGTTGTTTGATAAGATCATATCATATATCTTTCTCTTCATGTGCCCAGCGATATCCAATTCCGTATATAGTCTTAAGGTGCTCATTAATTGGAAATGATGCTTTTCTTAATTTTTCACGTAAGTTTCGAATGTGGGAATCTACAGTTCGATCCTCAGTTTCTGACGCATGCCCCCAAATACGTTCAATCAGTTGTTCACGAGTAAATACGTAATTTAAATTATTTAAAAATAAACCAAGTAGTGAAAATTCAATTGGGGTAAATAAAAGTTCATTTCCATTCATAGCCGCAGTGTGTCTGGCTTCATCCCAAATTAATCCTTTATATTCAATTTTATGGTGACGCTTTGTCCTACGAAGAACAGCTTCTATGCGGGCTAATAACTCTTCTTCATGAAATGGTTTTGTAACATAGTCATCAGCACCTTTTTTTAATCCTTGTATAACATCTTGTGTATCATCACGAGCAGTTAACATAATAATTGGTACGCTACTGAATTCACGGATTTTGTTGCAAGTTTCCCATCCGTTCATTTCAGGCATCATAATATCTAACAATAGTAAGCGAAATTCTTTTGCTTCCACTAAAGAAATTGCTTCTTTACCAGAAGTTGCTTTTATACAGTGATATCCCCGTGGGGTTAAATATAATGAAAGTAAATCTAACATACGTGGTTCATCATCCACCAATAGAATGTCTATCATAAAAATCCTCCTTAAATAAGATAATACCTAAGCAAAAGATATTTTACTAAAAAATATTGAAAAAATTGTGCAGGTCTTTTTTAATTTGCCCATTTTCCATCTCCATAATTTCTCGATAATCGTTTTATATAATAACCTTGAACAAACAGAAGGAGGAGTTTTTCATGAAGAGATTTGTATTAACAGCAGTTACAGTCTCCGCAATATCTTTAATTGCCGCATGTTCTGCGACTACAAATACAACAAGTGATCAAAAAAATATGAATGATAAAAAGGTAACACAAACTGAAACGGCAACAAAGCCGTTACAAGTTGTAAAAGGGCCAGAAGTTACTCTAGTGGCGAAAGAAGAGAAACAAAAACTAAGCAACGGTGTTGTTGTTCCGGTATGGACATTTAATGGATCATCTCCTGGACCAGAAATCCGTGTAAAAAAAGGTGACAAGGTTAAAGTTACATTAAAGAATGAACTATCTGCACCTGCGTCTATTCACTGGCATGGGTATCCGGTTCCAAATAATATGGACGGCATCCCGGGAGTTACACAAGATGCGGTTGAACCTGGAAAAAGTTTTACCTATGAATTTGAAGCAAACGTACCAGGAACGTATTGGTATCATTCACATCAAGACTCTGTTAATCAACTAGATAGAGGATTGTATGGCGCTCTTGTTGTAGAAGATACAAATGAAAAGTATGATAAAGATTACACATTAATGTTAGATGAATGGGTAACAGATAAAAAAGAAATTGATAAGCAAATAAAAGAAATGACAAAAGGTAAAGTAGAAAAAACAGACGGTGATGCGAAAAAGAATGATGATATGAAAGGCATGGATCATTCGGGTATGGACATGGGAAGTGACAAAAAAGACTCTGGTAGTATGGAAGGCATGGACCATGGAAATATGAAGATGGATAAAAATAAAGAGTCGAATGGAATGCAAATGGAAGGCCATGATATGAGTATGTATGATTTATTCACAATCAATGGTAAAAGTGGGGATTTAATAGAGCCATTGAAAGTGAAAAAAGGTGACAAGGTTCGACTTCGATTCGTTAATGCTGGTTATCTATCACATGATATCCATGTTCATGGTCATGATATTAAAGTGATTGCGACAGATGGCCAACCAATTAATGATCCAAAGGTTATAAAAGACCAAGTAATTTCAATTGCACCAGGTGAACGGTACGACGTTGAGTTTACAGCTAACAACCCTGGAAAATGGTATGTTGAGGATCATGCAAAAGATAAAGGGGCAAAAGGAATGAAAGCTGTTATTGAATATGATGGCAGCAAAGAGATGAAAGATAAAGCAAATGAAAAAGAAAAACTTCCAAAATTAGATATGACAAAATACGGTGCAAAGAAATTAGGAGGTTTTACATTAGACCAACAGTATACTGCCACATATACAATGGATTTAAACACTCAAATGAATGGAAATGAAATGGTATACACAATTAATGGAAAAACATTCCCTGATATTGATCCAATTCAGGTGAAAAAAGGAGATTTAGTAAAAGTAAAATTAGTAAACAAATCTAAAACAGATGATCATCCAATGCATTTACACGGTCATTTCTTCCAAGTATTAAGTAAAGATGGAAAGCCAATAGAAGGTTCTCCAATTATAAAAGATACCCTTAACTTGAAACCAGGAGAAGAATATGAAGTAGCCTTTGTAGCAGATAATCCAGGTGAATGGATGTTCCACTGTCACGATTTACATCATGCTTCAGCGGGGATGGTAACAGAAGTGAAATATAAAGATTACAAATCTGATTATGTTCCAAACCCTAATATTCCTAATATGCCAGAGTAATTTTAAAATCACATAACTTACTATATACTAATCTAAAGCAGCTATCTCTAAGATAGCTGCTTTATTGAATAGTTTAATAAAAGAATGTAATTTTGGGATAGCAGAATAAAATATAGCTCGTTTAAACTGTAAAATATTTAGAATAGATTAATATGTAATAGGAAATAACTAACAAACGATATAAAAACTATCGTTTGAGGTGAAAAAATGGGAATAAGAAAAAATCAAGCATGTTTGACAGATGAAGAGAAGGCAGCTTTTGTAGATGCAATTCAGGAACTAAAAAGAAATGGAGAATATCAACCCTATGTTGATGTACATCGTAAACATTTTTTTCATCCTATACATCAAAGTGCAATGTTTCTCCCATGGCATCGTGAATTTCTTCATAAATTCGAAATTGAATTACAAAAAGTTAATCGAAATGTGACAATTCCATATTGGGATTGGACGGTTGATAATTCAATAACATCTTCAATATGGCGAGGAAACTTTATGGGAGCATTTACAGGGCTGAATCGTCAATTAGGTGCAAATCCTTTTTTGCCAACTCGTACTCAAGTTAAGGAAGCTATAGATACAACGCCCTATGATACAGCTCCCTGGAGGCAGGTAACAAGTGGTTTTAGAAGTGCATTAGAAGAGTTGCATAATGGTCCTCATAATTGGGTTGGAGGAGTTATGGCAGGAGCAGGATCACCCGAAGATCCAGTTTTTTGGTTGCATCATAGCAATATTGATCGTCTTTGGGCTATATGGCAAAGAGAACATCTTAATGAACCTTATTTACCAACTAGTGGTACAACAGGTGCAGATGAATTGGGACTAGATGATCCAATGCATGAATTTAGAGAAGGAGAAAAAAATACATTAACTCCGAAAGACGTACTAGATCATACATCTCTTGGATATCAATATGATAACTATTCGTTAGATCCAGTAGACTGTTGAATTTAATTCAGCAGTTTTTTTGAGGAGATGAATTAAAATAAAACAAGACAAGACCCTATTTAATACATATCGGGGGGATAGTTTATTGGTTTATCGAAAAAGAAAGAAGTTTATTTTATTACCAGATTATATAAGTGTAATAAAGAAACCTATATTACACGTGAAGGTGTGATTCTAATATAAATGATTATGATATTGGAAAAATCGTAATGTATTAAAGCGAGGTCTTAAAAGTTTTATTAAAAGGTGACAACAGTTTATTCATTTATAACTTTTTAGAATACAACAAGTTTAATTAAAGAATATATTATTTTTTGAGTTGTGAAAAGACCGTGTGCATTTACTAAATAGGTGGGGCGTTACCCCTTATAGTATGTTTTTGGGCATAGCTTCTAATATAAGGTTCAAACCAAACTATGAATCAAAAAACGCTCCAGAACAAATGCTGAAGCGTTTAAATATTTATTTCAAACTACGATTTAAAAAAGCTTTCGTTCGTTCAAACTTTGGGTTCATAAATAAGTCCGTAGGATTACCCGATTCAACAATCTCTCCATTGTCCATGAAAATAACCTTGTTTGCCACTTCTTTAGCGAACCCCATCTCATGCGTAACCACAATCATTGTCATTTGCTCTTGAGCTAGATCCTTCATGACTTGTAATACTTCACCAGTTAATTCTGGATCCAAGGCAGAAGTCGGTTCATCAAATAACATGAATTCTGGATTCATCATTAACGCTCTAGCAATTGCGACTCTTTGTTTTTGTCCACCTGAAAGGTTAGCGGGGTATGCATTTGCCCGATCAGAGAGTCCAATTCTCTCTAGGAGTTCACCACTTCGCTGATGAATGTCAGCGGATAGTTCCTTTTTTAACATTTTAGGAGCTAGCTCCAAGTTCTCTTTGACCGTAAGATGTGGAAAAAGGTTAAAATGCTGAAAGACCATCCCCATTTTACCAGTAATCTGTCTAATTTCTTGAGGTATTGCGTATACTCCATCTTTCACTAGATAATCGCCAGATACACAGATGCTACCGTTGTCTAACTCTTCGAGATAGACGAGACTGCGAAGCATCGTGCTTTTTCCAGAGCCAGAAGGACCGATTACTGCTATTACATCATTTTTATTTATATCAAAAGAAATTCGTTTTAGCACATCTAGATTGCCATATGATTTTTTTAAATTGGATATTTCAATAATCCCCATACTTACCACTCCTTCCTATTCAAATTTGAATCGACGTTCCAACCATTTAAAGAACATAGTTAATACGAGCGTCATGATTAAATAAATGAGACCTGCCACGAAAAATGGTGTGATTGTAAAGTCCCGATTGACAGCAGTTTGAGCAAAATGTAACAATTCTGGTACAGCAACCGCATAGAGCAGGGCGGTATCCTTAATGAGTGTTACAGATTCGTTAGCTACAGCGGGAAGTGCTATACGAAACATTTGAGGAAGTATAACTCTTCTCATCGTCTGCCATTTACTCAAACCGAGAACTTGAGATGCCTCATATTGGCCTTTATCAATCGCTAAAAGACCGCCACGAAAGATTTCTGCAAAATATGCAGCATAGTTCAAAATAAACCCTAAACAGGCAGCGACAAATCGATCCATAACCAAATATTCACCAATCACAGGTAGCAACGGCAATCCGAAGCATATAAATAGTAATTGAAGTAATAGTGGAGTTCCACGCAATACGTAAATATAACCTTGAGCAAGCCAAGACAGTGGCTTTAAATTACTTCTTACAGCCAGTGTTAATAAAAAACCCATTGGAATTGACACCACAATGGCAATCAAAAATAAGAGGACTGTCATTTGTGCTCCTTCCAGCATTGGCATAAGAATTGAATTAATATAATCAAAAGACATAAAAGGATTCCCCCAAAAGCAAAACAGGGTACCATAGGGAAATCCTGTTTTGCTCTATATTCTTAATTATTTTAGTATTTTATTTTCTCCAAACCACTTTTTAGAGATCTCTGTAGCAGTACCATCCTCATTCATCTCATCAAGTGCTTTTTGAAGTTTCTTAAGTAGGGCATCATTACCTTTCTTAACACCTATTCCATATTCTTCTGGAGAAAGAAACTCGTCCAATATCTTAAAAGTATCTTTCTCTTTAGTCATATAATAATTAATAACGACTTCATCAATAATTACTGCATCTAAACGACCACTCTTTAAATCATTTAAGGCAGAAACATTGTCGGCAAACTCTGTAACGGTCTTAATTTTAGATTTGATAGGATTAGAATTCAAAGCATCTGATGCAGAAGAAAGGGATTGAAGACCTACAACTTTTCCTTCTAAATTATTTAGTTTAGTAATAGGTGAATCAGCCAAAGTGACAACCACCTGTGCATTCTTTAAATAAGGCTTTGTAAAAAGAACCTTATTTTTACGGTCATCTGTAATTGTGTAGCCGTTCCAAATGAGATCAATTCGACCACTACTTAACTCAGACTCCTTTGTTTTCCAATCGATGGGTTGAAACTTAACCTTTGTTCCCATTTTTTCTGCAGCTGCTTTAGCATAGTCAATGTCAAAACCAACAATTTTATTACTCTCATCTCTGAACCCCATAGGTGCAAATTTATCGTCGATACCAATTACTAATGTGTTATCCTCTTTTTCTTTCGGTTTAGAGCAGCCTGTAATAACCGAAAATACCGCCGCTATTATTAAAATTATAGTTATTAGACGTTTCATTTTATAAAATACCACCTTTAACTGAGTTTTATTTTTCTTTAGTTTAGGAATTCCCCTGACATTTTATGAATTTTGTAGATACAGTATTTGAGCCTTAGTAAATACCGAATTTTAGGCATTTCTTACAACAAACAAATGTTATTAAAATCCATAAAGTCTACTTTTCATTTCCATAGCTGTATAACTCCTTTGTATTAGTTTTGTTCACTTATCATTTTTTCTAGCTTTTTTGAAAATAAAAAAGAGCCATGTAGATAAAAAATACCTACATGGCTCTTTGCCTGACGTAGGTACAACGGGAATAACCCTTGTACCTACGCGTAATTTTTCCGCTAGGTTTCAAGGGTTAAGTGTGATGATGATGTTGTTTTTGTGCAAATGTAACTAAAGTTGTATTTGTAAGCATAGTTGTTTGCTCCCTTTCTCCTCTGATTTTGAAGTTAGTATACTACATGTTTTTTTAATTGAAAAGAAAAATATAATTTTTTATAAAAATACATATATATGATTAAAGATTTTAATGGGATTTTATTGTCTTGAAGAATAATGTAAGGGAGAATTAATTTCTAAAGTACTATAGCGAGAGTAGAGAATGTGCAAGGGCTATTTAAATGTTGAGTAAGTATGAACAAGCAAATATGGAGATATAAAATTCAATGAGAAATGGAATTGATTCATTAAAATGAAACAAAAACCTATTTTATACCTATCTAGGGTATGGTATTATACTTTTAACAAAAGAAAGGAGGTTATTTATTATTGAATTTTTTAATTGTTGATAAAGGAACCTGTATTACATGTGCAAATGTGGTCCTAATATAGATGATCAAGATAGTGAAAAATCGGGAATGTATTTGAGTGAGGTCCTATGAGTTTTATTCAAAATTGGAAATACCATATTCATCAATGACTTTTAAGACTACCAAAAAGTTTAACTAAGAAAAATATTCCCTCTTCAGTCGAGAATAGGTAATGAATGTTTATAAATTAATATAAAAATTAAGGTTGTGAATCCAAATGAAATCAAATGAAAAAATGGTTAAAATAGCTGTTAATGGTGGTATATCATTCGGTGCAATGTTGAACGGAAAACAATTGCTAGCAATTGCTGAATATTTGAATGATGGTGATGAACTGGAGCTAACCACTTTCCAACAACTTTACATTGAAGTACCTGAAAGTAATGTAGAACAAGTGAAAGAAAGTTTTAGGGAAGTTGGTTTATCTTGTTATCCAGTGGGCAACTTTACCAAAAGTCTAAGAACCTGTAATTTCTGTAAAGGAGAAGAAGAAGAAGGTATGCCGGTTGCAATTGAATTAAATAAACGAATTGCTGGGAAACCAGTACCTTTTACACTCCGTCCTGCCTATACTGGTTGTCCGGTTGGCTGTGGTGAACCTCTTGTAAATGACATTGGAGTAATGAAAATAAGAAATGGATATGATTTATATATTGGTGGTAAAGCAAAAGGAAAGGATGCTCAAATGGGGGTTTTATTTATGGAGCAATTATTACCTAAACAGCTTTATGAGGCAGTTGAAAAGATAATTGATATCTATTCTGAACATGGTAAAAAGAGAGAGCCTTTTTCAAGGTTTATTAATCGATTTGGATTAGAGAATCTTAGAAGTCAAATTGTCGGATGATTGTTTTTAGTCAGACCTTTAAAATTTTTAGGAGGTATTATGCATGCTAAAGGAAATTAATCTAACTGAGCTTGAACAGCAAATTTCAGTAATAAGTAAACCGATATTATTAAAGTTTACTGCAGAATGGTGTCCTGGATGTAGACAATTAGCGCCAGTAGTTGAAAGTGTTTCTGAGCAATTTGGTAATCAAATTGTATTTTTTGACGTTAACGTTGACAAAGAAATCGATTTAGCAAAAAAGTTTGGTGTGATGAGTATACCGACACTGGTATTATTGAAAAACGGAAAAGAAGTTGATCGTGTCACTGCTCCTGCTCCCAATGAAGATGTAATTGTAAGTTTTATCAAAAATAATTATAATGCATAAATAAAAAGAGTTATGAATTGATTTTTGTTTTTTGTAAAAGTCTATTGAATACAATTAAATCAACCAGATTAAAAATTCGAATGAATTTTTATTTGTAAATATGTATCTATGTAAGAAGAGAAGGGAGAGAGCCCCCTTCTCTTCTTACTTTAATTAAGTAGCGTAAGTATTACTCAATTGAATTAATATTATATAAGGATATATTTATTTAAGAGCACATAACAGAAAATCCCTTATTAATTAGGTTACTAAAAGTTAAAGGGGAAATTTTATTCTTTTCTAATATAGAAACTTTGCACAGGTTCTGCAAAGTTGCTTTGTATAATAACTAAGGGGTATATAGATAAGCTGTTAAAATGAAAATTACCATTGTACTTTGTTTATCTACTGTTGGGAGCAGCAGGAGAATAGTAAGAAATATGAACACTACTCAAAATGTGCATGTTTCTCTAACTTATATTAGCTTACAAAGGATGACTTTGTATAAACAGAAAATGATACCTCTATTTAAAATGGCATATACGGGAGTAGGTGAAATGATATAAGAGAGAAGGTAATAACTAAATAAAACGCTTATGAAGTGTTGTTTTAAGGATACAATATTTTTTCAAATCAGTATAAGACTTATTCTTTTTTGATGTTATAAGTAAAATTAAATGGATTTCTAGGATCAACATCAATAGCTATATAACTTGATAGAGATCAACATGTATTTAAACTCTTTTACTTAAAGAAATGTAAAATATATTTACGGGAAGGTGCCTTACACTTATGAAAAAAATCCTAGCTAGTATGGCAGTAGCTTCTGTTGCAGGAGGCACAGTTATTGGTACTGCTCAAGCACAAACATCTATAGCACCAGAAGACACGCAATCCAAGCAAGCTTCTGATGTAGTAACGCATGAAAATCGAGTAACAGTAAATGTAGACGCATTACGTGTCCGAACAGGCCCAAGTACATCTAATACAATTCTAGGACTGGTATCAAAAGAACAATCTGTACCAGTAGTAGATGAAACTGAAGATTGGTATAAAATTAAATATAATAACACGGAAGCCTATGTAAATAAGGAGTATGCAACTCCTAATCATATAAAAGTAAGTACTACAACTTTACGTGTTAGAACAGGTCCAAGTACATCCAACTCTATCTTAGGACTTGTAGGTGAAGGAGAAATATTACAGGTCACTGGGGAAGCTGATGGTTGGTATAAAATTAAATATAATAATAGGGATGCTTATGTTAGTAAAGACTATGTATCAATTAATAAATCATTAGTAAAATCCAAAAAACAAAAGGTGCAAGCAAGTAGAAGTTATACAGTGAACGTATCTTCTCTTAGAGTTAGAACAGGTCCAAGTATGTCTCATCCAGTAGTGAGTGTAATGAACAAAGGTCAGGTTGTGCAAGTGGTAGGAGAAGTCCAAGATTGGTATAGAGTAAAATTGAATGAGGGATTTGCTTATATAAACAAAGATTATGTATCCCGCGGAACAAATAATACCGCTAACCTTCCACAATCGATACAGACAGAATCTGTTCAACAGAACGGTACATACATAGTAGATGCTGCTGTTCTACGTGTTAGAACAGGTCCCGCAAACTATCATCCTGTTATCGGAGGAGTCCTAAAAGGACAAAGTTTACAAGTAGTGGATATAGAAAACGGTTGGTATAAAATTAAGTATAACAACCGTACAGGGTATGTGAGTGGTGAATTTGTAAAATTTTTAAAAGGTTCTTCTACTCAAGAGCAAACTCAAACAAAAGAGAAACTAGAACAAGCACAGCAACCAAATCATGAGCAAGAGAAACAAGAAGTAGCTCAACAATCAACTCGTGAGCAAGAGAAACAAGAAGTAGCTCAACAACCAACTCGTGAGCAAGAGAAACAAGAAGTAGTTCAACAACCAACTCGTGAGCAAGAGAAACAAGAACCTGCTCAAAACTACTATGTTAAGTCTAGTTCTCTAAATGTCAGAAGTGGAGCAGGTATGAATTATGAAGTAATTGGAGTTGTTGAGCCTAATCAAAAAATTCAAGTTGTTGGACAGCAGGCTGGATGGTATAAAATCAATTACAATGGAAAAACAGGATTTGTAGGTATGAACTATCTTTCAAAAACAAAGGTAGCTACCGTGGAGGAACAACCACCTTCAGAGGTAGGTACAACAAATGAAAATACAGCAAGTGGTTTCATTAAGCCAGCTGCTGGAAGTTATACTTCTGGATTTGAAAAACGCGGTGGACAAATGCATTATGGATTAGATATTGCTGCCTCTGGCACGGTATCCGTTTCAGCAGCAGCAGATGGAGTGGTTACACGTTCTTACTATTCGGAAAGTTATGGGAATGTCGTGTTTATTTCTCATAATATGAATGGACAAACATACACAACTGTATATGCTCATTTAAATAGTCGTTCTGTTTCAGCTGGGCAAAGCGTAAAACAAGGACAACAAATTGGGTTTATGGGGAATACCGGTCAATCCGAGGGACAACATTTGCATTTTGAAGTTCATAAAGGTGAGTGGAATGCTCAAAAGAGTAATGCTGTAAATCCAAAACTATATATTAAGTAAAATGCTTTTTAATTTAAATAACGAAACTAACAGTCACTCATCAAGTTAAAAAAAGGTATTATTTCCAATTTACAAAAGCGCTATTTTTCTGTGGAATTATGGAGAAATAGTGCTTTTGTATGAGTTTTCCAATTCAACATGACCTACAACATCTACTGTTTTCATAGTTATATCGGCATTGCACAAGTTGCTTCGCCTAAAGTAGTGTTTGTTAATATAGGTGCATCGTTTACAATGTCTTTTGTTTTTCACTTCAGTTAATATTATTATTTATTATTGCTAAGGTTTTCAAAAACTAAGAACAAAAGATATATTCGAGAAAATATATCTTTACGATACTAAATAGATTTCAAGAGAATTTTTCCTAATGCTGATTATTACTTTGCTCAATAATGCTTAGACTTTAGAAATAGAAATAGAATTATAAACTGAAAAGGTGTTTTCTGAATGTAAAAACACCTTTGGTTACCACTTTATTTTGCTAAGTTTCCTGTGAAAACTCATCCACTCATTTCTTCACCTATTGAATTCATATATATTACGAATGACCTATTTCATTTTTTCTATTATTATTACAGGTTTATTATAAGGGTATAAATTGTATCAAAAATACGGTGGTATGATCGGAAAACTGGTGTTTCTCGATTGATAACTCGAATTTTATTTATAATATCGAGGACAATCCCGAAATCTTGTTCTAAAGAAGTCTTTATTTGTTTTGCATTTTCTCAAGGTTTATTTTCTGTAAATTCAGAAATACAAAGAACTTTCCTCTTATATATATTTTGTATAGCTGGTGCTATACAAAGTTGATAGATAAAGAGCAAAATGAAAATCAAAAATAGAAAGATAGCTGATGCGTTCTGCTTTATATTGATTGGAAATTCTAATATTTTTGTAGATCAATTATTAATAGTATCAATAATCATTTGAGGAATAGTAGATAGCATATTCAAACTAGATGGAAGGATTGCTATCGTACGAAGTGTGTTCGCTAAAGGGAGCGAATAAGTAAAAGAATTGATAGCTGACAGTAACTTAGTATGTCCTTTCATCATATATTGGAATCTGTGAAGTTGATTGGTTGGTGGTAAAATATTATTCCAATTTATCATACCTAAAGTCGAATTTTTGATATTCAATTTTATTCCTCCTCTTCTAAAAGGCTATCATTTTCTATAGGGAATTTTTCAACTAAATAGAAAAATCAAACTGCAACTTCATTAACATTTTTCTTGCTTTCAGTAGATAATTCCACAATAACTTCTGTACTATATGGCTATCAGTGAGAATATATTTGTCATGTTGAAGGAAGAGAAAAAGTGATTTTATTAAAACGGATGGAGGGATTGATATGTCTAAAACGAAGTGGCATTTAAAAGGTGAGTGGTTCGATGTCTGCAGTTGCAAACTTCCTTGTCCCTGTACATTTGCTCAAGAGCCTACGAACGGGGATTGTCTCTTTACACTGGTATGGCAAGTCCACGAAGGGTATTACAATGACATACGATTAGATGGTTTCGGAGTAGTAGCCCTTGGTGAATTTGCAGGGAATATGTGGATTGGCGATCCCGATGCGACGATGAAGTTGATGTTCTATATTGATGAACGTGCTGATCAAGATCAGCGTAAGGCTCTTGAACAAATTTTCACCGGAAAGGTTGGAGGTTGGGCGGGGGAATTTGGCAGCCTCATTAGCGAACTACGTGGAATTGAGTATGCCCCCATCAAGTTTGATGCTGCAGATGATTTAGCCTATTGGCGAGCAGAAATTCCAAATAAGGTATCCGTTGGTGCTGAAGCTCTTACAGGTCCAACAGCTGATCCAAAGCGTCGAGTTCAACTACACAATCCGCCGGGTTCTGAAACGGGTCCAGGACAAATTGCCACTTGGGGTGTTGTAAAAGAGGATAAAGCCATTGGATTTGATTTCTCTCATGAATATAAAGGAAAATCCAGTAAACATATTCCTTTTGATTGGAAAGTAGGCTCTTGATGAATACCCAAGAAAAACAGCCACTAATTATTCGATTAATTCGATCACGAACGATAGGTAATATTCCTTTGACAGCAATTCTCTTAACGATAACAATTATTGCTTGGATGATTATGCTGGATCACTATAATATGACTAGTAGTAATGGCATGGTTCTAGGTACATTTGGCTGGTATGTGGGTATGTGGGTAACGATGACGGCAGCTATGATGCTGCCATCCGTCACACCCATGGTCATTACCTTTGCTCGCGTGTCAGCAGAGCGTACCCGAAATCTGAAGATTCCACTTGTATCCACATGGGTTTTCCTTATTGGATATCTGATAGCTTGGACTACATATGGCCTAATTGCATATGGTCTTTATTTGATCATTGACTTATTGAATCTTGGTTTCCTTGCATGGAATCAACAAGGGCCTATCGTTGCCGGTCTCACCGTAGCTTTAGGAGGACTCTACCAGCTTACACCACTCAAACAAGCTTGTTTACGACATTGTCGAAATCCTCTTCATTATGTATTAAACGGTTGGCGTAGCGGCCGGCTTGGGGCAATACGTATGGGCGTCGAACATGGATTTCATTGTGTAGGTTGTTGCTGGGGGCTGATGGTTATTTTATTTGCAGTCGGTATTATGAATTTGTTCTGGATGGGGATTATAACTCTGCTTACTTTTCTTGAGAAGATACTCCCCTCAGGTGAATATTTTTCAAAAATAATTGGTATAGGGCTAATAGTATTAGGAATCTGGATAGTGTTTGATCCAAGCAGCGTTCCTTTTTTGGTAGAACCAGATATTTCATCTCATGGTACACATACTTTGAGTGAATAAATGAGGTTACTTTAACAGTATTTTTAGCAGTGTTTTTGGATATAGGTTCAGGCTTAAAGGATAAAGCTAAGATAAATCGAAAAGTAGCTTAATGTCTTCTACAAAATTAATATAAATTATTATTAGGAGTTCTTGTATTTATAAGTAAAAACCAAACCCCAGCCGTTCAAAGCTGAAGGGATGGGGTTTGGTTTTATATTTACTTCTTTTTGCTAGATGAGTTTATACTGACCAATGAAAATCTATTTTAATATTCCGAAGTTTCCCTTCATAGCAATTATATCTTCTACTACAGTGGAGATACGGGAAATATCCAGTTTTCTAGAAGCGTTGTCATGGTCCAATTCCAGTTCTAATACCATAACAACAGATTGCTGCACTATTACAACAATTACATTTTATGTATACGATCAATTCGGTAAAGTATTTTAACTGTTAATTTTTATATCCAGTAAAGAAGAGTATCGTAAATCCCTATAAGAATCATAAAGAGACCCGCTGTAAATTGAATTATTTTTCCAACTCTTCGACTCTTTTTAAGTAAAGAGCCACTTAGGCCAAGATATGCAATAATTAAAAGTAAAAGGATAACTGGGATAGCAGTTCCTGCTGCAAAAAACATTGGAAACCAATATCCATTGTTAGATGATAAAGATAGAGGAATTAGTGTTCCAAAAAATAAAACAAACATGGTAGGGCAGAATGCTAAAGAAAAGATAAATCCCATAAAAAATGAACCAACTTCTTTTTTCCTCTTAAAAGCAAGAATAGGAACATGTAAAGAGAAAGAACTTCTTATTTTTATTATTCTTACTAATATGAGTCCGATAAATATTAGCAACGGACCTATAAATCTACGAAACCATGGAAAGTATGAAGTTAATGATTGTTGTACTTCTTTCCCTAGAAACCATACTAATAATCCAAGGGACGTAAAAGCTACTATTTTCCCTAAAGTAAATAACAAAATATGCTTCCAAGAGATACCTTTCTGTAGAGACTGATTTCCATAGAGAGTCATTGCACTAATGTTTCCTGTCAATTGACATGGTGCAAGAGTACCTACTACACCTAATAAAAACGAAAAAAGAATAGGTATTGATTTAGTGGAGTTAGCGATGTCTATAAAGGGTGACATGAGTTGATAACTCCATTGACTAATTGTTGAAAACAAGTTGTATTCACCTTTCTGAATTATATTTGGGATATATAAGTATCACTCTATTTATTTTTTATATTAATGATTAGTTATATTCTAAATTCCCATTCTTAACGATTTGTTTCCATGTATTTCCGTCATCAGTAGTAAGAAATACATTTGCTTTTATGGTGGCAAAAACTATTTCAGCAGGATTTTGAGGATTTTGAGATATATACATGATTTGATCTTTAGAATCTAAAGCTGGAATGTTTAAATCTGCTCCCTGACTCGTAGCAAGGGGTTGCTTCATCAATTGTTGTTGTTGTTGTTCAGTTATGTAAGAGTAAATAACATCCTCACTTCCCAATGTTAGTGCAGTTGTTTCTTGTGATTTAGAGAACAATTTAAATGTATTACCATTGTCTGTAGATAAGTAGATTCCATTTTTGGTACTCATTGCAACAACACTGGATTTATCAGGATGTACAGCAAATGAGCTAACTGCACTTGAGATGCCATCTAATTTACCCTGCTTCCACGCATTTCCGTTATCTGTACTGTAATAAAATCCATTTTTCAGTTTAGAATTTGGGCGTTCATTATATACATATACAGTTTCGTTATTGTATCCTGCAGCAAGGTTATGGAAATCCGATTCACCATAAAAAGCTAGTTTTTTAAAACTTGCTCCTCCATCATTACTTTTAATTAATCCTAATGGGTTTTTTAAATCCGAACTTGGTTCAGGATGACCACTTGCAAAGAATCCATTTTTTGTAGCTTGAAAGCCCATATAATCATGTTTTTGCTCTTTTGATTCTAACCATTTTCCATTTTGATATATTTTTATTCCACTGTGAGTTGCAATTGAAACTCCGGTTAGGTTTCCAGGGTATCCAATCCCATGTATATGTTCAATTTTTCCTGATGAAATTTCTTTATACAAGTTTTGAGCAATAACATTTGATGTTACATTATTTTCTTTATTTGTATCCCGTCTAGCTTGGGAAACCTCTTCTTTCTTTTGGGATGGTTCTTGTCCATTAGAACAAGCTGTGACTATAAAGATAGATGTAATAGCTAAACTACTGATTAATATTTTTTTCAATGTTGCGTCTCCTTTCTAATATACAATTAATGCTCTAAGTATAATGAAAAATTGTCGAGAAATTATGAAGCTGAGGATAGTGTGAATCCCAAAATACGTTGGGAAAGAAAAATATAATTGCAATAAAAAAGCAGGTATTCGATTGATTTAGAATCGAATACCTGTATATAAATTTTAATAGGAAGGGTACACGGAAAGTAAAGTAAAGATTGCGTGGAGGCAATAGTCAATTTTTAATGCTGTGCCAGCAACTTGATAAATTAAGTATAAAAAACTATTATCAAGAAATTATGGAGAAAATGACGATTTTTATACTCTTTCTAATGATTTATACATTAAAGAGTTTTATGTGTTTACCAGAACATAATAAATCCTTTGCATACTTCTAAAACAGTTTATTATTAATTTAAAGATAACCAGAAAAAATTATTAAGATGTTTAGTTCTAGCAACTTGGAATCTATATAACTATACTTCATTAGATTAAAACGCTTTAACAAAAAAAGGTTGATATATTTTTAATGCATGGTAGCATAATTCTAAATATTACGTAGGGGGTGGCGTATATAAAGTTTAATAAATATTTATTATTTGTATTGTTATTACAAATGTTCTGTATTATTTTATTTTTCAGCACAGCACTAGCTAGATTGCCTGAATTCATCGCGGATATTTTATGGATGGTAGTTACAGTGATTGGATATATATTTGGTTTTGTATCGCTGCTAAAAGAAAGTAAAAAAGAATTGCCTATACTAATAATTCTTCTGTCCTTTGTGATGACTACTTTTTTTGTGTTTGCATTGCTTCTTTCAGGAATGTAATAACTACGTATCGATAATAAAAGGAGTGAAAAAATAAATATTGGTTTAGGTATTACAATCTTATTAGGGATACTTGCATTCATTGTACGAAACAAAAAATGATTCACTTTTTTCAGATTGATTGTGCTAAGTATACTCTTATCTATTTCATTGTTGAAGGGTGTATATGATCCATTTGCAAATAATCATGAAAATCATAACTAAAATAAAAATTTTATAGTTAATAACCTAATAAATTCGAAAAGAATATTTAGAGGATAATTATGAAGACAAAACTCAGGTGTTCAATTTGTAGCGAGCGAGACTTTACTATAAAAAGCTGTTTACTTCAAGATATAGTAAACAGCTTTTTGAGTACAAAATTATTAGTTTTCGTGTTGATTGAATGGCTAATATTTCTAGGAGATTTTAAGCAGTTAATGATTTGAGATTAACTCGCCATTAGCTTGCAAGCTTCTGCGCATCGGAAACAAGCATCGGCACATTCTTTACAATGCTGATGTTCATGTTTTTTACACTCATTTCCACATGCTTCGCAAATTTTAGCGCACAGCTGACAAATTTCTTTCGCGAAAGGGCTATTACTGCTCATTGATTTAGCAGCAAGTGCACAAATATCAGCACATTCTCGATCTAATCGAATACATTCTACCATCATTTTAACGTCTGATTCTTGCAAACATGCACTATAACATGAATTGCAAATTTCCATACATTTTAAACATTCCTCGATACAAGCTTGATACATATTTTGCATTGTTTTTTTCTCCTTCTAATAGTTTATTTATAGTTGTTGAAAATGGATTATCCATGCCTCTATTAAAGTGCGTTTATCTCCAATAATTATGCGGGATTTTTTATTAGTTTATTTATTGGTATTATTTGACAACGAGTAATAATAGCCCAACATTTATTGTGTTGGGCTGTTATTTATATTGCTATTTTTTATGAGATTTCTCATGAAGAGAGAGTAGCTAAATCTTTTGATATAAAAGATAACAAAGGATAGGGTGATATTATGATTATGTCCATTATTCTAATGCATTATTGTTTAGTTCATTATAACGTGTAGTTGCTAAACCTTTTCGTCTACGATAAATCATAAGAAGAAGCGAAATGATGATAAGGGATATTGACATAACTTGAGCCATACGTAAGGAAGATGTAAGCATTAGACTGTCAGTTCGCAGTCCTTCAACGAAAAATCGACCTATAGAATACCAAATTAGATAGCTTAAAAATATTTCACCTCGTTTTAGGCTTCCTTTTCGAAGTATTAACAAAGTAACAAATCCAATTATATTCCAAATGGATTCATATAAGAACGTAGGATGGTAGTAGGAACCATTGATATACATTTGATTAATTATAATATCAGGTAATCGTAAAGACTCTAAAAATGTACGAGAGACTGGACCACCATGAGCTTCCTGATTCATAAAATTACCCCAGCGGCCAATTGCTTGACCTAAAATCAAACTTGGAGCTGCTATGTCGGCTAGCTTCCAAAAAGAAATATTTCGTTTCTTTGTAAACACTATAGTGGTTACAATAGCACCAATGAGTCCACCATGAATTGCAATCCCACCATTCCAAATAGCAAAAATTTCGTTGAGGTGATTTTTATAATAAGCCCATTCGAAAAGTACATAATAAATACGTGCTGACAGAATGGAAATCGGTAATGCGTATAATACTAAGTCTGTAAATGTATTAGAAGGAACTTGTAGTTTTTTGCCTTCACGAGTGGCTAAGATTAATCCGAGTAAAATCCCAATTCCAATAATAATTCCATACCAGTAAACGGTTAAAGGACCAAACTGAATTGCTATGCGATTTAAAGGTTGAATAGATAAAAGATTCATTGTATAGTTTCATCCTTTCTTTATGTTTGCGCTATTTAAAGTTAATTTTTTTATTTTGTCATAAGTAATAGGACCAATAACATTCTCTGCAATTATTCCATTTGAATCAATAATATATGTTGTAGGAATAGTAATAATTTTGTATTGTTTCCTGATTTCTCCCTTAGTATCAAGTAGAATAGGAAACGAAATCTTATATTGTTTAGTAAAATCCTTTACTTGCTTTGTATTAGATTCGTTATCTGTTAAGTTTACTCCAATGATAATAATATTGTTCTTCTTATAATCCGAATAAAATTGTTGCATATCTGGCATCTCAGATTTACAAGGTGGACACCATGTAGTCCAAAAATTGAGTATTACCGTTTTTCCACGTAATGATGATAACTTTACTGATTCTCCAGTCAGTGTTGACAAAGTAAATTCAGGTGCTTGTTGATCTTTTTCTAAACCAACAGAAAATGTAGAAACACTTTTTTTGTCTGTATTGATCGACTGAGGTGCTTGAGCTTTAGGAGTTTCAGATGTAGGGCTTAGGAACTTAAACCCCAATATCAGTACCACTGCAAGGATAGCAACAATTCTGATTTTCAATAAAATACCTCCTTTGTACATGGTTCCTTTACTTTAAAATAAAATTGTGCATTTCTTATGGAGAGGCAAGACAAAAGGAAAATTAAATATAACCTTCATAATTTCTTCATAATTTTGTGATAACATTTGAAAAATGAAAGGTACATTCCAAAGTTTTTTAGACACATTATTTTTGGAACCGCTTTTCTAAAAGGGTATAAGTTACTTCAGCTATTGAAAGACAGAATGTTATTCCTTACAATGAAGGGAAGGGAGATATGAAAAAAAGGTCTCGTATTGCAAAAATTAGATTGGTAGGATTAGTATTTACTTTATCCTTAGGATTAGCTGCATGCAGTAACAATGGGGAGAAAAAAGTGGATCAAAAGGATATGAAGAATATGGATCAAAAAGATATGGATAAAATGGACCATGGGTCTATGAAAAAAGACGAAAAAAAATAACGATCCGAACTTTTTTTAAAATTTATCTAAAAAAGTATTTCTTATAACTTATTCAGCCTATTTAGCCTATCAAAGATGGAATATATTATTTATTATGAATAGGTTTAGTTACATATCACTTGTTCGTATTACTGAGAAAAACACTAGCAAAAGCTCTGCTAGTGTTTTTCTTTGTTTAGATAAGTATGCTGTAAAACAAGTAAAAATGTTTTAAAGCAGAATATCATTTTATTCGTAAAAATATTTAAAAGTGGGGAATGTTAAGAGAGAAAAATGTATAAGTCAAAGTGTTGATATATTTATACATGATTCAAAACGAAGGAGGAATATAAATGAAAAAGATATTTAAATCATTCAATTTAGGAGTAATAGGACTGATATTGCTCTTGTCTTTAGGAGTGGTTGCATGTGGGAAAAGTAATGAAAACAATATGAATCATGAGAATATGAAAGATTTGGATCATGGCTCCATGGATAAAGATGAAAATAATGATATGAAAGATAAAGGAAATATGAAACATAAAGTTATGATTCCAACTGATTTTAATGCTAACGCAACAAATGGACTTTTGGTTACGAATACAAAGAATGTTACGCGCCTTAACACGAGTGATCCAATTCAGTTAGCTATACAGGTCTCTCAAACAATTTGGCCAGCGACGCACAAGGAAAATCAGCCCAGAGCAGTGATTCTTGTACCACTTGGATCATGGCAAATAGATATTGCGAGCGCGGACTTAATTCATCATCCAAATAACGGACCGGTTTTGTACATTGATAAGGATAATGTTCCAACTAGCACGTTAAACGAAATTAAGCGGTTAAACCCAGTCGGAACAAAAGATGGGATACAAGTGATGGTAATGGGAGATGTGAGTAATTCTGTTATTAATTCTCTAAAGGATTATAAGATTAAGCAAGTAAAAGGGACAGATAGTGCGACGTTTGCAAAAGATGTAGATAAATTGTATGCGAATGACACCGATGGATATCCATCAAGTGTTATTATTGGTTCTTCAGATGAAGAAGCGCGTCTATACACGACACCTATTGTAAATTGGATTGCTCATATGCCAGAGCCCTTACTATATGTAACCAAAAATGAAGTTCCTCAAGCTACAATTGAAGCTTTAAAAGAACGTAAAGGAAAAGCAAATATTTACGTGGTAGGACCGGAATCGATTATCTCAGCTGATGTAGAGAAGAAGTTAGGAGAACATGGAACGGTTACTCGGATAAGTGGTAAAGACCCTGTGGAAAATTCTATAGCATTTGCAAAGTTTAGAGACACAAAAACGAAATTTGGTTGGGGGATAACACAACCAGGACATGGAGTATCATTTGTGTCTACAGATTCTCCAGATCTAGCTGTTGTGGGGGCACCTATTTCACATTTAGGAAAACATGCACCAATTATTCTTTTGGATAAAGGAGAACCTACTCAACCGGTTTATGATTTCTTAGCAACTATCAAACCTATGTTTAAAGAATCACCAACTGAAGGCCCATATAATCATGCTTTTTTGTTAGGTACAGAGAAGGAACTTTCTAATAAAACACAAGGTATTTTGGATGAACAATTGGAAATTGTATCAGCAAGTGGAAAAGGTCATGGTGGTCACTAGAATTTTTTATTCAAATCTGTTCAAGAATAAAATAAATGAAATCTATAAAAACACCCCTGATTATATGAAAAGTTTGGGGTGTTTTTATTGACATAAACTGCTAATGTTCATGCATATGTTGCTCATGTTTGGATGAGGATGGAGGAGTAAGTTCTGGGAATGTAATGAATACAGTAAGAACAACTACTACGCTAATTGAAAGTAGTAATAGGAACCTACGGTGAATATAGGAAGAAAAAGTTTCTGACAAGAATTGAATGATACATGAAGTTGTAATGGCTATGGTAAGCAAGAGACTAATCAGGAGTATACTGTGTGCTTGTTGAGCATTCAACATTTCTGTAATCATTGCTCCCATCATACCTGCCATTAATCCAGAAAACATGCCTTCTAAAGCAGAATATAGATGAAAACGTAGGCCGACTAAAAGACCGATAATACTACTAATCAAAATAGCAAGCAAAGTAGAATATAGTAATTCACCTTTAAAGATAATACCTAAATAAAATCCTATACTTAAACCGATACACATACTAAAAGACATAATAAATACCATATACTCCATTAGGGTACCTTTAGATTTAGAAATGTATGTTGTAACAATAACTGATATACAACAAAGCGTTAGGATAGTTAGCGTATAGGTGGACATAATGATACCTCCCTGTCCTTTTATTCATTTCATCATATGTTTAAATGTGGAGTACTTATGCCTATATGTATCTGCAAATTATCTGCATAATCTATGAAAAGTATTTACTTTATTGTGTAAAACAAATATGATAACTTCATTATAAACCGTAATGATAACGATTTATAATGAGATTGAATTCATATATATGATTAGGAAGGAAGAACTTTATGCGAAAGTTAATAAAAGTATGTATTTCTTTATTATTGGTAATTAGTCTTTTTAGTGCATGTGGTGTTAAAAAAGAGAATACGGAAAAAGGGCAACAAAACAGGGTGAAATCCGATAAATTACAAATATATACTACCATTTATCCACTTCAATTTTTAGCAGAGCAGATTGGAAATGGTTATGTAGAGGTAGAAAATATTACTCCTCCAGGAACGGAAGCACATTCGTTCGATCCTACTCAAAAGACAGTGGTGAAAATCGCTCAAAGTGACATGTTTATTTATAGTGGTACGGGAATGGAGGGTTTTGCAGACAAAATTAAACAAACAGTAAAAAATGAGAAGGTTTCAATTGTAAAAGCAGCAGAAGGTATTAAGCTGATTAATGCAAAAAATACTGAAGTACAAGAGGGAAAACAAGAGAAAGAGCTAGATGTAGACCCACATGTTTGGTTGGATCCTATACGAGCCATTAAAATGGCTGAAAATATAAAAGAGGCTCTAATCCAACTGAAACCTGATGCGAAAGACGATTTTGAAAAAAACTTCAATGCATTAAAACTAAAATTAGAAAGTCTAGATCAAGAATTCAGAGATATAGTTACAAAGGCTCCAAAAAAAACCTTTGTTGTCTCCCATTCTGCATACGGATATTGGGAGGATGTATATGGACTGAAACAAATTGGGATTAGTGGACTATCTCCTACTAATGAGCCATCTTCTCAAAAGTTAAAGGAGATTATTGAATTAGCTAAAGAAAATAATATTTCTTATGTATTATTTGAGCCTAATCTTAGTAACAAGGTTGCATCAGTTGTAAAAAGAGAAGTTGGAGCAGATTCGTTAACACTTCATAATTTAGAGAGTTTAACAGCGCATGAGATACAAAATAAAGATGATTATTTAAGTGTTATGAAATCAAACATACTATCACTTCAAAAAGCATTACAATAAGTATGATTGATAAATGAGTATGTAAGAACCTACTGATCATGGTAGGTTCTTTTTTATGGAATGGCTTTTATTAAAAGTAATAGCTCCCCTGAATTTAATAAAGATTATGGAGTGTATAGAGTGAAGTTATTCTGTTGAAAATACATACAGATTAGTTTATTGGCATATACGTTCTAAAAAAAATTTTAAAAATAGGTTTACATACAGTTGCGTTTTATACCCCCTACCCGTATAATGTATTAAAAGAACAATAAATATTATAAATGAGGTGATATTGATGGGGCATTGTGAAGGCAGTGAGATAAATCCTAAAATGGTTCCTCGAACAGAAGAAGAAATTCAAAATGTTATAAAACGTTTAAAACGTATTGAGGGGCAAGTACGTGGTGTCCAAAAAATGGTTGAAGATAATCGTTACTGTGTAGATATTTTAATCCAAATTTCAGCGATTAATGCTGCTTTAAATAAGGTAGGTTTTTCTTTATTAGAACGTCATACAAAACATTGCGTAGCAAAAGCAATTAACAAAGGGGATGGAGATGAATCTATTCAAGAATTAATGAGTGTAATAAGACAATTTTCAAAATAGGAGGGGTATAAAATGGATAAACAAAAGCATGTGACGCTCGGCGTTACAGGAATGACATGTGCAGCATGTGCAACCCGAATTGAAAAAGTGCTAAATAAAATGGATGGGGTAGACGCTAATGTAAACTTGGCTATGGAAAAAGCAAGTATTAAATATGATCCATCACAGCAAGAAATCTCTAATATAAAAAATAAAATTGAAAACCTAGGCTATAACGTAGCAGAGGAAAAAATCACTTTAGATATTGAAGGAATGACATGTGCAGCATGTGCAACTCGAATTGAAAAGGTACTAAATAAAATGGAAGGTGTTTCAAATGCTACTGTTAATTTAGCTACAAACAGCGCGGTTGTTGAATATAATGAAGGTTTAATTTCTACAGAAAATATTTTAGAAAAGATAAAGAAAACAGGATATAAAGGACAAATACGCAGTGAAGATGTAGATCGTTCAGAACGAAAAGAAGAAGTGATTAAGGCAAAAAAACGTCAACTTATCATTTCAATTATTTTATCCTTGCCCTTACTCTATACAATGATTGGACATATGCCATTTGATACAGGGATACCAATGCCACATATTTTAATGAATCCGTGGTTTCAACTTTTATTAGCAACACCTGTTCAATTTTATATTGGTGGACATTTCTATGTAGGTGCTTACCGTGCGCTTCGAAATAAAAGTGCTAATATGGATGTTTTAGTTGCCTTAGGAACATCGGCAGCGTACTTTTATAGCTTATATGAGGCATTGAAAACACTAGGAAACGCAAACTACAGTCCGGATCTTTATTTTGAAACAAGCGCAGTTTTAATTACATTAATACTAGTTGGAAAATATTTTGAGACATTAGCAAAAGGACGTACAACGGAAGCAATTTCTAAATTATTGAGTTTACAAGCCAAAGATGCACTTGTTGTGCGTGATGGTCAAGAAATACGAGTACCACTCGAGGAAGTAGTTATCGGAGATACGATTATTGTAAAACCAGGTGAAAAAATACCAGTAGATGGTATTGTAACCTCAGGGGTATCTTCTGTTGATGAATCTATGATTACTGGAGAATCTATTCCAGTTGATAAAAAAGAGGGAGACGCTGTTATTGGCGCTACTATAAATGCAAATGGAGTTCTAACAATTAAGGCTGAAAAGGTTGGGAAAGATACAGCTTTAGCAGGTATTATTAAAATTGTTGAGGAAGCACAAGGGTCAAAAGCACCTATTCAGAGATTAGCGGACATCATTTCAGGTATTTTTGTTCCTATTGTTGTAGCGATTGCTGTAGTTGCTTTTATTGTATGGTATTTCTTTATCACACCAGGAGATTTACCAAATGCATTAGAAGTTGGGATTGCAATCCTTGTAATTGCTTGTCCGTGTGCGTTAGGTCTGGCTACACCAACTTCTATTATGGTTGGTACAGGAAAGGGAGCAGAGAAAGGAATTCTCTTTAAAGGAGGTGAATTCCTAGAAGGAACGCATAAAATTAATGCTGTATTACTTGATAAAACAGGAACTGTAACAAAAGGGAAACCGGAAGTTACTGATGTCTTAGAATTTGAAGAAGGTATGTTGGATTATGCCATTTCAGCTGAAAGTGCTTCTGAACATCCATTGGCACATGCCATTGTTGAATACGGAAAGCAACAGGGAATTAACTTAAAAGATTTAGCGCAGTTTTCAGCAATCCCAGGCCATGGTATTGAAGCAAACATTGAAGATAAAAAAGTTCTTGTTGGAACACGTAAATTAATGAATGAACAGTCAATTGAGATATCACAGCATGAAGAAGTTATGAAAGACTTAGAGTATCAAGGTAAAACAGCAATGCTTGTCGCGATTGATGGAAAACTTGCTGGAATTATCGCTGTAGCTGATACAGTAAAAGAAAGCTCTAAGGCTGCGATTCAAACATTAAAAGAGATAGGAATCGAAGTATACATGGTAACGGGGGATAATAAACGTACAGCTGACGCAATTGCGAAGCTTGTTGATCTTGACCATGTATATGCAGAGGTATTACCAGAAGATAAGGCTAAAATTGTAGAAGATTTACAAAAACAAGGAAAACGAGTAGCGATGGTGGGAGACGGCATTAATGATGCACCAGCTCTTGCGAAAGCTGATATTGGTATGGCTATTGGAACTGGTGCAGATGTTGCAATTGAGACTGCAGATGTTACTTTAGTTGGTGGTGATTTGTCACACATACCAAAAGCAATTGAATTAAGCCGTAAGACAATGAAAAATATTCGACAAAATTTATTCTGGGCATTATTTTATAATGCAATTGGAATTCCTGTAGCTGCGGCTGGACTATTAGAGCCTTGGGTAGCAGGGGCAGCGATGGCATTTAGCTCAGTATCTGTTGTTACTAACGCGCTTCGTTTGAAACGTGTCAAAATATAAATTAAATGGAGGGATTTATTATGACTATCACATTAAACGTACAAGGAATGACATGTAATCATTGTAAAATGTCAGTAACAAATGCACTTACAGAGTTAGAAGGAGTACAAAATGTTGAAGTACATTTACAAGAGGGAACTGTAAATGTAGAATATGATGATACAAAAGTAGATGTAGAAAAAATGAAAGAAGTTATTGAAGATCAAGGATATGATGTGATATAAAGATAAGTTTAAGGTCCTACAAGAAAAGGTCACTTTAGTAAAAGTGGCCTTTTAAATTTATAAAGATAAATGTTTTTCATTAGATAATTACTTTACCAATAATCGAGATGTTTGCGAATACATTTATTTTTGGGATACATAATTATATTTAGAGAATACCCAGTTTCAGTATTTGAATTTTTAATAAGAAAGGATGCGAAGGAATGAACTCACAGAGACAAGGCTATGAAGGATGGTGGCAAGGAGGACACCGTGGTTGGCCAGGCGGACACGGTGGCTGGCCAGGAGGACATGGGTATTAAAAAATGCTATAAAATCATTTTTTTACGTAGAGTTTGTACATTTGTATCGTTGTATATTTTCAGTAAGTATATAGTGAAAATAGCAAAAAAATACTGTGAAGTAAGGATTCTATCTTGCTGTTTTCACTATATACGTCATGCTGTCAAAATTATTTTAGAATCAATTGTCCAAAACAATGCAATAGCAAACATTTGAGATACTTGATTAGAAAATTTCAAGCATGAGTGTTGTAAAAAGACTTGAAATTCTAAACTAAATTTACAACATAAAATATTGACTAATCTTTACTTATAACCTGGTTTGTAGGTATTTTTTTGTCTTTTTCAGTGGACAAGAATAGAAAAAATTTTTAAACTATAGACATGAAAGTATAAAATTCCCAAAAATATACTTGTAGATGAATTAACAAAAGAAGGGGGCAGTTAATGTATAAACCACTAGTTACTAATGTTAGTAAAAAGTACGGGAATAACAGATGGGTAACGTATAGCTTTAAATTAAAAAGAGAAGTTTTTTTATTTAGTGATTTAGAATACGAACATTGGTTAATGGTAGAATCAAACCCTAAAGTTATAAATTTTTGTGAACAACCTCTAGTTATGACTGCATGTATAAATGGAAAATCAGTGACCTCTATTGTCGATATGTGGGTAAAATATGAAGATGGAAATGAAGAATTTATAGAAATTAAATATTCCACAGATTTAATCAAACAAAGAGTAATAAATCAGATTTTCACACAAAAATATTGGTGTGCAGAAAATGGGTTCCAGCATCGTGTAAGAACAGAAGAAGATATATGTGTAAATCGAATTTTACTCTCTAATTTAAAGGTGCTTGTTAAGGGAAATAAACAACAAACACAACAAATCGAAACAGATAGATATCAAGTTATGAAGATGCTAAAACATAATAAAACACAAAAAACCACACTTAATTCAATAATTACAGCAACTCAAATCCCCTCAAATAGATTATTAATATCCATTGGACAAATGATTTTAACAGGTGAAATATGCTCAAACATATCTAAAGAGTATTTTGGAACAAATACGGAGGTATGGGTTAATGTCTAAACGGGTCTTAGAAGGTTTAAAAATTGAAGATAGTGATTTAGTTATGGCAAATTGGCCCCAAGTATTAATTGAAAATCTCACCGAAGAGGAATTGAATAAATTTTTAATTAGAAAGAAAGCAATTGATTTGTTTATGACAACAAATACAAAAATATATGAGATAGAACAGCAAGTAGGGATACATAGAAGTGAAATATATAGGCTTATTAGAAGATGTTTAGAAAAGGACGAATTTGAGCAAATAATGGGCTATAGAGGACTAGTTCCCTACAAAAGACTAAAAGATTACAATCGGAATGATTTTCCAATGACTAAAGCAGACTCTAAAAATTTTTCAGGTGCTTTCAACTTACTACTTGATACTTATCCAACTCTAAAAGAATTAATTATTAATTCGTATTTCAGCAAGAAAACAAAGGAGCTTCAAGTTACTGAACCTATTATTAACATCAAAAATCTTCATAAAAAGTTTATAGATGAGTGTCGGCATTTGGGAATAAAAATAACTGAGTATCCATTTAACACAAAAACTTTAGCCAAGAAATCAATCGAACGCTTTGTTAGATCTTTATCTAAATCTCATTTTGTTGATGTTGCAAAACGAAATGGTGATCAAGCATTTATGATTGCAAAAAATACAGGAAAGGGCAATAAAAACAACCCTATGATCATAAGACCCCTTGAACGTGTTGAATTTGATGGTCATAGAATTGATACATCTATTGCTATAATTTTTAAAACACCGGAAGGGGATGAGATAGTAGAAGTAATGAATCGTATTTGGATTCTTTCTGTTATCGATGTCGCCACGAGAGCTGTATTGGGATACCATCTTTGTCTAAATAAAGAATATTCCTCGGATGATGTTCTAATGTGTATTCGCAATGCAATCATACCTTGGAAACAAAGAAAATTAACTATTAATGGATTAAAATACTCTTCATCAGCAAACTTCATATCTAATGCTATACCAGAAGCAAGCTATGGTATATGGGATGAATTCTGTTATGACAATGCAAAAGCAAATCTAGCAAAAATTGTACAAAATAAACTTGTAAATTTAATAGGTTGTTCTATTAACACTGGACCTGTTGCAGTACCTATTCGTAGACCAATAATTGAACGTTTTTTCCGCACTTTGGAACAGAACGGTTTTCATCGACTACCTTCGACCACTGGAAGTCATCCAAAAGATACTAAGAGGAAAAAACCAGAAGAAAATGCTGTTAAATACCGTATATCAGCGGAGCATCTAGAAGAATTAACAGATGTATTAATTGCTGAATATAACGGAACACCCCATGAAGGAAATAATAATCTAAGTCCGTTAGAAGTTTTTCAACAAAGAATAAACCGAGGCATGACAATAACTCAATTATCTCAAGAAAGGAGAAATGAAATGAACTTTTTTTCTTTAAAGGTAACAAGGAAAGTTAAAGGTCATAACAAAGAAGGAAGAAGACCTTATGTTTATTACGAAGGTGTAAAATACTCCAATGAAGTATTACTTCGTTCACCCCAACTAATTAATAAATCACTTGAATTACTTATCAATACAGATGATTTAAGGGTTATAAAAGCATTTTTAACAGATGGCAGCGAATTAGGGAATTTAACTGCTATTGGGAAATGGGGTGTAAATCCACATAATCTAAGAACTAGGAAGGCTATAAATAAACTTAAAAATAATAAAATGATACATTTCAATCAATATGAAGATCCCATTAATGTTTATCAAAATTACCTCGAAAAAGAATCCATAAAAAATAAATCTAGTAGGAATAAACTAGCCAGCCTCAATCAAAGTAAAAAAAATAGAGAAAGCCGATATCCTAGAGAGACCCACATTGAAGAAAATACTATTAAAAATAGCGGGAATTTACAACAAAACCAAATGGAACAATCGAAGAAAAAGGCAAATGACAACCAACAAGTAGATCAAAGAATTTTAAAAAATACTATCATTCTTTAATTTGGAGGCCTCAACATGACGGAAGAATTAGAGTTAGAGCAACTTACTAGTAATAGCATACGCCCCTATATTCCTAAAGGTACACATCCAGTTGAAACAGGTAAATATTTAATTTCAACAAATGAGATAGATAGAATGTATCAAACAGTACTTCAATGGATAGGAAACCGAATACCTGGTGCTATTATATATGGTCGCCCAAGATTAGGTAAAACAAGGGCTATTACTTACTTGATGAATTGTTTGCCACAGGACTTTGGAAACAATATGCCGATTTATCATGTGCGTTGTCGTACGTATAAACGGCCTAATGAAAATTCCTTTTTTGAAGATTTATTACTTGCCGTTGGTCATTCAATTGCTATACAAGGTAAAGCAAATGTAAAGAGAAATAGACTTTTGAAATTTCTTGTAGAACGATCTGATTTTTCTGGTACAAATAAAGTTGTTTTTTTCATTGATGATGCTCAAAGGTTAGTTGAAATACATTACGACTGGTTAATGGATTTGTTCAATGAATTAGAACAATATGGCATAACTTTAACAACAATTTTAGTAGGTCAAAAAGAATTAGTTCATCAAAGATCAGCATTTATAAGTGGAGAGAAATTTCAAATAGTTGGTCGTTTTATGAGTCAAGAATATCAATTTAAAGGAATAAAAACTCCTAGAGATTTAAAAATTTGTTTAACAGGGTACGATGAATATTGTGAATATCCTATTAATAGTAATTGGTCCTTTACTAAATACTTTTTTGCCGATTCTTTCATAAGAGGTCTTAGATTACAAAATTCTGCAGAAGAATTGTTTCAAGTCTTTGTTGATTTAAGAAGGGAACATGGATTATCTCAAAAAGTAGAAATTCCAATGCAGCATATAACTTTAACGGTAGAATATGCATTGAAAAATTTTGGGATTGATAATCTTGATTTAACAACAATAGAAAAAACTCATTGGGAAGAGTCTATTAAGAATTCTGGTTATATTCAATCCGAACTATATCAGACAACATATTAAGACACACTGTAGCGTTAATTTAATATGGAGGATAAGTTATGAACTTTCAATTCGCATGGTCTACTGAGTGGATTCAAAAATACGAGTCTCCATGGGGGATAATAGAAAAATTCAAGTATGCTAATGCTATTAACGGTAATATCGTATTAAAGTTAATAGGAAATGAAAAAGTTAGGAACTTCAAAGAGATTTCAAACGCTGGTAGGCATCACCGGGATTTAATTTATTTCCACGGTGTTGATTGCAAATTAAGTAGAAAAATTCTAGGGGTTAATTTAAAACAATATCATGATTATTTATTAGATAAATCACTTTACCCGTTTGCTATCAATAGGAGTAACATGGATTACAATTTTCATCGGCATTTAAATTATTGTCCAGCCTGTCTAAATACGGGTTACCATAGTATATTTCATCAAATTAAGTTTTTTGATCATTGTTTATTTCATCCCCTTCAAAATTTAATAAGTACATGCCCAAAATGTAAACGATCAATGCCAGAATACTCCATAAACAAAGAAAATATAGATGCATACAATTGTATTTGCGGTCACTATTTTTTAAGTTCAAAGAATATAAGGGGCATTTTTTCTTCATGGAAAAAAGAATTAATCGTTCAAAGTAATTTGGTTAATACATGGAAAGCATTACCTAAACATATAATTAATATGTACCATTTAAGTTACCCTTTTTATAACTACAAAAACAATTCTAAATTTGATAAGAAAAATACGACTCAGCATTTAAAAGAGATTCCTCAACTGCTAATCAGTGCTTTTACAGAAAACAAAATAGATAACTCTCAAGTAATGAATATCTACTCTAATGAAAATATTTTTCAAATCAAAGATAATTATCATCATTTAAGCGCAAGTTATAATCAAATTTTCCCTTATCGTACACATAACTTTAAATTAAAAGAAAAATGTCCCACTGAAAGCATCTTCTTTGAAATTTACAAACAAACCAGAATTATATATAAATCAATCAGTAGATATATCCAAAATAAAATAATTAATATACATAAAAAGTGTATAAGAAATTTTGATGATACATATCAAGATGGCCCTATCTGCCTACATGCTTATGCATTTATATTATGGAAATCTGAATGTGAAGGAAGAAGAATATATCCAAGAATTTTAAACCAAGCTCAAATTCCAAGCTTGTCTGATTTTAGATTTCTTAATGATAAATTTAGTATTTTTCCAAAAGGCCCTTTTATGATTCATTTAAAAGAAATATTAAACACTTTTCAGCAAGAACCTGCTATTAATGGAGAAGGGGGATTTAATTTATTAAAATATAATCTTAGTACTATAAGCTATGTTGTTAACAGAATTACATCATATCTATTAATTGAGCGTTACATTAAATGGTTAGAAGTAATGCATCATCCAAAGGAGTTTGAGCTCTTATATCCAAATGCAGATATTCCTGTGTATCTTATAAAAATCCCTTTAGAGAAGAACGAAAGCATCCACTTCTATTTTCCGAGCGGCCGTTCTAATTATATGGAGAGTCTTGTAATGGATATAGACAAAAAACTAACCTGTTACCCTTAATCTAGCGATAAAGGCATTAATAACTAAAGATCATTATTTGAACTAATCAGTAATATTAAATAGTGATGTATTTTTTATATAAAGGTGCCACTCCATTTTGAATGGATTTCATCAATGTATATTTTGTTTTGGTATTAAAATGGATCAATTTAGTTGTGGCCGTCCTAAATATCGTTCTTGGGATTTAGCTACTGCAATCCTCCCGTTTGTTACTGTCAGTATCCCCTAAATAAAACAAAACACCCTAACTCAAATGTCAGGGTGCTTTGTTATACCTATTTTGTTAGTATCTCATGTGAATAGTTAATACTTACTACTTAGCAACATTCTACACAACAAGGTTTTAATTTTCGGCTATTTCTTCGTCTCTCAAATAGATTAATAACCTTATTTTTATAAGAACTAGTTGAACTAGACTCCAAAGTTTTTGACTGAGTTCTTTCTTTTTCTTGCTTCTGTTTAGCGAACATTAAAAACTCATATTCATTGATCAATTTGATCCCATCCCTTCGTATGAAGATTTAGCCGATTTAGGGTAATAATAGATATTATGAATTTTTATCTTCTTTTTCAGTATTCTTAGAGCAGCAACTTTCTTTCTCACTTTGCTCATCTTTTATTTCAATAATTTCAATGTTACAGCAATCCTTTTCTTTTTTGTCCCTTTTAAAAATTGATAGTAAACCCATAGTTATCATCCTCCATTATAAATTTAGTATTAAGAATAAATAGCCAGAGAAAGTGGCCATTGTAAACACAGAGACAATGAATGCACCAAGTAATTTCTTGTGGAAGATACTCTTCAGCATAATAATTTCTGGAAGACTTGCTCCAGCTCCTCCAATTAGTAAAGCCATAGTTGGCGCAATCGGAAATCCTTTAATAAGTAACGCTTGTGCGATAGGTAGCATTGTTGAGAGACGAATATATAATGGCACCCCCACGATAGCTGCAACCGGAACAACCCACCATTGATTTTGATCTGAAATGAACATTAGGAAATTCATTGGAACAGCTTCTTTAATAATTGCTCCAATTAATGCTCCGATTAGAACATAAAGGATTACAGAACGCATTAATTCAACAGTTTCTCTAACAGATTCTTTTATGTTTAAGGCTAAACTCTTTCTTCTTGCTAAATCTTGTTCAGCAAGATTCCCTTTAACCATAACTTTTTTTACATATTTCTTATAATCACGTTTATCTAAGATCCAGCCAATAATCATTGAGAAGAAGAAGGTAGCTACTGTGTAGATTGCTGTTATTTTTACTCCATATATGTAAGCCATCAATCCTAAAATCCAAGGATCAAGTAGTGGAGAAGTAAATAAGAATGTCATTACTGTTTGAAACGGAATGTTTCGATTTATCATTGTGACAAGTAATGGGACTGTAGAGCAAGAGCAAAAAGGGGTAACAAAGCCAAGGATGGCTCCGGATAGATTCCCGATAAATGGATTTTTGCTGCCCATTAATTTTTCAAGTTTGTCAAAAGGTACATAAGCTTGAATGAAGTTAATAAAAAGTGTAATACCGATAAATAAAACTAATAAGTTCTTACTTAATGATAAAAATTCAAAAAATATTCTTGTCAATGTTTCTGACATATAAATCCCTCCTTAATATATAATTGTTATTTTCAATAGTTGTATTTTGCAACTATAGATTTTAGAAGAAGGAGGCTTTAGCAGCAACTACTTCTTTGCATAGCCTCCAATATTAAATCAATACTTTCTAATACCTGCATACGTTTTTCTTTTGGAACATTTGATAGTATTTCTTCGATATATGTGTTCATTTGCTTTCCAATTTCATTTTCGTATTTCTCACCTTCAGGAGTTAAGGTAATAGATAAATATCTTCGATCTGTAGGAGATTGTGTTCTTTCTACAAGATCCTTATTTACAAGCCCCTGAATGTGACGACTTAATGTACTATTATCTAATCCTAATGAAGAAGCTAATTCATTTAAAGAAGGATTTTTCTGACGTTGTACTTCAAATAAGATATGACTTTGTATAAGAGAAACCCCACAACATTGTGCGCCTTCTTTTTCTAATAAACCAAACCTTCTAATTAAAATTTGAAGCATTTGACGAAGTTGATAAGCTTCTTTTTTATAACCTAAGATATCAGTCATACTTCCACCACTTTTCTAAAGTTATCAATTAGTTGTATTCTGCAACTGTTTCTAAATTGATTGTAAAATACAACTAATCACATTGTCAACACGTATTTACTTTTTTATCATTTTTATTTTTCTGAATTTTTGTTGACTGATGTTAATAATATAGGTATTATTTAGTTAACAAAATAATACATTTTTAAAAAAAGTTAAAAATGTTAATGAAAAGGAGAAATATAATGTTAGCATTAAACGAAAAATTAAATGAGAAATTTGAAGGGTTTTTCAATGAGGTTATTGAGGGGGGAGTTCTGACTGATAAAGAAAAAGTTGTAGCTATTCTTACAGCAGCTACTGTAACAGGTAATGAAAAGTTACTGAAAAGTGCTGTGTTACAAGCGAGACAAATTGGATTTACAAAAGAAGAACTTGGTCATGTAAATGCGATTGCTATTGCAGTAAGTGCAGAAAAAACAAGAAGCCTACTTGATATCAAAGTAGAAACAAAACCAACATCGACTTGCTGTGAATAAGGAGGAGCAATATGAATAACCAGTATGTTCTTGTTATTAGTCCTCGAGATAATGAAGTTGATTTAGTAAAAGAATTAGGTTATGGCGTTATTTTGATAAGAAAGAATATTTCCTTTGATGAAATGTTCAGTGTTGAAGTACCAGTAGAAATTGATCTAAATGATGAAGAAATTGTTGTGGGAAAATGTAAGGAGTTAAGTGAGAAATACAATGTAGTAGGCGTTTACACATTAAACGAATATCGTATTCCACTTGCCGCAAAAGTTGGTGAAATTTTAGAGATTAATTCATTCTTATCCTATGAAACGGCAATTACTTGTCGGAATAAGAAATTAGCTCGTAAAAAGTTAAATAATTCAAATGTAAGTTCTGTGAAATTTATTCTTATTAGGAAACTTGATAACTTGAATGAAAAATTAGAAGGCTTTTCTTTCCCGGTAATTGTCAAACCTTCTAATGATTCGGGAAGTAAGAACGTATATCTTTGTAAAGATTACAATGAAGTTAAACAAGCTGTGGATGTAATTAGTAACTCAAAATTAAATCTAGTGGGACAAACTCTAGATCCTGAAGCAATTGTAGAAGAATATTTAGATGGGCCAGAATATAGCATTGAATCTTATACTATAGATGGAAAAACTACTATAGTAGGTGTTACTGAAAAGGTAGTAACTCCTTTTCCCCTGTCTGTGGAGGTGGGACATAACTTCCCAGCAGTTCTTGAGGAAGATATAGAAACATCTATTCACGAGACTGTAATAAATGCTTTAGATGTTATAGGTGTTGACTTTGGGGTAACTCATACTGAAGTAAAAGTGACAAGTGACGGACCTAAGGTTATTGAGGTTAATGCTAGACCTGGAGGAGATAGAATAACTGATCTTGTAGAGTATGTGACAGGAATAGATTTACGTAGAATAGCATTAAGAATTAACCTAGGTTTACCTATTAAAAATAGTTGTTGCAACAAAGAATTAGTTCCTTCTTCTTCAATTCGCTTTTTAATTGCTGATAAAGAAGGTTACATATCTTTCAATGAAAACTTTAGAGCAGAATCTATTAAAGAAATACACTGGTATGTAAATAAAGGGGAAAGAGTAAATAAAACAACTAGTAACTTTGATCGTATCGGTTATTATATTGTTGATGGTAATAAAAAAGAAAGTTCAAAAAAGATAGCTGATTCGTTGAATGAGTGCTTTGAATTAGCTATTAGTGAATTAGTGGAGATGTAGTTTAGGATGCTTAATGACAATGTAATAAAATTCAAGGCACTGGCGGATGAAACCAGACTCAAGATTCTTTATGAAATTTCACAAAATAATCGATTGTGTGTTTCCGATTTACAAGAAATTTTTAAGATGCCTCAATCTAAGATGTCTTATCATTTAAAGCTGTTGTTGAGTAGCAAAATCATAACAAAACATAATCAAGCGCAATGGTCTTTTTATGAAGTAAATCATGAAGAAATCAAGAAGTTAGTTTCTCCAGCGGTTTATGAAATGTTAATTAAAAGAGCAGTGGAATCAAAATGAATTTCATTGTTCTTTTCCTCCAATATGTTGATCAAGAGAAAGTTTTATGTTTGTAAGGGGAGACAACATGAAAATATATAGCATATTGGAACTTGGGTGATGGATAGAAGGGATATTAAAACTAAATATATATTAAGGATGATGGGGTTTATGAAAGAAAGTGTGTATCAACAACCTATTGAAGTTAGTTCTGGACAGGAAACGGTAATAAATAAGAAGTTTAATTTTACATCCAATCCTTTGACAGGATTGGTACTGGCGTGTGTAATTACAATGGCATTTTATGCTTTGGGTATTTTTCCAAGTTATTCATTTATGAGTTTTATTGGTTTAAGTATTGTAGCGTGGTTAGCCGTAGAGAACGGTGGTAATGATGTTTCGAAAGGTGTTGCACCTCTTGTAGCTGCTGAAATTGCTACGGAAAAGACAGCACTATTATATGGTTCTATAATGACTGCAATAGGAGGAGGACTTTCGGTTTTCTTCGCGTCAAAAATATTAAAGCTATTTACAGAGGGATTAATGAACTCTTCTTATCAACTTTCAGCTACTATGGCATTGGCCATGGCTATTGGGGCAACTTTATGGGTGGCACTAGCTACTAAATTTTCATTACCAGTATCAACAACCCACGCAATTATAGGAGCAGTAATTTTGGTAGCTTGTATATCTCATGGTGTATCCAGTGTTTTATGGGGGAATTTAGTGAGCAAAATTGTATTGCCTTTACTTTTGAGTCCTGTATTAGGTCTTGGAGTAGCCTGGATACTTAATCTATTTGTTAATAAAATTCATATTAATCCTCAAGCTGGAAAGGGTATTGCTTGGTTATCTAGTGGACTTATTTGTTTTGTACGATCTGTTAATGATACTCCTAAAATAGTAGCAATCGCGTTACTCGTAGCAACATTAAATGGATTTCAAGAGGGTGGAGATGAATCACACCTATCCTTATTCCTTTTAGTTACTGTTGCAATGAGTATTGGTAGTCTTGTGAAGGGACTAGCTGTAACAAATTTATTAGCACGTAAAGTAACAAAACTTGATGAAAATAGTTCTTTATCTTCTGTAATAACGACAACTTGCTTAGTAATGTCTTCTAGTCAATTAGGGTTACCAGTATCAACAACACATGTAAGTACTTCTGCTATCATTGGAGCAGGTATGAAGCAAGGAGCAAAAACGATTAATTGGTCTGTAATTAGAGATATTATTTTGTCGTGGATAGTGACTCTGCCAGGGGCTGGTATTATAGCGGTAATTGTATATTATCTTTTAAAAGCAATCATTTAATTTATCTATAAAGTTATATAAATTTATATTTTTTATTAGTTAGCATTTAAATAAAAAACAGTGAATTCAATATGAATTCACTGTTCTTTTTTTACTTAGCAACACTCTTGGTAGTAATAGGCAGATTTCTCGAAGTCTTTCAATACAACATAACAATCTCCAATTTTTTTGCAAATTTGTCTACAAACTTGTTTATTATTTGGCGATATAAACTCGGCAATTTCTTTTGCCTCCATATAATACTTTAGTGCTAATTCTTCATTAGATTCTTCAAGATAAATGTCGCCCAGCAATTCATAAGCTTGTGCTTTATGTTTATTCTTCGATTTAGTTTCAATCGTGTCGAAGCAAATTGATTTTGCTGATTCATAATCTTTTTGAGCGAAATAACTTTTAGCTAATTCGACCTGTACGTTCATAATTTCATTAGGTTTTGCATTGTTTTGAGTATAAAGATTAAGAGCTGTTTTAAATGATAACTGAGCTTGATGAAACTCTTTTTTATAAGAAGAAAGAATACCAAGATTCGTGTATGTTCCTGCTTCATAAAGTTTGTTTTCATTTAGCTTGAAAAATTTAAGAGCTTTTTCATTTGCTTTTTTAGCTTGATCGAAGCGTTGGAGTTCCATATTACAAATACCAAGTGCCATATAGATTTCGCCTGCTTTATAATGAGTTCGTGTTTGTTCGTTTTGTTCAATTGCTTCTTCTAAGAAGTTAATTGCTGAATAATATTCGCTTAACCGACCATGAACAATACCTAAATTAGCAAGTAAAGAAACACGTAGAATTCCACTAATTTGTTCATGAATTATTATTTTATAAGCTCTATTCAGTGTAGAGAGAGCTGTTTCGTGATTGTTAATTCTACTATATAAGTATCCTAGAGAATCTAACGATCTAACAAGTTCATTTACATAGTTACCCTCTTTTAATAAGGAAATGCTTTTTGTAAAGTATGGAATAGCGTGATTGAAATCATGAATATGCTCGTAATATTTACCGTGTATCCAATTCAAAATTCCTTCGTCATACTTATTCACATCTGGGTGATTAAAATAGTTCTTTTGCTCAATAAAGTTCTTAACTTTATCCCATAGATTTGCTGTAGTGTGGTTTTCTGCTGCCTTAATATCTTTTTTTATTTGAGAGAGTGTTAATTCTTTGTTTTCCACAACATCGAAGAAATCCTCTACAGAACAGTTTAATTTATTGCTTAAAGCCTCTAATACTTCATAAGAAGGTTGAATTAATCCCTTTTCTATTTGACTTAAATAACTACGTGTAATAATACCATCGGCTAACTTCTCTTGAGTTAGTTTTTTTTGTTTTCTTAGCTCTTTGATACGTTGACCTAACATATTATAACTCCAATCATATTGTGTTTTACTACTTACTCACTATTATTAACAATTTTGAACAAAAAGTAAATGTAAAATAAATGTTAATAATGTATTGACAATGATTACCTGTTGAATTATGATTTAGTTAAAGTTAGTAACAAAAAACTAATTTTATAAAAATGTTAAAAAGGTTAATAACAGGGGGAAATAATTTATGAAAACAAAAGTTCAATTATTTGGGATGAAAGTAGTTCTTTTTGCAGCAACTGTAGTGTTTTTAATTGATCCAGTATGGCCGTAAGTTAACGTTACAAGAAACTTACGTACTGTGTTATTGGTTGATTATGTATAACAAATGATATTGAAATTGTTGAAGTATGAAATAGGGGGAAAGAAGTTGAATATCTTATTGGTTTCTAATTTTGAAGGAGGATTTCAGCCCAACACAATTGCAACAGCTGCTACACCACTGGTTAAAGCGGGCTTTAATGTAGAAATCCTAGATACATATGTAGAAGGTTTAGTTGAAGAGAAATTTAAAGACAAACAATTGGTTGCTATTTCTGTTCCATTATTTGATGCTGTTACAGCAGGAATTGAAGTGGCGAAAAAAGTAGCTGAGATAAATCCTGATGCTCATATAACTTTCTTTGGGCAGCATGCAACTATAAATGCAAATCGACTTGCGGGTCGTTACAGTGATTCTTGTATAAGTGGGGAATGGGAACATCCTCTAACTTTGTTAGCTAAACATTTATCAGGAGAAACGCAAGAGAGCCTACCTGGAGTTTTAAGTGCAGAACAAGCGATTAAAGGAGAATCAGTTCATCCATATATGGCACGCAATCATCTAGATATTCCTTCAAGACATTTACTTCCAGCATTACATAAATATCCACAAAAACAAATCAATCGTTTACTTGGATCTGATCAAGTGGTTGGATCTACTGAAATTGCAAGAGGGTGTCATCATAAATGTTTATACTGCTCAGTATTTGCCGCTTATGATGGAAAAGTTATTTTAGTTCCAGAAGAAATTGTTTTGCAAGATGTTCGAAACTTAGTAGAGGGCGGCATGACGCATTTAACTTTTATTGATGCCGATTTCTTTAATGCTAAATATCATGGCATTAAGATTTTAAGAAAGCTACACGAAGAATTTCCAGAATTAACTTACGATTTTACAACTCGTGTAGATCACATTCTTGAGAACAAGAAGACACTTGCTGAAATGAAAGAACTAGGAGTTAAATTTATTACTTCAGCTCTAGAATTCCCTTCAGAAGAGGTTTTAGATGCGGTAGCAAAAGATACTTCTGTCGCTGATATTGAACAAGGAATTGCATATTTAAGAGAAATAGATATTAAATTAAATCCTACTTTTATTATGTTCAATCCTTGGACAACTTTTGAGGATTTAACAACATTTAGATCATTTGTAGAAGACAATGAGTTAGGGAATATTATTGATCCAATTCAATATGAAACAAGACTTTATCTATATAAAGGGTCTCCGTTATTGCGTAAACAATCTATTCAAGACTTAGAGTTAACAGAATATGAGTTCCATTACGACTGGAAACATCCAGATTCAAAGATTGACGAGTTATATTTTGAAATGTTGACTCCACCGGAGGAAGGAATCTTTAAAAGATGTTGTTTAAAATGTTAGTGAGATGTGAACTTGTATGAGAGATAAATCAGTCGCGAGTTCTTATGTTACCACTGTCAAATTAGACTCTTTTCGTGAAATTGCGTATTCAAAGGAATTAAAAAGGAAATTATTAGCTGAATTTATCGGAACATTCACACTAGTTTTTGCGGGAACGGGCGCAATTATTGTTAATTCTATAACTCAAAGTTTAACGCACATAGGTGTAGCAATCACTTTCGGGTTAGTAGTTCTTGCATTAATCTATTCGTTTGGTCATATATCAGGTGCTCATTTTAACCCAGCTGTGACAATTGCGTTATTATCGGCTAAAGAAATTTCTAGAAGAGAAGCTATCTTATATATTTTAATTCAAATGATTGGTGCTTCATTCGCTAGTTTATTTTTACTTTCCATATTTGGGGACATTGCGAATTTGGGTGCAACATTGCCAAGTCAATCCTGGACACAAAGTTTCATTCTTGAATTTGTATTAACATTTATATTAATGATGGTTATTTTTGCTTCAGCTACACATGGAAAAGCAACAAAATCCTTTGCTGGGGTTGCCATAGGTTCAACTGTAGCACTTGAAGCAATGTTTGGTGGACCAATTAGCGGTGCATCAATGAATCCAGCAAGATCTTTTGGACCTGCTTTAATCTCTGGTACGTTTGAGTACTTATGGATATACCTAGTTGCAACAACGTTAGGAGCGTTATTAGCAGCAATAGTCTATAAATTTATACATGAACAATAGAAAATAGGGGGAACGATAAATGTCTACAGCAAGACTTGTTTTATTAGGAGGATTTTTAGGAGCGGGTAAGACTACGACTATGATTAAATCAGCGTTAAAGTTAGAAAAGGAAGGTTATAGAGTTGCAATTGTAACAAATGACCAAGGGAAAGAGTTAATCGATACTGAATTAGCTCGTGCAAATGGATTAGAGTCTAAAGAGGTGACAGGAGGCTGCTTTTGCTGTCAATTCGATGACTTATACAATAACTTAAATACTTTAATGAAAGAAAAACAACCAGATGTAATTATTGCAGAGGCTGTTGGAAGCTGTACGGATCTTGCTGCCACTGTTATTCAACCGTTAAAACAGTATTATGCAGATAAGTTTAAGACAGCACCATTAACTATTGTAGTAGAGCCAGCAAGGTTGCTACATGAGCTTAATCTTGATGAAAATACGAAACCGTTCTTCTCTCAATCAGTTAGTTATATTTTTGAAAAGCAATTAGCTGAAGCTGATATTATTGCCTTAAATAAAGTAGACCGCTATTCTGAAGAGGAGATTGCTAAACTGAAAGCATATTTACAACAGAGGTACCCGCAAACTATCATTCAAACTTTTTCTGCTGAAAGAGGAGATAACTTAGAAGCTTTAACTCATACATGGCTGACGACTGATTTAGGCGGAGATAAGGTTTTAGATATTGACTATGAACTGTATGCTGAGGGTGAAGCGCAGTTAGCTTGGATGAATATTTTAGGAGATATCAAAGCAGAGCAAGATATAAACCCTCGTGAATGGGCTGAAAAATTGTTGGATAATCTTAATAAGCACTTTATCCGTGAAAAAATGGCTATCGCTCATTTAAAAGTACATGTAGGATTTGAAGGTGGCTATGTAAAAGCTAGTATGGTTCAAACAGGTGATGCACCTACATTTACAGTTGAAAATGTAAAAGAAGGAAAAGAATTTAGAATCGTATTAAATATTCGTATTGAGGCAACTCCTGCTATCCTTAACTTAGTTGTAGCAGATTCTATCGGTGCTATTAATAAAGAGTTAGGTAGTAATTGGAGTGAAACATACAATGAATGTTTTAGTCCATTACCACCTAAGCCAGTACATCGTTTATATGAGACAGTTTAAGGGGGATATGACTATGAATAAAAATGATTTAATAGAGATTTTTCCTAGCGTTGTTACTAACCAAACTGACTGTTGTGACAGTGATAATAATTCAGAAGAGGGTTGCTGCGAAGAGAGCAATCAATTTTTTGAAGAAAGTTTAGAATTAAAGGAACAATTAAAAGAACACTTCGATAAACTGGTTAATGTTCATTTGTATAACTATGAATTGTCAATGGATCGCGTATTAGCTCAAAAGAAATTAAGTCAGTTAATCCAAGAGCGTGGCTTTGGGAATATTAGTGAAGATTCTGTATTGCGTTACGTTACACCGGCGGTAGTGGTGAATGGAACATTAGTGAGTTTTGCTACAAAGCCTCAAATGGAATCCGTTTTGAAAGTTTTGAATAAATAATTACTTTAAGGTCCTTAGCATATTGACTAAGGGCCTTAAAACGTAGTTATAATATTTCAAAGCAAAATAGTAGAAGGGATGAAAGTTATGGAGTATAGTATTGTTCAGCTAACAGAAAAGGATTGGCCTCAGGTTAGTGATATTTACTTGAAGGGTATTTTAACTAAAACAGCTACTTTTGAGACAGAATGTCCGGATTGGTATAAATGGAAAATGAACCGTGATCTTAAGACATGTATTGTAGCTAAAGTGGATCAAATTATTATTGGATGGGCTTCTGTTAGTAAAATATCATCAAGATGTGCATATGTGGGTGTAGGAGAAACGAGTGTATATGTTCATCCAAACTATATAGGGAATAATGTTGGATTCAGATTACTCAAAGAGCTTGTAGATTTATCAGAGGAAAATAGTTATTGGACACTGCAGGCAAATATTTTTGCAGAAAATATTTCAAGCATAAAAATTCATGAAAAGAATGGATTTAGAATTGTAGGGGTAAGAGAGAAAATAGGGCAGGTAAATGGAATTTGGAAAGATAACATTTTGATGGAGAGAAGAAGTGGTAAGATAGGTCGTTAAATAAATGAAATAAGGTGATTATATGATTATTAATAATGGAAGCCAGCTTAGTGTCGAATACTTTAAATCCTATTTTAGATTAGTTATGAATTCTCAGCAGTGTACTGTTATTGAGGCCAAGGAGATTATTTTTAATAGGATTTTTAGAGGAGATCATACTGCATATGGGAATTATACATTTCAAAACTTCGAGCATGCATATAAAGAAATAAGTAAGATTGATGAATTGATTACAAAATAAGAGAAACCTCATATTTTTCTTTATAGGTGTTGTTTAAATAAAACATTCGCATTAAATCCCTAGAAGCAATAATTTTTTCTAGAAATCAGTTATATTACTTGAAACATATAAGTAATTAGTTATATACTTATATCGAATTCAGTCATGATTTAATATTTATTTTGAATAACTGCATAAGGATTTATTTTTTTACCTAACATATAAGTGTATGCTTATATAATTATTTGAAAGGAGGGATTGCGATGCAACAAACAGTTGTAGAGTTAGCTCAAGTATCAGGTGTTTTGAAGCTACTTGGAGATAAAACAAGACTAACAACCATTGCAATTTTAAATGAGCGTAAATGTTGTGTATGTGAACTTCAAGTAGTATTTGATATGAGCCAACCATCTATAAGCCAACATCTTCGAAAATTAAAAGATATTGGATTATTAAAGGAAGAACGGCAGGGACAATGGATTTACTATTCTTTAAATGAGGAAAGTAGTTTTTATCCAATTATTAAAGATATTTTGCAGCATGTACCTGATCAGAAAGAAAACATTCAACAAATTGAAAAGTGTAATCCAACCCTTCGATGTAAATGTTAGTGTGACAATAGGAAAGGGAAGTGAGAAGAATGAGCAACACGGGGAAAAAGCGACTGTCATTTTTAGATAGGTATTTAACTCTTTGGATTTTCCTTGCAATGGCTGTTGGAATTGGAGTTGGATATCTATCCCCTGGTTTTGTTGAGGGAATGAATAGCTTACAGGTAGGAACTACTTCTATTCCACTTGCCATTGGATTAATTTTAATGATGTATCCTCCACTCGCGAAAGTTCGCTACGAAGAGATGGGGCGAGTTTTTAAAGATGTAAAAGTATTAGTATTATCGTTGGTACAAAACTGGATTATTGGTCCTGTTCTGATGTTTGCTTTAGCTGTTATATTCTTACCGGATAAACCAGAATATATGGTGGGCTTAATTATGATAGGTTTGGCTCGTTGTATAGCGATGGTAATCGTTTGGAATGACTTAGCAAAAGGTGATACAGAATATGCGGCAGGATTAGTAGCATTTAACTCTGTATTCCAAATGTTATTTTTCTCAGTATATGCTTATGTATTTGTAACAGTTATTCCAGAATGGTTAGGAATTGAAGGTGCTGTTGTAGATATAACTATGGCAGAGGTTGCAAAATCAGTGTTTATATATCTAGGAATTCCATTCATCGCAGGAATGCTAACACGCTTGATTTTTGTAAAAACGAAAGGGCGAGAATGGTATGAAAAAGTATTCATTCCAAAGATTAGTCCAATCACTTTAATCGCATTACTATTTACAATCATTGTGATGTTCTCTCTAAAAGGAGAAGTGATTGTTAGCGTACCATTTGATGTTGTACGCATTGCAATTCCATTACTCATTTATTTTGTAATCATGTTCTTTGTCTCTTTCTTTATGGGCAAAAAAATCGGTGCAAGTTACGGTGTATCAACAACATTAGCGTTTACAGCTGGAAGTAATAATTTTGAATTAGCAATTGCGGTAGCTGTAGGTGTATTTGGAATTCAGTCAGGTGCAGCATTTGCAGCAGTTATCGGACCTTTAGTCGAGGTTCCAGTTATGATAGCGCTTGTAAATGTAGCACTTTGGTTTCAGCGTAAATACTTTCAAACACAACCAAAATAATTATTCATAATAAAGGTGGAATTATCATGGAAAACAAAAAAACAATTTACTTCTTATGCACAGGAAACTCATGTCGTAGCCAAATGGCAGAAGCTTGGGGTAAAAAATACTTAGGTGACAAATGGAATGTACTTTCTGCTGGCATTGAGGCACACGGAGTAAATCCGAATGCAATTAAAGCAATGAAAGAAGTAGACATTGATATTACGGATCAAACATCGGATATCATCGATCGTGACATTTTAGATAAAGCAGATTTAGTTGTAACACTTTGTGGTCATGCAAATGACGTATGTCCAACACCACCACCTCATGTAAAACGAGTTCACTGGGGATTTGATGATCCAGCGGGTCAAGAATGGTCTGTATTCCAAAGAGTTCGTGATGAAATTGGCGCACGCATTAAAAAGTATGCTGAAACAGGAGAATAATTGAAAACAAAATAGGCCGAGAATTCTTTCTCGGCTTTTTTATAAAGAAGGGGAGAAATCAGAGATGAAAAAAATTGAAATTTTTGATCCTGCAATGTGTTGTTCTACTGGAGTTTGCGGTCCAAGTGTTGATCCAGAGTTAATTCGTATTTCAGTTGCTGTGAACAACTTGAAGAATAAAGGAATTGATGTGACTCGTTATAATTTAGCAAGTGAACCAGACGCATTTGCCAATAATGGTGTTATCAGTCAACTATTAACAGATAAAGGACCAGACGTGTTACCTGTAACTTTGGTGGATGGAAAAGTAGTAAAAGAAAAAAGTCACCTGACAAATGAAGAACTTACACAATTAACAGATATAACAGAAGAAGAGTTGAGTCAAAAGCCAGTCGTACGTTTAAAGCTAAACGTGAAAAAATAGAGAAAGAAGTGAAAGGCAATGACAAACTTATATAACCCAAACACAATAGCATTCACACCATTTTTGTTCTTTACTGGTAAAGGCGGGGTAGGAAAAACATCTACTGCATGTGCAACAGCTATTACGTTAGCTGATATGGGGAAGAAAGTTTTATTAATAAGTACTGACCCAGCTTCTAATTTACAAGATGTGTTCGAAATAGAACTTACGAATAAACCGAAAGAAATTCCAAGTGTTCCAAATCTACAAGTAGCAAACTTAGATCCTGAAACTGCTGCTCATGAATATAAAGAACGTGTTGTTGGTCCATATCGTGGAAAGCTTCCTGATGCTGTTATTGCAACGATGGAAGAGCAGTTATCTGGTGCTTGCACAGTAGAAATGGCTGCATTTGATGAATTCTCTACGTTACTTACAAATAAAGAATTAACATCAAAATTCGATCACATTATATTTGATACAGCACCAACAGGTCATACGTTACGTCTTCTTCAACTTCCTACGGCTTGGAGTGGTTTCCTGGAAGAAAGTACTCATGGGGCTTCTTGTTTAGGGCCATTAGCAGGACTTGGTGATAAAAAAGAGTTGTATAATCAAACGGTTCAGGCACTATCTAATCCAAACCAAACGATGTTAATGCTTGTTACACGACCGGATAGTTCTCCATTACAAGAAGCAGAACGAGCAGCTCATGAATTAAAAGAAATTGGTGTTAGTAATCAATTTCTACTTGTAAATGGGATTTTGAAAGACTATATGCAAAATGATAATGTCTCAAATGCACTGTTTAAGAGACAATCACGCGCGTTAGAAAACATGGCAGAAGAATTAAAAAATCTTCCTACTTATGAAATTCCATTAGTACCGTTTAATGTTACTGGAATAGAGAATATGAGAAAACTGGTTCAACCAATGGAAAATCTCTTGATTTCAGATGAGGAAGCAAATACCGTCTCTATCCCTTCACTTCAGACATTGATTACTAATCTTTCAGAATCAGGAAAACGAGTAATTTTTACAATGGGAAAAGGTGGTGTCGGAAAGACTACAGTAGCTTCAGCAATTGCAGTTGGTCTGGCTGAAAAAGGGCACCATGTACACCTAACTACAACTGACCCCGCAGCACATATTGATTATGTCATGCATGGAGAACAAGGGAATATTACGGTAAGCCGAATTGATCCAAAAGTAGAAGTTGAAAACTATCGTAAGGAAGTCATAGAGCAAGCAAAAGATACAGTTGATGAAGAAGGTTTAGCGTATCTCGAAGAGGACTTACGTTCTCCTTGTACGGAAGAAATTGCAGTCTTTCGTGCTTTGGCCGATATTGTTGAAAGAGCTAATGATGAAATTGTAGTAATTGATACAGCACCAACAGGTCATACATTATTGTTACTAGATGCAGCACAAACGTATCATAAGGAAATTGCACGTTCTACGGGTGAAGTACCACAGTCTGTGAAAAACTTATTACCACGTTTGCGTAATCCAGAAGAAACAAGCGTTGTAATTGTAACACTTGCAGAAGCAACACCAGTTCATGAAGCAAGCCGTCTACAAGAAGATTTAAAACGTGCGGATATTACTCCGAAATGGTGGGTTATCAATCAAAGTTTTTACGCAACACATACAAGTGACTTTGTGTTAAGAGGAAGAGCACAGTCCGAAATACAGTGGATTCAAGAAGTGCAAAAGGAATCACAAAATAACTGTGTTATTATCCCTTGGCAATCGGAAGATATTGTAGGATATGAGAAACTTAAAGAGTTAGTAAAATAAAACATTTTAATTAGTTACTGTGAAGGGGAGAAATAATAATGAATATTACAGATAAAGCAAAAGAATTTATTGAAAATGCCATGAAAGAAAACGGTGTTTCAACATTACGTTTTACATTTGAGGGTGCTGGATGCTGTGGCCCTAGTTACGGTATTAATTTAGGCGAAGCAGAAGAAAGTGATATCACAGAAACAGTAAATGGTGTTCAAGTCGCTATGGATCCAAAAGTAGCTGAAATTGTTAATACTTTAACTTTAGACTATGTAGAGGATCAACAAGGCGCAGGACTGGTTATCAGTGGCGGATCTAACTGCTGCTAACTAATAATTGAAGGAGATTAACAAACATGACTAACTATCACGAATTAGTAAAAGGAAAAGTATATATTGGTGGAGTAGACGCTATACAAGACGCAGTAAACAAGCACGGGATTACAGAGGTGTTTGATTTACGTGCTGGTGGAGAAGAACCAGAAGGGTTTCCGTCTGGGACTAAACGTCATGCTTATCCAATCGTAGAAGGTGTTGAAGGGCAAGATGAATCAGTAAGAAATGCAATTGCGGCGGTCAAGGAAGCTGTTGAACAAGATAAAAAAGTATTTTTCCATTGTTCTGGTGGACGTAATCGTACAGGTACAGTTGCTACAGGGTTGTTAGTAGAATTAGGGCATGCATCTAATGTGGAAGAAGCTGAACAAAAAGCAAAAGAAATCCGTTCAAGCATTAGTATCAAGCCAGAAATGAAACAAGTGTTAAACCGTTTATACGTATAATATATCTAATCCCTAAAAATTCATATTTTTGGGGATTTTTCTTTAATAAATTATATTCTTTCAAATTAATTTGGTTTAACATTATGTTTAATGGATATTATATAAATCTAAAAAATTTTAGTTTAGACTTTCTTGTCCCAACTAAGTTCCCCAAATGATAGTTTAGACTTTCTTGTCTAATTAGTTTAGAGTTTCATGTCTTTGTACAATTATATACGAAGAATAAAAAAACAGCTATCTATTCTTCACGTTAAATACAATTTTAACGAACAAATGTTCTTGTCGTTTTGAAATCATATTCTATTTACTAATTCGCTTGAAAATTTCATTATGGATGATTCATACGTCATTCATACTATAACATTTACAAACTATTATTTAGTGTTGGGAAAGTAGGACTCTGTACTATAAGGCACTCTTGTATTCATTACCTGATAAATGGTTAACTGATCAGCTAATATTTGTTTTTCACTGGCATGGTATTCTTTAAATACTTGTAGTAAATTGAAGTAGACGGGTGTTTCTTCATAATATAATTCATTGTATGCTTCAATAAGATCTTCGAAATTATACTTCAAACCTTTACTGAAACATACTTTTTCATGTTTAAAACGAGGTTCCTCAAAGTAATCTTTTATTTCATTCCAAGCTGTCTCAATGTCTTTTCCGTCTCGTATTCTAGGAATCATTAAACCACAGAATAGTTGTACAAATGTTTCTGCTTGCAAATATCTTTTTTCTACTTTTTTTGTTTTTTCTTTCATAAAAGGAATTTTCATATTAATTCTCCTCAACTTATAATAAATGACAATAACATCATAACATATAAATAAGACAATACCAACTGTTCGTTAAATCGGAATTTAACGAACAGTTGAGGAAATGTGAGTTAAACTCCCCTCCTATCTTAATGTACTGTACAAAGGCATGAAACTCTAAACTCTCATTTTTGGGACTAGCTTGGGCCAAGAAAATCCAAACTAAAGTTTTATAGATTTACAGAACTAAATACATGTGATCTTGTGTGAACGTATATGTTTAAATACTACGTTACTTTTATTTATAAAAAAGGCATCCTAAGATGCCTATCTATTCTGTAACAAATTTAAATACATAGTACATAAAAAATAGACAAGATAGATAGGCTAGCCTGCCAGCAACGGATTCTCTCATAAATTTCATAAGTATGACTTTGACAAGCAATGCTAAGAATAACGGTATAAATAGTACCATAGCAAGTTTGATCGCTATGTCATTCATTATTGGATTAAATGGTTCGAAATTAATTATAATATTCACTTACCTTTCTCTTATCGTTCTATTTAAAGAATAAAATTATACAAATAAACTCGCTAAAAAGATACCATAAGGTTCCTTCCTCCAACTGAACAATCTTAATTTTAACCGGTTCTTTTGCAAATATAAGACGCATTTCAGGGAACAATCAGGATTCCTACCGAAATTGTTCTTTTTTGTCATATGCATGGCTTCTACTCCTATATAATATTATCCTTTATAACAAAAAAGCACTGCTATGATTTCTAGGAGTATTGAAAATGTTCTATCGTACTAAATTCACTTTATAAATAGAACATATAATAAAAGACCTTGCTACACAAAATAGCAAGGTCTAGATATAGTAAAATAAGCACCTTAGAGATTTATAGGTGCTTTTATTTAAATTCATTTCCACAAAATAAAATGTAAAAAACTAAAAAAGCAAAAAGGACACTTTTTTAGTTTTTTAGCTTCCCAGCACAAATTTGAAAAAAGATTTCAAGCTATCCTTCACTATCTTTAAATTTTCCTCTTAAATTCTTCTCAAAGATAACCCTATTATCTTCCATCTTATTATAAGTTTGAAATAAAGCTTCTCTTTTCTTTTTTCTTACCCTTGGTTCTGGAGGATAACATGACGGACATTTTGCAGCCCCTTCATGTCTAGCTTTGACCATTGCTTTATATTCATGTCCACACTTACCACAAATCCACCATGCTCTTTCGTTACATCTGGTAGATGTCTCCTCTGGTGTTGTTACACCATATACTTCTTTATTCTTTGTAGGATGCCATTCTTTTGCTATTTCTGGGTTATGAAGAGCAATTGACTGTTGATACTTTTCACAAGTTCTACATCCCTTACCATTTTTCACTCTTAAATTTATTTTTTCTCTCCACATATGACCTTCTTTACAAACCCACATTACTTCTTCATTTGAAGTATAAATTGCCTCATATGGATTTCGGAATTTCTGCCGATAACATGTGTCAAAGATACAAAACTCCTTTGCTATCTCTGGATACATTGTTGCTAATGAGTTGTCTTTGCAAACTTTCTTATTTGAACAGTATGGACACACAGTTTTATCATGAAGTCTACTTCTAACAGACTCCTTCCACTCATGACCCTTACCACATATCCACCATCTAACATTCCAATTCTCTTCATCAATCATCTCATTATCAGGTGTTACATCTGCATTTCTTTTGAAATTCCATTGCTTAGATAAATCTGGATCAATACATCTAAGTGATTTAGCTTCTATTTTATTAACATTGTTTAATTTATCTAGCTGCTGCTTTTTCTTCATACACTTTGGACAAAGCTCATCTTCAACTTTCAGCCTATCATTAGGAGTTGATCCCCAAACATGTCCCTCAGAGCACTCCCACCAAATATATTCGTAACTTCCATATGTAATATCTTCAGGATTCAAGTGACCATTCTTGATAGGATGCCATTCACTTAACAGCTTTTTAGAAAGACCTGTATTTATAAGTAAATTAATCATAGTATTCTCACCTCTATTTTTCTGATTCAATCCACCATTTGTCTGCGTTCAATTCTTCTGTAGTCATCTCATACTCATCTAATTTAACAATTTCATTTTCCCTATTAAAAAAGCAAGGCTTTACAAATATAGAAGCATTTCTATAACTATAACTTTCACCTTTATACGCTTCAATTTTAGAAATTTCTAGCTTATAAACATATAATGGATGTGAATATATTTGTCCAACTTTAAAAGTTTTATCACTATTGTTTTCCGAAGAAATCTCTTCAACTATCACTTTACTTGGAGTACCATGGAAATGACTATCCCACATTACGTTTCACCCTAACTTTAAATTTATTTAATTCTATTGTATCAGAATATTCACACGTGCAATTAGGAAAAAGGTATAATTTTATCATTATTTTCATCTATTATAATAAAATAAGTTAAAGATATTACTGGCTAAGTAGTTAAGAGTTTTTTGTCCTATGTTCAAAAGGTTTAGACTTTCATGTCCTGTTATTAAGACATGAAAGTACCTACAAAATTTATAATAATGGCTATTTATCAAAGATTCTTTATAAGTTTTTAGTTTAGAGTTTTTTGGAACTTGATTGGATAAGAAAATCAAGTTCCAAAACTTTATTGATATACAGAACTAAATACATGTAATCTTGTGTGAACGTATAGGCTTAAATACTACATTACTGTTATTTATAAAGAAAAGACATCCTAAGATGTCTTTCTACTCTGTAACAAATTTAAATACATAGTACATAAAAAATAGACAAGATAGATATGCTAGTCTGCCAGCAATCGATTCTCTCATAAATTTCATAAGTATGACTTTGATAAGCAAGGCTAAGAATAACGGTATAAAAAGTACCATAGTAAGTTTGATCGCTATGTCATTTATTGTTGGATTAAATGGTTCAAAATCAATTATAATATTTACTTACCTTTATGCAACTTCTTATTTATATAGTTTAATATAAATAAACTCGCTAAAATGATACCATAAAGTTCCTTTCTCTAACTGAACCACCTTAATTTTAACCGGTTCTGGTGCAAATATGCATGGCCTCTACTCCTATATGATATTACCCTTATATAACCAAAAAAAGCAACGCTATGGACGCTTTAGCCTACATATTCTTCAACTTTACTAAAGATACCATTAATAGATGGAGGGGTATAATTATAATCGTTATCAGTGAACATTAAAAAAGATGATTCCGATTGAATATCGGAACCATCTTTTCCGGGCTTGATTTTTCAGTTTTTTTTTATTAAACTGTCCATTTTAAAGGGTACATTTCAGTTGACTCCGCACCTTTTTAAAAATAATTTATATGAATGTAAATCGCCTTTAACACCACAGTAAAATCTATAATATCAATGTTACATCTTACTACTTTGTATCCCATTTTTCTAAATGGAAGTAGAACAATACCCCATCTTTTGTATTAGTTACACCGTACTTTACATTATGTAAATCTAATATATTTTTTACAATTGAAAGTCCAAGACCCGTTCCACCATATACTCTTTTTCTTGATTTATCCACTCTATAGAATTGATCCCATATTTTATCTATGTTTTCTTCTGCTATATGTGCCCCTTTATTTTCAAACCCTATATATACGTCATGTTGTTTCTCGTTTACATCTATCACAATGGTTCGATTCGCATCTGTATAGCGAATCGCGTTGGTAAACAAGTTTGTTATGACCTGTTCTAACAGATGTGTTTTACCTTTAACACAAACATTATCTATATTTAATTTGATGTGTAGTGATTTTTCTTTAATTTGAACTTGTAAATCTTTTGCTGCCTTTTGAATTAAATTCCCTATATTAACCTGCTCCATCTGTATTTGGTACGTTCCGGATTCATATTTAGCCAAATTCAACATTTCATCTATTAACACATTCATTTTCTCTATTTCTTTTTCTAATGCTTCCCAATAATATTGATTCATTTCAGGCGCGATTCCATCTTGCAGCATAGATGCAGATATTTGCATGACACTGAGTGGCGTTTTTAATTCATGCGAAACGCCTGCAATGAAATCTTTTCGTGTCTGTTCTAATTTTTTCTCTTTTTCTAAGTCTGTTTTTAACTGATTGATATATCCTTCCATTCTTTCTGAGAGTTGATTAATATTAGAGGAAAGCTCACCAATTTCATTTTTTGATTTGATAGAAAGCTTATCTTGAAATTGAAATTGCATTATTTTTTTCGTTGCTTCATTAATTTTTAGTAATGGTTTGGTAATAATTCTTGAATAATATAAACATACAACCAGCGATAGAATCAGCACAAATGCTATAATATATATAATAATCACTCATTACATCTGTCACTTTTGTAATCGGTTGTAACGAAGACAATGTATAAATGAATTCATTTACTTGTCCATTTTGCATGAGTGGTTTTATCGTTTCTAGATACTTGATTCCATCTATACTGATTTCATTCTGAACCCATTCGTCTCCTTGTAATTTCACTTTATCGCTGATCCATTCCGATTGAAATTGCAAAATACGATTTGCAAACACCTCATTACTATACAATGTATTATTCATTTTTGAATTGAAGTAAACTGGGAAATTTATCTCTGTTACAATTCCCTCTAAGAAATAATATTTCTCACTTTCTTCTTTTGAAAAAACCTTCATACCATTTTTAGCACCAGACATCATATATTTATCAATCTGATAATAAGTAGGTGCAACAAAATTTCCATCATAACCTTTTATTCTCAATGTTGTAGGAATCACTATGTCTTTATTCGATCTTTTACTTACTGTATCCATGATAGCTAGTTTAGTCGTTTTATTGAGTAAACTTGTAATTAATATACTGAAATTAGGATCCATATCTTTCTTTGCATTGATTAAATTATTAAACACAACCTTAGAGGATCGACTCGAATCATTTTTATCAACTGTTTTTATATAATGATCTCCTGATGGTAATTTCTTGATATTGGCTTCTTTATCGAGCCTAGCAATCATAATACCCTGCTGATTAGCATACGAGAGTTCCTTCCTCTGGAGTGTATTTTCATCCTGTTTATGAGCTTCATAAAATGTATAGTACCGTTGTAATTGCTTCTGAACATTTTCTTTTTCTTTATCTATATATAAGTATTTCATCACATACATTTGTCCGAAAAAGATAGCTGCGATAATCATGCAACATAGTAAAAAGGTAAGAGAAAATAACTGAAACACAATCTTCTTTCTCATCATTTTTCTACCTCAAATTTATAACCCGTACGAACAACTGTAATAATGTGTTTTGCTTTCTCACCAAGTTTTAATCGTACATTACGCATATGTGCAGTTAGTGTTTTATCATCTCCATCATAATCGTATCCCCAAATATTTGTGATTAACTGCTCTCTTGATAGTACTTGTTCCTTGTGTTGCATTAAAGAGTGTAAAATTTCATATTCTGTATGTGTAAAATCTATTTTTTGTCCATCTATTGAAACAGAACGTGCTGATTTATCTAAGCGAATACCACATAAATTAATACAGTCCTGATATTGTACTTGTTGATTTGTATCTTTGAACAAACGTTTTGCTCTCGCTAATAAAATAGACGGTTTAAATGGTTTTGTTACATAATCGTCTGCCCCAAGTTCAAATCCAAGTAACGTATCATCTTCATCACTTCGTGCCGTTAATAGGATAATAGGAACATTAGAATTCTTTCGAATACGTCTACACACTGACCATCCATCCATTAATGGGAGCATAATATCCAAAATAACTAAACTGATATTATGCTCTTGTTCAGCAAACAAATCTAGCCCAATTTGACCATCTTCCGCTGTAATTACTTCATATCCATCATGCGAGAAATAATGGGCTACAGTCTCTCGGATAATCTGTTCATCTTCAACTATTAAAACTTTTTTCATCTCTATTCTCATCCAATCTACGTTCGTTTTACATTGAAACTGTCATCGCTTGTCTTCCCATTTGAATCCAGGCTTGTTCAAAACTATTCCGATCAATTGCTCTGTGTTTGTCCTTCTTTAGTGGATCGTTAATATATACATATTGTTCATCATAATCGGTCACAACGACACTATGCTGGTGATATGTCACTTTCATTTCTCCTGCATCTGTACGCCATGTATAAAATTCATCATCAGGTAACCGTTTAAAACGGGCATTTGTTAATACCCATACAGGTTGCCCTCTGTCTATCGCCTCATATATTTGCTGAGGTTCTTTGTGACTTAGATCCTTCACTTTCTCTTCTGAAACATACTCCTTTGCCAATTCTAAAATCGGCTCTACATAAACACCTAGTCCAGGTTTATCAAATGTAGCTATATCCCCAATAAACCCTTTGTGCATATTCCCCTTTATACCCTTTCCCTGAAATGGTACAGACTTTATCTTTGCAGCGAGTTCCATCTTATCGACTTGTACACCTGAAAATTGCAACACCATAGCAAGGCTCGTTACTTCACAACCTCTCATCAATTCTGGTTTTTGTAGAATCAGCGGCACATCCAATGGCCTTACTATCACTTTTTCTTGCTCTATGGGCCTATTTTCTTTTTCAAGTACCTTTTCTGATTCTACTGATTCATTTCTCATATATTCTACTTCTGATTTTGCATTCTCCTCTTGTGGTATTGCAGGTTGTATTTTAGTAAATATAGGAATATCACCATGTGACATACCAATGTTTGTATTTAATACTGATAGTGTAAATACAAACAGGGTTGTTTTTCTAAATGGATTCATCATTATCTCTCCTCGATGCTTTATAAGGAGAGTGTAATTTGTTTATATTTAGATAAAATCATATTTATAGAAAGACAAAGTAAAATTCATATCAAGATTATATAAAGATAATTGCTTTACGTATTAATCTTATGTGCTACAAATATTGCTTTCAACAAGCAATATTTAACTTCTTTAAGTTCACGTTCTAATTTTTCGTACTTTGCAAAAAGTCCTCGAATTCTTTTCATTAAAGTATAATCTTCGAGATTTTAGGTATGTGGTTTGATTATTATTTACAAATCCTATTGCTATATGGTAATTACTATTTATCAACAATTATTTGTGAGATTTTAGTTTAGACTTTTATGTCTTTCTACACTTGTACATGGACATAAAATAGATACTTTTTAGAAGAGAAAGTATCCATTTTCATGAATATCTTTTGTTACTTATGTAGAATTAAATTTTAGTTGAATTTCACATTTAATTAGGTTTTACTATTTAGTTTTGTTTCAAATGCAGTTAAATTAGTTGAAGCCTTACTAAAATTTGGTTCAGAAAGTTGTTTAGGTCTTCGTACTTCTGTCTTCTATTGGAGCTACACCTTGTATCTCTTGTAATATAGAATTTGCTACATTTTCTCTATAAAATTCTTCAACTATATTTTTCAAATAAATACAATTTCTTTATTCCTTGAATAAAATCAATAACTCGGCATACAATACCTCTGCATCGAGCAGTTAGACTGGGCTAACTGCTCTTTTATTGAATAAATTTTTAGGGCATGTTAACAATATAGGTAATCCAAGTTTGAATACGAATAAACATTGTATTCATAGTATTTACTAGAGCAGTTAGTTTTTTCTAGCTGCCTTTTTGAGTTTTTCCGAATAAAATTCTAAATTATGTGTTCACGAGTAATAATGGTAGATAAAGAAATAGGAATTCATCATTTATTTAGTTGAGTGGATATGCAGGGGAATTTACTCCGTTATTGGATAAGGACGGAAAGTCAATGTTAAAACTATATATTCGAATAAAACAATTTATATTATTCAACTATATGGTAGCTTTAGTTTCACAAGGAAATAAACAACTTTATTATCTGTTTTGATTTCAGAAGTAAAGCTGAACTTAACTTTTTTAAAAGGAGATACTACAATTTAAGCAGTGCCTCCTTTACGTTTTTATAAGTGAGTTTTAATGACCTTATTGTTTCTATTCATTATGTCCAATGCTATAGATGGGCTGATGCAGCTTGAATTCACAGTGACTTCTTTAATTTTGTTTTTCCTTTTCTTCTAGGAATGAGCAGTTAGTTTTCTGCTGAATGCTCTTTTATATTAACTTGTTTGTCATCATATATTACGGATATGTAGCTATTAACTCATAGGGTCTTCTTTTAAAGAGCACTTGTACCTAGTGCTCTTTTTAGTTTCCTTATTTAGCTCACTTTTAATTTTACATAATATTTTTAATTCCGTTTATACTATAGTTGTAACTTTAAGTTACAACGTATTGTGGGTATCGTTATTGTTGGACAATAAAGCAGTTAGTTCATTGAGCTAGCTGCTTTATTATTTAAATAATAACAACATTAAACCTCTCCCTATAAATTGTTATTCATAACATCATTAGTTACTATATTTTAGTTTTATTTCCCACTTTTCCAGCATATTCTTTAAGAAGGGTGTTTAGCTAAAAAAGTTACCTCCTTATCGATGAGCACTCACTTATGTAGTGCTCCTTTTCATGCTGTACAATTCTGTTTTACTTGTATAATTATATATAGTTTCTTTTTTGAACCTCCCACATTCTTTTTTACAAGTTGCAATGAAACAGTTAGCTTTTTTCTAACTATCCTGTTTTTATTTTTCACTTTTTAGTTAAACGTACATATATTAACTTTGAACAATGGCCAATAGGATACTTAACCTACCTCTCTAAGAGCACATTTATATCTGTGCTCTTTTTTGAGTCACTTTAAAATAACGATTTTGTTTAGTTATCATTTGATTAATCATATTTAAAATTTTTTAACATATCTTAATTTTAATCAGGAATTACACTACCCCCCAGTAGATCTGTAGTTCCTGTAATTGAGCCTATAACTCTGATTAGAACCTGTTATAAACAACAGGTTCTATTTATGGTCATTCTTCATCCCCATCGTTGCGATAGGTAAGACTTTGAAGTTATCTCCATCTTTTGCGCCACTTAACACTGTACGTGCGAAATTCACTACATTCAAACACCTCTAGGCTACATTAAGCAATACAAACTTTATTAATGTATTCATTTCTAGCTTGAAGATAAAAAAATTCATGATTCCACATATTTATATTCTCTATCCATTTTGGATACTTTAAAAATGGATACTTATTTTATACATATTTTACTTGTATGATTTTAATCAAAATGTGAGGTGGTCGTTTATGATAAAAGGCTATGCAGCATTGCTTATTATAGATGTACAAGTGGGTTCATTTAAAGAAGAAAGAATGCTATATAAAGGAATTGAATTATTAAAAAACATTCAATTGTTAATCCATAAAGCTCGTACTGTCCAAGCGCCTATTTTTTACATGAAGTTTAATGGGAAAACAGGATCTTTATTAGAGCATGGAAATCCGGAATGGGCAATTCATGAATCTGTAGCTCCACTATCTGAAGATATCGTTCTTGAAAAAAACCACCCTGATTCATTTCATGAAACAAGTCTTCAACAAGAATTGAATAAAAGGGACATCGAACACATTGTGATTACAGGCGTTCAGTCTGAAATATGTATAGATGCGACGTGTCGACGTGCATATAGCTTAGGGTATGATGTTACTCTTGTTGAAGATGGGCATAGTACATATGACACTACATTATTATCGGCATCCCAAATTATTAAGCATCATAACGATATAATAGGTGAATGGTTTGCTGATTTGAAAAAAGCTCAGATAATTGAATTTTAATTAATCTTGAATAGGTTTTTCTTGATAGATATAGTACGAATCATTTAAATTTAGCTAAGGTATTAATCCTGTTTCCTATTATTAAATATATGTTTTACTGTATGCGATAATGTAATAATTATATTCTAATAATTAAATGCCCCTTTTAGGGCTACAGACACACCGTTATTAAGTAACAAAAAGCTTATTTTTTTCATTTTGGGGTAATTCTAAATTCTTAAGTTGATGGGCATGTGGTGCTATCCAAAAGTCAAAATAAACAAAATAGAGGAACAAATGCAGTTTTATAAATCAATGTTTGTGTCCCTGGAGTTTCCTTTAATGTTAATATTAACTGATTTAAAAATAGCCCTTGTTACTATTAAATTCCTTCCAATGATTAAGGAAGGAATTTATAGTTCAATTATACATGTTCCTTTTGATTGTTTATATGCATATCGTATTTTGACCAAAACTATATGCAAATGAGGTGAAAAAATGCCCATTACGAATCGATTTTCTACCACTACTAACGGGGCACTTGCGATTACAGGGAACACACTAGGTTTAAGTAAAATTAGTAACCAAAACCGTGCTGGTACAATCGGGGCAATTGGTGCATTCGTAACTACGAATACCGCTTTACAAGTACCTACTTTTCCTGCTGGTACAACGTTAAACTATACACAAAATAGTTCTACCGCTGTATTAAATATCCCTGCTGGTAGTACGATTCTTTACGCAGAACTCGTTTGGGGTGGAAACTATTTATCTCGTGATCAAAACATTACGAGTGTTTTAGGAAACCCTGTTTCTTTTACTACACCTGTTTCAACATACCCAATTACCCCTTCGGCTGTTACAGCTTCAAATCAAACTTTCGTTTCTGGATCTGTCACATTTGGATTCTATACACGTTCTGCAGATGTAACATCTCTCGTTCAAGCTGCTGGATCTGGCTCTTATACAACTGGCTCTGTCCCTGGACTTGTTGATCCTTTAGATGCTTCTAATGGGGCTATCAATTCTTCTGGATGGACGCTCATTGTCGCTTATCAAAATGGGACATTGCCAGCAAGAAACTTAACCATTTATGTAGCGGGTAACCGTGTTTCTGCTGATACCGGTAGTGCAGATGTAGCTGTTTCAGGATTTTTAACACCTTCCGGAGGACCTGTAAGCGGACGATTATTTTTGAGTTCTACCGAAGGGGATGCTGATTTAATTGGGGATCAGGCTCTATTCGGACCAAATTTCAGTTCATTAAACGCTTTATCCGGACCAAATAATGCCATAAATAATTTCTTCGGTTCCCAAATTAATAATGCTGCAGGAAACTTAGATACAACAGGGACATTTGGAACGCGAAATCAAAGTGCTTCTTCAGGTACAAACATCTCTGCAGGAAGACAAGGCTGGGACATTACTTCCATTGATATTTCTCCCTATTTAACAAATTCTCAAGTATCTGCCGCAATCCGTTTAACAACTAAAGGAGATGCATACATGTTAAATACAGTCGGTTTACAAATTAATATAAACTCACCTAATATACAAGCAACGAAAAGCGTGAATAAAAGTGTAGCTACAATTGGAGACATTCTCACTTATACAGTTACTATCCCTAATACCGGACTTCTTCCCGCCAATAACGTTATTTTGACAGACATTCTCCCTAATGGGACTTCCTTTATACCTGGCACTGTAATGGTAGATAACATACCACAAACAAATGCAAATCCTGCCGCTGGTATATCTCTTGGAACAATCAATAATGGTGCTTCTCGTACAGTAACTTTCCAAGCGACTGTCGTTTCTCTGCCAAATCCAAATCCGATTTCTAACACTGCTAATATTACATTTCAATATACACCAATCGCCGGTGGAACGACCTTTAACGGTCTTGCAACAAGCAACTCTGCTGGAACACAAGTTAACCTCGCAGATATTAATGGCACAAAATCAGTTAATAAACTTTTTACCGATATTGGTGAAACGCTAACTTACAGTATTGCCTTAGCTAATATAGGAAATATCGCTGCAACAAATGTTATATATACGGACCCGATTCCTAGCGGGACTACTTTCATTCCAGGGAGCGTAACTGTGAACGGAGTTACCCAAGCTGGCGCAAATCCCGCTACTGGTATATCAATTGGATCTATTGCTGCTAATTCTACGACTACGGTTTCATTTCAAGTATTCGTTCCTTCTATCCCGCAAACAAATCCCATATTAAATAGTGGTACAACAACTTATCAATACATTCCTGTGCCAAATCAACCGGCAGTAAGCGGGACTGATACGACGAATATTGTCTCCACTCAAGTGAATAATGCTACTGTAACAATGACGAAAGCAGTAGATAAAAATTTTGCAGATATTGGTGATATACTAACGTACACCGTTTCCTTTACAGGTACAGGTAATACGAATGCAAACAATGTTATTTTTACAGATGTCATTCCTACTGGAACAACTTTTGTTGTAAACAGTGTAACAATTGATGGCACGACACAAGTGGGCGCAAATCCCGCTAACGGTGTGAACATTGGATCCATCCCAACTGGTACAACAAAAAATGTTTCATTTCAAGTAGTAGTAAATACAATACCCGCGTCAAACGTCGTATTTAATGGATCAAGCGCTTCTTATCAATATACCGTCAACCCTAGCCAATCACCAGTTACAAAAAACATTTCTTCTAATCTCGTTTCCACTCAAATTAATAATGCGAATGTAACATTAACAAAATCAACTAACAAACAATTTGCCACAATTGGCGAAACGATAAGTTATACAATCCTTATTACAAACAGTGGAAATACAGCTGCAACTAACGTACAGCTAACAGATTCACTTCCAAATGGAACGATATTAACACCAGGTTCGGTAACACTCAACGGTGTTTTACAAAATGTAGATTCACTCGTTTTCGTACCTATTGGTACAATACCAGGAGGAGCTACTTTCACCTTATCCTTTCAAGTAACAGTCATCAATATTACGACCCAAAATCCTATCATTAATAACGCCTTCGCTTCTTATCTATATACTGTAAATCCAAGTTTGCCACCGACTTCAAAAACAGCAAATTCTAATTCTGTTACATCAACAATTAGACTAGCAAATCTCCATGCTAATAAATCTGTAGATAAAACGTTTGCGGAAGTTGGTGATGTATTAACTTACACCTTTGCTCTTACTAACGATGGAAATGTTGCAGCGAACAATGTATTACTATCTGATTCAATTGCGAATGGAACCGCTTTTGTCCCAAACAGCGTTATAGTTAACAGTGTTACTCAGCCAGGCGTTACACCAGCTAGCATCAATATTGGTAGCATCAATGCTAATACTACAATTACAGCTTCATTCCAAGTAGTAATCACTAGCATTCCAAATCCAAACCCTATTTCAAATAGCGCTTCCATCTCCTATAACTTTATCGTTGATCCAAACACTTCACCTGTAAGTAAGAACACTACTTCAACCACTACATTTACTCAAGTAAACGATGCAAATGTCATTTCAGCCAAAACAGTGGATCGAGCGTTCGCTACCGTAGGGGATATATTAACTTATACTGTTACTTTGACGAATGCAGGAAGTGTTTCTGCTGATAGCCCTACTTTCGTAGATACGAATCCAGACGGTACTACCTTTATTCCAAATACTTTTCTTATTAATGGTGTACTTCAAAATAACGCAGATCCAAATATAGGTGTTCCACTACCTTCCATTGCTGCTAATGGCTCACTTACTGTCTCTTATCAAGTAACCGTCACCTCTTTACCAACACAAAATCCAACATTAAATTCATCTAGTACACAGTATAGCTTTATTCTAAATCCGGGCGATCCACCAACTATAGAAACATCTGTAAGTAACACTGTAAGTACACAAATTAATTTAGCAAATGTAGTGATTGTCAAAGAAGTAGATTTAACTATCGCCGATGTCGGGCAACCAATCACATATACAATTTCTTTAGCTAATCTTGGCAATACTACAGCAAATAATGTTATTGTTACCGATATAATCCCTAATGGCTCCACTATCGTACCAAATAGTATTTTTATAGGTGGTACTTTACAACAAGGTGCAGACCCTAGTACCGGTCTTCAAGTCGGCTCCATTCCTTCAGGTGGTTTTACAACGATTGTTTTTCAAATAAGTGCAAATAGTTTACCTTCACCAAATCCAGTTCAAAATAGCGCTGCACTTCAATATAGCTTTATCGCAGATCCAAGTTTACCTGCCGTTGTCAGAAACGCTACTAGCAATATAGTAACGACGCAAATTAATACTGCTAATATTGTTGCCACAAAACTAACAAGTACAAATTTCGCTGATGTTGGCGCTGTCATAACGTATGCAACAATTTTAACAAATAACGGCAATATCCCTGCTTCTAACGTAACGTTTACAGATATCATTCCAGCTGGTACCATCTTCCTTCCTAATACTGTAACGATTAACGGTGTCCCTATAGCAAATGCAAACCCTGCTAATGGCATTTTAATTGGGACGATAGGAGCGAATTCATCACGTACTGTTGCATTCCAAGTTTCTGTACCAACTATTCCTAGTCCAAATCCGATTACGAATCAATCGAGCACTACATTCCAATACACATACGACGCATCCAAATCAGTTGTAACGCAGATGGTGGCCTCTAACACCGTACAGACAACTATTAATAACGCTACGATTGCCGCTGTAAAATCGGCAGATAAACACTTTGCTAACGTAAATGATATTATTACGTATACAACTACTTTAACGAATAACGGGAACACACTTGCATCAAATGTAATTTTTACAGATGTAATTCCAAACGGAACATCATTTATTCCTAATAGTGTAACAGTAAATGGCAATACACTTCCTAATACAAACCCAGCAAGTGGAATTGCAATTGATCCAATAAACCCTAATACAAGTGCAACAATCTCATTTCAAGTAATAGTAAATTCCATTCCTAGTCCAAATCCAATCCCGAACCAAAGCAATACAGCGTACCAATATGTCATAGATCCTAACTTACCTCCAGCGTCCGCCAATGCGTTAAGTAACGTAATAACAACTCAAATTAATAACGCTACAATCGTCGCTACGAAGTCAGTGAATACACCGACAGCTGCAATTGGGGATATCGTTACTTATACGATTGCAGTTACGAACACAGGGAATATCCCTGCTAGCGCTACAGTTTTAACAGATGGACTCGGTGCAGGCGCCTCATTTGTGCCAAACTCTGTAACTATCGATAATATTCCGCAGCCAGGGTTAGATCCATCACTTGGTATTCACTTAGCAGATATTCCCCCAGGAGATACTGTATTCATTACTTTTCAAGCACAAATTTTAGCGATACCACCTAGTGGCACATTAACAAATAATGCTCTTGTAAATTATGAATATACCGTAAATCCAAACCAATCACCCGCTGTTGGTAGTACAGTTACGAATACGACGGTTACGCCAATTATTGATGCAACTCTTTCTATAAATAAAACTGTCAATTCAAGATTTGCTACTATTGGAGATACACTGACTTTCACTGCTATCATTACTAATTCCGGTAATACTACCGCAAACAATGTTATTTTTACAGATGTAATTCCAAATGGTACATCATTTATTCCAAACAGTTTTACGGTAAATGGAACAACTATTCCTAATGCAAATCCACAAAATGGTATCAATATTGGCAACTTGAATTCAAATGCATCTGCTACACTCAGTTTTCAAGTAAACATTACATCACTCCCAAATCCGAATCCAATCCCAAACCAATCATCGCTTCAATATAGCTTTATTGTAGGTATAAATGAACCGCCAGTTTCACGAACAGTTCAATCTAATAAAACTTTTACACAAGTAAATACTGCTTCCGTTATCGCAACAAAAACTGCAAGCAGTGCATTTGCTGCTGTTGGAGATACAATTACGTATACAACTACCCTCACCAATAGCGGAAATACTACCGCAAACACACCTGTTTTTATCGATATATTACCACCTGAACTTTCATTCGTTCCTGATAGCGTACAAATTAATACCATCCCACAACTTGGATTTAGACCAGATAGCGGGATTTCTTTAGACTCAATTCCAGTTGGAGGAACGACAACAATTAGCTTTCAAGCTATCGTTGGCTCAATACCAGTTACAAATCCAACTTTGAACCAGTCTAGCACGACATACTCGATCATTGTTGATCCTACCCAGCCGCCGGTGACAGAAACAGCTACAAGTAATCCAACTTTAGTTCAAATTAACGAAGCGATTATTCAAGCAACGAAAAGTGTGGATCGACTATTTTCTGACGTAGCACCTGGAAATTCATTTTTAACGTATACTGTTTTATTGGAGAATATAGGAAACACAACTGCTACGAATATCATTTTTACAGATCCGATTCCAAATAATACAGTGTTTATAGCGGATAGCGTTCGAGTAGGCGGGGTTTTATTACCTGGGGTAAATCCAGCGAATGGGGTACCAATTGGGGATATTATTGCAGGAGATTTTACAAACATTACCTTCCGCGTGCAAGTAGTTAGCATTCCAAATCCAATTTTCACAATTGGACCTGGGGGGCCAAACTCACCAGTTGTAAATGGCGCTTCTATTGATTATCAATTTATGACAGGACCTAATTTACCACTCGTTTCAAGAAGTACGACATCCAATCCGGTTTCGACACAAATAAATTCCGGAGAAATTACACTTGTTAAATCTGTAGATAAAACTTTCGCAACAATTGGCGATACAATTTCTTATACGATTACATTAAGTAACCCTGGAAATGTTACTTCACAAAATATAATTTTCACAGATATTTTACCTGACGGAACGACATTCATATCTGGCACTCTTACAAACGATTCTGGTACACAGCAGATCGGAAATCCAGCTAACGGGATTCAGATTGGAAATATAAATCCAAACGGAACGGCTGTGATTACTCTCAACGTACTTGTTACAAATATTCCAAGTATAAATCCAATTTCTAATTCTAGTTCTGTACAATTTTCACATGTGGTCGACCCTAGCCAACCTTCCGTATCACAAATGAATGTATCTAATGCTGTTTCGACAACTATTAATAGTGCAATTTTAACAACCCAAAAAAGTGCTGATAAATCTATCGTTTCAGTTGGAGATACGATTACGTATACAACTACTATTACAAATACAGGAAATACAGCCGCTACGAATATTACTTTCACAAGCGCTATTCCAGCTAGCATTACCTTTATACCAAATTCATTCACGATAAATGGCGTTCAGCAGTCTGGTGCACAACCAGCACTGGGAGTAACTATACCAAATATCGCACCGGGTGAAACAGTAACTGTTACTTTCCAAGTAAATGTTATTTCTGTTCCCCCTTCAAATTCGATTATGGGTAATGACACAATTTTATATTCTTATACTGTCGATCCAAACGGAACTCCTATTACAACTTCTATTTCAACAAATATCGTTACAAACCCGGTACTAGATGCTATGATAACGATGGTGAAATCTGTAGATCAAACACTTGTAACACTAGGTGATACCATTACCTATACGACAATTTTAACGAATAGCGGTAATACAAACGCTACGAATATTACTTTCACTGACCTCATACCAGATGGTACGACGTTTATAACTGATAGCGTTACAATAGATGGCATCACACAAATCGGGCTCAACCCTAATACAGGTATTACAATTGGATTAATTGCTCCTAACAGCTCAATATCTATAGCATTTCAAGTTACCGCTACTTCTACACCAGCCCAAAATCCTATTGCCAATTCCGCTACTGCTTCTTACACATTTATCGCTGATCCTAATGCCCCTATTGTTTCAAGGACCGTTACTTCAAACACAGTGTTCACTACGATTAATACAGCTACCATTCTTTCATTAAAACAAGTCGATAAATCCTTTAGTCGTATTGGAGACACACTCACTTATACTGTCGCTTTAACAAACAATGGAAACTCATCTGCGCAAAATGTTATATTCACAGATACCGTACCGAGCGGAACAGCATTTATTGCAGACACATTTTCTATTAATGGAATTCTTCAAAGTGGTGCAAATCCAGTGAACGGTGTAAATATCGGAACTATAACAGCTGGGACTACAGTAACAATTTCGTTCCAAGTTACTGTAACGTCATTACCAACTGAAAACCCCATTGTAAATTTCTCATCAACATCGTACCAATTAGTCTCACCGCCTGATGCAGAAACTTCAATTAGCAATCCTGTTTCAACGCAAATTAAAGAAGCACTATTATCCATGACGAAAAATGAAAGTGTATCCTTTGCAGATATCGGGCAAACTGCTTTTTACACTACTTCTATTTCGAATATAGGAAATACAGATGCAACTAATATTGTATTCACAGATGTATTACCAAATGGAGTCACATTTGTTCCTAACACATTAACTGTCGATGGTGTTTTACAACCTGACGCGAATCCAAATACAGGTGTATTACTTGCAACACTTCCGCCTAATGAAATATATAGTATCGTCTTTCAAGTTACAGTGAACAGCATTCCCCCTATTAATCCAGCACCAAATACAGCATCAACAACATATGAGTTTACTGTTGATCCTGTTAATCCTCCAGTATTAAGTGCGGCTACTTCCAACACTACGCTTCTTCAAATAAACAACGCGAATATTATAAGTACAAAAACAACAGATCTTACTTTTGCGGATGTTGGTAATACAATAACATTTACACTTAACCTCCCGAATACAGGGAATGTGACTGCAACTGATGTTACCGTTATCGATACGCTTGATAGCAATTTAAGTTTCGTTCCAAACAGTTTCACAGTTAATGGGCAAACCATTCCAAACGCTGATTTATCTACTGGTGTAAATATCGGTTCCATTAATGGTGGAAACACATCAATCGTCACATTCCAAGCCATCGTTTCAACCCTCCCAATCAACAATCCTATTTCTAATTCGGCTCTTACCACTTACCGTTATATTGTTGATCCAGATCAGCCGTTCATTTCAACTTCTAATCAATCTAATACAACGACAACACAAGTTAATAGCGCTATCCTTACTGCACAAAAAAATTCAAATGTGGAAGCAGTAGATATTGGGCAAGATATTGTCTACTCAGTTACGATTACAAATAGCGGAAATGTTAGTGCGACGAATGTTATTTTTACCGACCTAATTCCAGACGGAACTTCCTTTGAACCGAATAGTTTTACACTTAACGGAACTACCATCCCAAATGCAGACCTAATTACAGGCGTTCCAATTGGCGATATTGGGCCAAACGAATCTGTCATTGTAACATTTCATATTAGTGCCGATGAAATTCCGCCTATAAATCCAATTACCAATCAAGCTAGTGTTAGTTTCCAACACATTGTCAATCCAGCTAATCCTCCTGTTTCAAAAAACATTACTTCAAATAGTGTTACAACAACAATTGAAAGTGCTATTTTAACTACTACTAAAATCGGAGATAAAGCTTTTGCGACGATTGGTGATACAATTACGTATACAACTACGATTACGAATACAGGAAATATTCCTGCTAATAACGTTATTTTCTCAGACCCGATTCCATCGTGGACACAATTTGTTGCAGGATCAGTTATTGTTGATGGCACACCATTAGCATCTGCTTCTATCATTGACGGTATTGGCATAAATACAATCATTCCAAATCAAACTGTAACAATCATGTTCCAAGTTCAAATCACAAGCAACCCAACAACGTTCACACCTGAACTCCAAAACTTAGCATTTGTTAACTTCCAATATAACGTAGGCAATGCATTACAGGCTCAGCCTGGCAATGTGGAAACGAACGTCTTCGTTACTTCTATTCATTCAGCAATACTTTCAGCTGTAAAAACTGCTAGTACAGCCTTTGCGAATATTGGAGACACGATCACTTATACAGTTTTAATACAAAACAGCGGCAATACAAACGCTACGAATCTAAATTTCTCAGATCTTATTCCAGCTGGAACGACCTTTGTTGAAAATAGTTTTTCTGTAAATGGAAGTATCATTCCAGGGGCAAATCCAAATAACGGGGTTAATATCGGAACCGTGAATGCTGGTAGTTCCTCAGCCGTTACGTTCCAAGTCATAGTTACATCTACTCCACCTTCGAACCCAATTACAAACGTTGCAGCTATTCAATACGAATTTATAGTTAACCCGACCTCTCCTCCTGTTACAGGCACAATAACTTCTAATAGTGCTTCCACACAAATTAATAACGCGACTGTTACAACTGTTTTAGAAGCAAATCGTACAATTGTATCTATTGGAGATATCATTACGTATACAGCAACATTAACGAATACTGGAAACTTCCCTGCAAATTCTGTATTACTCATTAATGGAGTTCCTGAAGGGGCATTATTTGTTCCAAATAGTGTCACGCTTAACGGGATTTCACTTCCAGATGCAAGTCCAACTCTCGGTATTCCAGTTGGTATTATCGCACCAGGTGATTCTGCTACTATTACGTTCCAATTTCTTGCAAGTTCTATTCCACCGCAAGGAGCGATTATAAATCAAGCACTTACAAGTTACACTTATATTGTCGACCCAAGTCAACCTCCAGTTACAGCAACATCTTCATCTAATACGGTTAATACAGCTGTCGTTGATGCATCACTATCTGTAATTAAAAATACAGATTCCCTCGTACAGTCTACTGACGGTACAATCACTTACACTGTAGTCGTTCAAAATAACGGGAATACAACTGCAAATACAGTTACTTTAACAGATTTGGTCCCAGAGGGAACTGCATTTATTCCGGATAGTGTGACCATTAATGGTGTTTCAGCTCCAGGTACTGATCCAAACGTAGGGATCTCATTAAACTCCATTGCACCTTCGGAAATCGTCACCGTCACATTCCAAGTTATCGTTCAATCCATTCCAAGCGTGAATCCAATTTCTAATATAGCTCGTATTGACTATACTTTTATCGCTGATCCAACTGCTCCTATCATCTCTCGAACAATTACGTCTAATCCAGCTTTCACACAAATTTCGGATGCGAATGTTCTTTCTTTAAAAGCAGTCAATGCACAACAAGCAACAACAGGTGATATTTTGACCTATACGATAACGCTAGAAAATACCGGAAATATTCCAGCTACGAATCTCATATTTTCAGATACGCTTCCAGAAGGGACTACATTCGTAGACAATAGTTTTACACTTAACGGAACAACTATACTTGGTGCCAATCCAAATGTAGGTGTTACTTTGCCTAACCTAGCAGCAAACGCTACTCACCTTATTGCTTTCCAAGTTCTTATTAACGATCCATTCTCGCAACAATCGATTACAAATCAATCTAATACAACATATACAATTCAACCAGATCCAGGGCAACCGCCTATTACTGAAACATCTACAAGTAATATTGTCATTACAAATTTCGTGCAAGCACAATTAACAATTACAAAAACGTCCAATCCAATAACTGTAGATATTGGCGGAACTATACTTTATATTTCTGAAGTGAAAAATAGCGGCAATGTTGACGCAATAAATATTATTTTTACAGATTCGATTCCAGTTGGGACTACATTCGTTCTCGACAGTGTCACAATTAACGGTGTACTTCAGCCTGATGCAAATCCCGAAAACGGAATACCAATTGGAAAGATTCCACCAAACAGTTCCAAAACAATACTATTTCAAGTACAAACAAATAATCCACCTACTGAAACCGAAATTGTAAATCAATCTTCAGTAACTTACCAATATATAAGTATTCCTACAGCTCCACCAGTGAATCGCTCTGCAAATTCTAACATTGTTACAACATCACTTCAAAATGCGAATATTATTTCCGTTAAAAGCGCAGATGTAACTTTCGTCTCCATCGGGCAATTTATTACCTACACAAATACACTACAAAATATCGGAACGGTTCCAGCTAACAATACGGTGTTCATTGACAACATTCCAGAAGGGACAATATTCATTGAAGATAGCTTATCAATAAATAATGTCATTCAGCCTGGTACGAATCCTGAAAATGGAGTAACTCTCGGCACGATACAACCAGATGAAACAGTCACTATTTCATTCCAAGTACAACTTACAAATATACCTGAAGACAATACAGTCATTAACATCTCAGACACTTCATATGAATACCAAATTGACCCTAGTTCTCCAATTATTCAGCGTAGATCATTATCAAATACAGTAAACACGGAAGTCCGTACAGCAAATGTTAGTGCAATTAAATCTGCTAACAGATCCATTACACGCATCGGTCAAATTATCACATATACCATCGCAGTTACAAATGCTGGTACAGTACCTATTACAAATACTCTCCTAATTGACGCAATCGCTGCTGGCACCACATTCGTTCCAGATAGCATTCTTGTAGATGGCATACCAAGACCTAACGAAAATCCAAGTACCGGAATCTCACTTAATATTATCCTTCCAAACAATACAATTATCGTTACATTCCAAGTAAATGTAGACTCGATACCTTCTCAAAATAACATGAATAATATCGCCGTCATCCACTATGAGTATCAGCCAGACCAAAGCTTACCACCAATTTCAGAAACGACATCTTCCAATACTACAAATATACAATTTATTGATGCCATTCTTATCGCTACAAAATCCGCTAATACAGTATTAGCTAATATTGATGAAACTATTGAATATACAGTACTCATTCAAAATAACGGATCCACTACAACTAACTCCATCTTTTTTACTGATATTATAGAAGATGGAACAGTATTTATTTCGGGGAGTGTAACAGTTAACAACACTGTACTTCCTGCAGCAGATCCGAATATCGGCTTTTCCATCCCGAATATCACATCAGGTCAAGTAGCTACAATAACATTCCAAGTTTCGGTTACGAATTTACCTGCTGCAAACCCAACACCTAATACTGCAAACATCGTCTACGACTTTATTTTCAACCCTGACTTTGCACCAATTCAAAAATCGACTACTTCCAACACTACTTTCGTTCAAATTAATGATGCTGATATCGTTTCACTTAAAACTGTTGATTTGACTTCTGTAACAATTGGTGATGTTTTAACTTATACAACAACTTTAACAAATACAGGGAATACGGATGCTACTGCTCTTGTATTTACAGACAATATTCCTGGTGGAACAACCTTTATAGACGGTAGCGTTTTAGTAAATAACATTCCGCAGCTTAATGCCAATCCAAGTACCGGTATATTGTTAGGAACGATTGCTCCTAACATTTCTATCCCAGTCACATTTTCTGTTACTGTCGTAGCGCTTCCAGCTAGTGGTCGTATTCAAAATCAATCCACTTCTCGTTATACAATTAATAGCGAAGAACAAATATCAACTAGTAATATTACCTTCACTGAAGTTATTTCTGCTAATATAATTGCAACAAAAACAACGCCTATCCAATACGCTGACCTACAAACGATTATCCCTTACACTATTTCCATCACAAACAATGGGAATATACAAGTGGAAAATATTATCGTTACAGATATCATCCCAGCAAATACGAGCTTTATAGAGAATAGTGTTATTGTGAATGGAAGCGCTCGTCCAAATGATAATCCACTTAGCGGGATACAACTTGATAACATTCCGCCTAATACGACAGCAACTATTCTATTCCAAGTACGGGTTACTTCAATTCCGCAAACAAATCCAATCTCTAATACGAGTACAATTGAATACCAATACACGTTACCAAACCAGCCGCCTATTACCGAAACTATTATTTCATCAGCTGCCGTAACAACAATTAATCATGCGACTTTGAATAGTAATAAAACTGTTGACCTTGCATTTGCAACGGTTGGTGATGCGTTAACGTATACGATTACACTAAATCAAACCGGTAATGTTGCAGTAAATGATGTAATCATTCAAGATATTATTCCTCAAGGTACTACGTTTATAGAAAATAGCGTCATTGTAAACGGAGAAACTCTTCCAGGAGTGAATCCAGTAAGCGGCATACCAATTGGTACTATAATTGTAGATGGAGATGCTATCGTTTCATTCCAAGTAACTGTGACTACTATTCCAACACCAAATGAACTAAACAACAACGCAATTACTACTTTTAACTATATAGTCAACCCAAATAACGTACCCGTTACAAATACGACTACAACAAATACCGTCACAACTACTGTCCAAAATGATAATGTCATTGCCATAAAATCTGTTGATGTAACGAATGCCTTACCTGCTCAAACTTTAACGTATACAATTACGATTATGAATAGCGGTAATGTAACGATTGAAGACCTTCTTGTTATAGACACCATACCAATAGATACGACTTTTGTTGCTGGTAGTGTTACGATTAACGGAATCAATCAGCCTAATGAGAATCCGGAAAATGGTATTACGTTAGGAAATCTTGCTCATAATGACTCTGTCATTATTACGTTCCAAGTGACAATATCTTCTTCTACTCTTCAACCTACAATTAATAACGATGCTACTGTTTCCTATACCGTTATCATTGATCCAGATGAACCACCTATTACAATTACAAAGCAAACAAATACCGTTACAACAACATTAATCGAGCCAATAATTAACATTGAGAAAACAGCAGACAAATCTATCGTCGTTATAGGAGATGTTATTACATTCACATTAGAGGTATTTAATGATTCCACAATTCCGACAATTAGTACTTCTGTTATAGACACAATTCCAGCTGGTACAACATTTATAGAAAACAGCGTAACTATTAACGGTACTTCGGTTCCAAATGTTCGTCCAGACACTGGTATTAATATTGGTTCTTTATCTGCAGGTACAGTAGCAACTATAACATTTCAAGTCCTCGTAACTTCTATTCCTTCAAACAGTACAATTATAAATTCTGCAACAGTTACCGCTGCTTTTCAATTGACACCACAGGATCCAATTATTACTTTCATTGTTAATTCAAATATTGTTCGTATACCAGTTCAATTTATAACTACAACAGTCACGAAAAATGCTTCCGTCAGCTCAGCTTATTTAAATCAATATTTTGATTACACGGTACGCATTACAAATACTTCCAAAATTTCACTCTCAAATATTTCGTTACAAGATACTATTCCAGCAGGTTTACAATTTATAAACGGCACTGTCTTTATTAACGGTGAACGCTCTCCACTAGCGAATCCGAATATCGGTTTCCTAGTTGCCACTAATTTAGAGCCAAACGAAACAATTATCGTGTTATTCACAGTACAAGTAATAAGTCCACCTGTTAATAATGAGTTTAAAAATACGGCCAATATTTCGTTACAACTTCAAGTCTCGCCTACCGATCCACCAATTACAGTAACCGTTACAAGTAACGAGAACATCGTCACCTTTGTTCCAGAAAATCCAGATGAAACACTTCCAAATTTAAATTGCTTCTTTGACGGTGAACGCTTCATTCGCATTACTCCTCGAAATATAAGAAATTACCTTTGGGCTTGGATTTGGTGGCAGTAATTAAATAAAAAATAAAAAGCTTGTAATTTGGATGTTATCCAAATTACAAGCTTTTTTGACATGGTACCTCTAGTTACTTAATCTATTTCAAACCTCTGATAAAAAATTATTCAGTCAATTTTTTAGTTGAAAAGAAAATATTAAGAAAAGTAAAAGGTGAAATTGAAAGAAAAGTGTAAAAGCTTGTTCACTTATATAATTTATGTAAGAAATACAGGTAATGTATATGAAGCAATCGAAGTTATGAAAATAAAATATATAATACGGGGTATAGCTAGTATTGATATTTGGCAGCTAATATCTAATTCGGTAACCAATCAAATTAACTCATTTTACTTTCTTGGGTAAAGCTGAACCTGAATGTTCAATTATTGAATGAACATGAACATTAATTTGGGCATCACTAAAATAATTTTCGCCTTGATCCCAATTCTTACGTATTTTCTTCCATTTTTTATAATTATGCCGCTTATATACTTCTCCTAACGCTAATACATCTACCTTATATTTTTTTTGAACAAGCTTTATTGATTTTTGAATCCTTTGTTCCACCTCTTTTGAAATATCCTTCGTTAAGCGTTTTTCATTCATGAATTTTTTATGATCACTAAAATGCAACTCCGCTAAAGCACCTTCGAGAAATAGATGAATATCAAACTTCGGTTTTGTAGTATTTTCAGTAAATACCTGTATTTTTCGGTGTAGCTTATGAATTTCATATGTAATAAGCTGGTCCTTTTTACGTATGGTAAAATAACCTCCTAATTTTTCACCGATTATAAAGTTTATTCCCACTGTCTGTTCGCCGTTTAACATTCCAACACACTTGTTATCCTTCCCACGAAACAACGCAGCCCCATCCATTTCTATCCCCTGTTTTGTAGGTTTTAAGACAGGTAGTACAAAACTTCGGTTTGAAATTATCTTTTCCTGCACGTCACCAATTCTTGCTGCCTCAACCATCTGAGCATTTTTAGGAGGGTGTTCAGCTAGCATATCAATATACTGTGCCGGTAAATTTTCTGATTTTGCATTTTGTTTCAAGATTGCTTCTGCATTTTTCTCAGAAACAAATAGACGAATATTTCTTCTCATTTCATGATCTCGAATGTATACATCTAACGTATTTTGTAAAACATTTGGATTCGATAGTAATTCTTCAGAAAAAATGATTACTTGTATATGTGGAAAAAATAAAGTACGACTAATCTTTTTAGCGATTATTCGTATTTGTTCAAACACACTATCTCCTTTTGCACTCACATCAATATAATTATTCCCTGCGCCTTTTCCACCTTCTTGCGTTAACTTACTGGGAAGTACCATTTGATACGTCCCTTTCATAATTGGATTAGATTTCTTTTCCTTAACAATATCGTAAGCGGCACCTACTACAAAGCCTCTTTCTTCTATCTCCGCTAACTCAGAGCAACCGCTGATAGCCCCAGCTATAAGCGCAATTGTTATAACTTTAAAAAGACATTTCATTTCCACCATTCCTTCATTTTATCTTATATACAATAAAAATTAGTAAAGGCGCTAACACAATAAATCTCATATCAAATCACTTAAAATCCAAATAAGCCCACTGTGTGAAAAGAAAGTTTGGATAGCGATATCTCGAGGCATAGAAGATGCACCTATACATCACTGGTTGAAGATGCCACAAAAAACAAGTTCCCAACATCTAAGTTTTTCATCTCTATACTCAAATGATTTCAATTATTTTTGCTTCTCAAGATTCATTATAGAACCTTTATTTTTTTGATTAACTTAACAATTAATCTTCATGTAATTAAAAAGATAGATTATTGATTTTTATGAAAGGAAAAGATGTTTATGACACTACATGGACGTTCAGAATATTTACTGAAAGAATGAATGAAAAAATTACACTGTAAGAATAAATTTAATTTTGTGTTTTTTGAAGACAGCAGATGCAACGGACCTGAAGGTAGCTGTTTTAAGATGGGTGGTGAATTCGAACTTTTATTACAAAGAGCAGCTAAATTAGATCCCTTGTTTATTATTCATGGAGGAGACAAGGTTTATACAGTAGAAAAGAAATATGTATAACACTAAACAAAATCATTATCCCTAAAAACAAAATATACGGATTAAATAATTATAAAGTAGACTATTTAGAAAAATAATTATATCTTACCCGGCTTAATCCTATTTTAGCAATGCATGCGCAACCTAATATAGGGGTAGCGTCAGGAAAATGCGGATTTACAACGTTAAGGAATTCAATATAAAAAAGCCTAATTTCTCGGTGTTGCAAGAGCTTAGGCCTTTTTAAAAAACTATAAATACCGTTTGAATTAATATTAGGATCCATCTTGGTACTTCAACTTTCCGGAGTTAACTAAATTAACTTTAACTTTTAAATTCTTTATACTGTGTTCATTTAAGTAAAACGAGTCTGTTTTTACTTCTTCTTTCCATTTTCTTGGATTCTGACGGTATAATGATTCACCTAATTTGTAGATATCTGCATTTATTTCTATTCCTTTTTCAAAGGATTTTAGAATTTCTAATTTGATAATATCTTCAGTTTTTGTAATCAACTCTTTATCACTAATTTCCTTGATCTTCTCATTTATTCCAGCTTGAACTTCAACTCGAATATTAAAAAGTATGGGCTTACTACTCATAATAGGGGAAATTGTAATCTTAGGTTTCTCTATCACTACGGAAACAACAGCGCTATCATTCTCAATAATCCACACAGGAGATCGAACGTTTTTTTCATCCATCCATCTTAGACCGTTTAAATCAGTCTCAGAAAGCCATCCTTCTAGGCGATTATTCCTTACAAAGAACGCTCCATCATTTCTTAATAATGGTGCTTTTTTGGATTCTTCTTTCCAATTTTCTGTTGAAATTTTAAGTGATGGGATATAAGCAGTTTGCCCCATCGGATCACTATCTCTAATAAATTGATAAAATTGTTTAGGTTGTATGTAAGACCGTTGTTTATACCTTTCCTTTGGTTCATGGAGAATGGTAGACAACCCCGATAATGTAAAAAAGGCTTTTGTTTTAAGTATATCATCAATGGGTTCCTTTGTAGCGTATAAGAGAATATTATAGCGTATTTCTCGGTACCGATTAATAAAATCAATAGAGTCTTTAATATCTTGTCTGAGCAGTCTTTCGCTTAATATTATTGTAGATACATGTCCCCAAAAAAGTCTTTGTTGAGCATCCTTATATAATTGATTTAATGCTTCCGTAATGGTAAAACCTTCACCTCTTCCTATCCACACTGGTGGTTGTTTATCAGGTCTAGCCCCCTCTAACTTAGCAACGTTAGAAAAGTCAAGTAACTGAGCATAAGCTATATATTTTCCTTCTTTAAAATCTATACCAAGAGCTGCAACATAATAAATATCTTGAACTTCTTTAATATTCCAACATCCAGATAACATTGCACTAGTGATAAGCATCATAATTATTAGTTTTATTTTGTGCAGCTTCACTGTTTTCCTTCTCCTTCGTCCGTTTTAGAACTATCATTGGTTCGGAGATAATCAACTCTATGTCTATAACTTCTCCACGGTAAACGAAACAATCCCTTGAAAAAATCTGAACTAGATTTTGGGAAAACTAAAGCTAAGTAAGGGATTCCAAAGGAACGTAATCTTGAGATATAAAGAACGATTACGAATCCGGCAAGCATAAATCCATATAACCCCATCAAAATTGAACATAATAGTACAAACCCTCTGAGTATGGATACTGCTCCTGCTAATATTTGGTTTACTAAGGTATATCCCGCAATAGCAGATAAAGCAGTAATAACAATGACAGAAGGGGAGATAAAACCCGAACGGATTGCAGCATCCCCAATGATTAGTCCGCCTACCACTGAAAGGGTTTGACCAAGGGGGGAGGGTAATCTTTGACCGGCTTCACGGAACATCTCAAAAAGGAACAAAACAATTATAAGCTCAAGTGGTGCTGGAAATGGTAGACCTGATCTTGCAACAGTCACAGTCGCAAGAAGAGGGAAAGGAATTTGATCTTGGTGATAAGCAAGTAATGCCATCCAAAATCCGGGTAGGAAGACAGCTAAAAGAAATCCTATCCACCGATAAAAGCGTGCAAATGATACAGTTAGAAAATTAAAGTGGGAATCTTCTGCAGCTTTTATTAGGGGTACCGCCAGCATTTCGGAAAAAAACCACGCTAAGAGAATATATATAAGAAAAGAGCCAGAATTTACCCCGCTAAGAGTAAATCGGCTCTTTAATATATAAAGGATGCACAGAAAAACCTAGAGGGGTTCAGCCGAGATACTTGTAGAAATGGGTCATAATCATACATTATTTTACAAATACATCTTATCTTGAAGGTATATGGATTATATAAAGTTAAAAATATAGTGTTAAACCCAAAAAAACACCATAACAGTGTTCACGGTGTTTTCCATATTAAAAATAAGACTATTATTTAAGTACTCTGAAACTGATTCATATTGTAGAAATATCCATTTTAAGATAATGATACGCTTCAAAATCTTCATTAAATATATCTGTAACTAATTTTATAGCCTCCGTATCATAAAAGCTCTGATATGTCGGCAGCCGAGGGAAAGATGGATCTGTAATGTCAGCTTCAGCGTAGTTTCCCTTATGAATCATCTTAGGCGCCTGATGATGCCATGATCTCGTTAATGTGTCTAGTGGGATAGTCTGTAAGTTATATTTGTTTTCTATTTTTGAGATTTCATTAGAGAAATTCTCTAAATATATATAATTGGTTACAAACTCTTCTTCTCCTTGAATATATTGTTGTGAATAGTGTGGATTAAGATAGTCAGAATCTGCCCCATTCGCGTGAAGATAATGTAAAAAATGTTTAAATGATTTTTTCTTTTTGCATGTACTGTCGTTATAAATAAACTTTCTAATAGGTTCCCACTCTGGATTTTCTATACCTGGTGGAGCAATAAGGGGTCACCATACCCAAAAAAGAAAATTGTACATTTAGACAAAATTTAGACACATTTAAACTGATTCCTGTACGTTAAGGAACCGATTACTTAGTTTACTACTTTTTTTAAAGAATCAAATAGTGAAAATTTCGTGGAAATTTGCTTAACGTAAGTTTTATATCAACTATTACGTTGGAGTACAGCCAAGGTACGTGTATTATCTACTATGAAAATCAGGAATATTTAAAGTATTCTAAGAAGAAGAATTGAGTGATAAGCTACGTTAACTACTTGATATCTTAACTAAGTAAATTATGTATTTAATGTATTCAAGGTAGTGCAATGAGAAGGTATCGAATAACCTTGCTTGGATAAACCGTGTCTCTTAAGAGCTCCTTAAGGCGCGTCCGTTACCTTGAGGGCAACGAACGGTTGTAGACTTCGATGTTGCAAGGATCGTTGTCAAACAAATTGTTTACATGTATTCAATGTAAAACTCTTATTAAATTAAGGTTTTTACTCCTAAGTATAGATAACATGTATATCTCGTCTGTATCCCTTTTTGACTTGCTCTTGATTGACCAAATAAGTCAAAATACCTTTCTAAATTTCCCTCTGATATTCCCCTATTTTATCTTATTCAAACTTGCATTCCAATAACCCATTTCTCATACGCCTGTTTCTAAAATAATAATTTAAATTGGGACCTCTGAGAGATCCCAATTAATTAAAAAGTAATGTCTCCTCTTGTTACATCATTTACAATTTTTATACTAATCCCTCTAACATCTCGAAGACTTCTAAATTATTTTTTTGGTAGTTCAGGGAATAAATAATGTAATATACAGATGGTCAAACGTCTGGATTTGCCTTTATACGGATATATATGCATATACATCGATGGATTAAAGTTTGCCTCAATAATTCCATAAGCATTTTTATTAGCTGCAGGAACTTCTGTATTTTCAATAATCAAATCAATACCACTAATATTTGCTCCAAGTGCCGACACAGCATCTACGGCAATTTTCTTATAATCATCGGGAATTTGATCTGTCATATCAATTGAGTCTCCACCTGTACTGACATTAGAATTTTCTCGCAGAAAAACAATTTCATCACTTGTTGGAATAGAATCTTTTCGATACCCTTGAGCTTTAAGCATTAGGACCTCTAATTCACCTAATTGTATATTTTCTAAAGGTGTTCTATGGTCCATTCCTCTTAATGAATTCAGGTTCTTTTGAGCGACTAACTCTTCAATCGTATGTGAACCGTCTCCTATAACATTGGCTGGAATTCGTAATAAAACGGCAGAAACTTTGCCATCTAGCACAAAAAATCGATATTCTGTTCCATTAATAAATTCTTCTATTAATACTGATGAGTCCTCTTTAAATGCTATTGTGAGTGCTTTTTGATAGTCTTCGTAACTTGCTCCGTTTTCTTTAAAGATAGATATTCCTAAACCATAATTTGTTGTTTTTGGTTTAACGACAAAAGGCTTTCCTGCAAATATATCATAGGAACGTAAGGCTTTTTCTATATCACTAAATTCCTCACCTATTGGTACACGAAATCCATGCTGTTGAAGAATTTTCTTTGTTACTGTTTTATTTTCCATAATTAATGGTGATATATAACTATCTTTACTTGTCATATTCCCATTTTTCACATATTCAACATGATTTCCTAACTGTAGTTTTAAAAATTGATCTTGTCGATCTAAAACGTCTACTTGTAATCCTTGTTGAATAGCATCAAACATTAAAATTTGTGTAGACAACTCCATGTCAGTAAATCCTGATAGTTGATATGGTTTATCCCATGCTTTTTTATAATTTTCTTTAGCAATACGGGAAGCTACCTGACTTTGACTACTTTTTATAATCTCTTTATAAAGTCTTCCAGCTAAAGTCTTACTTGGATCTGTTAGCATTTCTCTCAAGTTAACAAATAAGGTATTCGAAACAGTTATGTCTAACAGCCCTGTTAAATGTTCCATCTCATCAATAATACGCTCAGCATCTGTTTTAAATTGCGTATGTTCTAACGGATGTTCAAGAGCCACTAAATTATTTTGAAAATCACCGATTTTTACCCATTCATCATTATTATCGTCTTGATCAATCCAGAGTAAATAGATGAGGAAAAGATGTAGAAATTCTGCTTGTTCATGGCTAATTCCATATGTTTCAAAAGGATTTAAATCTAGGTTTCTTAATTCAATATAACGAATCCCATGATTTTTTAAATCTGAAACTTGAGGACCGCCCCTTAAACGGACAGATGCATAAAATTCTTTTTCTTCTAATAAAACCCCTTTACTTACCAGCGAAGAAAGATCAGATATATAGTTCTGTAAACTACTATAGGATACTTGAACATCATTTTCATTACTATAACCATATTTACTATTTCTAATGCTTCTTACGGCGTCATTTAAAGGATTTATTTCAAAGAAATTCTTTTCACTACTAGGAGAAGCACCGAAGAAATAAGTTATTAACCATCGATAGTGTAAATAATTCCTTGTGACTTTCAGATAAATTTCTGTTTTAAATTGATGATAATCTTTTATTTCTGATTGTAATTCAAATAATGCCTGAATCAAATTATCGCTAAATTCAAAATTGTAATGAATACCACTAATCATTTGTTTTCGTCGACCATAAGAATTAGATAAATATCGACGATATAAAACATTTTCATGATTATTAAGTTTCGCAATAACAATATCTTCTTCTTTTTCGGGCAACTGTGGTGGCATGCTTAATGGCCAAAGCATTTCGTTATTTCCCATAGAACGATAGGCAACATCATGGATAGCTGCTAAATAATTAAATAAATCTCCTAGTGTCTCAGTAACTGGTGTGATTAATTCCATTTGTGTTTCAGAGAAATCTCGCTGAATATAAGGATGTTCATCTCTTACTGAAATACTTTTGGGATGTTCCGTTTTAGCTAAACTTCCTGATAGGTCAACTCGTTGACTTTCTTTTTCAACTCCAAAACGTGCTTTTAATAAATATGGTTTAATACGGTCATTGTTTAACATTTTTTTCATTTCCATACAAACTGTACCTCCCATCAACTCAAATATTTGATATAGAAATAGCTAAAATTATAACCATTATTTTTTTGAATTTAGCATTTGGATATTAATGGCCAAAGCATTTTATTCTTATCCACGGAAAGAGAAGGGATTTCACGAATAGCTGCTAAGTAATTAATCATGTCTTCTAATGTTTTAGTATTAGGCTGAATATATGATCTTGTATCTCTTATCGAAAACGGTTTAGACGTTTCAGTTGAACTTTCAAATAAGTCAACTTGTCGATTTTCCTTTTCAATCTCATAACGAGATTTTAATAAGGATGGTTTAACACGGTAATTAAATAACATTTTTTTAATCCACATGAACTCTTCCTCCCAATTTATTTGTTTTTACAAACTATATAATATGACAAAATATAACAATCAAAAGCACCCACATCTCTACATGCGGATACTTTTGTTACTATATTTTGCTGTAAACTTAAATACTTCATATGCCATTGGAAGTGGGTATTGTTGTAAATAAGAATCATCTTAAATACTTCATATGGAAAGAGAAATGCTCATTTAAGAAAGTGGAAATAAAGAAGTAGCTATGATCATAGCCCTCCATTTTTTTATAAGTTACCATTTGACTATTTTTTTGAGCGTTCTCTAAGAAAATATGTTCTTCCAATTGTTTCGGATAAAACTCGTCTTGACTACCTTGCATAATAAGAATTGGTGGAATAGTAGCTTCTTTAATTAATTCTGAAGCATCCCATTCTTTCCAAGAATCTTTGTCTTCACCTAAATAAGAGGTGAAAGCATTTATTCCCCATGGTACTTGACTAGGAGTTAAGATTGGAGAAAAAGCAGAAACCGCTTTGAATCTCTTAGCATTTTTCAAACCGATCACTAAAGCCCCATGTCCTCCCATTGAATGCCCCATTATGCTTTCTTCACCTGAAAAATTAGGTACTATAGTCGAAGCAATGGATGTTAATTCATCTACGATATACGAATACATTTTATAATGCTGTGCCCAAGGATCCTGGGTAGCATTTAAATAAAAACCTGCCCCTTGTCCAAGATCCCATGCTGCAACATCAGAAACGTATTCTCCACGTGGTGAAGTATCTGGCATAATCACTGCAACTTGATGTTTTTCAGCCAAACGTTGAAATCCACTTTTTTGACTAAAATTATCATCTGTACAAGTTAAACCAGATAACCACCATATAAGTGGAATTTTTTTCTTTTCTTTATTTGATGGTAAGTAGATACTAAATTTCATATCACATTGCAAGACTTCGGAATAATGGCTATACTTACGTTGCTCTCCTTCGAAAGAACGATGTTGTTCAATACATTTAAGACTCATTATCTCACTCTCCGTAAGTTAAAATCGTACGAATGGATTCACCTTTGTGTAATAAGTCAAATGCCGCATTGATGTCTTTAAATTCTAAATGATGAGTAATAAATGAATCTAAATCAATATCACCATGCATATAATCTTCGACCATTTCTGGAAGTTCAGATCTTCCTTTAACTCCACCAAAGGCTGATCCACGCCATACTCGGCCCGTTACTAATTGGAATGGACGAGTATGGATTTCTTTACCAGCACCAGCTACTCCGATAATAATACTTTCGCCCCAACCTTTATGACATGCTTCAAGAGCGGATTTCATTACTTCAACATTACCAATACATTCGAAGCTATAATCCACGCCACCATCTGTCATTTCGACTATAACTTCTTGAATTGGGCGATCATAATCTGCAGGATTCACAAAATCAGTCGCTCCCATTTTTTTAGCGAGTTCCCATTTTTGGGGATTCAGGTCAACTGCAATAATTCGGCTTGCTTTTGCTTGAACCAATCCTTGAATAGCTGCTAATCCAATCGCTCCTAAACCAAATACAGCTGTTACAGCTCCTTCTTCAACTTTTGCAGTGTTGTGTACAGCACCAATACCTGTAGTCACACCACATCCTAATAAAGCAACTTTATCTAACGGAGCGTTTTCATCGATTTTCGCTAAGTTAATCTCATTAACAACTGTATATTCACTGAATGTACTAGTTCCCATGTAATGATAAAGGGGCTCTCCATTATAAGAGAAGCGAGTTGTTCCATCAGGCATTAAACCTTTACCTTGTGTTTCTCGTACAGCACTACATAGGTTTGTTTTACCAGAACGACAGAATTTACATTCTCCACATTCAGGTGTATATAGTGGAATAACATGATCCCCAGGTTTTACTGAAGTAACTTCATCACCTACTGAAACGACAACACCAGCACCTTCATGGCCTAATACAGCAGGAAATACTCCTTCTGGGTCGTCACCTGATAATGTAAAAGCATCTGTATGACAGACAGAAGTATATAGTATTTTTACTAATACCTCTTTTGCTTTTGGCTCTTCTACATCGATTTCTACGATTTGAAGTGGCTCCCCTGGCTTAAATGCAACAGCAGCTCTACTTTTCAATTGAATCCCTACTTTCTTTTTTTATTGTTTACACCACTAAGATTACACTTTATAATTTTAATTACAATACTGACAAATTTGTCACTATAAACATTTTTTTCGCGAGAGGAAGGTCAAAAATTATGGTTATTCATTATAAGGACAAGGAATTTTTCACTGGAAAAGATTTAGCTTTATCTGTGATAGGAGGGCGTTGGAAAATAGCAATTATATGGTGTTTGTTACAACGTTCGCCATTAAGATTAAGTGAAATACAAAAAAAGCTGCCTGAAGTTAATCAACGTATGTTGATTAGACAATTAAGAGAATTAGAAGACGATAAAATAATTACTCGATGTGTATACCCCGTAGTGCCTCCTAAGGTTGAGTATGAACTTAGTGAAATTGGTCATCAACTAGAGAATGTTGTAACAGCCATCTGTGATTGGGGAGATGACTTTAGTGATTTTGTAGAAAAAGATTCGGACGAACTTAGTTGAAGAAACAAGTAAATATCGATTCATTAAAAATAGTGCGTAATTGTATGACTTAATCCATAAATTTGCATACAAAAAACCGATAACTTTGCATCGAATGCTGTAAAGTCATACGTAACGACTAGTTAAGATAATTAACGAAAATATACGCTAAGTAAATTTCGACATAAAATGAGCCGAATTTCCTACTCTAAGGGGTCCCGCCAACCAAATGACATAAAACCCACGTTAATAAATTTTATGGAAAATAAAAATCCGGTTTTCCTGTATTAAAAAATATTTTACAAAGAAAAAGCTGATTTCCTTATCTTAAAGAAAATCAGCTTTTGGCGTAGTTATTAATTTAGAGGTTGATGGGGTTCAGCCGAGATACGTGTAAAAACGGGGCATGAGCTGTAATATATTTCCATTGTTGGGTTTTTAGATAAAAATATCTACCTCATGATTAACAAAAAGCTGATTACCTATGCGCTATAAATGAACTGCCCCAATTGTTAAACAAAACCTAGCAATTGGGGCAGTTCATAGTTATCATTTGACTCTTCTAGTGACCTTCTCAAGTAAAGCACCCTTTGGTTGAATAAGATTTATTTATTCATTCCCATCAATCGCTTAATTGTTCTTATTTGGGGTACAGTCAGGAAAATGCGGATTTACAACGCTAAGCCCATTTCCCCGACTATTCCCCCAGTTTTAACAACGTTAAGAAAGTTTCAAGGGTCTTAAAGAATCTAACGAGACCATTTTCTCCGAATTAAAATGGTATTCTCCAAGTAAATTAATATGTTCCCAACCTAGAGGTGACATATGGTGCAATAATTCTTCATTAAAACTACCTGACCGTTTTTGATATTCAACTGCCTTTGTTAGATGTAAAGTATTCCAGATACTGATGGCATTGATAATGATGTTTAAAGCACTGGCTCTTTGCAATTGATGTTGTATAGTCCGTTCCCTAAGCTCACCTTGTTT
>NZ_JAGXJT010000110.1:0-294 GCF_019091205.1 Bacillus sp. GbtcB14
ATATGAGTACACGGACTAAAAACGTAAAGTCCTTGTCCCAGTTTAGCAACACATATTTGAAATCCTTTCCGAGAAATTGAACATTTTGTACTCGAAAAATTCAATATATAAGATTGTGTTTGCAAACATGAGACACTAATCAAGTGTCCACTAAAGTTTGGAATAAATAAAACTTTTTCTAAAATTAAAATTCTTTGTTGAAACTTGATGCGGGCTTTTCCTCTAGCTTTGACCGATACTAATTCGCCATTGCCAACTTTAAGCTTTAACTCTCCTGGAAGCAGATTTTCCCAA
>NZ_JAGXJT010000111.1:0-293 GCF_019091205.1 Bacillus sp. GbtcB14
AAATTCTTCCTTGATTGTCTCCTAATGTTCCTTGTTTGATTACATCTTAGATGGCTCCCACTCAACAGTAGGAGTCTGGTTAAATTCATACATATAGGTACATTTAACCTCTTACTATTATTTTTCAGGGACATCTTGTTGTGATATATCATCTTAGTCTGAAACTGTAAGTTCCTTCTAGACTAAGTCATCAACACAACAATCTAGTATTAACATTAATGTTCAATACTTGCTTAAGTTCAAGTAATCATTAGAGATACCATAAAACTTTTCATGAGGATTAGGAATTTTTG
>NZ_JAGXJT010000112.1:0-292 GCF_019091205.1 Bacillus sp. GbtcB14
AGATGAGCGATCTATCGGATAGCCAGCAGCTCGGCTCAGGAGGCCACGCATTTGACGGTGAGTCAGACCAGGAGAGAGACAGTTTTCTCCCTACGGACATCTCCGAAATGGAGGCTGCGGAGATAGAGTTAGGCCTGATGACTTCTGTAGACATCGAGAGGATGGTACAGGAGCTCGCTGATCCTGGGACAATCGATATCCGGGACAGCGAGTCCACAGTGTCAGCACGTGACTATCTCATACATACGAGGCATGCTCCCGACATCGAGGTCGAGGAGATGGAGGAGGAATG
>NZ_JAGXJT010000113.1:0-289 GCF_019091205.1 Bacillus sp. GbtcB14
CTTGTTCAGGTTCTAATTTTGTGTCCCAGGTTTAAGTCTGGGTTCGGGTTTGGTTCTTCGTCTGGGTTCTGGTCCTAGTCTGAGTCACAGATCTAGACCCCGACTACTAGTCTGTTCCAGCCCCCGTTACCCGAATCCCGAGTCAAGATCTGGATCACTGTCACAAGTCTCGGTCTGGTTCTGGTTCAAGTCCGAGGTCCCATTTTTAAGTTTGGGTTCAGGATCGAGACTTGGGTGCGGTTCTAGGTCCCGACCTTGGTTCTGTGTCCCTAGTTTGGCTTCATGTCTG
>NZ_JAGXJT010000114.1:0-288 GCF_019091205.1 Bacillus sp. GbtcB14
ATCCATCTTTTTTGTCCAAGCTTTCATATGCGGGAGGGAGCCTTATTCCGCCGGGTGTCCGGATAATCCGGTTTGCATCCGCCAGCTGATTGACGTCTCTGTACACGGTAATCTCGGAGACGCCGAATCTCTCGCTTATGTCAGAGATTTTCAGCGCGCCCTCTTCTTTCAGCCATTCAAGCAAGGTTTGCTGTCTGTGAATCGGAAGCAATTCTGCATCCTCCTTTTTATACGAATGAGTGATGAACCTCCCTCTAAGAGTAGATGTTTTCACAAATGCACACAAGA
>NZ_JAGXJT010000115.1:0-288 GCF_019091205.1 Bacillus sp. GbtcB14
TTACTGACACTAATTTAAAATCATCCGGTGACACCACTCACCGATGGGGTTTCGGCAGGCATTCACGTTGGGAGATTGAGGATGTTTGAAAGCCATCTTGACCGACTTCATTGTCAGAAGGATGGGGGACACTCGTCTGATATCATGCGGCGTCACAACCATCAGCTGGGTGGTTCCGTTGGTTGATTTTAAATGTTTGAAAGCTAGTTGAAGCGGACATTCATTTAAAATCATCCATTGCCACCCTCCAATGGGATTTCGGGAGGCGTTCACGTTGGGTGATTGAGG
>NZ_JAGXJT010000116.1:0-287 GCF_019091205.1 Bacillus sp. GbtcB14
AATTGTGATTGGGCGTCTCCGCGTCGGGAGATGGCCGATGGTAGGTCCCTGATGTGGAAGGCTTGATTCCAGCTACCTCCACGATGTTCTCCAACTGATGGGGACAGGTCAGAGTGGAGTGAAGCTCGGCCGCCTCCCATCCCGTGGCACGGGGTCTATACCCCTCCTGGGCAACGGGTCCCAGAGAAACCTCTTCCAGCGTGGCCATACCTTTCCCTTTCTTCTTCGAAGATTTTGAGCCAGAAGCAGACATTTTGTGTTCTGAGAAAGACAAAAAGGGAAAAAGA
>NZ_JAGXJT010000117.1:0-281 GCF_019091205.1 Bacillus sp. GbtcB14
TGAAGATAACATCTGAGTTCAAGTAGCTTGGCCTATAAGAAGAAGAAACAAATAAACAAAGTTAGTCCAGAATCATAAATCCAATTGGATAACAATTCACTAAAACTCTTAAAGTTTATAAATAGAAATACCTTGTTTCTTTGCAAGAAGTTTAGGACATTGGGGTTTCCAATGACCTATCTCATTGCAGTAGAAACACTTTCCTTTGAGTGTAGCATCACCAGAAGCAGCAACCTTTTTGTTTTTCATGGCTTTTGCACGCTTCTTGGTGTTTTTCCCCT
>NZ_JAGXJT010000118.1:0-279 GCF_019091205.1 Bacillus sp. GbtcB14
CAGTATCGTTACCTCCTATTATCAAGCATTTATTTTACCCATCTTGATAAATTTATCGCAGCATTTACATCCCTATCGTGATGGCTATTGCATGGAACACAACGCCACTCACGTATTTTTAAACTCCACTGTCCTTCTGGTTGAACTGAATAGTCGTATTTCACTCCGCAACATGAGCAAATCTTGCTTGAGGCGAACCATTTATCAGCTTTTACATACTCAATGCCATACTTCTCGCACTTGTATGATAAACATTGAAAGAAGAAGTTTAATTTTTGA
>NZ_JAGXJT010000119.1:0-279 GCF_019091205.1 Bacillus sp. GbtcB14
TATGAATGGTACTTCACGTACACAACGATTTGTGAGTATTAGACCATTTGTAAAGGTCACTCTAGTAATTATTAATGGATAATTGCGGTAAAACTCTCAATACTTTTACTTTGCTTGTACTTAACCCCTAAAATTCAAATTTTACCGATAAAATCTCTAAAACTACAATACCATTAGCAATTTACATTTTTTATTCAAATTTAGCTATTAAGTATCATGTAGGCATGTCTATGTATACACAGAGTATTGTCTACATCAACATAGTGTACACATGGTATA
>NZ_JAGXJT010000012.1:0-84901 GCF_019091205.1 Bacillus sp. GbtcB14
CCATTAGCTCAGTTGGTAGAGCATCTGACTTTTAATCAGAGGGTCGAAGGTTCGAATCCTTCATGGCTCACCATTTTCGCGGAAGTAGTTCAGTGGTAGAATACAACCTTGCCAAGGTTGGGGTCGCGGGTTCGAATCCCGTCTTCCGCTTTATTACTAAGGGGCCTTAGCTCAGCTGGGAGAGCGCCTGCCTTGCACGCAGGAGGTCAGCGGTTCGATCCCGCTAGGCTCCATCTAATAGAGAAGCTTACATCATATGATGTAAGCTTTTTTTGTGTTTAAAAAGACAACTTTCATATTTGTCATTTAAAATAGAGAAAATGCGAAAATAAAGGATGGGGATAATTGTGAAAGTTGTTATTGCATCGGATTCATATAAAGAAAGCTTAAAAGCTATAGAAGTATGTGAGGCTATTGAAAGAGGTTTTGGAACAATTTTCCCTAAAGCAGAGTATGTGAAAATACCAATTGGAGATGGAGGAGAAGGAACGGTTGATTCACTTGTGGATGCTACAGGGGGAAGGATTATATCACTTCATGTAACAGGACCGCTTAGAGAACGTGTGCAAGCCTTTTACGGTATGTCTAAAGATAAAAAGACAGCGTTTATTGAAATGGCAGCAGCATCAGGATTACAATATGTTCCGATTAAAAAGCGAAACCCACTTATTACAACGACTAAAGGAACCGGAGAGCTTATACTACATGCGCTAGACGAAGGAGCTGAGCACATTATTTTAGGACTTGGCGGAAGTGCTACAAATGATGGCGGAGCAGGTATGTTGTCAGCTTTAGGGGTCAGGTTTATAAATAGAAAAGGGGAAGTAATAGAGCCATCTGGAGGAACGTTACATTCGATTGTCGCTATTGATTTTTCACGAATGGATTCACGCTTAACGCATATAAAGATAGAGGCAGCATGTGATGTAGATAATCCTTTAGTTGGAATAAGGGGAGCATCTTTCGTATTTGGGAGACAAAAGGGTGCGAATGCAGAGATGATGAAAGAGCTGGATGAGAATTTAAAGCATTATGCGAATATCCTTAAACAATACTTATCTTGCGACGTATCTAAAATACCTGGCGCAGGAGCCGCAGGAGGAATGGGAGCAGCTGTTATTGGAGTGTTAAAGGGAAGCCTGCGGAGAGGAATTGAAATTGTATTAGACTACACAAATTTTGATAAGCATATAGAAGGCGCAGATTTAATTATAACTGGCGAAGGGAGAATAGATGAACAAACAGCATATGGAAAGGCCCCTGTAGGTGTTGCGGAGCGTGCAAAGTATTTTCGTATTCCTGTCATTGCTATTGGAGGATCTGTATCTCCGAATTATCCAGCTGTTCACGAAAAAGGAATCGATGCAGTATTTAGTATTACAGCGAGTCCGATGACATTAGAAGAGGCATATAAAGTAGCGGAAGAAAATATCGAAATGACAGCAAAGAATATTGCCGCAGTATGGAAAATAGCATCAGAAAAACACTTCTAAATGTAGGAGTGTTTTTTATTATTATCTAATAATAATGATGGTAGTTGTTTCATTAGGTTAACTTTATACATAGAATAGTCTTAACATTTGGATTTTAAAGCGAATATAAGTGAATAATTTGTATATCCATACAGAAAAATGTCGAGTTGAGTCAGAGTATATAAAAGATTTAAAATATTTAGTGAAGGCACAAAAGGGGGATACTATCTATGAAAAAAGAAATTTCAGTTATTGGAGTTCCAATGGATTTAGGACAGATGCGTCGCGGAGTTGATATGGGACCGAGCGCAATCCGTTATGCAGGCGTAATTGAAAGAATTGAAGAAATTGGATATGACGTTAAAGATATGGGAGATATATGTATAGAGAGAGAAAAAGAAGTAGATGAAAATACAAGCTTAAGAAACCTTACACAAGTCGCAACTGTTTGTAACGAATTAGCAAGTAAGGTGGATCATATTATAGAAGAAGGACGTTTCCCACTTGTATTGGGTGGCGATCATAGTATCGCTATTGGTACATTAGCGGGTGTTGCGAAACATTATAAAAACTTAGGTGTTATTTGGTATGATGCACATGGTGATTTAAATACAGAAGAAACTTCACCATCTGGAAATATTCATGGTATGTCACTTGCAGCAAGTTTGGGATATGGACATCCTTCACTTGTAGATTTATACGGGGCATATCCAAAGGTGAAAAAAGAGAACGTTGTAATTATCGGTGCACGTGCATTAGATGAAGGAGAAAAAGACTTTATTCGCAATGAAGGTATTAAAGTATTCTCAATGCACGAGATTGATCGTATGGGTATGACGGCTGTTATGGAAGAAACAATCGCGTATTTATCTCATACTGATGGTGTACATTTATCATTAGATTTAGATGGCCTTGATCCACATGATGCACCAGGAGTTGGAACGCCTGTAATTGGTGGCCTATCTTATCGTGAAAGCCATTTAGCAATGGAAATGTTAGCGGAAGCTGATATTGTTACATCTGCTGAGTTTGTTGAAGTAAATACTATTTTAGATGAGCGAAATAGAACGGCAACAACAGCGGTTGCTTTAATGGGTTCTTTATTCGGTGAAAAACTAAAATAAATGTAAGAAAAGCAACTGCGAAGTTGCTTTTTTTATTTGAAAATAAGCGTATAATAATGATTTATATTATACTGTACGATAATAATGTTTGACATCGTACCAATTTAGACTAAAGGGGGTTGTTTGTAATTGTTGTTTGTTTCATGTATGGTATAATTAACTAGTTGTTGGAAATACATACAGATAGAGCATAAAACAATATTTCAATATATGGATAGAATTGCTCGTAAGTAGGAGGAAGGGTTAGCATGCCTTTTGAAGATACGACCATTTTGAAATATCTTAGTACGGTATTAGATATTGCCGTTGTATGGTTTATTATATATAAGCTAATTCTCATAATCCGAGGGACGAAAGCTGTTCAACTTTTAAAAGGGATTACAGTTATTATTGTCGTTCGGATGATCAGTATTTTCCTTGAATTGCATACGCTATATTGGCTGACTGAGCAAGTATTAACGTGGGGATTTTTAGCCGTTATTATTATTTTCCAGCCAGAATTGCGAAGGGCACTTGAGCAACTAGGGCGCGGGAGTTTATTTTCGCGTGTTGGAACTCATGAGGATGATGAACCTGAAATCGTTGCAACAGCGATAGCGAAAGCAACGGAATATATGGGGAAACGTAGAATTGGTGCATTAATTACTTTGTCGAAAGAGACCGGTATGGGTGATTATGTGGAAACAGGTATTCCGCTAAATGCAAACGTATCATCGGAATTACTCATTAATATTTTCATTCCTAATACACCTCTTCATGATGGAGCAGTCATTATGCAAGGAAGTACCATTAAAGCAGCAGCTTGTTATCTTCCGTTATCGGAAAGTCCTTTTATCTCTAAGGAGTTAGGAACTAGGCATCGCGCTGCAATGGGAGTTAGTGAAGTTACTGATAGTATTACAGTAGTTGTGTCGGAAGAAACAGGTCAAATTTCTTTAACGAAAAATGGTAAGTTGCATCGTGATTTGAAGACAGAACAACTGAAAGATATGTTGTTAGCTGAATTTAGTGCGAGCGAAAAAACGACTTCTTCGTCTTTATGGAATTGGAGGAGAAAGCGTCATGGATAAGTTAATGGAGAATCATTGGTTTTTAAAAGGGATCTCATTACTATTGGCGTGTATGCTTTTTATGTCAGCGACTTTAACTGAAAAAAATACGACATCGGGGATACTACCTTTTGCAAATGATGCGAAAGAAACATTAACTAATTATGCTATTAACCTTAAGTATGATGAAGAGAAATATATTGTAAGTGGTATTCCGTCAGAGGGCGTTAAGGTGAAATTAGAGGGCCCAAAAGCAGCAGTTGCTACAGCAAAAGCAAAAAAACAATTTGATATACCAGTTGATTTGAGAGATAGCGAAAAAGGAACTTATGAAGTTTCTTTGAAAACGAACGGGCTTCCAGATGATGTGAAAGGAACAGTTCAGCCATCAACAATTAAAATTACTCTACATGAAAAAGCGAGAAAATACGTTCATGTAGACTTAAAATTATCAAATGAGGATCAAATGCCAGCAGGTTCTACTCTAGAAAAATCAAACATTAAACCAGATACTGTTGAGGTAGTTGGGACGAAAGAAGAAATTGAAAGTATTTCATCTGCTAAGGCGTATATTGATTTAAAAGGTGTTAATAAAACTGTTACCAAAACAGCCGAAGTTACATTATACAATAAAGAAGGAAAACGTTTAAATGTAAGAACGAGTCCATCTAAAATTAGTGTCACATTGAATGTGGTTACGCAAGCAACGGCCAATAATACTGAAAAAACTGTTCCTGTAACGTATACAAAAAAGGGGAGTTTACCAGAAGGATTGGCCGTTACAAATATTAGCGTTGAACCGAGAGAAGTAACGATAGCAGGTCCAAAAGATATATTGGATAATATACAATCGATAGAGGGGGTCGAAGTAGATCTTAGTCAATTGACAGAGTCTACAACATTCGATACCTCTGTTTTATTGCCAAAGGGTGTAACAAGTGCAAAACCGAATCAAGTGAAGGTTTCAGTAGGCGTGCAAAAAGCAAAACAAACGAAAACAAGAACGATTGATGGTATATCAATTCAAAAAAATGGACTTTCTAAAGATGTTACGGCCCAGCTAATTTCGCCGCAAGATGGGAAGATAAGCGTTGATATTTCAGGAGAAACAAGTATAGTAGATAAAATAACAGCTGCTCAAATAACAGCAGCGATTAATCTGCAAAATGTATCTCCAGGGACGAAGGATGTGTCTATTCAAGTGAGCGGTCCTGGTAATATTTCAATAGAGCCAAAGCAAAAAAGTGCTAAAGTCACAATTGTGAAGAAAGAAAATCCAGATAAAGAAGTACAGGGTAACGGTGAAAAACCAGATTCAAATAATAACCAAGATAATCAAACTGAAAAACCAAAAAATCCTGAACCTGAACATAAGCCTAAGCCTGACCCGGAAAAGGAAAAGGAACAGGAACAAAATAAAGAAAAAGAAACTAGTCAAGAGCCAACAGTAGATAATCAAAAAGAGCCAGAAAAAGGAGCGAATCATAATGGGTAAATATTTTGGTACAGATGGAGTACGTGGGGTTGCGAACCAGGAGTTAACACCTGAATTAGCGTTCAAAATTGGACGTTTTGGTGGTTATGTATTAACAAAAGATACAGATCGTCCAAAAGTAATTATCGGCCGTGATACACGTATATCAGGACATATGTTAGAAGGAGCTTTAGTAGCAGGTCTATTATCAACTGGAGCAGAAGTAATGCGCCTTGGTGTTATTTCTACACCAGGTGTTGCTTATTTAACAAAAGCGTTAGACGCACAAGCAGGTGTTATGATTTCTGCATCTCATAATCCAGTAGAGGATAACGGAATCAAATTCTTCGGTTCAGACGGCTTTAAATTAACAGATGAGCAAGAAGCAGAAATCGAAGCTTTATTAGACAAAGAAGTTGATGAATTACCACGTCCAACAGGTACGAATCTTGGACAAGTGAGTGATTATTTTGAAGGCGGCCAAAAATATTTACAATATATTAAACAAACTGTAGAGGAAGATTTCTCTGGTTTACATATCGCTTTAGATTGTGCGCATGGTGCTACGTCTTCTTTAGCTCCATACTTATTCGCGGATTTAGAGGCTGATATTTCAACAATGGGAACTTCACCAAACGGCATGAACATTAATGATGGAGTAGGTTCTACGCATCCAGAAGTATTAGCTAAATTAGTAAAAGACAAAGGCGCTGATATCGGTCTTGCCTTTGATGGTGATGGTGACCGTTTAATTGCTGTAGATGAAAAAGGAAACATCGTTGATGGCGATCAAATTATGTTTATTTGTGCGAAGTACATGAAAGAAACTGGTCAACTAAAGCATAATACAGTCGTTTCAACTGTTATGAGTAACTTAGGTTTCTACAAAGCGCTTGAAGCTAACAATATCACAAGTGATAAAACAGCAGTTGGTGACCGTTACGTAATGGAAGAGATGAAGCGTGGTGGTTACAACTTAGGTGGAGAACAATCGGGGCATATTATCTTACTTGATTACATTACAACTGGTGATGGAATGTTAAGTGCACTTCAACTGGTAAACATCATGAAAATGACGAAAAAACCATTATCTGAGCTTGCAGGTGAGATGACAAAATTCCCACAATTACTAGTAAACGTTCGTGTAACAGATAAAAAACTAGCATTAGAAAATGAAAAAATTAAAGAAATTATTCGTGTTGTAGAGGAAGAAATGAACGGTGATGGCCGCATTCTTGTTCGTCCATCTGGAACAGAGCCACTTATCCGTGTAATGGCAGAAGCACCAACACAAGAAGTTTGTGATGCATATGTACATCGCATTGTAGAAGTTGTGAAAGCTGAAGTTGGCGCTGAATAATTAGATAAATTTATTGAAAAGGAGCACAAGAAGTGCTCCTTTTTCATATGTTTTATAGACGATGAAAAAAATTTCATTGACGGTTTATCCATGTTTGTTATAAGATGGTCTTGTTCTTTTTCTCAAAGGAAATATTGTAAATTATAGAAGCGCCAGAACTACAAGTAGTGTAGTTGACGAGGTGGAGTTTATCGAGATTTCGGCGGATGACTCCCGGTTGTTCATCACAACCGCAAGCTTTTACTTAAATCATTAAGGTGACTTAGTGGACAAAGGTGAAAGTGTGATGAGAGAAAAGGAACGGATGAAAACTAGCTGTATAAGTATATACTGACTTAAACCCCCAATCGAAAGGAAGGTGAAAGCCGTTACAAGCTTACAGGGCTAGCAATATGTAATCCGTTTTTTAGTATAAATAAAAATGGTATCGGACTATGTCGTTACATGTTCGCAGAGCAGTGTAAGCATTTGTAGCGGCGACTAAACATGTGTGGAATCGTAGGATTTATTGGAGAGCAAGATGCAAAGGAAATTTTATTAAAAGGTTTAGAAAAGCTAGAATATCGTGGATATGATTCAGCAGGTATTGCAGTACAAGCAGAGAACGGTGTTGTTGTATACAAAGAAAAAGGCCGTATTGCAAAACTTCGTGAAATCGTAGACGAGAACGTAGCAGCAAGCGTAGGTATCGGACACACACGCTGGGCTACACACGGTGTTCCAAGTAAAGTAAACGCGCATCCGCATCAAAGTACATCAAAACGCTTTACACTAGTTCATAACGGTGTAATTGAAAACTATGAATTAGTGAAAAAAGAATATTTACAGGATGTAACGTTCGTAAGTGAAACAGATACAGAGATTATCGTACAGCTTATGGAACAACAAGTGAGCACAGGATTAAGTGTAGAAGAAGCGTTCCGTAATACGCTATCTCTTTTACATGGCTCTTATGCAATCGGACTACTTGATGCTGAAAATCCAAACATGATTTATGTTGCTAAAAACAAAAGCCCGCTATTAGTAGGTGTTGGTGACAACTTTAATGTTGTGGCGAGCGACGCTATGGCGATGTTACAAGTTACAGATCAATTTATCGAATTAATGGATAAAGAAATCGTAATTGTAACGAAAGAAAGTATTACAATTAAAAACTTACAAGGTGAAACGATTGAACGTGCACCGTTTACAGCGGAATTAGACGCAAGTGATATTGAAAAAGGAACATACCCTCATTTCATGCTTAAAGAAATCGATGAGCAACCACTTGTAATCCGTAATATAATTCAAAAGTATCAAGATGAAAATGGCGAGATTGAATTAAATCAAGACATTCGTAATGCGATTTTAGATAGCGATCGTATTTACATCATTGCATGTGGAACGAGTTATCATGCAGGTCTTGTTGGAAAACAATTTATCGAGAAGTTTGCAAAAATGCCAGTTGAAGTGCATGTAGCAAGTGAATTCTCTTATAACATGCCATTATTAACAGAAAGACCATTCTTCATTTACATTTCACAAAGTGGTGAGACAGCAGATAGCCGTGCAGTACTTGTACAAACAAATGAAATGGGTCATAAAGCATTAACGATTACAAACGTACCTGGTTCTACGCTTTCTCGTGAAGCTGATTATACACTTCCGTTATACGCGGGACCAGAAATTGCAGTTGCATCAACGAAAGCTTACACAGCACAACTTGCAGTACTTTCAATTTTAGCTGCGGACATTGCTAAAGCAAAAGGCGAAGTTCTTGATTTCGATTTAACACACGAATTAGGACTTGTAGCAAATGCAATGATAGAACTTTGTGATCAAAAAGAAGAAATGGACGCATTAGCAAAACAATTTTTAGCAACAACGCGTAATTGTTTCTTCATCGGACGTAGCGTAGACTTCTACGTAGGTTTAGAAGGCGCGTTAAAGCTAAAAGAAATTTCTTACATCCAAGCAGAAGGATTTGCTGGAGGAGAATTAAAACACGGTACAATCGCCTTAATCGAAAACGGTACACCAGTTATCGCACTTGCTACACAAGAGCACGTAAACCTTGGAATTCGTGGTAACGTGAAAGAAGTAGTAGCACGCGGAGCTAACCCATGTATCATCTCAATGAAAGGCTTAGAAATGGAAGGTGACAGCTTCGTATTACCAGCTGTACACGAAGCATTAGCACCGCTAGTAGCAGTTATTCCATTCCAACTTATCTCATACTACGCAGCACTTCACCGCGAGTGTGATGTTGATAAGCCGCGTAACTTAGCTAAGTCTGTTACGGTTGAGTAGGAGATTGATAAGTTAATAAATATAGTGTTGAAACACAACAAAGTTAGATACTGAACAACAAAGTTCAATACTGAATAACAAAGTTCAATACTCGACAACAAAGTTGCATACTAAATGTTGAAATACAATAAAGTAGGGTGCCAAAAAATAATTTTAGGTACTGGTCTATTGAAATAGGCACGAAAAGCATCGGCATTTGTCGATGCTTTTTTGTTTTTTTACTCATCTTTTTAAAGGTGCTTTTTTTTACTTTTAACTATAGAGTTTGTTATAATTTGTGGGGAGAAATAATGTAATGATACAGATATTATTTTGGAAATGGGGTTAAGTTTTGAGTGGGTACGATAAGAAAAAGATACATCAGTTAATAAGGGGATTCATGCTTGAAATTATAAATGTAAGATCAAAATTTCAATTATGGAGACACATTCAAAAGCATAGAAATGAACATTTGGATGAACTTAATATTGCGCCAGCTTTTTTTACTCTGACACTTCAGTCATTATTCAACGATGTTATTATCACTTTAGCGAAGCTTTATGAACATGGAAGGACGACCGCTAATTTGAATAAATTAATAAATATTGCTGATGTTAATAGGGCTCTTTTTGATTATAAAGAAAATGCAGCTGATTCTTTGATGATTACCAAAAAGGAAATTGAAAATCATAAGAAAATTATCGAAGAAAAAAAGGAGTGTTTGAATAACCTTTTTATATGGCGAGATAAAGTTTACGCTCATAATGATATGAAGTATTTCTTTGATAAAGGACAGTTGCCAAAAGACGCAGCATTAACAATGAAACATATAGACGAATTAATTGAGAAAGCATGGGGAATTGTAAATTTTTACTCGTTGGCTTTAGAAGGAAAAGCATGGCATCCAGATTCTCCAGATACATTAGATGTCGAAAAAATTTTTTCGATACTTAAAAATTTTAAAGATGAAAAAAATAGAGAAATTGATGTTTTATTGATGGGAGCAGGATTAAAAAGAACACAATAATTTGAAGGATTAATCATCAAAAAGCAAGTGCAGATGTTGAAATACAATAAAGCTGGGTATCAGACAATAATGTTAGGTACTGATATAATCGTCGTTTGAAAAAGACCCAAATCAATTTTTATTGGTTTGGGTCTTTTATGTTGAATGCTGAGTTTAATTAAGGTATTTCGAAAACTAGAATCATTTTTTTAAGTGATTTGTTTTTCTGAATTTAGATAATAAAGCGTGTTATACACTTATTAACTAATTTGAAAGAAAGAGATGGTGAGAATGGGGAAAAAACTAAGTGAAGAAAATAAATTAATAAATGCGTTTCCAAAACTAGCAAAAGAATGGCATCCAACGAAAAATAGTAAATTAACGCCGAATGATGTGTCATACGGCTCAGAAAAATATATATGGTGGAAGTGTTCAAAAGGACCAGATCATGAATGGGAAATGACAGTTTACGCAAGAAAAAAAGGTGGAAAATGTCCCTTTTGTTTAAATAGAAAGGTATCAGTTACGAATAACTTAAAGACACTTTATCCAGAAATAGCGAAAGATTGGGATTATAAAAATAATAAAGGTATAAAACCTGAAGATATTCTGGCAGGTACTGTACAAAGAGCAAACTGGAAATGCTATAAATGTAATCATACATGGATTACTAAAGTTTCAAAAAGAACTAATGAAGGAAGTGGTTGTCCGAAATGTGCAAAAAAGGTTGATAGAAAACCAGATGCGTTTGTAAATAAATTTCCAGAATTAATGAAGGAATGGGATTATAAAAAAAATAAAGAATTAGATCCTGCGCATTATCATTATAGATCGGCTAAAAAGGTATTTTGGAAATGTATTGACTGTAGTTATGAGTGGGAATCGATGATTAAAAGTAGAACAATACATAATGAAGCAGGTTGTCCTAAGTGCCATTCAATTTTTACATTATTTCCCGAAATAGCTGGAGAATGGTCTTTTGAAAAAAATAAAGGTATATCAATATTCGAGACTGTACCAGGCTCAGAAAAAAAGTATGGTGGAAATGTCCTAACGGTCACAAAGATTATGAGACAACGCCATATTTAAGAACAAAAAGGGGTAGCGGTTGTCCAAAATGTGGTATAAAAAAGGCAGTACGGAATAGATTAAACACTTTAATGTATGAACAAGGTGCGGAAACTCGTAATAAGAACCAAATAAAAATAGGTAACACATTGGAATCTAAATTTCCAGAAGTGGCAAAAGAGTGGTCCCCTACAAAGAATGAAGGATTACTTCCGAATAATGTTACACCTAAATCGAATAAACAGATATGGTGGAAATGTAGCACATGCAAAAATGAATGGAGGGCAACAGTAAGTAGCCGAACTTCAGGTACTAGCTGTCCTGAATGTGCAAAAGATTCAAGAATTAAAAGTTTTAAAAAATATAAGTTAAAAAATGGTTCTTCTTTAGCTGGAAAATTTCCTGAGTTGATAAAAGAATGGAATTACAAAAGAAATGGAGATATAACACCAGAAGAAGTTAATTATGGAAGTAACGAGGAATTCTGGTGGGAGTGTGAATTAGGACATGAATGGAAAGCTGCTGTAAAATCTAGAACTTCGAAAGGTACTGGTTGTAAACATTGTCATTATGAATTAAAAACTTCATTTCCTGAACAAGCAATTTATTATTACCTAAATAAAGTGTTTGAAGGGGTTATTAATCCTCACAAAATAGAAGCGGATGGAGGAAAGGTTGATGTAGATGTTTTTATAGCAGAATATAAAATAGCAATAGAATACGATGGAGTTTTTTACCATGAAAAAAGAATTAGACAGGATGAAGAGAAGAATAAAAAGTTAAATAAGTTGGGTATCGAAATAATAAGAGTCAGAGAAAAGGGACTAGCTGGACTCAGAAAGTTTAATGGAATAACGTTAGAATCAATTCCTAAAAACAGAGAAAACTTAAACAAAATAGTAGAAGATGTGTTTAATTATATAAAACAAAATAGAATTTTGAAAAATGAATATATTGATAAGATTAACGATTTAAAAATAGATATAGAGGAAGATGAAATAGAAATAAATTCATTATTTATTGTTTCACTAAAAAAAATTAGTCTAGAATTAGAATTTCCAGAACTAGCAAAAGAATGGCATCCAATAAAAAACGGAAAGTTAAAACCCAATAGCGTAAAAGCGAAATCAGGTAAGAAAGTATGGTGGCAGTGTCCGAAGTGTCAAGATGAATGGAAAGCGCAGATATACGCAAGAACAATTAATTATCATAAATGTAAATGGTGTGATCCAAACAATCTTGTACAAACAAGACCTGATTTACTAAAAGAATGGGATTTTGAGAAAAATAAAGAAATCGACTTCTTAAGAATGACAACACGTTCTGGAAAAAAAGTCTGGTGGAAATGTAAACTGGGACACAGTTATGATTGCACAATAGTAAATAAAAAAAATGGCAATGGATGTCCATATTGTGCTGGAAAAAAAGTGAATGAAGAAAATTGTTTGGCAAAAGTAAAACCAGAAATAGCGAAACAATGGCATCCAACGAAAAATGGAGAATTAACACCAGAAGATGTAACTATCGGAAGCCATAAAGAAGTCTGGTGGTATTGCGATAAAGGAAAAGCACACACTCATGAATGGAAAATGGCAATATATAATAAAAAAAGGGGAAATTGTCCTTTTTGTTCAGGACATAAGGTAAGTTTAGATAACTGCCTTGCAACAAAATTTCCACAACTAGCGGAAGAATGGGATTTTGAGAAAAACGGAAGTTTAACACCATTTGATATAGGGGCTTATAGTAATAAAGAAGTCTGGTGGTGTACAAAAGAAAATGGTTCGTGGAAAGCTAAAGTGTTAAATAGAGTGAAAGTTTTTGAAAATAAATAAACTGGCATAATTTAATGATCTTAGAGCGATGTTGTGACCGAAGTGTTGAAGAAAGGGCATGGATAATATGCTTGTAAACTTGTATACGGATTATTAAACAAACAGCGATAGTAGAGGGGGTTTCATTCCTTTCTGCTATTTTTTATGAAAAGGACAAACCACATTTCATGTTGAAGAGATACTTAGGATCTTCTTATAAAGTGAGGAGGATAAGTATGTATATAGAAAATGTAAGAAATACATTAAAATCACTTTCTTCACAGGAACAATATGAGATAGCAAATTTAACAAAACAAATATTAGTAAGGAATGGGAAAATTAATGAAAACGTCAGACCTAGCGAAATAGCAAGGTATATAGAAAACTTTATACATGGGAAAGAAACGAAAATAAAGTACCTGGAAGGTTTTTTAGAAGCAATGGATCTGTTTATATTACAAGGTGCTAGCAAAGCTCTACTTGGAAAACAAATAATAGGACAAGGTACATGGAGAGATATATTATTGAATGTGACGAATGATATTCCATCAGATAAATTAGCAAAACATGTAAATAATGAATATATTATTAAAGAACTAAAGAAATTGTTTATAACGATTGTAGAATCTTTTGTTGTTGAGGATGAAGAAAAAACAATTCAGAGATTACATCTTATCAATGAAATATTAAATAAGAAGTAAAGATGAGAAGTGCTATGGTATAAGCATTTCTTTTTTTATCCAAATGTTGTTTAAGAACAACATTTATTGTCAATAAATATAAATAGAGTTGTTTTTAGACAACAAAGAAATTTAGATAAAAAAATATATAAGGATTGAGGAGGATAATATCTTTTATTTTTTTCTAAGATTATGTTCATTTAAAAATTGCTTTTTTTTATTTTCTTGTGAAATTTCCCATTTTTAAAAAAGCCATATTCATTTTTAAAAATAGAGCAATTAGTTAATTTTGCTAATGAAGCAATGCAGTATTATCTTTACAATTATTTGCACAGGAACAACATGAACAAAGGAGGATAGATTGTATGGCAAAGAGGAAAATGGGTTTAACAGAAAAGAAAATTGAACAGATGGAAAAAGAAGGTCGTGGTCAAGGGGAAGGGAGTAAGTACAAACCTTGGCTAAATATACAAGATTTTTCATCAAAAGGACTTTCCACCAGAACGATGGGGTGGAAAACAAATCGTATTCATCAATTTTTATCGAAACTAGAGAAAGATTATTACTATATATGTGAATGGGGAAGCCTTATCGTTGATATTCGTGAGCAATATCCACTTCATCGTATTGATACACTTAAAATTGCAGAAGAAAAGGATATCAAGCATCCAACCGATCCAAAAACAAGTGTACCTATTGTAATGACCACAGATTTTCTATTAACAGTAAAAACCGAAGAAGGGATTAAATTAATTGCAAGAACAATTAAACCTTCAAATGAATTGGAAAAACATAGGGTAATAGAAAAGTTTGAAATAGAAAGAGAATATTGGTATCAACGAAACGTAGATTGGGGAATAGTGACGGAAAATGAAATCCCTAAAATATTAGTGAATAATGTGGAATGGTTACACACGTCGTATTTTTTTCATGAAGACCTCTCTCCTTCAGCATATAAAACTTTGCTGCAACAATTGAAATATTCTCTTTCAAGAAAAGGTGTTTCTTTAATTGAAATACTAACACAATTTGATATCCAATATGGGCTAGAAAATGGCATGGCTTTGGAGCTATTTAAACATCTTATTGCGGTTAAAGAGATTAAAGTGGATATGTTCCAACCAATACACACTCATTTATTTGTAGAGGATCTTATTTTGGAAGGCGCTCAAAATTGGGAGAAAGGAGCAGTTTAGATGTTTGTTGAAAATGAGATTGTTTCTTTTACAGATGCAAGCGGTAAAGAAATGACAGAACGAATACTATGGATTGATGACGGATATATCATTTGTTATACCATTGATATAAAAAGCGCAAAAGCACTTCCTATTAAACGCAGATTATCTGATTTAGAAGAATTACTTAATCAGGAACTTCTCCATGTTGTGAGGGAAGAACCGTTTGCATTTGTTTATCAAAAAGAAGAAAGCATACCTCAAAAACAAAAAGATATCAGAGATGACAGATGGAAAATCGTGCATGAAATAGTTTCGCTTGAACCAGATATTTACGATAAACAAAAAAGAGGAAAATTGGTAGCAGAGACATGTGAGCGTACAAAGAAAATTAAGAGTGTGATTTATAGTTACCTAAGGCAGTATTGGAAACGGGGAAAGGTGAAAAATGCATTGCTACCAGATTATCGAAATTCAGGAGGGCGTGGTAAAGAACGCATTTTAGGCAGTAACAAAACAGGACGACCTAGGAAGTTCTCAGGTGTAGCTGGAGAAGGAATTAATGTAACAGATGAAATAAAACAAATTTTCCAGGTCAGTATAAAAAAATATTATCACACGGTTAAAAAAAATCCATTATCTGCTGCATATCAGATGATGTTAAAAGCATATTTTGCAGAGGATTATGTATATGAAGACGGTGTGAAAAAACCTATTCTAAAAGAAAATAATAAGTTACCTACTTTTCGGCAATTCCAATATTGGTATCAAAAAACCTATACATCGGAAGAGAAAAAACGTAAACGACAAGGTGATCGGAAATATGAATTAAGACATCGTGCGGTATTAGGTACTTCAGTAGGTGAGATGTACGGTCCAGGAACTAAATATCAAATTGATGCCACAATTGCAGATGTTTATCTTGTAAGTAGCTATAATCGAGAGTGGATTATTGGACGCCCCGTTTTATATGCAGTAATTGATATGTTCAGTCGTATGATTACTGGAATTTATGTTGGATTAGAAGGACCTTCGTGGTTAGGTGCGAGTATGGCTCTTGCCAACGCAGCTAGTGATAAAGTGGCTTTCTGTAAAAGGTATGGTATAGGTATTAAGCCAGAAGAATGGGACACAAACTATTTACCTCAAACGCTTCTTGCGGATCGTGGGGAACTTGAAGGATATGATGTTGAACGTTTAATTACAGCTTTCAATATGAAAGTTGAAAATACACCGCCATATAGAGCTGATTGGAAAGGAATCGTTGAACAACATTTTCGAACAACAAACTTAAAAGTGAAACCATTCTTGCCAGGTGTGGTTGATACAGATGTTCATGTTCGTGGAGATCGTGATTATCGCTTGGATGCACAACTAACGATTCAAGAATTCACCCAAATTATTATTAAATGTGTACTGTATCATAATAATCATCATTGGTTAAAAAACTATGATGCAAATGAAATGATGATAACAGATGAAGTAGAACTTATTCCAAAAGAATTATGGAATTGGGGTGTGAAAAATCGTTCTGGTCGTCTCCGCTCTTATCCAGAGGATATAGTAAAACTACATCTTCTTGCACAAGGAAATGCCAAAATCACATATAAAGGGATTGAATTCAAAGGTATGAAGTATTCTTGTGAAAAGGCGATACGAGAAGGGTGGTTTCCTCAAGCAAGAGAGAAAAGTTGGCGCATTAAGGTTTCATATGATCCTCGTAATATGAGCTATATTTATTTGCTAAATGAGGATGATAGAGGCTACGAAGTTTGTACATTATTAGACCATCAAAAACGTTATTCGGATTGTTCACTTTATGATATAGAATATCTTCGCGCCTATGAGAAATATAAACAACAAGAATATAAGCATAAAGAATTGCAGGAAAAAGTAAATTTGGATGCTGAAATAGAATATGTTGTCAAAGGTGCTAAGAAGAAATCAAAAACTGAAAAAATACCGATGAGTAATGCACAACGAACAAAGGGCATTCGGAAAAACAAAGCTTTCGAAAAGGAAGCAAGGCGAAAAGAAGAAGCATTTTTGCTTGCAGAATATAAGGAGATTGACCATCATGCCGAAGTTCTTGAAATGCATGTTCCAAGTGAAGTGGAAATATCCCCTACAACAAGTAAAATAGATATTCTTCGACGTAAACAGAAGGAGTTGAAAGAGCGTGCAAAACGAAATTAATCTGCTGTATAAAGGCTCTGAACAACCTATTATCGATGCACTTTATACTGAACAAATACTGCATGAATTTCGTGGGAACCCCTTAATAGAAGCATTGCCACCAATTTTGGAAGAGGAACAGATAGTACAGTATTGTTCTGTGTTCCCTCAATATGATGAACGAGAAAGAGAATTAGATGCTAGTTATCGTTTCCATTGTGTTCAAAGGTTATTTCAATACTTTCAACCATTTGAAAAACATCTTGATTTAGAACAACGTATATCAAGAACAATTCGACAAGGATATTTATCACGAAACCCTTTTAATCGTCAACAGGTTATGAGAATGCATGAAAGTTACCGTAGTCTAAAAGTAGGTGAGTTTTTAGAATCGTATAATATACCCATAAAGCGAACAGCTCATGGTTTTACAATCATCGGACTTTCTGGTATTGGAAAAACAACAGCATTAGAAAGAATTTTATCTTATTATCCACAACTTATTCAGCATAGAGAATATGAGGGAGAGGCTTTGCAACTTACGCAAATATCGTGGTTAAAACTTGATTGTCCTTACGATGGTTCTGTAAAAGGGCTTTGTATAAGTTTCTTCTCTGAACTTGATCGTTTATTGGGTACAAGTTATTTTAAGAAATTTGGTACTAGAAGAAATACAGTTGATGTAATGCTACAACACATGACCCATTTAGCAAGTTTACATGCTATCGGAATATTAATTATTGACGAAATACAACACTTAAATTTAAGCAAAAGTGGTGGGTCGGACAAGATGTTAAATTTCTTTGTCACACTTGTTAATACAATTGGTATACCTGTTGTAATGGTTGGAACAAATAAAGCCATATCTATCCTTCAAAGCGAGTTTCGTCAAGCAAGGCGAGGCAGTGGACAGGGGGATATGGTGTGGGGACAAATGCCGAAAGATGATACTTGGGATTTATTTGTAGAAGGTATGTGGGATTATCAATGGATGAAGTTTTATACGCCACTAACAGAAGAGATAAATGAATTGCTATATGAAGAAAGCCAAGGAGTTATTGATATCGCTGTAAAACTATTTATGATTTCACAAATACGGGCTATCAGCATAGGAACAGAAAAAATTACATTAAGTTTAATGAAACAAGTAGCTAAGGATAGTTTGAGGCTTGTGCGTCCTATGTTGCAAGCTTTAAAATCGGGTATTCCAAGTGAGATTGCAAAATATGAGGACATTAGACCAATTGATATGAATGAAGAATTTGAGAAGTATAAATCATCTATTGATCTTCATGAAAAGGTTCGAATTCAGAAAAAAATTCAAGAAAGTAAACGAAAATCAAAAGGAATTTCAATTACTGAAGAAATCGTACTCTTTCTTTTATCGATGGATATCGAAATAAAAGTAGCTCAGCGAATTGCGGATGCAGTAATAAAAAAACACAGTGAAGATCTTGATCGTGCAACAGCTATAAAGGAAGCGATGAAGCTTGTAATTATAAGTGAAGAGAGTATTGAGAAGGAAAGTGTTACAAGTATAGAGCGAAAAAATGTGAGTTCAAATGTCCTTTGCTTATTAGCAAAGGAAGCGAAAAAGAAAAAATTATCGGTGTACGAACACTTTTTGAACAAGGGAATTATTAAACAACCATTGAAAGAAGTAAATTAGGAGGAAATACATGTTATATTATTTTCCAACACCACATCCTGATGAATTATTATATAGTGTATTATCACGTTATCATATGATGGTTGGGAATGTTAGTCCAAAACAAACGACTGAAGAACTATTCGGTAAGAGAACCGTACGCTCGGTTGTTGATTTGCCTGCTAATTTGGATACATTAGTAAATAGAATAGAAAACCCGATATTTAATGTAGGTTATTTTATTTATAATCATACCTTGTTTCCGTATTATGGTGCGTTTTTCTTCCCTAAACAATATCAAAAAGTAAAAAGCTTAATGATTAGTGATAAGGGTGACCGTATCCATACAACTTCAGGTATATCTGCAAGTAATATTCTTCCCAAAGAAAATTTTATGCACTGTAGCGAATGTTGTAAGGAAGATATGGAAAATTACGGTGAAATTTATTGGCATCGTATCCATCAAGTACCTGGAGTGTATATTTGCCCAAAACATCAAACGTTTTTATATGAAACAATAGTTCCAGTAAAAGCGGGTAATCAACACGAATATATTATTGCGACACCTGAAAATACTGCAAATAAGAAAAAATTGTTGGAAGTCAACGAAAGAGATAAGGAAGTTTTACTTACTTATGCAAAATATGTTGAAGAATTATTGAATAGTAATTATCAGCAACAGAATCAGGTTCAACTGCAACAACAATATGTATCAAAATTAAAAGAAAGAGGATTAGCTAGTTTTTCAGGAAGAGTTAGAAGAAAAGATTTGTATCATTCTTTCTGTAAAACGTATAGTGGGTCTTTACTGGAACTCCTACAATCAAATATAAATTTTGATGAAACAGATTGGTTAACGATGATCTTTCAGCGGCACCGTAAATCGTTTCATCCAATACGTCATCTATTAATCATGATATTTTTAGGTGATGCTTTGCGTAATTACTTTGAGAAGGGAGAGACATACGAACCTTTTGGTAGTGGTCCGTGGTGTTGTTTAAACGTAGCTTGTAAGGATTACATGAAATCAGTGGTGAAAAATCTTGTGATAACAAGATGTTACGATACAAAACGTCCAGTTGGTACTTTCACATGTCACTGTGGGTTTGTGTATTCGCGAAGAGGACCCGACACGATTACAGAAGATAAATATAAGATCGGACGTATTAAAGACTTTGGTGATGTGTGGAAGAATAAACTTAAGGTATTGATTCGAGATGGTGGTACATTAACTGGTATTGCCAAAAAGCTAAACGTTGATCCAATAACTGTAAAGAGGCAAGCGACAATGCTGGAACTCGATTATTCATGGAGCGGTGAATCTAGAGAAGTAGCAGAAAAGAAAGCACGTTTTCAACGGAATATCAAGGCAGCATCCAATGAAGATGCTTTGCATATTAGAAAAGAGATATGGTTGAAACTTCGGAAAGAATATCCACACTTTTCAAAGTTAGAATTGCGTAAAGAAAAACCCGATGTATTTGCGTTTTTGTATCGTCATGATCGAGAATGGTTAAATGAACATTCTCCTGAAAAACAAAAAATAATTACTGCTAAGAAACGAGTCGATTGGTCTAAACGAGACGAGGAGATGTTAAAGGAAGTTCAAAAGGTGATAAAACAATGGGATATCGGTGATAATAAACCAAATCAAATCACAATAAGTACAATCGGAAAAAGGATCAATAAACTTTCACTTATACAGAAAAAATCTGATAAGATACCAAAGACCATCGTATATATAAATAGTGTGATTGAAGATATAGAAACGTTCCAAATACGACGTGTAAGATGGATAGTAAAAAATATGAAAATTAATGGTGAAGAGTTAAAAGAGTGGAAAATATATCGTGAAGCGGGATTGAGAAATACAGTATCAAATGAAGTGAAACGAATGATTACATTGTTAGTGGATCAAAATGAGTATGACATAACATAAAAGGCTTCCTTGTAAAAAGGAAGCCTTTTATGTTATGTCATTAATACCATGTAAAGCAACAAAGAATGGATATTTTATGAATAAAAACAAGTGCATTCATTTAATTGGAAGATTTGAAACGCTTATTATCACTCTTAATATCAAGTGTTAATAATATGACAAAATATGATAAAAAAAGTTATAATTATAGATAAATACAAATTTTGGGCGATTTTTATACAATAAGGAAAGGAACATAATAATATGACTGATTTATATAACAATTATCTAACAGAATCACTAGATAATTTATTGAATTGTATTAAAGAGATGCAATGTCGACCTATTTTATTCGTCGGTTCAGGAATATCAAGAAGATATATGGGATCACCTTCTTGGATAGGGTTGTTAGAAAAAATCATAGAAGAAAACCCTCTTATTGATTCGTCATTGGATTATTATATTAAAGATACAAGAGAGAATGGAAAAGATAATTTACCAGGTGTTGCTGAACAATTTGTTAATCCCTATTTTAAGTATGCTTTTCAAAAAGATGTGATAGCAGAAGAGGTTTTTCCTGCATATGTTTATTTAAGAGAATTTGAGAAGGATATATGCTTAAAGTCAAAAGCAGTTGATATTATTAGTAGTTATTGCAAGACCTTTGAAACAGAATATGATAATTTGACACATCCAGCCCTAGAGGAATTGCAATTATTGAGCCAAATAGACCCACATGCTATCATAACAACCAATTATGATGAAATGTTAGAAAAAATTTTTCCTAATTATGAAGTAATAGTTGGACAACAGATTATAAGAAGGTCTATGTATACACATGTAGGAGAAATCTTGAAAATCCACGGAACAACAAAAGAAGCTAATAGTATTGTTCTACATCAAGAAGATTATAAGCATTTTATGAAAAAGAAAAAATACTTATCTGCACAGCTATTAACTTATTTCATTGAGCACCCATTAGTGATAATGGGGTATTCTGTGCAAGACGAAAATATAAAAGATATTTTATCAGATATTGCTGAAATGTTGGATGATGCAAATCACCTAATCTCTAATATTTGGTTGGTAGAATGGCAAGAACATATCAATAAAGAACAACCAATGGCAAAAGAGAAATTAATTGATTTAGGTAATAATCGTTCTTTACGCGTTAATGTAATAGTAGTTGATGATTATATTGAACTATATAAGACGCTTGGTAAGAGTGTGGTAGTTGATAAAGTGAACATGAAGTTACTCAGAAATCTTTCGCGAAGCGTTTATAACATTGTTAGAAGTAAAACTACTCAACTAAATGTAAACATCGCGACTTTAAATGCATTTTCCGATGAAGAACATTTATTTAATGTATTAAGTGTTCAAGATTTAAATCCAGAGGCATTAACAGCTATTTATCAATATAGATTGTCTGATATTACCAACGATTGGGAAAAACATAATAGTGAAGGCGTTAAAATATTACAGCAAATTCGAGAACGTACAAGATATGATATAAGAAATAGTCAAAATAAATATCATATTGATATGAATATTGGGAGAAAACCGACAGCTGATAGATGGTATTCAGAAGCAGCTAAACAATTATTAACAAATATATATTATCAACGTCCGACAAGAATAACACTTGATGACGGAGAAGAAGTTGATTATCCTATTTTAGAAATGGAGTATGAGGAGCCATCTGAACGAGTTGGAGTAACAATACTGGCTTAATACATATTTTTCGATTTGGGAAAAAGATAGAGAAAATTCACAGAAAGAAGTGGGGATATGTTTATACCTGAGTTATATTATTGTGATCGAAGAAAAGTAGAAGAGTTATTAAGTATGCTCCTTGATAATTTTGCTACTGAATATAAAATCACGCAAAGTAAAGATAAAAAACATGATGTGCAGATAAGTGCAGAAGTTTTTAAAGTGCTTGCTAAATATAATATGGTTGATTCAACAACAGAAAACAAAGAAACTAATGTAAAAAGTACAAACTCTTCTCTTTTTAAAGATCTTTATACGCTATTGAACGAAAAAGGTACTGTTCAATCATTAATAGGATACGATGAAGGAATTTTAAAGCAATTAAAAACAGGGGAATTTGTAGAGGTGGAAGGAGTATTTAAACAATCTCCAGCAGAATTAGTATTAGCAAGTTCTATGGATGCAGTACGAAAATTTCAACCTCTTATGGAAATGGCACCATCTTTAGCAATGAGCGATATAGAACCTGAAAAAATACAAGCATTTACTACATTTTTTACATCCGATAAAACAACAATGATTATTGACCCAGAAGATGAAGCAACAAATGGGTATAAATTTTTCACAACATTAAAGGTTACTGACTTTATAGAAGATCGCTATGAAATCGAAGGACAGATGAGAATTTTAGGGAAAGTTCGTAAAATTATTCGACCCCTTCAATCGGTAGATTTAATTAAACTATTGCCAGGAAGAATGAGAGTGAAACCAGAAGAATTGATAGAAAAATTCATGCAAAATAATTCTGCTGGCAATGTATATTTTGATGTTGATGAAATTACGGAAGAATCATTTGTGTTAAAAGGACCTGCTATTGAGATTACACCTATTGCTGTGTATATCTAAGGTGGTTTTTTGCAGAAATGATAATATTCAATTGAAGTAAATGTATTTTATGTAATAAAAAAAGGGATTAGCAATATATTTGCAGAATATCATATTAAGGAATCTTAATAAAATTGTAAAATTTTCAAAAGGAACGGGACATATGGATAAAGAAAAATTAAACACAATAGTTTATATTGATTATGAAAATGTACACTACAACCTTATTAATGGGTATAAGAATATTTTTGAGTGCAACTTTTTCAATAAGCTAAAAAAATTTTTAGAAGATAAAGGCTATTCTATTTTAGATATGATAGCGTATTGCAATTTTGATATAAAAGATATGCACGATTCTTTTCATCAAACTAAACTTCATCAATTTGGAATTGATACTCGACATACTACAAACAATGGAAAAAACTATGCTGATATCCAAATTACAGCAGATGTTCTAGAACAAGTTTATAGTAACAAAAATTTAGATTGTATAATCATAATTTCAAATGATAAAGATATGACTCCATTAATTAAAACAGCGAGAAAAGTAAAAGATAATGTATCTTTAGTCTTATTCAAAAGTAATTATGATGAAGTTTTATTAGCGTGTCCAAATCAACACTTTTTTATTGACGATATTTTAGAAATAAAAATTGATGAGGTAAATGGGTTAAAAGAGGAAATAAAAAATAATTTAAGTAACTATATACAAAAAGATTTTATTGATCAAGGGAAAGTTCCACCGTGTATTTCACTAGAAAGATATGTAGAGAGCACAGTAAAGTGGCATAAAATATTTGAATATGAAGTCATAAGATTGCTGAGTTTATTGGAAAAAGAGGGCGATATTGTAATACATAAGTATACAATCGGATCCTCAAATAGAGAACATATAGGTATTATTACACCAGAGTTTGAGAAGTATTTCCAAGATCCAAAGCCAATTCATAAAATTAATAATTACTTTGCTGAAAATAAAATTATGAGCTACTATAATAAATTCACACAAAAATAAACAAAAAAATATTGCATCTTTTTAATTTTCTTGTATATAATAAGAATATAAAAAAATACAATACTTTTAAAAAAAACAAGTTATTAAAAAAACAATACTTTAAAAATTACAACGTTTTAAAAATTACAATTATTTAAACAGTGAAAAAGTCTTTGATTTTTAATCAAAGGCTTTTTCTTTGTTATCCATTGCTATTACTAAAATAGTTATAACAGAATCAATAATAAATTATGCGAACAGTGGGATGAAAAAATGATGAAGAAAAAAGAGGGCATAATGAAATGTGAGGTATTCATGTCTGATAATGAAAAATATCGTTATCAGTTAACAAGAACATGGGATGATACAAAAGATAATGCAACCATCATTATGTTAAATCCTAGCAAGGCAGAGTTATTCATAACTGATAAAACTGTAATGAATGTTCAAAATTTCTTAATTAAAAATAATTATGGTTCCATGACTATAGTAAATATATTTTCCTACATGACTACAAATCCCTCGTATTTAAAAGAGAGAGAAGAAGTCTTTGAATCAGAAAATGATAAATTTATATATAAAGCTTGCAAAGATGCAGAACTTATTATTGTTGCATGGACAAGGGACAAGCATACAAGAAGAAAAAGAGAAATAGAAAATCTGATTTATCCATTTAACAAAAAAGTAATGTGTTTTCAAGATGAAAAAGGACTAAAGCCCAGACATCCAAGAGACTTAAATGACAAAACATGGACTTTGGATTCCTATCCTTTTCCTCTATATGAAGAAGATTGATGCCAGTATACAACTTTGTTTGTCACTCCTATTTTTTTCAGTATGTAACTTTATTGTATGGATTATTTTCCCTTGAACGTAGGGATGATGGTTTTAGAACTTTTTAGTATGTGACTTTGTTGGTTATGAACATATAGTTATGGCTTTAAAATAAATTTATGAATTTGTACCCCTTTAGATATTTTATCTAAAGGGGTATTTTTGTGTCGAAAAAGAATATCTAAAATTGAAAAATGGATAGAGAGAGATGGACAGAACCCTGCTAATAAAAGTTTTACTTTATTTTATCGGATTTGGAATAAAACTACTTTTATTTATCTGAATTTTCCGTTATTATTTTAAGTATTCGTGAACAATTTCCTTTATTACTACAAAAAGAGACGAGAGATTTATGGACATTACAAGGGGGTATTAATGAAAGTGAATGAAAAAACATATTTAAGTATAGAAGAGATTATTTCATTACCGACCTTATCAAGTACAAATATAAGCGATGACGGAAAAAACGTAGCGTTTGTTAAGAGAACAGCTAACTGGAAGAGCAATACATATAGAAATCATGTATGGATATATGAAACAGATAAAGGGCAAAGTTATCCATTAACGAATATGAATATGGATATAGATAGTACATGCCCAATATGGTCCCCAGATTCTAGGGATATCGCATACCTTAGCCCTGTTGGTGATGGGGAAAATCAGATCTTTGTTAAGTCAATGGATGGTTATGATAGGGTTCAAATTACTGATGAGAAAGAAGGGATCAGTACATTCAAATGGGATCCTACGGGTAAAGGTTTTTATTATATTGCACAGTCAAAAGAATGTGAGGAAATAAAGAAACGTAAGGAACTATATGGAGATTTTCAACATGTAGGTAAGGAACACCAGAACAATTGTTTATATTACATTGAAATAGAAAAAGTGATACAAAATGATAAAGAGGAACGCGAGATTAACGGTGTTTATCAACTAATGGATGGTAAGGATTTTTATATACATAATTTTGATATTTCAAATGATGGGAAAAAGGTTGTATGTATGGCTACACCAAGCCTAAATGATCATATGAATGGTGATCTATACATATTAGATGTTGAATCTAGGGAACTACAAAAGATGAATACAGATAAGTTATTGGGAGGGAGTGTTTGTTTTTCTCCTGAGGGCAGCAAAATATGTTACTCAGCAAGCATAAGAGAGAAGGATTACTATAAAAACCATATACAAGAGAGTACATTAGAGATATATGATCTGAATACTGGAGAACGAATTGTCCCTTTAACAAATTTTGATAGTACGATTATGCCATTACAGTGGACAGCTAAAGGAATTTTAATTCGATGGCAGGATAAAACGAATTACTGTATTGGATTGCTATGTGAGGATGGCACTGTGGAAATGTTAAGTGACAAAGTAGATGGCTTTATAATGGATGCCTTCATAACAATGGATGGAAACCATATAGCTTATAATAAGGCTATAACAAATGAAACTTTTGAAATCTATTTGGATGATAAAAAAATAACGAATGAAAATAGCTTTTTCGAAAGCAAGATTAAAAGTAACAGGGAAATCATCTCATGGCAAAGTAGTGATGGCCTTGAAATAGAGGGTGTTTTATCAACCCCTGTAGAGTTTAACGCAAATAAAAAATATCCTTTATTAGTAGTAATCCATGGTGGTCCGGCTTGGGCGTCCTTTCCGATATTTTCAGACTGTTTTAATGAGAAGTATCCGATTGAACAGTTTGTTGAAAAAGGCTTTATCGTTTTAGAACCAAACTACAGGGGAAGTTCTGGTTATGGTAATGAATTCTTAAAAGCAAATCATAGGAAACAAGGAATTGCTGACTATGAGGATGTGATATCTGGAGTGGATAAACTAGTTGAAGAAGGGATTGTAGATAAAGATAGAGTAGGAGTAATGGGATGGAGTAACGGGGGATATATATCAGCTTTCTGTTCTACATTTAGTAGTAGATTCAAAGCTATTTCGGTGGGGGGCGGAATTACTAACTGGAGTACTCATTATGTACATACAGATATCCCTTACTTTATTAGAATGTATTTAGGAGATACTCCATGGAATGATCCAGAGATATATAAGAAAACATCAGCAATGACATATATTAAATCAGCTTGTACGCCTACCTTAATTCAACATGGGGAAAAAGATGCAAGAATTCCAATTACAAATGCATATGAGCTACATCAAGGGTTAAGAGATATGGAAGTTGATACAGAATTAATGATATTTAAAGGAATGGCATATAGTTCTAATCAGCCAGGAATTCATGTGGCCATTATGAAGCAGAATTTGATGTGGTTTTCACACTATATTCTTGGAGAAAGTATGAAAGATTTTTAGTACTATATAATGGATATTGGCACAGGTGTTTTTGCTGTGCAACTGAGTCAGCTTGTTGTAAACTGCGTTTAAATCATTACTGAGAAGATTTAAATGACTATAAGATTTAGAGTAAATAAGAAAGAGCCTATACGTAGGCTCTTTTTCTTATTTATATTTTAAAAGTAAACTGTTACTACGCAGTTTTACTTAATTTATATGTTTCATGGTTGTTTTTACGGAAAAGTTTAGGAAAAACATAGCCATCTAATCCAATACGTCCAGCATTCTGTCCTGCAACTAAAATGAACATAGTTAAAATAAGCAGGTTTGGATTTACACTAACAGTTCCGCTTAATAAAAATGAAAGGTTCATTATGATTCCGAAAAATGCAGCTGTTTTTGTTAATCCACCTAAAATCAAACCTAGACCTACTAAAACTTCGCCCCATTGAACTAAAAAGCTAAATAGATCTGCATTTGGAAGAACAAAGTGTTGAAGGAAATCTGCCCACCAAACTTGTACAGCAGGGTGATCACCTGACGCCTGAGCGATAGCGCCTTTTAGAAAACCACTTGCGTCAAAGGATTGTCCGAAAACTTTACCTATTCCAGCAGTGAGCCATGCATATCCTATGTAAAGCCGTAAAAGTAATAATATGAAAGTAGCACGTTTATCAGTTCTTAAAAAATTGATAACCATTGAAATCCCTCCAATATTGTATTTACAAGTTTATTATATATTAATTGTGAAAAAATTCACAATGGAGAGAATGTGAACAAGGGTAGGTTGTGAATAATTGTTTTATTTTTTGTAACATTTTATCTGTTTTGATAAACTAAGAATAGAGATATATGGAAAGGAGACAAGGACTCAATATGTGGATGAACTTGTAATGATTAGAAATTAGATAGATGAATTTTTCTCTCATAAGTGAGGGGTTATTTAGCTATCTGTAAATCATGCAAGGACTGCATATTTGGCTTGTACATCCCCTTTGTAAGGATAGATACTTATGTGGGGAAATTTATATCTCTTATATAAAATATGCATCCTTTAAAATTGGAGGAGTATATGATGAATCAATTAAAACATAAAGTAGCAGTTGTTACAGGCGTAAGTCGTCTAGATGGTATAGGCGCAGCGATTTGTAAAGAATTAGCTGAAGCAGGATACGATATATTTTTTACATATTGGACAGCTTACGATAAAGAGATGCCTTGGGGCGTTGATCAAAGTGAACAAATACAATTAAAAGAAGAGTTACTAAAAAACGGTGTGAAAGTATCGAGTATGGAGTTAGATTTAACTCAGAGTGATGCACCGAAAGAGCTTATAAATAAAGTTACTGAACAACTGGGCTACCCTCATATATTAATTAATAATGCGGCGTATTCTACAAATAATGACTTCTCTAATTTGACTGCTGAAGATCTGGATAAGCATTACATGGTAAATGTTCGTGCGACTACGTTGTTAAGTAGTCAATTTGCCCGAGGATTTGATAAAAAATCCGGTGGTAGAATTGTGAATATGACTTCGGGGCAATCTCAAGGGCCTATGGCAGGAGAACTGGCATATGCAACAACAAAGGGAGCTATTGATGCTCTTACTAGTACGTTATCGGCGGAAGTGGCCCATTTAGGAATAACAGTGAATGCAATTAATCCAGGACCAACTAGCACAGGGTGGATGAATGAAGAGATAAAGAAAGGATTAAAACCAATGTTTCCTTTTGGCAGAATTGGTGAGCCAAAGGATGCAGCAAGACTTATTAAGTTTTTAGTAAGTGAAGAAGCAGAGTGGATTACGGGACAAGTTATTCATTCAGAGGGTGGATTTAAAAGATAAAGTGAAACTTTAATCAGTGGGGGGCATCCCCCACTGATTATTAACCCTCACCAATCGGGATTTTACGGGCAGTTGATTCCCCACCTAACTTCTTTTCTTCCGCTGAATTTTGAGGTGGGGGCTTACTGTCCACAAATAGAGGGATAAAAAGAAGGTATCTCACCCTGGTGAGATACCTTCTTTTTTAATCTTTCTTCAATCTTCGTGCAACACCATTTCCTAAAGACTGCAACCCTTGAACGAGGATAATTAAAATAAAGACTGTTGCATACATTACTTCAGGTTCGTAGCGTAAATGTCCGAATCGATACGCTAAATCACCCAAACCGCCAGCACCTACAAGTCCAGCCATTGCTGTTGCACCGATTAAACCGATCGTTGCAATTGTTAAGCCAAGTACAAGGGAGGGACGAGCTTCTTTCACCATAACGTGCCAAATGATTTTTATAGTAGAAACGCCCATTGCTTGGTAAGCCTCAATAACACCACGATCCACTTCTAATAAAGCTGTCTCCATTAATCGTGCAATATAAGGAGCCGTGAATACGACAAGTGGTACGATAACACCTTGCACACCAATGGATGTTCCCATTAGAAACTTTGTGAAAGGTAAAATGAAGAATAATAGAATGATAAATGGAAGAGAGCGAATGATATTAATAACGGTATTAAGAATAGGATAAATGATTTTATTTTCGTGCTGTCCACCAGGTCTCGTTAAAACAAGTGTGACACCAAGTGGCAGTGCAATAAGGATAGAGATGAATAGTGAAATAGATGTCATTTGAAATGTTTGGATTGTTGCTTCCCATATGACTTTACCCCATTCATCCAAAAAGGACTTGTTTCCCATAATCTGTTCTACCTCCTTCTACAATGATCCCTTGCTCTTGTAAGAATGATAAAGCGCGGTCTACTTCATTTTTTTCACCCTGCATATGAATGACTAGTTTCCCATATGCTTCATGTTTTAACTGTGTGATATTACCGGATAAAATATTTGGATACACTTGAAAACGTTTTGTAGCGATAGCTAATGCTGGTTCGCCAGAAGAGTTTCCTATAAATGAAAGTGTTACGATTTCTCCGGTTCTTTGTAGTTCTTTTTGTACCTCTTCTGGAATTTTAGCTGCAAATGCACTATTTACGAATTTCTTCGTTGTTATATGTTGTGGATTGGTGAAAATATCTTTCACAGTCCCACTTTCGATTACTGCTCCATGTTCCATAACAGCAACTCGGTCACATATACGCTGGATGACATTCATTTCATGTGTAATTAATAAAATTGTAATCCCGATTTCTTCATTAATCTTTAATAACAAATCAAGGATAGATTCAGTTGTTTCGGGGTCTAAAGCACTCGTTGCTTCGTCACTTAATAACACTTCAGGTTCATGAGATAGTGCACGAGCGATTGCTACACGTTGTTTTTGGCCGCCAGAAAGTTCACTTGGATATGAATCTTTTCGATTAAAAAGATCAACGATACGTAGATACTTTTCTACCCTTTTTTCAATTTCATTTTTGGGAAGCCCCGATAGGCGTAAAGGTAATGCAATATTTTCATAAACGGTAACGGTTTTAAGTAAGTTGAACCCTTGAAAAATCATTCCAATTTTTTGTCTCGCTTTTGCTAATTCTTTTGTCGACAGTGTAGTTAAATCTTTCTCGTTTACGATAATATTTCCTGTCGTTGGTTTTTCTAATAAATTTACACATCGAATTAATGTACTTTTACCAGCGCCACTATATCCAATGATTCCAAATACTTCGCCCTTTTTTACTTGAAGGGAAGTAGGTTTAAGAGCTTCTACATTCCCTTTTTTTGTTGTAAATACTTTGGATACATTTTTTAATTCAATCATTATCGTCAGCTCCTACCAAGATGGTAAAACTGAACCATCAAATTTTTTCTCGATAAATTCTTTTACTTCTTTAGATTGATAGGCTTTCTTTAATTTATTTACAACAGCATCATCTTTATTTTCAGTACGAACAACGACCCAGTTCACATATGGTGAATCTTTTCCCTCACGGAAGATAGAATCTTTCGCAGGGCTTAATTTTGCACCTAATGCAAAGTTTGTATTAATTGCAGCTGCTTTCACTTCACTTAGTTGTGTCGGTAATTGAGATGCCTCTAATTCAACAATCTTTAAATTCTTTGGATTTTCAATTACATCTTTCGCAGTCGCTTTTTCTGTAGCCTTTGGATCCACTTTTAAAACACCTGCTTTTTCAAATAGTTTTAAAGCTCGAAGTTCATTCGTTGGATCATTTGGTACAGCGATTGCGTCGCCCTCTTTTAAGTCTTTTACATCTTTTATGTCTTTAGAATATACGCCCATAGGGAATGTAACTGTTGAAAATACTTCCGTTAATTTCATATTACGTTCAGCTTTAAATACGTCTAAATAAGATTTCGTTTGATAGCTATTTACATCAAGACTTTTTTCATCTAGGGATACGTTTGGTGCTACATAATCATTAAATACCTTTACATCAATTTCGAGCCCATCTTTCGCTGCTACTTCTTTTACCTTTTCAAAAATTTGTTCATGTGGTCCACCTGTTACACCGACAGTAATCTTTTTCTCATCTAATGTTTTTACCTCTTTGTCAGAATTAGCACCACATGCACCTAGCAATAATACCGCTCCACTTACAATGCTCAATAATACCTTTTTCATCTATAATTCCTCCTTCATATACGTTACAAAATAAAAAGCACCTCTCAAAATAAGAGAGGTGCCGAATAGACAAAATAGGTTCCTCTCTTATCTTCCAAAACGAAAACTCGTTTTGCAGGAATTAGCACCTTAGCTTATACGTCATAAGCTCGGTTGCCGGGCATCATCGGGCCAGTCCCTCCGCCACTCTTGATAAGAGTATGTGTATGTAGTTTTTTAATATGGTACTAATAGTAAATCTTACAAAAAGAATTGTCAATGCTATTTTCTGAATATATTTTATTTTAAGGTAATCGAAACGTTACCTTTTTTATGCCCGTTTTCTACATACATATGGGCTTCAGCAATCTCTTCTAATCGGTAAGTTCTATCAATAACAGGCTTTAAATTTTCTGTTTCAGTTAGTTTTTTTAGTAGAAACATATCTTCTTTACTGACCTTTGCCATCATGCCATTAACAGATACATATACACCCGTAGGCGTTAATGCTTTTTTTCCAAGGGATCTTTTATGTTTTCCAACAGCATCAAATATAACATCATAGTATTCGCCCCGCTTAGTAAAATCTTCTTTCGTATAATCAATTACTTTATCAGCTCCTAAAGATTGCACTAGTGCAAAATTTGAATGACTACAAACAGCTGTAACGGTTGCACCGAAATATTTAGCAAGTTGTACGGCAGCTGTTCCTACTGATCCAGATGCGCCATATATTAGCACTTGTTGCCCCCTTTTTATACGGGCCTTTCGTAGGAAGTGTAGTGCCGAAGTTCCGCCAAAGGGAATAATTGCTGCTTCCTCATACGTTACATTGGTAGGTTTTAATGCTATTAATCCACTTTCATGTATACATGTATATTCTGCATAACCACCGACATTAAGCTCTGTTAATGCAAAAATTTGATCTCCTTTTTTAAATTGAGTTACATCTGTTCCTATTTCTTCGATTTCACCGGATAACTCTACACCGAGTATAGGCTTTCTCGGTTTTCTAAAACCTAATATGATCCGCATAGGAATCCAAAATAAGAGAGGGCTATTAAAGCTGCGCATTCTACAATCTCCAGTCGTTACACTTGTTGAGTGAATTCTAACTAATACTTCATTCTTTTTGGGAGTAGGCTTCGCTACATCCTGAAGTTTGAGAACATTAGGTGGTCCATACTTTGTGCAAATTATTGCTTTCATAATGACCTCCTGAAATGAGTTGTTATTACATCATATTTAACTAGTTCTTTAAAAATGTTGCTATGAGAGGAATAAAGTTAAATAGGGAGATTAAAAATTATATAGATTTCAGAGAGAAATAGATGATATCCTTTGGGGAAGGAGGGGGAATTATGAAAAAACTTATTTTAACTTCTAGTCTAGTATTTGCGGTTATGTTAGGTGCAGGATGTAGTAATGAGAAAACAGCAAAGACGGATGAACCGAAAAAAGAATCAGTTCAAAAAGAAAAGGAATTAGCCGCGAAGGATGTTTTCACGAAAACGAACGAAGCTTTTAAAAATGAAGAACATGTAACGATGACATATGATGTAGGGATAAAAGCTGAGGGAACAGAGATGGATATATTAAAGGCTAAGATGCAATTAGAGCCAAAGACAAAGAATTCTCGTTCTGAAATGAATGTTTCTGGTACGGATATTGTAGTATATACTGTGGATGGTAAAGTTGCAGGTCAGGTGAAAAATCCTGCTACAGGAGAAGTTATATCTGTACCAGAGGAGCAATTAAATGCTGGTGGGATGAAAGCAACTCAAGATATTATAGATAATTTAGAAGTGCCAGCAGTAGTGTTAGATAAAATGAAGATGGAGAAAAGCGGAGATAAATACAAACTGAAGTTCACATTAAAAGGGAAAGAAACAGAAAGTATGTTAACTAGCATGGATGAAACGCAGAAGAAAATGCTACAAGCGCAAAACGCAAAGATAGAAGAAGTGGATGGAGAATATATCATTACAAAAGATTTTAAATATGAATCAGCGAAGATTGATATGATTATGAGTAGTAATGGTAGGGATAAGGCACACATTATTACGAATGCAAAATATACATCGTACGAAAAGTTTGAGCCAATACAGATACCAGTAGCAAAGTAATGAATGTTAAGGGAGGTACCTGAAAGAATGGGTATCTCTTTTTGTTGCTAATAAGGAGAGTGTCATTTGAAAAAAAGAAAGATAGCAGTTGTCATTGTAGCGTATACCGCTTTGCTTGCAACGTCTGTACATACATATAAAAAACAACTTGATCATCCTACTATGAGTGATGTAGGCAAATTGCTTCCGACAAAAATAAAACGTGTTGAAAGTGCTACAGATGAGCGCTCGTTAATACAATTAGTGCGAGATGCAAATGTTTCAGGAGAGAAGATTTCTATCGCTGGTATGCAACATAGTCAAGGAGGACAAACATATTATCCGAACGGTACGATGCTCGATATGAAAGGATATAATAAAATATTAGAATTTGATCCGGAGAAGAAGCGAATCACGGTTCAAAGCGGTGTCACGTGGAATGATATTCAGAAGAAAATAAATCCATATGGTCTGGCAGTTCAAGTAATGCAATCTCAAAACATTTTTACTGTTGGTGGTTCATTAAGTGTAAATGTACATGGGCGTGATATTCGTCATGAAGCATTGATTGATACAGTAGAGTCGTTTAGGTTGTTAATGGCAGATGGTACGGTGCGTAATGTAAGTAGAGAAGAAAATGCTGATTTGTTTCCGTATGTAATTGGAGGGTACGGATTGTTTGGCGTGATTTTAGATGTGACGCTACAGTTAACAGATGATGCATTGTATGAAACGCATACGAAGGTACTAGATTATAAAGAATACGCGTCTTATTTCAAAGAAAAAGTGAAAAAAGATGAAAATGTTCGTATGCACTTAGCGCGTATTTCTGTTGCTCCAAACTCATTTTTAAAAGAGATGTATGTGACAGATTATACAGTGGCACAAAATCAAAATATGAGGGAAGAGTACAGTGAATTAAAGGAAGAAAATATTATAGCTGCACCGAAATTTTTGCTTGGGTTATCGCGTTATAGCGACTGGGGAAAGAATACGTTTTGGGATATACAAAGAAATTATTTTGAACGTACAGATGGAAAGTATGAGACACGAAATAATGTTATGAGGTCAGACAGTGCTTTTATGGAATATGAAAATCCGAATAGGACAGAAGTGTTACAAGAATACTTTGTGCCCGTAGATTCTTTCACAAAATACATAGATGATTTACGTAACACATTAACTGAAGAAGAGCTGAATTTGCTCAACATTACGATTCGTTATGTGGAAAAGAATGAAAATGCAGTTTTATCCTATGCGAAAGATGATATGTTTGCGCTGGTTCTTTTAATTAATCAGGGACGCTCAGAGGGCGAGATAAGGAAAACCGAGGATGTCATTCGGAAGATGATCGATGTTACTTTAAAGCATAATGGTAGTTATTATTTACCGTACTATTCTTACCCAACGAAGGAGCAGTTAAAGAGGGCATATCCTCGTATAGAAGAATTTCTTCAAAAGAAGAAGGAAGTAGATCCAGAAGAGAGATTTGTGAATTTATTTTATAGGGAGTATACGAAATGACATATAGAAGATTTGTAGCCTCACAAAGTATCATTATGATGGCGGGAAGTATGGTATTTCCCTTTTATATATTATTGCTTCGGAACGTTGGAAGTAGTTTCTCACAGTTTGGCTGGGCGTATGGCTTATTTGCTTTAACTTCAGCACTTGTATATCCGTTAGTAGGAAAGATGTCTGATCGAGTAGGCGATCAAAAATTATTAATTATATATGCTTGGTCCATGGCGATATTAATGCTTTGTTTTCCGATTGCCACGGAAGTCTGGCATGTATACATTCTTCAAATTGTAATGGGAGTTTTAGGTGCTGTGCAGCGTAATACCGAGAAGACGTCGTTAGCACGAAAGGTTGCGCAAGAAAATGCTGGTTATGAGATTGGAAAATATCATGTGTGGACATCGATTGGAGGAGCAGTAGCAATTATTGCAACGGGATATTTAGTAGATTTCTTTACGATTGGTACCATTTTTTATATTGCATCTATCTTATATGTAGTGAGTGGGATTGTATTAAGTAGTAAAAAAATATAATCATCCCCATTTTTACCTGAATACCCTTTATTTGTTATACTAAAAGGGAAAATAAAAGAAAAGGGGACATTGCCTTTGATGAAATTTTTAATTTTAGCTATTCTCACTTTGTTTTTGATTCCATGGACAAGAAGTGGTAGTAAACTTCGAGCAGTGGATAAGAAAGGGGATGAGAAGGTTGTAAAGGGTAAGAAATCATCCATTTTAGTTATTCCTGTGTTATTTTGGATAGGTATTGCAATCTACGAATATCTTTGGCTAATCGATGATCGAGCAGATTCGATTCTTACTCATTATTCCGTTGCAGTAGCAATTTTAATTGGGCTTGTTTTATTTTCACAAAATCAAATAGGGAAATTAGAAGGTACGTTAAAGGGACTTCTAATGTTTGTTTTACTCGCAAGTTACGGCTATTTTGGTTATTTGCACGATATAGTAATCACGCAAAAGAAATATGATTCTGTTGTGAAGATCGAGAAAGATATTTCAGAGCCATTTACTGAAAATGATCAGCCGTTTACAGTGCCGCCAAAGACAGCGGAGAATAAGATGAAAAAAGTATTTGGAGATATTCCGAAAGTAGCTTATTTTGAGCTAGGAGAATTAACGCCACAAATGGTAAATGGCGAGGCCTTATATGTAGCACCAATTGAAGTTTCAGGATTTTTTAAAGCACGTAAAGCTGAGACAATTCCAGGGTACGTAACGATGTCAGGTACGAATCCTGATGCGGAAGCGAAACTGCACCTTGGTTATAAAATGAAATATGTACCAAGCATGTTTTTTGGTAATAAATTAGAACGTGTCGTTCGAAAAGCAGAACCGGATTTAATTTTTAAAGGGAAACCTAAATTTGAAGTGGATGATAAAGGGAAACCGTATTATACAATGACGTATGGTGAATTTATTTCAGGAAGATCTGGATTTGAAGTAGAAGGCGTTGTAGTAGTAGATGCACAAACAGGTGAAGTGAAAAGATACGACAAAGGAAAGGCACCTAAATTCGTTGATGGCGTATTAAATCACGAGACTGCATCTACATTAAATACGTATTTCGGTAAATATATTCACGGATTTTGGAATACAAAATTCTCGCAAACGGATATGAAGATTCCGACTGAGTGGGGAACGAAAGAAGGAGTTACACCAATCTTCGGTAAGGATGGAACGTTATATTATTTTACTGATTTCACCTCTCCGAAAGAAGGAGTAGATTCTGCACTAGGTTACTCGCTTATTGATGCGCGTACAGGTAAGTTGTATTACTATAACGGAAAAGAAGTAAAGGGAATTATGGATGGTTCGGCTGCTACAGAAGTAGTGGATAATTCCTTTAAGAGAGAGAAATGGCACGGAACGATGCCGGTTATTTATAACGTGTACGGTAAACCTTCTTGGATTGTACCTGTTATTGATGACGGAGGATTAGTACGTGCTCACACGGTTATCTATGCTTCTAATGCGAAAATATTTGCAACAGGTTCGACGCAAAAAGAAGCACTTGAGAATTATAAAAATGCGCTGAGCGGAAGTGGAGATTCATTTAGACCGACTTCAAATGGTAAAGAAGCACAAAAAGAAGGCGTTGTACAACGTGTATATAAAGAAAAATCAGGTGAAAATACAATTGTGTACGTACTGATAGAGAATGAACAAAAAGTATTTATGATACCTGTGAAGAAATTCCCATATGCTATGTTTACAGAAGTGGGAGATCCGATTCAAATCACATATTTAGATACAGGCGAGGCGATGTCTTCCGTATCTAAATTTACAAATAGCAATTTGAAAAAGTAAAGCGATAGAAATTTTATCGCTTTTTTTTACGATATGAAACAGGAAAATGCACTATACTTGACGTATGTTTATGTTGTAACTATAATTGTTACGATTTAGTGTTTATAAGAAAGGGTGAACGGAAAAAGTGAATGGAGTTAATCACGAAATATATAAACCTGTAAAGACAAATAGGTTATGGATGATTCTTGTACTAGGGACACTTACGGCGATTGGGCCATTATCTATTGATATGTATTTGCCTTCTTTACCGAAATTAACGGATGATTTGCAAACAGGTGCATCCCTTGCACAGCTTACATTGACAGCTTGTTTACTGGGGCTTTCAGTTGGGCAATTATTTGTCGGTTCAATTAGTGATATTTATGGAAGGCGCAAACCTCTTATTATTGCTCTTATTATTTATGTTGCTTCTTCTTTACTTTGTGCTATTGCGCCATCTATTTGGAGTTTAGTGTTATTGCGCTTCTTACAAGGAGCTTCAGGATCGGCTGGGATTGTTATATCACGTGCAATGGTACGTGACATGTATTCAGGTTCTGAAATGACGAAGTTTTTCTCACTGCTCATGTTAGTAAACGGAGCAGCGCCTATTTTGGCACCGATTATTGGGGGACAATTGCTACAGTTTACAACATGGCGCGGTGTCTTCATCGTTCTTGGAGCAATTAGTGTATTCATGTTAATATCAGCTACTTTCGTATTACGTGAAACATTACCTCCTGAAGAAAGAGAAACAGGTGGTTTGTCAGGGACATTGGCGACGTACGGAAAACTGTTAAAGGATCGTTTGTTTATGGGATATGCATTATCACAAGGGCTAGTAACGGCGGCGATGTTTGCATACATTTCGGGCTCACCATTTGTGTTGCAGAACATATACGGAGCATCACCACAGCAATTTAGCTTATTCTTTGCGATTAACGGTATCGGTATTATTATTGCTAGTCAGGTTACGGGCCGTTTAGCAGGGAAAGTGAATGAGAAAACATTATTCGTTTCCGGTATTATTATTGCAGCTATTGGTGGTCTATCTTTATTACTGACAATCTTACTAGGAATAGGTTTAATTGGTGTTTTATGCTCGTTATTCCTTGTTGTATCAAGTGTCGGGGTTGTATCAACAACTGGGTTCTCGTTAGCGATGAGAAATCAGAAACAGGCTGCAGGAACGGCATCGGCTTTATTAGGTTTATTACAGTTCATTTCAGGAGCACTTGTTGCACCGTTAGTAGGTATTGGTGGAAGCAACACCGCATTACCGATGGGGGTTGTGATCGCTCTTTGTGAAATTGGTGCTGTGTTATGTTATCTATTTATGGCCAGAAGAAGTGAGAAGCAGTTTGAACTGCAACAAAGACAAAATTTAGAGGCTTAACAAAAAAGAACTGATTCAAAGGGAATATTTGAATCAGTTCTTTTTTTCATTTCTTTGAAATACCTCATACATATTATTCATGATCGTATCATATAAAACAGCAAGTTTATCCCACACCCAGCGATTACTATCGACTTCTTTTTCCCCGCAGTCGATAATATCGGTATGGTCGGTAATTTTATACGCCTTTTTAACGATAATAGGAGCAATTTTCGGTATACGTGGGATTTCTTTTAAGATATCTGCGAAGTTTCCAATGTAGACATGACCGATGATTTCGATTGTTAATGATTTATCTGATATATTTAGCACGGTATGAAATTGATTTGTATGTTGTTGTTTTAAATATTGGGCTAACTTAAATGGAGCATGTTTCTTTTTTAATACGCGGCGAAGGCTCTCTGTATTTTCGATATGAAGTGATTTTTCGCGAATAAGGACACGAATATCTTCTCCCATAAAAGGCATTGTGTTGTACATAGATGATTCTCCTTAAAAACTTACATATGTTTGCGTTATGCATATGTAAGTCTAGCATGGTTTGTTCTTTATGTGTGCTTACAGTTTTGTAAGGTGATGTAGTAAAGCAGTGCAAAAGTTATTTGTATAAAGTGACGATACTGTGACAAACATGTTGGTATATATATTACGATGTCGTCTTAAGTGTAAAAAGTAGGATGTTCTCGGTATAATAACAAGTGGAGATAAAAGAAACTATAATGAGTAGTAGTTGTAGATAAAAGGAGAAGAAGAGATGAAGAAGGTTTTGGGTATTGCTGTAATGGGAAGTATGCTCCTTCTAGCAGGGTGTAATGGAAATAAAGATACGAAAGAACCGAAAGAAAAGGTAGAGCAATCTACTGAACAAACAGAAGAGATGAAAGAATACCTTGCAGTACATGAAAAATACGATATAAAAATGAATAAAGAAATTAATAAAGCACTGCAGTTATTTGAAGTAGCAAAAGAAAAGGGCGGTAAGGAAATAACGAATGCTACATATAAAGAAGATGTGCAAAAGGTAACAACAAGCATGTTAGAGGATATTGATCATATACGTAAAGAAATTCGTGTACCAAAGTCGAAAGAGAAAGAACATGAGGTATATGTTGGTTTCCTGGATGAATCGGAACAAGCGATGAAAAAATTACAGAAGTTAGCTAAAGAAGAAGATTCATCATTGATTCGTGATATTGAAATTAACTTTGCAACAGCATCGACATACTATAAACGTTTTCAAACAGAAGCGAAAAAATAACCTTGCCTGGGCAAGGTTATTTTTTCTTCTTACCATCACCGTCTTCATCCTCGGATACTAATACCTTCTGTTCTTCGTGAAATTCGGAAATAGTTTGTCCTGTAATATTATCGAAAGAGGTATAAAAAGAGGTGATACTTCTTCTTTTAATGAAGAGTTTGTAGAACCCGATGATGACAAGAATGATGATTGTTAATGGTAATCCTATAGTAGCAAGAAGTAAGGGGTCCATCATATAACTCCTTTAACATCTTTTCTTTTTATTATAAGTGAAAACTATAATTTCGATAAAAGGATTAAAAACTGATTTTTCTAAATATATCCAATTTGATTGACTTTTCATTTTTTCAGAATTATAATTCGAAATATACAATTTGAACCAAATAATAATATAGCAATTTACTTATCCAGAGAGGTAGAGGGACTGGCCCTATGACACCTCAGCAGCGGGTTCTGTAAGATGAACACCGTGCTAATTCCAGCAAGCAAGTCTTGAAAGATAAGTGATGGGCCTTTGTTTATTAAGCCTTGATCTTATTTTTTAAGATCAAGGCTTTTTGTATTTTAAGAAGAGAAAAGGGAGTAATGGGAAAGATACGTCAATAAAACAAAGTAAATTTATGAGTTTAGGGGGTTATTAGAGTGTATGTTGTTAAAAAACTATCAGTTATGGTTTTCACATTATGGGTTATTACGACAGTGACATTTTTAATTATGCATATTATTCCGGGAGATCCATTTTCATCAGATGCGAAAATCTTTCCTGAAGAAGTGATACAAAACATGAGGGCGAAGTATCATCTTGATGAACCGTTATGGAATCAATATGTTGCTTATTTAGACGGTGTAGTTCATTTTGACTTTGGTGAATCCGTTCAATCGACAGGGCAAGGCGTATCAGAGATTATAACGACAGGATTTGGTCCATCAGCAATTATCGGTCTACAAGCACTTATTATTTCATTGTTAGTTGGGATTGCAGCAGGCACATTTGCAGCCCTCTATCACGGGAGAGTAATTGATTATGGTGTGAGTTTGCTTGCAATTCTCGGCATATCTATTCCAAGCTTTATTCTAGCACCATTATTTATACAAGTATTTGCTATCCAATTTGAACTTTTACCAGTAGCGTCTTGGGGAACATTCGAACATACGGTATTACCATCTTTCGCATTGGCGCTAGGTCCAATCGCGGTTATTACAAGATTTGTTCGTTCTAATATGATCGAAGTATTGCAGAGTGATTATATTAAGCTAGCGAGAGCGAAAGGTATACCAATTAAGAAAATCATTATAAGACATGCTCTTCGAAATGCGATTGTTCCAGTACTTACATTTGTTGGACCATTAATGGCTGGACTGCTAACAGGGACTTTCGTTATTGAAAAAATCTTTTCAATTCCTGGTCTAGGAAAATATTTTGTAGATAGTATTTTCAATCGAGATTATCCGGTGATTATGGGAACAACGATTTTCTATAGTGCATTATTAATTTCTTGTATTTTCATTACAGATATTATTCATCGTATTGTGGATCCACGTATTCGTTCTATTACGTAAGGAGGGGGGATATTTAAATGGGAGCTTATGAAATTAATAAACAGTTATTAACAAATGAAGAGAAAAAAGAATTAACGATAAATAAAGATCAGCAAACGATTAGCCGAAAGAAGGAAGTGATTCGTAAGTTTATATCGAATCCAATCGCAGTTTTAGGATCAGTGACGTTATTACTAATTATTGTATTCTCTCTTATTGGTGAAAGTTTAACGCCATTTACTGCGAGCGAGCAAGTAAAAGAGGCAACAAACTTACCGCCTAGTAGTGAGCATTGGTTTGGAACAGATGATTTAGGTAGAGACATATGGGCACGTACATGGGCTGGTGGGAAAATTTCACTAACGGTTGGATTGGTAGCAGCAGCTCTTGATATAGGACTAGGTGTATTAATCGGTGGCTTTAGTGGATATGTGAGAGGGCGTAGTCGCCTTGGAACGTTAATTGATGAGTGGATTATAAGAGGGATTGAAGTGTTATATGGTATCCCGTATTTATTAATTGTTATTTTACTATTAATCGTTATGAAACCAGGTCTTTTTACCATCATTATCGCTCTTGCATTAACAGGATGGATTGGAATGGCACGTCTCATTCGAGCCCAAGTCTTGTCTTTAAAACAAAGAGAGTTTGTTATTGCGGCAGAACGATTAGGCACATCTCATATGAAAATTATATATGGGCATTTAATTCCGAACTTAACGGGTATTATTATCGTAAATTTATCATTTACAATTCCAGCAGCTATTTTCTCAGAATCATTTTTAAGCTTTATTGGTCTTGGAGTGCAATCACCAGCAGCGAGTTGGGGAACGATGACGAACGATGCGCTCGGGACATTACTAAGCGGAGAGTGGTGGCAACTATTCTTCCCGGCAATCATGATTGCACTTATTATGTTCGCATTTAATGCCATTGGTGATGGTTTGCAAGATGCAATTGATCCAAAAATCGTGAAACGGAATCGAAAGGAGAAAAAACATGGCACAAATCTTATCTTTAGAAAACGTAACGTTAGCCGTTGAAAAAGAGACTAGTAAGCAAGCGATTGTGAAGCATGTTTCCTTTTCTATTAACGAAGGTGAAATAGTTGCACTTGTAGGAGAAAGTGGTTCAGGAAAAAGTGTTACAGCACAATCTATTATCGGCTTAAATCAAGAATCCATTCATATCGAAGATGGAAATGTATCTTTCCAATCAAAAGAATTAACGAATTTACAAGAATCAGAATGGAATCAAATTCGTGGGAAAGATATTTCCTTTATCTTTCAAGATCCACTTTCATCTTTAAACCCAACGATGAAAGTAGGAAGACAAATTACAGAAGTAATTTTGCAACATGAGAAAAAATCGAAAAAAGAAGCAAAAGAAATTGCAATTAACTTATTAAATGATTTAGGGATACATGAAGCAGAGAAACGCTTTGAACAGTACCCACATCAATTAAGCGGAGGCATGAGGCAGCGTATTTGTTTAGCAATTGCGTTTGCTTGTCATCCAAGGCTTGTTATTGCAGACGAGCCAACAACAGCGTTAGATGTAACGATTCAAAAGCAAATTATGGGGTTATTAAAAGAGCGGAAAGAAAAACAAAATACGAGTATTTTATTAATTACACATGATTTGGCACTTGTGCGTGAAGTAGCTGACCGAGTAGTTGTTATGTACGGGGGGCGTGTTGTTGAAAAAGGAACGATACAGGAAGTAATAGGTTCTCCTAAACATCCATATACGAAAAGCTTATTACAAGCAATTCCGAATATGGATGATTCCGAAAAAATATTACGTGCAATAGAAGGAACGACACCCTCTATTGAAACATTAAATAGCTTTGGTTGTCCGTTTGTGAATCGTTGCCCAGTAGCGATAAAAGAATGTATTCATCGCTTCCCAGAGAGAACAACATATTCTGAGGAGCATAGTTCACATTGCTGGCAGCATGTTCTTGAGCATAACCAAGCGAAATCAAAAGAGAAGGTGAATGCCTCATGACGACAGATTTAATTACTGTAAAGCAAGTAACGAAAACGTATGGAAGTAAAAATAAAGAAATCGCAGCGTTAAAAGGTATATCACTTTCTATCCCGAAAGGAACAACGCTTGGCATTATTGGAGAAAGTGGTTCTGGAAAGACAACACTTGGTAAGCTCATAGCTGGGATTGAGAAACCAACGTCTGGTGAAATTGATTATAGCGGTCAAGTTGTCCATAAGTTGAAGGCAGCTCATAAGCGTGATTTCTTACAGAAAGTACAGTTCATTTTTCAAGATTCAACAGCTGCATTAAATCCGCGCTGGAAAGTACGCGATATTGTAACAGAAGGCTATATTTCATTCGGTTTAGGTGATAAGAGGTTGAAAGATAAAGTCGCAGGTGATGCGCTAGAGCGTGTTGGATTAGATAGACGATATATTGATCGTTACCCGCATGAATTTAGTGGAGGGCAACGTCAACGTATCGCTATTGCAAGAGCCTTATTATGTGAGCCAGAAGTATTGATTCTTGATGAACCAATTTCAGCATTAGATGTTTCATTGCAAATTCAAATTGTACATCTGTTGCAAAAAATCCAAAAGGAACAAGACTATACATATTTATTCATCGCACACGATTTACCGATGGTTCACTACTTATGTGAAAAAGTGGCTGTCTTATATAAAGGAGAACTTGTTGAATTTGGAAATACGGACGAAGTATTTCGTAATCCACAACATTCTTATACAAAAACATTATTAGCATCAACACCAAAAATTTCAGGGTAAAGGGGAATGTAAGATGAAGAAGTTTTTACTGTTTGTCATTATGACCGTATTAGCAATTACTTCTGTCGCTTGCGGTAAGAAAGAGACGCAAAAGGCAAGTGCTGGTAAGGGAGAAGGGGATCGATTAGTAACGAATATTGGTAGCGATCCATATACACTTGATTCCGCTATTGCAACAGATAGCACGTCAGGTTATGTAATTGGACATTTATTCTCAAGTCTATATACGCAAGATAGTGATGGGAAATATCAAAATGAATTAGCAGAGAAAGAAGAAGTAAATGCGGATGGAACTGAGTATACAATTCATTTAAAGAAAGATATTAAATGGTCAGATGGTTCTCCTATTACAGCAAATGATTTTGCATTTGCATGGAAACGATTATTAAATCCGAAGACAGGTTCTATGAATGCGACAGAAATGTATTTTATTAAAGGGGCAGAGGCATATAATACTGGAAAAGGTGAAGAGGGACAGGTTGGTATTCAAGTTGTTGATCCCCAAACATTAAAGGTAACACTTGAGCACCCGGTGTCTTCTATTAAACAAAAATTAGCAAGCTCATTATTCATTCCATTATCTAAAAAATCAATTGATGATAATAATAAGTTAAAAACAGATCCAAAAGAGTTAATTACGAACGGACCATTCACGTTAAAAGAATGGAAGCATAATCAGGCTATTACAGTACAAAAAAATAAAGAATACTATGATAAAAAAGTAACATTAAAAGAAATTGAGTTTCGTATTATTCCAGATTCTAAAACAGCGTACCAATTATATAAATCAAAAGAATTAGATTTACTAAGTAGTTTACCGCAAGAAATGATTGAGAAAGAAAAAGGAAATAAAGAATATAAGCGTGTTGCAGGATTTTCATCTTATATTTATTCGTTTAACGTAGAAAAAGAGCCATTCACAAATGCGAAAGTGCGTAAAGCATTCTCATTAGCAGTTGATCGTAAGTTCATCGTTGAAAAACTGTATAAGAATAATGCACAAGAAGCAAATGCATTCGTTCCAGAAGGAGCAAAAACTCAAAGTGGCCGTGATTTCCGTAAAGAAAAAGGTGGTTACGTTAAATTTGATCCAGCAGAAGCGAAAACATTATTAGAAGAAGGTATGAAAGAACAAGGCTGGTCTACATTACCTGAAGTAACATTAAAATTCACTACAGATACACAACATAAAAAAGTAGCAGAAGCAATGCAAGAAATGTTTAAGAAAAATCTTGGCGTAGATATTAAATTAGAAAATAAAGAGTGGAAGAGTTACATCGACACATACAAGCAAAGTGATTTCCAATTAGCTTATATGGGATGGGGCGGCTCTTTATTAGATCCAATTACTAAACTAGATTTATATGCAGGTGATGGTCCGAATAACTATGCAAAATGGTATAATAAAGAATTCGATGCTTTAGTAAAAGAAGCGGAAGTTGAACAAGATGAAGATAAGCGCTTTGACTTACTGCATAAAGCAGAAGATATTATGTTTACAGATTCACCATTAATTCCGGTTATATTCCCTTCTGATTCTTATTTACAAAAAGAATCGGTATCTGGACTTCAATATTATGTTGGATCTAAACCAGATTTAAGATATGCAAAAATAAAGAAGTAGGCAACCGCCTACTTCTTTATTTTATTTCTCTTTTATATTCTTTTTTCGTTCCATCAGAGAAGACAACTTCTAAATCAAATTTTTGGTAGTCTTTATCAAGTTTGAACACGTTCACTACTTGATCGATTACTTCTTGATCTGGAGTATCCTTATCAAATTTTAATTCTTGTAGAATAGGGCTTAATTTTGTGATAGCCTCGTCGCCTGTTAATTTTACATCTGCTTTATGATCTTCAATTTTTGCTTCCATTTTTTTATCAGCTGCTACATTTTTATAGTCTGCTTCGTAGTCTTTCTTTGTATCTTGGTAGTCTGCTTTTAAATCAAATTCATTGAAGTTTAATTTTAAATCAGCAGGAGCTTCATTTTTTGCCTCTTCTGTAGTCTTTTTATTAGAAGTTGTGTCTTCTTTTGCAGGAGCTTTACATCCTGTTAATGCAGGTACTAGCATAAGAGCTAATAAAACTGATAGTAAAATTCTCATTATAAATTCCTCCTTATGTAAATTCGTTCTATACAAGTTTTTCCCAAAATCATGTAATTATGTATGTGCTGAAAATAAATTATTATCCTATAGACACAAGGGCTAATCCGCAATTTAAATCAAAAACGATTTGTATGTATATGGTAAATTGAAGTTGTGAGGAGGTACTGAAATGCATGAAGAATATAAAGAGATGATAAAAAAAGCGATTAAATATATAGAGGATCATTTAGATGAGGAGCTTACAACAGAAAAAGTGGCATCTCACAGTGCCGTATCGATGTACCATTTTCATCGTATTTTTCAAAGTTATGTTGGGATGAGTGTAACGGATTATATTCGAAAGAGAAGGTTAACTCATGCTGCGCAAGTTTTAGTGTCAACTGAGAGAACTGTTATTGATATTGCAGTGCAATACGGTTTTTCCTCACAAGAGGCATTTACTAGAGCTTTTAAAAGAATGTTTCAATTACCACCAAAGAAATATCGAAAGTACTTCCAGTCATTTTATATAGAAAGAGAGGGTGTTTCAATGCAAAAAGGTATACCGAAAGGATGGATCTTAAGTGGAAGTCATCCTGCTGAATATGAGATGGGTTTAGATTATGAAGTTGCCCATCAAGGAAAAGTAGCTGCATATATAAAAGCAAAAGAGAATGTTACGCACGGAGGGTTTGCGACATTAATGCAAATGTTCCGAGCAGATAAATATGTAGGTAAAAGATTACGTTTAACAGCATTCATTAAGAGTGAAAACGTAAGAGATTGGGCAGGATTGTGGATGCGAGTAGACGGAAAAGATACAGAACCGCTCGCTATGGATAACATGCAAAATCGCCCCATTAAAAATACAAATAACTGGCAATCGTACTCCGTTGTATTAGATATAAAAGAAGAAGCGCTTGGTATTGCATTTGGTGTTTTATTATCGGGAGAAGGTTGTGTCTGGCTAGATAGTATTCGATTTGATGAAGTGGATGAAAAAATCCCTTCAACAGATTTGGCTGAAAATTTTTATGAAACACTTCTAGAAGAGCCGGTAAATCTGCAATTTGAAGAGATAGAAAAGTAAAAAATAAGGAGAAAAGACATGCTCAAATATGTAAAACTAATAAGTATTAGTTTAGTAATAGCGTCTTGTATTATGGGAATTAACTATTTAATTAGCTATCTTTGGTCGGGGCATATACCTTCTTTGACATGGAGAACATATTTGATGTTTATGATTACATTTATAATGAGTTTTAGTTCAATGCAACAAGAAGGGGAAGAGGATTATTGACAATGATTAGAAAAAGTATATAATCTAAATGTAAGTGATCACTTGCATGAGGAAGAGAGGGTTTTATGGCGCGCTCAAAGACGGCAGAAAAAATCATTCAAGCAGCAATTGAATTAGTGAAAGAAAAAGGATATACAGCAGCGACAACGAAAGAAATTGCAATGCGTGCTGGTGTTAATGAAGTAACGATATTCCGCAATTTTAAAAGTAAGAAGGGTGTTATTGAAGCTGCAGTTGCTGAATTTTCATATGTACCGCATTTAAAACAGTTTTTACAAACAGAAATTGTGTGGGAATTAGAAACGGATTTAAAGAACTTAGCAAGGCATTATCATAAATTTTTAGATAGCATAAAAGATATTATTTTTATCGGTATACGTGAGGCAAGGGAATTTCCTGAATTAGATGAGGAAATATCCAAAATTCCAAAAGGATTAAAGGAAGAATTAATAATATATTTTGTTAAGATGCAGGAACAGGGAAAAATTGTTCATACAAATATTGAAGCGCAAGTAATGAATTTTATATGGATTAATTTTGGTTATTTCCTATCAAAATTGCGTTTTGAAAGCCGAATTATGGAAATCGATGATGAGAAATTTATCGAGAATAATATAGTGTTATATGCTAGGGCTTTAAGACCCTAGTATTTATTTAAAACAAAATGCAAGTAAGTACTTGCTTGCTGATTAGGAGAATGAGAAGATGGAAGCATTAAAACAATTTTTAAAACGACCTGGTACGTATGTAGGAATGGTAGTAGCGCTATCGTTCCAACTTATTTTCTTTTGTGTTTGGTTAACGGCATATGATGGAGTGAATGAACGAGCAGATCAAATGCGTATCGCTATTGTGAATGAGGATGGAAATATAGGGAGTAAAATAGCAGAAGGCTTACAGAGAAATTTACCATTTCAAGTGAAAGCAGAACGGTCTGTGGAAAAAGCAAACAAAGAAATGAATGACCATGTGTACGATATGATTATTGAAATTCCTGCTTCTTTTTCAAAGGATATAAATGAAACAGGAAAATCAAATTTAAACTTCCACATTAATCAAGCGAATGCAATGATGGCAAAGCAAATGATGGAAGGAGCTGCAAAACAAATTCGAGATAATGTAAATAAAGAGATAGCAAGTTATAAGAAACAAGCGCTTGTCGGAAAGCTACAAGCTGTAGGACCTGAGAATGTAGAAGTGATAAAAGGGTTAACTGAAGATTCAATTGGTTTTACAGTTCATAAAGTAAATGATGCAAAAGGATTTTCAGTGAATATGGTACCACTAATGATCGTATTAGCTTCATTTGTAGGAGCAATGATAATGAGTATGGAATTATCAAAAGTTGCAAAAGAAGTAAAGGGCGGTTGGAGTAATTTCTTATCAAGACAAATCATAAATGGTACAGTATCAATTTTACTTGCATGCATTACAATTGGTTTGATGAAAGGCTTCCAAATTGAGATGCACGAAACAGTAGGGAGTATATGGGTGTTTCAAGCAATAGTCTTCTTCGCATTTCTTTCATTAACACAAATGTTTCTAACTGTGTTTGGAAACGCAGGTATGATTTTTAATATCATTTCACTATCGCTACAACTTGTAAGTTCAGGAGTAATCGTACCACATGAGATGCTTTCTAAAACATATCAAACAATCGGCGGATTATTTCCCGCAACATATGCAGCGAATGGCTATTATACAATAATATTTGGGGGAGTTAGTTTAGAGAAAAATATTATTTTATTATTAGTCATTATATTAGTCACGCAATTGGTAGCGGTTATTACTGTATCTATAAAAGGAATAGTAAAGGGAAGAAGAAGCTCTGTAGTTAAAGAAGTATAAAGTAAAAAGGTATCCTTCAATTGGATACCTTTTTTTACTGGTACTTATTATTTTGCAACTTCTGTCCACTTGTAGTTAAATTCACCGCCGAAGTCAGTTGTTACAAGTCCTTTAATGAAAGAGCGTTGTAAGTAAGAGCGACCTTGTTGGTATAAAGGAGCGACAGCGCCGTCTTGTAATAGAATTTTTTCAGCTTGTTTCATTGCTTCAAAGCGTGCTTTTTCATCGCCAGCTAAATCTGTTTTCACTTTATGAATGAGCTCATCGTACTCTTTGTTAGAGTATTTATCGAAGTTATAAGCACTATCTGTTGTAAATAAATCTAAGAATGTAATTGGATCAGCGAAGTCAGGGCCCCAGCCATCAATCCCGATTTCATAGTCACCACTTAATAGTAGTTTTAACTGTTGTTTACGTGGTTGTGGTTTTAATGTCACTGTTAATCCATCTAGATTCTTTTCTAGTTCACCTTTTAAATATTCACCAGTCTTTTTAGCTAAAGCATTATCACTTGTTAATAGTTCGATTGTTACTTTGTCAGTACCAAGTTCTTGTTTCGCTTTTTTCCAGTTTTCTTTCGCTGTTTTCACATCATCTTTGACTAGGTTTCCGTTTTCTTTACGGAAGTCGTTACCTTCTGGACTTTTTGCGAATTTCGCAGGAATCATTCCTTCAGCTGGAACAGCACCGTTATTTAAAATTGTTTCTACGTATGCTTTTTTATTCATTGCGCCGTTAATAGCAAGGCGTGCATGTTGATTTTTTAATGTTTCATTTTTTTGATTGAGTCGTAAAAATTGAATGCCAACTTCAGCGCGGTCTTTGAAGTTTGGATCACCCTTATATTTATCAACAAACTCCGCAGTTAAAGCAACGCGATCAATTTGTCCTGAATCATATAAGTTAACTTCTGTAGACTTATCTTTAACGACATTGAAGTTGATTTCTTCTAATTTTACAGTTTTAGCATCCCAATAATTAGGGTTCTTCTTCAATTGGAAGCTTTGCTCGTGTTTCCAGCTATCTAATGTGAAAGCACCGTTGTAAATTAAATGATTTGTTTCTAAACCATATTTATCTCCTTGAGATTTTAAGTACTCTTCGTTAATTGGTAAGAATGTTGAGAATGTCGTTAAGCTTAAGAAGTAGGGAACAGGACGGTCTAGTTGTACTTCTAACGTTTTATCATCAAGAGCTTTGACCCCTAGTTGATCAATTGGCAATTGTTTCTGGCTTATTTGTTTCGCATTCTGTATATCGAAGAATAAGAACGCATATTCAGCTGCTGTATCAGGATTTACGGCGCGTTGCCAAGCGAATACGAAGTCCTTTGCTGTAACAGGAGTACCGTTTGACCATTTTGAATCACGCAGGTGGAATGTATATTTTGTTTTATCGGGACTAAGGTCAACCGACTCAGCAACACCAGGAATCGGTTTGTTATCTTCTCCCATTGCATATAAACCTTCAAAAACATTTCGCATTACGCTCATGGATTCCCCATCCGTTGCTTTTGCAACATCCATTGTTGGAATTTCTGAAGCGAATGATAAGTTAATTGCCTGTTTATCAGGTGCTTTATCATTTGCTTTCGCTCCGCTTGCATGATCTTTATTTCCCCCGCAAGCAGTTAGTAATAGACTTGCTCCTAAAACAGATGCAACAACAGGTACAACTTTTTTCTTCATTGTTCGTTCCTCCCTAAATGTGTTGTTCGTAACGTCGTAATGTCCACGTTTTGAAGTGTAGCTATAGAAGAAGAGAAAACCTATTATAGATATGTGTATGTAGGTAATCAGGTGTTCTATATGTATATACATGTTGAACTATAATCTATCGTTATATGTTTCAACGTAGTAGATGTTATATTTTGATGGTGAAATATTTTGTTTCTTTGATTATTTAGAATATTAACACTGGAAAGAACTATATGTCAATAATAAAAATAGATTGTTAATTTCTTAGAATAATATATTAAAAAAGCAGATTTCCTCGTACTAGGGAATCTGCTTTTAATATGTTTTGCTAAAAAAACAATTGGTGTGGGCTAATCATCAGTGGGGGATGAAGAAAAAACCACTGATTAAAGTTTCGCTTTATTTTTCAATTTTTGCCCATTTGAAGTTTAATTGACCTGCAAAGTCTACTTGCACAATCCCTTTCACATAAGAACGTTCTAAATAAGATTCGCCTTTTTGGTAAAGAGGAGCGATAACGGAGTCTTTAAATAATATTTTCTCGGATGCTAGTAATGCTTCCCAGCGAGCTTTTTCATCACCGGCTAAAGTCGTTTTCACTTTTGCTATTGTTTCATCAAACTCCTTATTAGAGTAATGATCTAAGTTGTAAGGGTTATTCGTTGTAAATAGCTCAAGGAATGTAATTGGATCCGCAAAGTCAGGGCTCCAGCCGTCAATTCCAATTTCGTAGTCACCTTTTAATAAAAGTGAAACTTGTTGTTTACGTGGTTGCGGCTTTATATTTACTGTTAAGCCATCTAAATTCTTTTCTAGTTGTCCTTTTAAGAATTCACCAGTTTTCTTTTCAAGGTCACCGTCACTTGTTAATAGTTCTAACGTTATTTTTTCAGACCCAAGTTCTTGTTTTGCCTTTTTCCATAATTCTTGAGCAGATTTTGTGTCAACCTTTGTTAAATCGCCGTTTGCAGCACGGAAGTCTGTTCCGTCAGGTCCTTTTGCAAAGTTTTTCGGCACGAGACTAGAGGTTGGTGTAGAGCCGTCATTTAATAACGTATTTACAAAGGATTTTCGATCAATTGTTTGATCGATTGCTTGGCGTGCAGAAACATTTTGAAGTACTTTGTTTTGTTGATTCATACGTAGAAACTGTACCCCTACGTTTGGCCGTTCTTTAAAGTTAGCATCTTTTTTATATTTATCAACGAAGTCAGATGTTAGTTTGATACGATCTAATTGTTTTGATTCGAATAAATTTACTTCTGTAGATTTTTCTTTTACGACGTTAAAATTGATTTCTTCCAGTTTGACAGTATCTTTATCCCAATAGGTAGGGTTTTTCTTAAATTTAAAGCTTTGCTCATGCTTCCAATCGCTTAGTGTAAAAGCTCCGTTGTATAAGATTGTATTGTCTTCTAAAGCGTATTTATCACCTTGTGATTTAAAGAATTCCTCGTTAATTGGTAGAAATGTTGGGAACGCTGTTAAGCTAATAAAGTACGGAACAGGGCGTTCTAATTCTACCTCAAACGTATGGTCATCAATTGCTTTTACACCAAGTTGATCGGCTGGAAGTTCTTTGTTGTTAATTTTTGTTGCGTTTTTAATATCAAAGAATAGAAATGCATATTCAGAGGCTGTTGCTGGATCGACAGCTCTTTGCCAAGCGAAGACAAAATCTTTCGCTGTGACAGGAGTGCCGTTTGACCATTTTGAATCTCGTAAATGGAATGTGTATTTCGTTTTATCGCCACTTACTTCATGAGATTTTGCAACGCCAGGGACAGGTTTGTTACCTTCACCAAGATTATACAAACCTTCAAATACGTTTCTCATTACTTGACCAGAATCAGTATCTGTAGCACGAGCTGTATCCATTGTTCGTATTTCAGTAGGTGAAGATAAGTTTAAAACCTGTTTACTAGGTGCCTCGTCTTTTGCATTTGCTCCGCTTGCTTCGTTTTTATAACTACCGCAACCAGTTAATAAAATACTTACTCCTACAACTGATGCAATACCGGGTACAAACTTCTTTTTCATTTGATTTTCCTCCTAAATAATTAAGTTTGGATGATGATGAGGGAAATGAAAAATAAAAAATCCCTCTTTTCATATTGAGAAAGAGGGATTTTTACGTACAAGTTATGCACCCGTATATAAACGAAGTCCCTCATTCTATCTTTCAAGCACAAAGCTTGCAGGAAGTGGCACAGTGTTCAAAATGAACCTGTTGCCGAGGTTTCAAAGGGCCAGTCCCTCCACCTCTCTTGATACAATGAGTAAACGAATAAATTTTATTAATTTTTGTGTTTCTTTGATAATTCAAAATCTTACACCTTGGATAATGAAGTGTCAACCGATTGAAATATAGTTTAAATTTTCAGTTTTCTTTAATGAGAAAAACCACTGCATATGGCAGTGGTTTTTCTACTAGAAGTTAAAGTTATCTGGGTCTGGACCAACGCGACGATCTTCATTTAGAGCTTGAATTGCTTTCATGTCATCAGCACTTAATTCAAAATCGAATATATTTGCATTTTCAATAATGCGATGTTCTTTAATAGATTTAGGGATTGTTACAACTTCATTTTGTAAATCCCAGCGTAAAATAATTTGTGCAGTTGATTTATTATATTTTGTTGCAATGTTTTGTAATGTTGAGTTGTCCAGTAGCTGTCCTTGCATTAATGGTGACCAAGCTTCAAGCTGGATATTATGTTCTTTACAGAAAGCGTGTAACTCTTCCTGTGCTAAACGTGGATGATATTCCACTTGGTTGACCATTGGCTTAATTTCAGCAATTTCAAATACGTCTTGTAAGTGGTGAATGTGGAAATTACTCACACCGATAGCACGAACACGGCCATCTTTATAAAGTTTTTCTAATGCTTTCCATGATTCAGTATATTTCCCTTTTACAGGCCAATGTACTAAATATAAATCTAAATATTCTAGACCTAATTTCTCTAATGTAGTTTCAAATGCTTGAAGTGTTGTTTCATACCCTTGATCGCTATTCCATACTTTTGATGTGATAAATAATTCTTCACGTGCAACACCTGATTCACGGATCGCTTGTCCAACGCCTTCTTCGTTTTGATAAATTGCTGCAGTATCAATGCTGTGGTAGCCATTTTTAATTGCTGCTTTTACAGATTCAATTACTTCTGAACCATCTTCTACTTTAAAAACACCTAAACCGAACCACGGCATTTTTACACCGTTATGTAATGTTGTATAGTCTTTTAAACTTGTTAAATTCATATTATTTCCCCCTAGCTTTTTTGTTTGTTGCTTCTACTGCTTTTTGAATTGCCTCTGAAAAATTATATTCATATAAAGCTTTGAGACCCTCAGCTGTGGAACCACCTGGTGTTGTTACTTGTTCGCGGAGGTTAGCTGGATCTTGCGTTTGTTCAAGCATAGAAGCAGAGCCGGAAATCATTTGAATGACAAGGTGTTTTGCAGTCGCTTCATCGACTCCATAACTTTTTGTTGCTTCAATTAAGCTTTCAGCAAAGTAATAAAGGAAAGCTGGTGCACTTCCAGTAACTGCGGTAAGCTGATGAACTTCCTCTTCAGTGCAAAGTTGCGAAGTACCAATGCCTCTTAAAAGCAGTTGCAGGGTTTCTTGATGCATCTCGTTTACTGATCGTCCCATTGTATATAAGGAGATAGACTTTCCAATTTCAGCAGCTGTATTTGGCATAATCCAAGCGACAGGTGTTCCCCCGGGAAGTCTTTCTTCTAAATAAGATGGGCCAATGCCAGCAGCTACCGTTACGACAAGTTGATTCGATAGTAACGGAGATAATTCTGCTAATAATTCTTCATGTGCAGAAGGTGGCATTGCTAAAACAATTGTATCAACAGATGTAACATGCTGCTTCCAATCTGTTGCAGTAGACACATTATATCGCGCTCGTAATTGTTCTAGCTTTTCTACGTTGCTGCGGTTAGAGACGATAATTTCTTCGATGTATTCTTTGCTTGTTTTAAGTAATCCGGAAAATATAGCTTCTGCCATACGACCAGCACCAATAAATAGAATTCGATGTTTAGTTAGCATATCCTTTAATCCTTTCTAGTGAAGATATGTTATAAAAAACGATACCATTTTTAAGAGAATTTTGTAAAAAGAAAAGACTTATCGTAGATGGAATGGATAATGAGAAGGAGGAAATTCATGGTAAAGGGAAGAGCTATTCCTTATACTGGTGATAAGGAATTTATTATACATCTGGGGAGAGATGATCATGGTCAGAAGTCCACTTTTTTTATTCATTTCTAGTATTATTTGCGTATTGGTTGGGTTTTATATTCAATCGAGTTATATTGAAATTTTCGCATCGGTTATGGGGATTATTAATGTTTGGTTATTAGCGAGGGAAAGGGTATCTAACTTTTTGTTTGGCATGATTACAGTTGCGATATTTCTGTATATTTTCATTACGCAAGGTTTATATGCAATGGCGGTATTGGCAGCCTTTCAATTTATATTTAATGTATATGGTTGGTATTATTGGATTGCACGTAGTGGGGAGGAAGAAGTAAAAGCAACAGTTCGTTTAGGTGTAAAAGGGTGGACTCTGTATATAATCTTTATGTTAGTTGCTTGGATTGGTTGGGGCTATTATCAAATCCGTTATTTAGAATCAACTAGTCCATATTTAGATGCTTTAAATGCTGTACTAGGATTAGTAGCTCAATTTATGCTAAGTCGAAAAATTTTAGAAAACTGGTATTTATGGATTGTATATAACGTGGTTAGCATTGTGATTTATATTTCCACAGGTTTATACGTCATGCTAATATTAGCTATTATTAATCTCTTTATATGTGTAGCTGGTTTACTAGAGTGGAAGAGCAACTATAAAGGACAGGGGCATGTAAATAATTATATTTAGAAAACAATTGAAAGAGAAAAACCCCTGAAGCATATATGCTTCAGGGGTTTATTAATAGATTATCAGATTATGCTTTTGTCATACCTAACAATACAGCGCCGCCGATAATTAAAACACTACCTAGTGCAATAAAAATCAATTGACGTTTCGTTTTCTTTTCACCTAAGAAGACAATCGCACCGAATGTTGAGATAACGATTCCAGTTTGAGATAATGGGAAGCTTGTTGCTACTCCGACACGTGGTAATGAAAGAAGTAAGAATAAGTTTCCAGTTCCCCATAGTAAACCAGATAAAGCATTACGGATTGCATATTTGTTAAATGGTTTATGTTTAGATGTCAATACAACCGCACCAACAAACATACCAACTGCTTGTGGTAAAATAGCAGACCAACCATCGATATTATACCAACGAATAATAATTACATATACAAGGTAGCCGAAAGTAGAAACAATTAAAGTAAGAAGTCCTTTTTTCAATTGTCCTGGTGGCTGTGCATTTTCTTTGTCATCTAGTGATGTGAATACAACACCAACTACGATTAATAGGATTGCAATCGTTCCCAGAACAATCGTTGTTGTAGTAGTCCACTCACGGAAAGCGATAACCCCAAAGATAGAAGTTGCAACAAGTTGCATACCAGTAGAAATTGTTACGGTAGTTGAAACACCTAGTTTTTCAACTGTTTTTAATTGGTTTACTTGTCCTAAAGCCCAGAATAAACCTGAAATAAAACCAACAATCAAGACTGTCATTGTTAAAGCTGGTTGAGTAAATACATACATAATTGTTGCGAAGAATAGAGCACCGATTGTCATACCTACCGTTTGGCTATATGCACCACCGCCCATTTTTACGCTTACTAATAAGATGTTTCCCCATGCAATTGCAGGAAGAAGCGCTAATAAAATGTCCATTACAAGACTCCCTTCGATTTCCTATACCAATATAATTACATATCGTTCTAACGATCGGTAATGCCCCACTAATAGAGTAGAAGATTACCGATCGCTAAAACAGGATGAAGAATTCACGATATAAATGCGTTTTCATTTCTTCATTTTTTGAAACACCTCCATATAATAACAGGAAATTGCCTATTTTAGAAAGTGAATTCAAATAAAATGTATATTTTAATAAAAGGTAAAATTCAGTTATTTCCCGTTAGTATATTTTATTTCCTAAGAAATAAAGAAGCAGCTTCGACAGAAGCTGCTTTAAGAGTTAGTGATTCTTTTATTAATAAGCTGAATACATAGCAGAAATAGGAGTGACATACTAATAGTGATAACTACTAGTGTCCAAGCGAGTTGCATATTACTTGCATCAATCGCCATGTAAATTGCAGTTGGGATTGTCTGTGTTTTACCAGGAATGTTCCCAGCGAACATGAGTGTAGCACCAAATTCCCCTAGTGCACGAACAAAGCTCAAAATCATTCCGCTTAGTAATGCAGGAAATGCAAGCGGAAGTGTGACGTGTAGAAAAACTTGATATTCACTTGCACCAAGATCACGAGCGCTTTCTTCAATTTGTACATTCGCGATAGAAAATCCTGTTTTTGCTGATTGGTACATAAGTGGAAATGCAACAACTGTAGAAGCGATGATAGCAGCAGTAGATGTGAACATAATAGACTGCTGAAATATTGCTTCTACCCACGTTCCAATGGGACTATTATTTCCAAAAATGATAATGAGAAAAAAGCCGATTACAGTTGGTGGAAGTACCATTGGTAATAAGAAAATAGTTTCTAATATTACTTTATATCTCCATGAAGAGCGTGCTAGCGCTCGTCCGATTATCGTTCCTAAAATTGTAACGATTAGGGTGGCACATGCAGCTACTCGTAAAGATAGAAAGATTGGTGACAAAATAGCATCAAAGCTCATGGCAATTAGGATAGGACTGTAAATCCATATTTCTTAAAGATAGATTGTGCATCTTTTGACTGCAAATACTCATAAAATGAGGTCGCCTCTTTCTTGTGCTTAGATTCTTTTATAACACCTAAAGGATAGTGAATTGGCTCATGCGAAGTAGCTGCTGCTGTCTCACCAATTTTTACTTTGTTTGAAATAAGAGCATCTGTTTTGTATACAATACCAGCATCGACATTACCTGTTTCTACATACGTTAACACTTGGCGAACATCTTTTGTAAATACGATTTTATTTTGAATATCATTCCATAGATTTTCATGTGTGAGAGAAGCCTTTGCGTATTTTCCAGCAGGTACTGATTCAGGTGTACCAAGTGCGATCTTCTTAATTTTTTCATCTTTTAAATCTTGAATTTTTGTAAGAGAACTATCCTTTGGGACGACTAGAACGAGTTCATTTCCAAGAAGATTTTTCCCTTCTTTTTCATTAATAAATCCTTTTTTAACAAGGGTTTGGAATTTATCTTCGGCTGCTGAGAAGAATAAATCAGCAGGTGCACCTTGCTCAATTTGTTGTTGAAGTGCACCAGAAGCACCGAAGTTAAAAGAAAGTTTAATATTAGGTTCTTTTTCTTTATATTTTGTTTCAATTTCTTTTAGTGCATCTTGTAAGCTTGCAGCAGCTGATATAGTCAGTTCTACTGTTTTTCCTTCTTTAGCAGTTGATTTTTCTTTCTTTTCACCGCTTGTACATGCAGCACTAAATATAAGAAGAAAAGAGAGTATAAGTGCTCCGATGGATCGTAATGTAAACTTGTTCATAAAAAAATCCCCTTTCGTTTTGACATATTCAATTATAACTAATTATAACTAATTATAACTAGTTATAATTGAATATAATTTGAACGATGTAGTTGTTTTTAAAATATAGGAGAAAAATTCTTTTCTTTGTTACAATGAAGGAAGAAAGTGAGGAATCGTCTATGGATCATCATTCCTACACAACGGAAGAAGTAGCGAAGCGATTAAAAGTATCAAAATTAACTGTATACGATCTAATTAAAAAAGGAGAACTGCCTTCTTATAGAATCGGTAGACAGATGCGCATTGATGCAACGGATTTAGAACAATATATAAAGCAAATGAAAACAGGGAAAATACAAGGTACTCCTGTAAAGAGCGAAGATAGTAGAGGCTTGGATACATGTATTATTAGTGGACAAGAACTAACGTTAGATATGTTGGCAAAACGTATAGAAAATCGCCTGATAGGTTCAAATGTATTAAGGGCATATCAAGGTAGTTTAACGAGTTTAATAAAAATGTATCAAGGAGAAGGAAGTATCGTTAGTCTTCATTTGTTTGATGGAGAAACGGGTACATATAATGTTCCTTACGTAAAACGTATTTTAGTTGGACAACCATGTACTATGATTAATTTATTAGCAAGGAACGTTGGGTTTTATGTGCAAAAGGGAAACCCTAAAAATATAAAAACATGGGCTGATTTATCTCAATCATCTATACGATTTGTAAATCGAGAAAAAGGTTCTGGTATTAGGGTGTTAGTCGATGAACAATTGCGCATTCAAAAGTTAAATAAAGAACGTATTAGTGGATATGAATGGGAAGAATCGAATCATCTTGGTGTTGCCACGCAAGTCGCAAATGGAAAAGCTGATGTGGGAGTAGGATCAGAAAAGTTTTCGCAAATTGTAAATGTAGATTTTATTCCAATCATGAAAGAACAGTATGATTTGGTGATTTTGAAGAATAAAGAAAATGAAGAGTTGATTGAAGCCGTGAAAGACATTCTGCAATCGGAAGAATTTCATAATGAATTAAAAGCAATTGGCGGATACGATATGACGAAAACAGGTCAAATTATATATGAAACAAACTAAAAAGCTGCTTGTCTATAAGACAAGCAGCTTTTTCTATATATAAAGGGGTTTGGGGAAACAAAGTGTTAAACAAGACTTTGAGCAAGTGTGTAAATGAAAGCTGTAAGAAGAGTAGCTCCACTTGCAAGTCCGATAAAGTCTGATTTGTTGAAAGTAATGTTGTTCATTATAATCTCTCCTTATTTGTTTAATGTAGTTGCAACGGCTTTTGCATCGACAAGCGCGGATAGCACCATGCCCATTGTATTGAAAAATTTGTTTGATTTCGTTTTGTTCATCATGCGTATCCGCTCCTTTTCGAATTGTTGTTGCCCTGCTTTATGTCTTAATTATAGGAAATATGATCGCCTGCAACTATCGAATTAGCTTACGGGAGACTTACATTTTTGTAAGAAAAAAAGACATTCGTGTAAGAATGTCCGTTAAAGCATATTGATATGATGATGCTCTTCAATTGTTTTTAAGAAGCTGCGCATTGAATTCGTCATGTAGCTATCTTTACGGCGTATGAAAACCGTTGAAATACTACCGTATTTTTCAGGAATTGCATGACAATGTACCTTACCTGCTTTAGAAAGATGGTGGACAGCAGACTGTGGTACGAGTGTAATTCCAAGGCCGAGTGCAACACTGTTTAATATCGTCTCTAATATATTAAATTCCATAATTCTTTTTGGGAGTAGGCCTTCATCTTTAAGCCATCGTTCTAGTTTGGAACGGTATCCACATCCTTGGTTAAAAACGAGTAGGGGCGTTGTTGTAAATTCTTCTATATGAAAAGCTTTATTTTGTGTTACAAGCATTAATTTTTCTGTACTAACATCGTATTGTTCAATTAGTGGATGTTTAATAGGCCCTGATATAAAGGCGCCATCTAATTGATGATCAAGTACTTCTCTAATCAATTCTTCTGTTAAACCCGCTTGTAATGATAAATCGACATTCGGATAGCTTTTATAGTAAGAAGATAAAATGGTAGGTAATGTACTTACTGTTTCGACTGTGCCAATTTTTAAAATACCAGACGGTGTTTCACTATCTAAAAATACTTGTTTTAGCTCGTCAACATCTTGCAAAATTTTATTAACATAAACGAGCATTTTTCTTCCTTCAGCTGTTAAAGTCATACCTCGTTTATGACGATAAAAGAGTGGTGTTTTTAGCTCGTTTTCCAGTTGTTTAATACGTGCAGTTACATTTGATTGTACGTAATTTAATTCCTTTGCTGCACCGCTTACACTACCGCGGTCGGCAACGCTTTGGAAGATTTGTAAGTCTCTTAATTCCATAGTATGATCCTCCTTGATGTTAACTATCATTATAAGTGATAGTTAACATCATTTTGAATCATTTTACGTGATATATTTTTTCTTTTACAATTCTCTTTGTGCAAATAGAAAGAAGCGGGGGAATTGTGTTGAGAAAAGGTCAAATGATAATAGGGGCTTTAGCGTGTTTAATTGCAAGTATGTCATGGGGAGCAATGTTTCCAGTTGCTGATCATGCGCTAGAATACATAGATCCGTTTTATTTTTCGCTTATTCGCTATGGAGCGGTGGCAATCGTACTGATTGTATTATTGTTAGCGAAAGAAGGAAAGCAGGCATTTCGTTTAGAGGGAAGAGGAAAGTTACTCGTCTTTTTCGGAACGATGGCGTTTACTGTATATAATGTACTTATATTTTTAGGTCAAATGTTAATGGGAAAATCAGGCGTGATGGTAGCCTCTATTATGGAAGCACTGATGCCGATGATTTCGATTTGTATTCTATGGGGATATAAGCATGTAAAACCGAAAAAATATATGATAACGAGTATGATTATTGCTTTTGTAGGAGCTGTATTTGTTATTACAAAAGGTGATATGAGTTTCTTTTTAACGTTGAAAGATAACATATTTTCACTAGCATGTATATTTGTTGGGGTTGTAGGTTGGGTTATTTATACGATGGGTGGTCAAACGTGTAGCGATTGGTCAACATTACGTTATTCTACATTGACTTGTGTATTCGGTACGACTGTTACAGGAATTATAACGGTAATTATAACGGCACTTGGATATATTTCAGTTCCTAGTATGGAAACGATTTCTATTGTGAAATATGATTTGTTATTTATGATGACATTACCGGGAATCGTAGCATTACTCGCTTGGAACTACGGTGTGAAAATTTTATCATCTATTAATGGGATTTTATTTATTAACTTTGTACCGATTACGACTTTAATTATTATGATGATGCAAGGATATCAAATAACGATGTTTGATATTGTAGGAACTTTACTTGTTATTGCAGCACTTATTCGCAATAACGTTTGTCAGAGAAAAGAAGAGAATATAAATAAGAAGGTTTTACAAGAAGAGCAATTACGCCAAGCTGTTTAATAGGCAATTGGAGGATTTCACATGTTAGAAAGTGTATTGTTTTTCTTTGCTGTCGGAGTTGCTTGTGAGCTTGCAGCAATTAACCGAAATGGTCGTAAGAAGATAAAACAACAAGCTGAAATGATACAGCTTTTAAAAGAGTTAAAAGAAAGAAACATTTAAAAAGACGACCGGGCATAGACGGTCGTCTTTTTCTATATAAAGGGGAAAGGGGACACAAAGTTATACAAGCGTAGCAGCGTAAATAAACGCAGTAAGAAGAAGGGAGCCGCTAGCTAATCCTAAAAAATCTAATTTGTTAAAAGTGATATTGTTCATGATGAATTCTCCTTACTTGTTTAATGTAGAAGCAACAGCTTTAGCATCGATTAGAGTGGAAAATACCATGCTCACTGTATTTAAAAAATTGTTTGATTTCATTTTGTTCATCATATGAATCCACTCCTTTTCGAATAGTTGTTGTTTCTTTCTGACTTAATTGTATGAAATATTGCAAGAAGTAACTATCGAATTAGCTTACAAGAAAATTACACTTTTGTAAGAATTGAAATGTAACAATTAATACTCAATTTTATTACCAACTCCTAAAACTTAGTGTTATAATTGTTGTAAGAGAATGATTATAATTCGGATGTTCAGAAAGGAACGAAACAAATGTATAAACCAATTACATTTTTGTTGAAATATATATTTAAAACAGCTGGGAAAGTAGAAGTGCAAGGAAGAGAAAAGTTACCAGAAGGTGGCCCATATGTTGTTGCATGTACACATACAAGTTTTATGGATGTATTAATGTTAGCTACAGGGATGTATCCGACCCAAATTCATTACATGGCTAAAAAAGAATTATTTGAAGGGAAATTCAAAAACTGGTTCTTTAAAAATGTGAATGCATTCCCTGTAGATCGTGCGAATCCAGGACCGAGTACACTCAAAATTCCGTCACGCCTATTAAAAGAAGGGAAAGTAGTAGGGATTTTTCCGAGTGGGACACGATCAACAGAAGATGTTTCATTAAAAGCTGGGGCTGTTACGATTGCGCTACGTTCTAATGTCCCGTTAGTACCGGCAGCTTATGTTGGTCCATCGAGTGTAAAAGAATTAATAAAAGGGAAAAAGGCGCAATTGATTTTTGGAGATCCAATTCAAATTGATGCTGAAGAAAAAATAGATCGAAAAATAGCGATGAAAATGATGACAGATCAATTAAATGAGAAGTTTGATGAGCTAAAGGAAACTTTGCAATCAAATCAAAAATAAGAAAAGACGACCGGGCATAGACGGTCGTCTTTTCTATTACTATTTATAATAAAGGGGAAAGGGGACACGAAATTTATACAAGCGTAGCGGCGTAAATAAAAGCAGTAAGAAGAACTGATCCGCTAGCTAGTCCTAAAAAATCTAATTTGTTAAAAGTGATATTGTTCATAATGAATTCTCCTTACTTGTTTAATGTAGAAGCAACAGCTTTAGCATCGATTAGAGCAGAAAATACCATGCCCATTGTATTTAAAAAATTGTTTGATTTCATTTTGTTCATCATATGAATCTGCTCCTTTTCGAATAGTTGTTGCCTTGTTTCTGACTTAATTGTATGAAATATTGCGGGGAGTCACTATCGAATTAGCTTACAGGAAAATTACACTTTTGTAAGAAAAACGAATGAAGGTGTAATGATAAGAAGATTTGACATATGTTTATAGGATTTATTAAGTTAAAAGTAGAGGTGAGTGTATGGCTAATATTAAAGATATTGCAAAGATGGCGGGAGTTTCAGTTACGACTGTTTCGAGAGTATTGAATGATCATCCATATGTAAGTGAAGAAAAAAGGAAAGCGGTTATAGAGATAGTTGAGAAGTTGAATTACTCGCAAAACGCAAATGCTGTTCATTTATCAAAAGGGAAGACGAATATTGTTGGTGTGATTTTACCGTATATTAATCATCCGTGTTTTGACGCGATGGTGGGCGGGATGATGGAGGTGGCGTTAGCTCATAATTACAGAGTGCTACTTTGCCAAACGAATTATAATAAAAAAGAAGAAATGAAAAGTTTACATATGTTAAAAACAAAACAATTGGATGGTCTCATTATTTGTTCTCGTGCGAATGATTGGGAAACGATAGAGCCATATGCTTCCTATGGGGCAATTGTTGCTTGTGAAGATAATGATATTTCAAATATCTCGAGTGTATATACGAATCATTCAGCAGCTTTTCAATTAGGAATGGATTATTTGATTGAGAAAAGTTATAAAAAAATTGGTTATTGCACGGGAAGGAAATTAGGACCGAGTAGTCAAAAGCGTTTTGATGTTTACAAACAGCAATTGCAATCTATAGATGAAGAAGTTAATGAAGAATGGATTTTCACAGAATGTTTTACATTAGAAGATGGTGTGAGAGTGGCTCATAAACTAAAGGGGATGCAGCATCTTCCTGAAGCATTAATAGTAGCAGGAGATGAAGTTGCGATTGGGGTGATGACAGAAGCTGAAAAATTAGGTATTCAAGTTCCTAAGGATTTAGCGATTATTGGCTTTGATAATCAACCTATTTCGCAAGTGTTACAACTTACAACCATTGATCAAAATTTAAAGGAAATAGGTAAAAAGGCCTTTGAAATGTTTTATAGACAAATAAGTGATGAAAGTTCTAAACAAGAGAAGGTGGAAATTCCATACGAACTTGTGGAACGCTCTACTGTTTAGTTTTAATCCGTTATGTGTAACTTGCATAACGGATTATTTTTTTTGAAATATCTTTGACAGGAAACGCGTTTCATACTTTATAAAGGAATTAAACCGGTCTGTAATAATCCATGGATTCTTTTCGAGAATAGTATTTGGAGGGATATGCATGAATGAACTTTTATTGAGTATGAAAAAGCATATAGAGGATGATGAAAAAATTTTGGCTTTTGTAGTAGGAATATTTGAGAAGGATAATTTTACGCTATCGTATCAACAAGGGATTTTTGCTGCTACTACTAGACGTCTCCTCTTTTACGGAAAATTTCCATACTATCCTGCAACATTTAAAGAGTATTCATATTTGCATATAGATAGCATAGATTTTCGTCCGCATTTCGAATGTACTTGTAATCATGAAACCATTCGAGCTAAGTATATTCAGAAGGGGAATGTGGAGCGATTTGTCCGTACAGTTAGAGCGAATATGAATAATTAATCACCCCTTTGTTTAAACATAATATCTCGATCTTTAAGAGTAAAAATGCGCAATAAAAACAACTTCTAAACCTCTGGGAGATAGTGATACAATGTCAAATGGGGGGAGGTATGAACTATGGTTAATCAACGTATAAAGGAAATAACACTAATTACAATTGGTTCATTATTATTCGCAATTGGTATTAATTACTTTGCAATTCCAAACCGTTTATCGGAAGGTGGAATTATTGGTGTAACGGTTGTTACGTACTATTTATTTGATTGGTCGCCGGGGATTGTGAACTTTGCTATAAATGCAATCTTACTAGCTATTGGTTATAAATTTTTTGATAAGAAAACGATGGTTTATACAATTTTAGGGATTGTAGAAACATCCTTGTTTTTATATGTTACGGAACATATTGAGTATCATGTAAATAGTGATACGTTATTAGCGGCTCTATTCGCTGGCTTATTTGTCGGTGTCGGATTAGGCTGTATGTTCAAAGCTGGAGGTACATCAGGAGGATCGGCAATTTTAGCTCAGTTAGCAAATCAATATTTAGGGTGGAGCGTTGGTAAAGGCGTACTTATTATTGATATTGTTGTAATTGCTGGCTCTGTATTTATAATAGGACAAGAAAAAGCAATGTACACACTTGTTGCAGTATTCATCGGAGCGAAAGTGATTGATTTCATTGTAGAAGGAATGGATACAAAAACAGCTGTTACAATCATTTCAAATCAACCAGATTTAATACGTGAAACTATTACGAAAAACATGACACGCGGTGTCACTGTATTAGAAGGACGCGGCGGATATACTGGTAAAAATAAAGAAGTTTTATATGTTGTTATTAATAAACAAGAGCTTGTTAAGTTAAAGCAAGTTATTAGTCGAGTAGATGAAGATGCTTTCGTTGTTATCCATGATGTACGTGATGTACTTGGTGGTGGTTTTAAAGCGAGTTAAAAGGTGAACGAGTAAATTCGTTCGCCTTTTTTAATTCTTACAAAAATGTAAGTGTAATGTAATGAGATTCAATAGTAGATTTTATTCCTTCTTTTTAAAATGGATGTATATATATCCTGCAGAGGAGGAAAATTGATTATGAAGAAAAAAATGATCACTACTATAATAGCGATGATAGTGATAGTAGTAATGTTACTGCCTACGAAACTTGGACCGGTTATTGATAAATATAATCCACTTTATAAGACGAAAGAATATTATACGGTTGTGAATACAATTGGTCAGCCTATTGGTGATGAGTGGTATGAATATGAATTTATTGCATTTGACGAACGTGGAAGAGAACAAAAAATAAAGAAGACTGTTAAGCATATGTTAAAGAGAGATGAAGCATTAAAGGTGTACGCAAAAGGACGCTATGGCGAGGCGATTGAAGAAATTGAAGCTGTAAATATTCCTATTAATGCGAAGAGTAAACTTTTAGCGATGAGATAGCGGATTATACCCCCACCTATTTTTTGTCGAAAATAAAAATACTAGGTAGGGGTATTTTGGAGTTCATGAAAGAGCCTTAGCCCATATGGGCTAAGGCTCTTTTTATTATATAAAGGGGAAGGGGGTACATTGTAGTAGCATGAGTGAAAGGTATAAGAAGAGTAGGCTACTAGCAATGTAATTTGGTTATGTGAGTGTTCTTCTTATTTGGCTTACTTTCTAACTTTATTGTACGAGATGTAGGTAAGAGAAACTATCGAATTACATTACACACAGCTTACAAACATGTAAGCCTTCTGTAATGTAATTCGATGGTTAAAAGCTAGTGAATTTCATATAGTGTAATTAGAAAGTCACTGTATTACTTTCTGTTTGTCATGTTAATGAAGAATGAAAAACCAACTACTTTTTAATAGCCCTCATCTGTATGTAGATGAGGCCCTTTTTTTAAACCTTACAACATTGTAAGGTTTACGTAAGTTAATTCGATAGTAAAATTGTCATATTTTTTGCATAATAGATACAAGTAGATAAAAATAATTAGGGATATAGTAAGAAGGGAGAAGAATGGGATGTTTAAAGAAGAAGTAGTGAAGTTTCCAATTAAAGATTTCTGTAGCTACTTTACTGTTGCCATAGTATGTATTGGATTATTTGATATCATAACAAATTTAATTGTTAAATAATATAGATGATAAAACAAGAAGGGGATTCCTTTCTTGTTTTTTTTTATGGAGGAATAAAGATGAAATGGATTGATAGTCATATACATGTGGATCAATATAAAGATGAAGAAAAAAATAGATTACTTAAAGATGTGAAAAATAGTAAAGAGATAAAGGGGCTTATTGCGGTATCTATGAATTATCAATCATGTAAAGAAACTTTATCTTTAGCAAAGCGATATCCTTTTGTACATCCAGCAATAGGTTTTCATCCGGAGCAACCGATTCATAAAGAAGAATGTGAGCAAATTTATAAATTAATTGAAGATCATGTAGAGGATATAGTAGCGATTGGTGAAGTAGGCTTGCCGTATTATTTAAGAAAAGAAGATGAGCGCATTGCTGTCGATTCATATATATCAGTGTTGCAACAGTTTGTCGAACTAGCTAGTCAGTATGATTTACCAATTATATTGCATGCAGTGTATGAAGATGCGGATATTGTATGTGATTTACTGGAGAAATATAAAGTTTCACGTGCACATTTTCATTGGTTTAAAGGAAGTGAAACAACAATGAAACGGATGATGAGGAACGGTTATTATATTTCTATCACGCCAGATATTTTACATAAGGAGAAAGTTAGAAAAATTGTTTCGTATTATCCACTTGAATATATGATGGTAGAAACAGATGGACCGTGGGAATTTCACGAGGATGTTATGACGCATCCGAGGATGATTCGAGAGGTATTAAAGGAAATTAGTGTTATAAAAAACATATCTATTGATAAGGTTGCAGAAACAATATATGAAAATACGATTCAATTTTACCCCGTATTAATGGGTGGTAAGACTTCCACTGATTAAAGTTTCACTTTAATTGAAAGGATAGGAGAGTTACTCTTATCCTTTTTGTTATGGATATTTTTTCTAATATTTTCTATAATTTATGATGTGTTTAATTTGATGAAGGAAGTTATGAAAATAATCAATGGGTTATTAATAACATGCCACGTTTTGGTTTAAGTTAAAAAAACCACCAAGCATTTTGCTTGGTGGTTTTATATTAGGATTCTAATTTTTTCGCACGTCTTAATAACAATAGAAACACAATGATGAAGAAGCCAAGTATAAGGAAGAATCCATATTGTTTTACATAATCCATTACGTCGCTTGCGCTTGTTGGTTTTTTAACGTGAATACCGTCTTTATTAGTAGTAATATGAATATCTTTCATTTTCACTTCATTTGTTTCTTTTTGTAAATCAATCCATTCTATATTTGGAATGCTTTCTAGATCCTTTAATACTTCTTTTAATGGTTTCACACCTAAGTAAGGATGATAGAATGCACCAATAACTCCATCGGATAATTTAGCAACAGATACAGCACGTTCTTTCATTTTAGCAATAGCATGTGGCTTATCTTCTTCAATAAAACCGACTGTTTCAGGCATTAATTTCATCCCGTGTAAAAATGATGGGGTACTTGTATAAAATGGTGAGTGCATCGATTTCCAAGTTGTATCACTTAACTGTAGTTGTCCTACATAAGTTGAAAAGTACCTTGATAATATTTCATACCCTTTTTGAGACATCGTGTAATGAGGTGCTTCAAATGCGACAGGATATAGTTTGGCATCTACAAGTTCTTGAATGCCCTTTTCAATATGCTCAGTTGTATATTTTTCTTCAAATTCTTCCCCTTTTTTTACGTATGCATTATATGCTTCTATATTAGGAAAGTCATCTTTTGTTTTTGGTTGTTCATGATTCGGTTGACGAATCGGTTGATTTGTTTTTACGTCCCAAAATTCAAAACCTTCCCCAGTTTCACTGTCATAAAATTGGTGCGTATAACCATGCATAATAATTGCTGCGCCATCATCTTGCATAGAGCGTAAAAGGTCGACTAGTTCAGGTTTATCTTTTAAATGTATTGTCTTTCCTGTATCAGGATCTTTATATACTGGGATGACCGTAATCATGTAAGGGATTTTTTTCTCTTTTAGTAATTCAGCAATTTCTTTTAATTGATTTGTATCTGCGGCTGGATGAACGTCCTCAAGACGTAAATAAGCTTCTACTTTATTTGTCGTTGGCTTTTGTCCAAAGTAAGAAAATAACATTTCACCGACGTAATGAGACATCCAGTCAAAGAGATTTGGCGTTGCAACGTAGTAAGATGTTTCATGCTGAACGATTAGTGGGCTCTTGCTATTTGAGCTTAAAGCGTTAGCAAGAACAGTTCCGTTTGTATCAAAAGATTGAATCAATCGTTCCTCTTCTAAAGTGTTTTTTAGTTTATGACTTGGATATTCGATTTTATTAACTCGTATATCATCAGCCTTTAGGGTAATGAAAGAAAAGCGATTAGATAATTGTTCAACATTTTGTCCTAAAACTAATATTGGGCCTGAGAAATTTTCTAGAAGTTTCTTTGTTTCAATAGGAAACTCTTCTTTTTGTTCACCGATATAAACAATATGTGTATAAGAAGATGAATTAGTAATTTCATTAGCCTTTTTTAAACTTTTCGTAGTGATATCGTTTGTAAAATGTCCTAATTGGGTATTAAGGATTTGAATATTATTTGTAATTTTATCGTCTTGTGTACTGTATAAAACAAGTACTTTTGGTTTTGATGATGTTTGTGCAGAGGTGTGGATAGGGATAAGTAGTAAAATGCTGAACAAGAGTATTATGCACTTTTTCATTTGGTCTGCTCCTATTCTAATATGTAGAGTTCAATTTACAATTATATACAAGAAATACGTTGTAGTCTATGAAAGTTACATTTTTGTACGTATTTACCAGCTATTTTTTCACAAAATCGGTCTAAAGCATGATGATAATATATATAGTTATTTGCTATGATAAAAGGGTAAGAGAATGATAGAATGTGGGTAATTGTAAAGGGAAGAAGGCTGAAAGGGGACAAATTTCAGCGGAGAAAGAGGTAGTGGTAGTGAAGAAATTCTTTGTAGGATTTTTAGTTGTTCTTGGGGTGTACTTATATTTCCAAGGAAAGTCTGAAGGAATGGGCAAGTTAGTGAATGAGACAAGCTATGTTGACTCAGAAGAAGCAAAACAAATGAAACAAATTATTATAGAGGAAGCAAAGAAAGTCAATCTTCCGGAATGGATACCTCTTACAATTGCCGAACATGAAAGCCGGTTAAATCCAAGAAGTGTTGGAGATAACGGAACTTCATTCGGATTGTTTCAATTGCACCGTGGCGGTGGGCTTGCACCAGATCATTTAACTGATGAAGAGTTGAAAGATCCGCGCACAAATGCGCAAATTGCAATGCCGCATTTAATGAAAGGGTATAAGCGCGGGGTGCAAAAAGGTTTGACGGATTTTGCATTACTAAAATATGTAGCAAATACATCTGGATGGCCAGGTAATCTGGGGCCAGAGTGGACGGATAATAACATGAAGTATAACGTCGGATTAGAAGATGTGTACTATCGAAATAAAGGTGTAATAAAAGAGTAGGTTTTTGATACCTACTCTATTTTTTGTGGTTAATTGCGTCGTCTTGTTTTGTGAAATACGCCGCTAGTTGTATTTTCACGTCTTCTAGTTTTGTAGAAACTTGCGGTATTTTATATCCTACATATAATGGTGAAACGACAAACCTAGGAACAACTTTACAAATGATTTTTCCGTTTAAGTGATAGAAAAATAAGTTATAACTACTACATCCTTTATGGAAATCTGTCAGTATGTAACGTACAGTTTGTTGAATATAATTTGCCAGTTCATCTATGCATCTAACATCTTCAATAATGATATTAAATTCAGTAAAACCGATAATAGGACGATCTGAAATGTTGAGTTCAATGTGTTCGTTTTTTTGTACAATGACCCCTTGGAAGTTCTCCGTTTCTACGTTATCGAGATAGTCTACATATTTCATTCCGATAATCTGCATGTGTGCATGATGCAAACTCCCGCCTGAGAATGGACCGTGATTTTTGTATAAAATCACAGATGTAAATTCTTCATTTTTCTGTAAGTCTAACCAATATTTAATGGAGAAACGAATTAGCGATTTCATATGTTCTTCTGTATATGTCGCAATATGGTCTTCACAATTATCTGTTTCGATTAGCACCGTTTGAAATGTATCTTTTAATGTAGGGAATTTGTTTTTTAGCCAAATAATTGAGCCCTCAGTTGCTAAAATATTCGTTAAATTTTCTCTGTCACAAAAAGGACATGTGGCGCTTCTATTCCGAATGCTTTCTGGTTTTTGTTTGCCAATATCGTTTAAAAAGTATAGTTGTTGTGTATCCATTTGTATGTATGCCCCTTTAAAATATGTGTAAAAATCCCGCTTAATACATTCGGGAAAGAGAGAGGGAAATCCTTTAAAAGGAATAGGAAAAATAAAAGACAAGATATCCTCATTACAACAGGGTACCTTGTCTTTTATTTTTTCTTTAATAATGTGTATGGATAATATAAATCATTTTTATTATGTTTCTTTTTTCTATTTTTTATTGTGTATAAGGCAATTGCTGTACTTGCGATTATAATAATGGCTTTCTTCATATTCATTTACCCCTTTTTTATTGTTGGTTTAATTCTTGGCTAACCGCTTTTGCGTCAACTAGAGCATGTAAAATCATTTTTACCATATTCATCATGTTCCTTCACTCCTTTTTATAGTTCGTTTAGTTCTTTTACAACTGCTTGTCCGTTCACTAATACTTCAAAGATTGCTTTTACGATTTCTTTCATCATGATTGTTTCCTCCTTTTGTTGTCTCTCTTGTTTACATCTTTATTGTATAGGGAGGCATCTTTTCGTACTATCGCTTTCCATTACGTGAACATAACAGTCTTGTAAGATTTGATGTCACTTATTGAAATGTTTAGTCTATCTTCATTATTTTCAGAAAAATGACTATTCAAACATGAAATGGGAAAGTATAATAAAGAAGTAAGTATTAAATTCCGTACGAAAGAGGTGAATGAGATGAAACGTTCTTTAGCTGCACGTGCCAAATTTTTAGAATATATCTATTTTTGTCGTGCGATTTTTCATGATGTAGTTGTTAACGGGATACGTCTGTCCTTTTTTAACAATTGCATAGTAGCTATTGAACGATAGAAATCTCTTCACCCATTTTTAATAAACGTGTGAAAAGGGAGCTATTTAGCTTCCTTTTTCTATGTCGAAAACCATGGGGAATGTTTCTTTCCCATGGTTTTTTATATTGAAAGGAGTACGGAAAATGACAATTTGTAGTGTAAATAATATAACGAAATCTTTTGGTGGAAACATCATATTTGAAAATATATCGCTTGAAATAAAGAACGGTGAACGTGTTGGATTAGTTGGTCGTAACGGTAGTGGGAAGACAACAATCTTTCAGCTTCTAACTGGAATGGAAAGTTTGGATGCAGGAGCCATTCATATGAAGAAAGGTACACGTATTGGTCATGTGGCACAAATTCCGAAATTTGATGAGGGTATGACTGTATATGATGTATTGAGTTCTGCTTTTAAAGCAGAAAAGGAATTAGAAAGAGAAATGCATACTTTAGAAAAAAATATGGCGGAAGAACGAGAACCGTCTGCTTTACAAAAATTAATGGAGAGATACGGAGTAATCCAAGAAAAGTTTGCGTTCCTTGGTGGTTATGAAATTGAAGCGAATTTGATGAAGGTAGCAAATGGTCTACAGGTGACAGAACTATTCCCTCGATCCTTTCTGAAGTTAAGTGGTGGGGAGCAAACAAAAGTAAGCCTTGCATACATGCTATTGCAGAAACCAGATTTACTTTTATTAGATGAACCGACAAATCATTTGGATTTATTTGCAGTCGAATGGTTAGAGCAATTTTTAAAAGAATACAATGGAACGGTTATGGTCATTTCACATGATCGCTATTTCCTTGATGAAGTTGTAACGAAGATTTTTGATTTAGAGGATGGAGAGATTCACGTGTATCATACAAACTATTCTCAGTTTGTTGAGGAAAAGGAAGAACGTTTGCTTCAGGAGTTCCAGGCTTATCAAGAACAGCAAAAGAAAATAAAGAAAATGAAAGAAGCAATTAAGCGACTGCGTGAATGGGCAAATCAGGCGAATCCTCCGAATGAAGGATTGCATAAGAGAGCGAGAAGTATGGAACGTGCACTGGAACGTATGGAGAAATTAAAGAAACCTATTTTAGAACGAAAACAAATGGGACTTCAGTTTGAAGGGCAAGAGAGAAGTGGAAAAGATGTTGTTGTAATGAAAGAAGTGAGTAAAGGATTTGCTGGCCATCCTTTATTTAACGAAGCGAATTTACATGTTCGTTTTCAAGAGCGTGCGGCTATCGTCGGTCGTAATGGTACAGGAAAGACAACGCTACTAAAGTTATTATTAGAAGAAATAGAACCAGACGCTGGAGAAATTCGAATTGGTAGTAGTGTGAAAATCGGTTATTTATCACAGCATGCGTACGGAAATATGAAGAGTAATGTATTAGAAGCTTTCAGGGAATATGTAGCTGTAACAGAAGGAGAAGCGAGACATATATTAGCTAAGTTTTTATTTTATGGTCCAGCGGTGTTTAAGAAAGTAACACAACTGAGCGGTGGAGAAAAAATGAGATTAAGGCTTGCGCAACTTATGTATCAAGATATCAATTTTTTAATTTTAGATGAGCCGACAAACCATCTCGACATTGAATCAAGGGAAGTTTTAGAGGAAGCTCTTGAACAATATAATGGAACGATTTTAGCTGTTTCACATGATCGTTATTTTTTAAATAAGTTATTTGAAAAGACGTATTGGATTGATGAGCGTAAATTATTTGAGTTTGCAGGGAACTACGCATGGGCGCGTCAAAAGTGGGAAGAAAGACTCGAGACACAAGTAATAAAGCAGCAACGCCAAGGAAGAAAAAGGATTGAAACAGCTCCTATAAAAAAGAAAGAAGTTAGGAATGTTGAGGAGATCGAAACAGGGTTAATGCATGTAGAAGAAGATATATATACGCTTGAGTGTAAGATGGAACATGTAGTTGATGTTGAAGTGCTTGAACAATTGTATGAGGAAAAAGCGAAGAAAGAGTTGTTACGAGCGGAGTTATATAATGAGTTAGAGAATATCGTGGAGTAAAAAGTAGCAAGCGAATTCCTTTCAGTTTTGCTGAAGGGAATTCGCTTTTTTATACTGATATTTTACTTTAAGAGAAAAATAAAAATTGTGTTTCACGTGAAACAGTAAATTTGATAAATCTTTGTTCCGTAATTTGCATAGATTGTAAAACATAAATGGTATTAGGAGATTTTTGGATTGATTAATTATTTCCCGAGACATAAGTATGTGAAACGTCGATTTAAGATTGAAAATAAAAAAACAGAGTTACAGCTTTACACGCTGAACTCTGTTTTCTTTTTGTGTCGTATCTTCTCTTGTTGAAATGATAATAGCGATCCCGAGCATAATAAAAAAAGCTAAAAAGAGGACGAACTTTGGGAAGAATGGGAATAGTAATAGAGCCCCGACTATCATAATTGTTAATAATACGTAGTGCAGGACGTATTGGAATAGGTTGTCCATGTTTTCGCCCCCTTTTTGGTAATTGGTTATTAATATTCTATGTTTCATACGGAACAAATAGAAGTGGATTTTTAATTTTTTTCATACGAAATAAAAGGGAATGATTGACATGTTTTAAGGAAAGGAATAATCTTGAAAATAATTCATACTATTTTTATAGGAAAAATAAAGATAGTTACAGAGAGGGGGTCCATGTTTCTACATTATTAAACATTAGGAGAGCAAAGGTGATTGAACGATGAAAAATGCTTTTAAAGGAGTACTTGCTGCGTTTTTTAGTGTTTCAGTATTACTAGCCGGATGTGGTCAAGAGGAAGCAAGTACAAATGAAGCTGGGAACGTACCAAAAGTAAAAGATGAATTTATTAAAGCAAGCGACAAAGCAAAAAGTCCTACAAAAGTAAAAGAAAGAAAAGATACTTTCGTAGTTGGCATGCCGAGTCCTGGAGGGATATTCCTTCCGCACTTTATGGAGAATGGATGGGATGGTAATATAACGCAAGCGATCTTTGCACCTCTTGTTGGACTCGATAAGGAAGGAAAACCAATTCCTATTTTGGCGAAGAAGTGGGATATTGCGGAGGATCAGCTTACATATACGTTCCATTTGAAAGATGATGTGAAATTTAGTGATGGTTCACCGTTAACGGCAGATGATGTAGCATTTACATTAACGCTATTACACGATCCAACTTATAGTGGTGCGACTGATATAAGCCAAACAGCAATAAAAGGTGGGCAAGCATATAAAGAAGGAAAAGCAACATCTATTGAGGGAATACAGGTCGTTGATCCGAAAACAATTATAATTACAACTGAAAAGGTAAATGCCCAAACATTATCGTTAATTGGCGGAGAAGTAATTTCAAAGGCGTATTACGGTAAAGAGTATAAGCAAGGTCATTTAGAATATTTAAAAGATTTATATGGTAAGCCAATGGGAGCCGGTGCTTATAAGTTAGATAAATATATTCCAGGACAAGAAGTTCGATTTGTAGCAAATGAAAATTATTTTGAAGGAAAGCCGAAGATTGAGCACTTTATTTATAAAATTACAAAAGGTGATACGAAGCTACAACAATTTCAAGCCGGGGAAGTAGATTATGATGGTTTTACGACAAACGCGGAGACGATTGAGCAATTAAAAGATTTAGGTTTTGCTAATATTAATGTATATACAGGAAGCTCTTACGGCTACATTAAAATGAATTATAAGAAGCCATACTTTAAAGATAAACGTGTCCGCCAGGCATTTATTTACGGATTAGAGCGTCAAAAGGTTATTGATACGTATTTCCAAGGATATGCGTCACTCGTTAATGTACCGATTACGCCAGTTTCTTGGGCGTATACAGAAGAGGGCATTAATAAATATGAGTATAATTTAGAGAAGGCGAAGAAATTACTGGATGAGGCTGGATGGAAAGCTGGTTCGGATGGAATTCGTGAAAAGGACGGACAAAAACTGAAAATAAGTTATTTTGCTTCTTCTGCAAGTAAAATAAATGATGTGATGATTCCAGTAATGAAAGAGGATTATAAAAAGCTTGGTGTAGAGTTTAACCCAGAATATATGGACTTTAATACGATGATTTCCAAAGTGATAAAAGGTGATTATGATTTGGCGATGGTATCTACGCCAATGATTGATGATCCAAGTGGAACGATTGAGGAGTTTGTTTCAACAAGTAAACGAAATTATGATGGATACTATAATCCAAAAGTAGATGAATTAGCTAAGCAAGCATTAGAAACGTTGGATATTGAAAAGCGAAAAGACATCTATAAAAAGTTATATCAAGAGTTAAGCGAAGACCCGCCTGTAATCTTCTTGAATAATAGCAAAGTTGTGTCCGCACATAATGCGCGAATTCAAGGGTTACAAGAAGATAACTATAACGGTATTTTATTAAGTTTACCCAAATTAAAGATAGAACAATAATTTCGAAAAAAATTATCAAAATATTTATTTAGAAAGAATTGACAAAATATAACTGACGATATAAGCTAATAACCATAAAGTCTACCGGAAAGGTCGGAATAGGATTGTTACCCCTCAAAAACATCTATTTTTTTACGATTAAAACCGACTTTTCCGATTGGCTATAAATATGCTGTGGGAGGCATACATAAGGTAAGTAGTTCAGAGGGTATAATCATAAAAAGTTAGGGTGGGGACAATGAAGACAAAGACGAAAAAATGGGCTGGTGTATTTTCGGTATTACTGAGTAGTTCGCTTGTGTTATCCGCTTGTGGGGGACAGGAGGATACAGCTTCTACAGAACCGGTAAAAAAACAGGATTTAAAAGACTCTAAGATTGAATCAATTCCAGCTACAGATAAAAAGAAAAGTCCAGAGAAAGCAAATCAGCGAAAAGATACTTTTATTACGGCTATTTCTAAGCCAGGGGGAGTTTTCCTTCCGTATTTCCAAGATAATGGTTGGGATGGAAATGTAACGTCTGTTATCTTTGCGTCACTAGTAACAACAGACAAACAAAGTAAACCTGTTCCGGATCTTGCAGAAAAATGGGATATTTCTGCTGACCAGTTAACATATACATTCCACTTACGTAAAAATTTAAAATTTAGTGATGGGTCGCCTTTAACAGCGGATGACGTAGCATTTACACTAACACTACTTCATGATAAAGCGTATGAAGGTGGATTGGATATTGCTCAGTATGCTGTTAAAGGTGGGAAAGAATATAAAGAAGGAAAAGCAACTTCTATTGAGGGAATTCAAGTTGTTGATCCACAGACAATTAAAATTACAACTGAAAAAGTTAATTCACAGGCGCTAACTAATTTAGGTGGCCCAGTGCTATCAAAAGCTTATTATGGAAAAGATTATAAACAAAATACAAGCTTAGACTATTTAAAAGCATTATATGGGCAACCAATTGCAGCGGGTCCATATAAATTTGAAAAATATGTTCCAGGTCAAGAAGTACGCTTTGTTGCTAACGAAAATTATTATGCAGGTAAACCAAAAATTAAAAACTTTATTTATAAAATCACATCAGGTGATACTGGATTCCAATTATTCCAAACAGGTGAACTGGACTATAGTGGATTTAGAGCGAACCCTGAAAATATAGACCAATTAAAAGGATTAGAGTTTGCAAATATTAATCTTGAATCATCAAGTGATATTGCTTATATCTATGTAAATAATAAGAAGTCGTATTTGAAAGATAAAAAGGTACGCCAAGCACTTACTTACGGATTAGACCGTAAGAAGTATGTGGATACAGCTTTACAAGGATATGGCTCTGTTGCTAACGTACCAATTGCTCCAGTTTCATGGGCATATACAGAAGAAGGTATTAATAAATATCCGCACGACGTAGAAAAGGCTAAAAAATTATTGGATGAGGCTGGTTGGAAAGTAGGTTCTGACGGGGTTCGTGAAAAAGATGGTCAAAAATTAAAATTAACATACTACGCATCAAATACAGGTAAAACAAATGATATCTTTATTCCGATTGCAAAAGAAAGTTACAAAGAAATTGGTGTTGAATTAAATCCAGAGTTGATGGACTTTAATACGATGCTTTCAAAAGTAGGAAAAGGTGACTACGATTTAGCAGCAGTTTCAACACCAGGAATTAGTGATCCAAGTGAAGTTGTAAGTGAGTACTTATCAACTAATCCAAAAAGTGATACGGGTTATAATAATCCGAAAGTAGATGATTTGATTGTAAAAGGTATAGGAACGACAGATATTGAAAAACGTAAAGCGATTTATAAAGAGTTGTATAAAGAGCTAAGTGATGATCCACCAGTTATTTTATTAAACTATCGTAAACTACTTTATGCTCATAATGCACGTATAAAAGGAATTGATCCAGAAAAGTACGATAGTATCAGTTCCAACTTACCAGTGTTATCTATTGAACAATAAGGATTGACCTAAATAATAGAAGACGTTTTTTCACACAGCAAAGGAATAGTAGCTGTTTTGAAAAAATGCTCTTCTATTTTTAAGTAAATAGGATTGGGGAGACAAAAGGTGAAAACATATATCATTCGTAGGTTCCTTCAAATGATCCCTACATTGTTTGGTACATCTATTATTATTTTTTTCTTATTTGCACTTTTGCCGGGAGATTATATTGATTCAAATCCGAAGTTAACACCAGAGAGAGCTCAAGAGCTAAGGGAATTATACGGCTTAAATAAACCAATTATTGAAAGGTATTTTCACTGGCTAGCTAATGCTTTACATGGTGATTTTGGATTTTCTTTACAGTACCAAGAACCGGTAACTTCATTACTTAATAAATTTATTTGGAATACATTTATCGTTGCTGTTGCAGCTTTATTTTTCACTTGGATTATTGCTCTTATTATTGGGGTTATTTCTGCAACAAAGCAGCACTCTTGGTTTGATAGATTGGTGACAATTGGTGTATTTGCAGCAATGTCATTTCCATCATTCTTTATCGGATTATTTTTGATTAAATTATTAGCGGTTGATTTAAAATTATTACCCATTGGTGGCATGATTGATATTGGAAGTAACTCAACAGGGGTAGCGTACATATTAGAAGTATTACGTCATATGATTCTACCTGTGTTTATTTTAACGCTTCTTGGTGTAGGATCATTAACACGATATTTTAGAACGGGCATGTTGGATGTTATTAGGCAAGATTATATTCGTACTGCTCGTGCAAAAGGCTTAAAAGAAAGAACCGTTATTTATAAACATGCATTGAAAAATGCAATTTTACCAGCAATTACATTACTCGCTTTTGAATTACCGGGTTTATTTTCAGGAGCTATTATTATTGAACAAATTTTTAACTGGCCAGGAATCGGGAGCATTCAATTAGAAGCATTAAACTTCCGTGATTATACGGTATTAATGGCCTTTACAATGTTTCTTTCGTGTTTAACAATTATGGCTAATTTCTTAGCAGACATTGTATATGCGTTTGTTGATCCAAGAATTCGATTGAAGTAAGGGGGGAAAGATATGGAGACTGTTACACCAATAATAGAGAAAAAGAAAGAACGGAAAAAGAGAAACGAATCATCACCATGGCGCCAAGCGTATAAAAAAATTAAGAAAAATAAGATGGCATTGTATGGTTTATACGTTTTAATATTTATGTTTTTATTTAGTTTTATCGGTCCAATCCTTTCGCCATATGCCGATGGAAAAGTACAAGTAACACAAATTAATAAACCACCTAGCTTGTCACATTGGCTTGGAACAGACCAGTTGGGACGAGATATTTTAACTAGACTTATGCAAGCAGGACGTATTTCATTAACAATTGGTTTAGCGTCGATGCTACTATCCGTTATACTAGGTGCTTTATTAGGAGCAATTGCTGGTTTTTATCGAGGGGTGGTTGATCATTTAATTATGCGTGTTGCGGATGTGTTAATGTCCATTCCGGGATTACCGCTACTTATTATAATGGGAGCAATTTTATCAGAATGGAAATTGCCATCCGAATACCGTTTATATGTTGTAATGATTATTTTAAGTTTAGTAGGATGGCCAGGACTTGCACGTCTTGTAAGGGGACAAATTTTAACACTCAGGGAGCAAGCCTTTATGCAAGCGGCAGATGTATTAGGATTAAAGGATTCTCGGAAAATTATTCATCATCTAATTCCGAACGTCCTTCCGTTGCTTATTGTTGTAGCAACTTTGGGTGTGGCAGGGTCTATTTTAAGTGAATCTGCACTAAGTTATCTAGGGCTTGGCGTCGTTCCACCTACACCATCATGGGGGAATATGATTAGCGCAGCTAACTCATTACTTGATTTCCAAAAGCGTCCGTGGTTATGGATTCCGCCTGGTTTTGCAATTTTTATAACAGTTGTATCCATTAATTTACTTGGTGATGCACTTCGTGATGCGTTAGATCCAAAGATGAGACGGTAGGTGAGAAGGTATGAGTAAAGCGGTAGTAGAGCTGAAAGACTTACAAACACACTTTCAGACAGAAGAAGGGACAGTCAAGGCTGTAAACCATGTTAGCTTTGCAGTTCGAGAAGGTGAAACAGTTTGTGTTGTAGGTGAATCAGGGTGCGGGAAAAGTGTAACAGCTTTATCTATTATGGGACTTATTGCTGAATCGGGCAGTGTAGTAGGCGGTGATATTCTATATGAAGGAAAAAGTCTTTTAGGAATGAAAGAGAAAGAACTTCGTAGTTTACGAGGGAATGATATTGCGATGATTTTCCAAGAACCGATGACATCGCTAAATCCAGTCTTCACTGTAGGAGAACAAATCGTAGAAACGTTAAGAGAGCATGAATTACTTAGTAAAAATGAAGCGTATAAGAAGGCGATCGAATTAATTCGTAAAGTTGGTATAGCTCGTGCAGATGAAATTGTCCATTCTTATCCGCATGAACTAAGCGGCGGGATGTTACAACGTATTATGATTGCTGTTGCACTTAGTTGTAATCCTAAGTTATTAATTGCTGATGAACCGACAACGGCTCTTGATGTTACAATTCAAGCTCAAATATTAGACTTATTAAGGCAAATAAAAGAAGAATTTAAAACATCTATTTTATTAATTACACATGATTTAGGTGTTGTAGCAGAAATGGCTGATTACGTTGTCGTTATGTATGGCGGGAAGGTTATTGAAGAAGCACCGGTACTAGAAATATTCCAAAATCCGAAACACCCGTATACGAAAGGGTTGTTGAAATCAAAACCAGTGATGGGAAAACGAATAGATAAACTATATTCTATTCCAGGGCAAGTTCCTAATTTAGTTGGTTTGGATGAATTTTGCTACTTTAGCGGTCGTTGTGAGCATTGTATGGAAATATGTAAAGAAGAAGCGCCCAATCTGAATGTCCATGATGAGAATCATAAAGTAGCTTGCTGGTTATATGAGGAGCGTGCGGAACAATGAGTGAACCATTATTAGAAGTAAAAAACTTAAAAACATATTTTCCAATTAAAGGCGGCATATTTAGTAGAACAATTGGACATGTAAAAGCAGTTGATGGAGTAAGCTTTACTATTAATAAAGGTGAAGTATTTGGCCTTGTTGGCGAATCAGGAAGCGGAAAAACAACGATAGGAAAAACAATTTTACGTCTCGTCCAAAAAACGGAAGGGGAAGTGAAGTTTAAAGGAAAGGATGTTTATTCTCTATCCAAGGAGGAATTGAGAAAACATCGTCCTAATATGCAGCTTGTGTTCCAAGATCCATTTAGCTCGTTAAATCCAAGAATGAGAATTGGAGAAGCGCTTGGTGAACCGATGTTGGCTCATGGGCTAGCGACGAAAGAAAATGTTCGTGAAAAAGTGATAGAAGTATTGGAGTTATGCGGCTTAGCTCCATATCATATTGACCGGTACCCTCATGAGTTTTCTGGTGGACAACGTCAACGTATCGTTATCGCACGAGCCATGGTATTAAATCCAGAATTCATTGTAGCTGACGAACCTGTTGCAGCACTAGATGTATCTATTCAAGCACAGATCATTAATTTATTTAGTGAGTTACAGGAGAAAAAGGGATTATCTTATTTGTTCATTTCACATGATTTAAGCGTAGTCGAACATTTATGTACGAAAATCGGGATTATGTATTTAGGAACGATCGTGGAAACGGCGCCGCGTGATGAGTTATTTACGAACCCACTTCATCCGTATACAAAAGCATTGTTATCAGCTGTGCCAATACCAGATCCAACAGTAAAGCGAGAGCGAATTATACTAGAGGGTGACATTCCAAGTCCAGCAAATCCACCTTCAGGTTGTCGCTTCCATACACGTTGTCCGTTTGCAACAGATATTTGTAAACAAACGGTACCAGAATTCCGTAATGTCGGTGAGGAGCATTTTGTTGCTTGTCATCATGTATAAAAGAAAAGGACCCTTTCAAATTGAAAGAGTCCTTTTTTTATTTACTAGATGAAGTTTGTTTCAATACAAATTTCTCGATTGCGTGAGCAACACCATGTTCATTATTTGTTAATGTTACGACATCACATAGTTTTTTTACATCTTCTTCAGCATTTCCCATTGCAACTGATAAGCCAGCTACTTGTAACATTGGTACATCATTAAAGTTGTCCCCAATTGCAATAGTATCTTCAATTGGTATATTGAAATAAGCAGCCATTTCTTGTAGACCGTTCCCTTTATGACCATGCTTATCCATAATTTCTACATTAGTAGGAGCTGATGCCGTAACTGAAATATCAGTGTCTTCTTGTAACATGCTTAATAGCTGTGCACGATGCGCTGCATTAAATGTCAAAATGAAGAATTTAGATATTTCTAATTCTGGATTATTTACAACATCTTCGATTTTTTGGAAATCAGTAATTAAGTTTGATTTCTTTTGTTTTTCTGTAATTCTTTCAAGTTCTTCAAGTGTAACATCTAGTGCATGCTTGTTTTCTTCGAACGCTTGCATGACTTGATCTTGCCATGTATATGGAGAATAAACTCCTTTATTCGTATATAGCTTATAAGGAAAACCTTCAGATTCTAGTAATTTTGCAAGCTTGTATACTTTATCGTTTTGTAAACAACGCGAGTTAATTACTTTTCCATCCACATAAACAATTGCCCCATTGCTCGCTCCAACTGGAAGAGATAGTTTATATTCTTCCAATAATTTCAAAGCATCCTCTTTTGCACGACCAGAACAAATCATGACTATATGACCAGCCTCTTTTGCAGTTTGGATAGCTTGTAAATTCTCTTTGGAGATTTCAAGATTAGATGATAGTAGCGTACCATCCATATCTAATGCGATTAATTTCAAAATGACCACCTCTTTGCTTTTATTATACATAGTTATATAGAGGAAACATATAAACTTATCTTGGAAAGATCGTATTTTATCTCGCGTGAATTGTCGGTAAAAATTTGATAGGCGCCATCTTATTACTTTGAATATGCACTTTAATTTGTAACAAAAATAGAGGTAGGTATGAGGGTGTTTCTTTATATGACTGTAATATTACAATAACGTTACAAACGTCAACTTAGTAGAAAGTGCATTAAAACAGGGTTTTTAAGGGTGTTTATAAAAAACGTAAAAAAAGTGTAATAAAATTTACGTAATTATATTGCAACGTAACAATAGTTATGTTACATTAATGTTACAAACGTTACGTTAATAACTTTAATGTAACGCTAACATAAAAACTATGAAATAAACATTTCTTAGAAATTACATATAGATAACTTATTAAAAAGGAGGATACATAAAATGAAAGAGCAAGTATTACAAGTAACAAAAGGTGACTTCGTAGGATCAGCAAGTGGGGCGGTAGTATTAACAGCATTAATCGTATTTCTATCAAGCGTATTAGTATAATAGAAGTTTTGTAACAAAAGAAAATAGAAGGGAGAATGAAAGATATGAAAGAGCAAGTATTACAAGTAACAAAAGGTGACTTCGTAGGATCAGCAAGTGGAGCAGTAGTATTAACGGCATTAATCGTATTTCTATCAAGCGTATTAGTATAATAGAAGTTTTGTAATAAAAGAAAAAAGAGAGGAGAATGCAAAATGAAAGAGCAAGTATTACAAGTAACAAAAGGTGACTTCGTAGGATCAGCAAGTGGAGCAGTAGTATTAACGGCATT
>NZ_JAGXJT010000012.1:85001-106445 GCF_019091205.1 Bacillus sp. GbtcB14
AATCGTATTTCTATCAAGTGTATTAGTATAATAGAAGTTTTAAATCATACAAAATGAAAGGAGAATGAGGAATATGAACAGTGAACAAGTGTTACAAGTAACAAAAACAGATTTATTAGGATCATTAGGTGGAGCGGTAGTATTAACATCATTTATTTTATTCCTTGCAAATGTATTAGTATGAGACATATAAATACAATCATTCAAAAAAAATAAAGACTCTAGCATATTAGTAAGTAGTTAATATGTTGGGGTCTTTTTTGTTTTCCTCTCCTATATACCTTCAAGTATTAATATTCCCTCCGTAATGTAAAGAGAAAAAAGTCGAATTTTATATGTAAGAAAAAAAGAGGAATTTGACAGAAAAGATAGAAAATTTTAAAGGTCAGGAATTGTTAGCTTGCTAACTAATTTCTATTAATTGATGTTGGAAGCGTTTTCGGTTGGTTTTAAGTATGGACCATTTAATCTATTTACAGGGGGATGAGGATTTTATGAAACAAAAATCTATGGATACGCTAGCTGCACAAATGGAGGACTTTTTTCCGGTACGTGATGTAGATCATTTGGAATTTTACGTAGGAAATGCAAAGCAATCAAGTTATTACCTTGCGAGAGCATTCGGTTTCAAAATTGTGGCTTACTCTGGATTAGAAACTGGTAACCGTGAAAAGGTATCTTATGTTCTTGTGCAAAAAAATATGCGTTTTGTTGTGTCTGGAGCTTTAAGTAGCGATAATCGTATCGCAGAATTTGTAAAGACACATGGTGATGGTGTAAAAGATGTTGCTTTACTTGTTGACGATGTTGACAAAGCATACTCGGAAGCTGTGAAACGTGGTGCCGTCGCGATTGCTCCACCTGTGGAATTAACAGACGAGAACGGTACATTGAAAAAAGCAGTTATTGGTACGTATGGTGATACAATTCACACGCTTGTAGAGCGTAAAAATTATAAAGGAACATTTATGCCAGGATTCCAACAGGTGGAGTTTAATATTCCGTTTGAAGAGTCAGGTTTAATTGCTGTAGACCACGTAGTTGGTAATGTTGAGAAAATGGAAGAATGGGTTAGCTATTATGAGAATGTTATGGGCTTTAAACAAATGATTCATTTTGATGATGACGATATTAGTACAGAGTATTCAGCATTAATGTCGAAAGTTATGACAAATGGAAGTCGTATTAAGTTCCCTATTAACGAGCCAGCAGATGGCAAGAGAAAATCGCAGATTCAAGAATATCTAGAATTCTATAATGGAGCAGGTGTACAACATCTTGCTTTATTAACAAGCGATATCGTTAAAACAGTGGAAGCGCTTCGTGAAAATGGCGTGGAGTTTTTAGATACACCTGATACTTATTATGATGAGTTAAGTGCGCGAGTTGGGAAAATTGATGAAGAAATTGATAGGTTAAAAGAATTAAAGATTTTAGTAGATCGCGATGAGGAAGGATACTTACTACAAATCTTTACGAAACCAATTGTAGATCGTCCAACTTTATTTATTGAAATTATTCAACGTAAAGGTTCTCGCGGATTTGGAGAAGGGAACTTTAAAGCATTATTTGAATCAATTGAAAGAGAACAGGAACGTCGCGGAAACTTATAAGATTTGTATCCACCAGCAAAAGTCTCTTTGCTGGTGGAAATTTCATTTTTATAGGGAGGAATCATGATGAAATTTGTTACATTTCGTCTTCCTTCGAAAGAAATGCGAGCTGGATGGCTTGAAGGTGACAAAGTAATTGATATGAATCTTGCTAGTGATGGGAAATTACCTTCTTCTATGTTCGCCTTTTTAGAGAAAGCGGATGAGTATGTAGAAGTATTGCGTAATATGGAAAGTCCGGAAAAGGGTATATATTCCTTAGAGGAAGTGCAATTAGCGGCAGCAATTCCTAATCCGAGTAGTATTCGGGATTTTTACGCGTTTGAACAGCATGTAAAAACGGCCCGCGGCCGGAGAGGGCTAGAGGTTGTACCTGAATGGTACGATATCCCGGTTTTTTATTTTACGAACCATCGTGCTGTAATTGGTCCGGGTGATTTTGTAATTGGTCCGAAGAAATCTAAAAAGCTTGATTATGAGTTAGAAATCGCTTGTGTAATTGGGAAAGAAGGAAGAAATATTTCTCGTGAGCAAGCAGAGGAATACATTTTTGGTTATTGTATTATGAACGACTGGAGTGCAAGGGACCTACAAGCAACAGAAATGAAGGTAGGACTTGGTCCAGCAAAAGGAAAAGATTTTGCAACTTCATTAGGAGCGCACCTTGTTACGAAAGATGAATTAGATGTTTATCGTAACGGTGACCGTTATGAGTTAGAGATGACTGCTCATGTAAATGGAAAGCTACTATCAAAGGGGAGCTTCCAAGATATTTACTATACATTTGCTGAAATGATTGAACGTGCTTCGGAAGACGTTACGTTATATCCAGGCGATGTGATTGGTTCTGGGACAGTAGGAACAGGTTGTGTTTTAGAGCTGGGTACGGAAGAGTGGCTGCAAGATGGGGATGTTGTAGAACTTACGATTACTGGTTTAGGTACGTTACGTAATACGGTCAAAAAAGAAATGGAAGCAGGTGATGGGCATGTTTTATCGTCACATGGGGGAGCTACCTCATAAACGACATGTACAATTCCGTAAAAAAGATGGTTCGCTTTATCGCGAACAGGTAATGGGAACGAAAGGTTTTTCTGGTACGCAATCTATTTTGTACCATCATTATATGCCAACGGAAGTAGGTCATGCGGCATTATCTCATTCTTGTCAGTTGCAGTATGAAGAAGATGTAGCTCTTGCTCATCGTCATTTTCGCACAAAAGAAAATAAAAAAACTGGCGATGCAGTAAGCGGAAGGAATTTTATGCTTGGGAATGAGGATTTATTAATTGGAGTAGTGGCTCCAACAGAAAAAATGGACTATTTCTACCGTAATGGTGATGGTGATGAAATGTTATTTGTTCATTACGGAACAGGGAAAATTGAAACGATGTTTGGAACGATTCACTATCGAAAAGGTGATTATGTAACAATCCCAATTGGAACGATTTATCGTGTTATTCCAGATGAAGGAGAGACTAAATTTCTTGTTGTAGAGGCAAATAGTCAAATCACAACGCCGCATCGCTATCGGAATGAATATGGACAATTGTTAGAGCATAGTCCGTTTTGTGAGAGAGATATTCGTGGTCCTGAAAAATTAGAGACGTATGATGAAAAAGGTGAGTTTGTCGTAATGACAAAGTCGCGAGGGTATATGCATAAACATGTTTTAGGGCACCATCCGTTAGATGTTGTTGGTTGGGATGGCTATTTATATCCGTGGGTCTTTAATGTAGAGGACTTTGAACCAATCACGGGTCGTATTCATCAGCCACCTCCAGTACATCAAACGTTCGAAGGTCACAATTTTGTTATTTGCTCTTTCGTACCACGTTTATACGACTATCATCCAGAATCTATTCCGGCACCATATTATCATAGTAACGTGAATAGTGATGAAGTACTGTACTATGTAGAAGGAAACTTTATGAGCCGGAAAGGTGTGGAAGAAGGTTCTATTACACTTCATCCGAGCGGAATTCCTCATGGGCCGCATCCTGGGAAAACAGAGGGAAGTATAGGGAAGAAAGAAACACTTGAACTAGCTGTTATGATAGACACGTTCCGTCCGCTTCGTATTGTAAAGCAAGCACATGAGGCGGAAGATGAAAAATATATGTATAGCTGGATTGAAGAAGGTTCACATACTGTGAAATAGGTAAAAAGAGGCATGCTCAATAAGTGAGCATGCCTCTTTTATGGAATCGACATGTATAATAATACCAAAAAAAAATACGGAAAGATATATATAAACAACGATAAGGATATTGTATGTTCCGAAAGATTTCTACTTATTTCGACAAAAGTATTGACTAGGAAAAGTGCAATAAGTAAAATAAAAAAGCAAATTAAAAATTTTCAGAAAATTTAAAACTTGGAGGAGCGTGCTATGAAGCAAATTTTTCAAAAGAAGCCTATTGCAAAGTTGATGCAAGAGAGTAAGCAAAAGACGTTAGCTAGAACATTGGGCGCACTGGATTTAACTATGCTTGGAATCGGGGCAATTGTTGGAACAGGTATTTTTGTTCTAACGGGCGTGGTAGCAGCAAAACATTCTGGACCAGCTATTATATTATCATTTGCGATAGCCGCGTTAGCCTGTGCCTTTGCTGCATTTTGTTATGCTGAATTCGCTTCTTCAGTTCCTGTCTCAGGCAGTGTGTATACGTACACATATGCGACGATGGGAGAGGTATTCGCATTTTTAATTGGATGGGACTTAATGCTTGAGTATTTACTCGCCACATCTGCTGTAGCAAACGGTTGGTCCGCTTATTTTCAATCTTTATTAAAGGGATTTGGGATCCATATTCCTACCATTCTCTCCTCGGCCCCTGGTACAGGAAAGGGTGGAATAATTGATTTGCCTGCGGTTCTAATTATTTTAGTGATGACAGTTCTTTTATCTAGAGGTGTTCGTGAAAGTGCACGAATAAACAACATTATGGTGTTTATTAAATTAGCGGTTGTTCTCATATTTATTTTTGCTGGTTTTAATTATGTAAAACCTGAAAATTGGACACCTTTTATGCCATTTGGCTTAGATGGTGTAATGGCTGGAGCTGCTACAGTGTTTTTTGCATTCATAGGATTTGATGCGGTTTCAACGGCAGCAGAAGAAGTGAAACGTCCACAACGTGATTTACCAATTGGCATTATTGCATCTTTATTAATTTGTACGGTTCTTTATATTGTTGTTTCACTTATTTTGACAGGAATTGTTCCATACGGACAGTTAAATATATCAGATCCAGTTGCTTTTGCACTTCAATTTATTGGACAAGATAGTTTAGCGGGAGTAATTTCAGTAGGAGCAATTACAGGAATCACAACAGTAATGTTAGTTATGATGTATGGGCAAGTACGTGTTTCGTATGCAATGAGTAGAGATGGATTATTGCCGAAGCGCCTTGCTAAAGTCCATCCAAAATTTAAAACACCATTTTTAAATACATGGACAACAGGAATTATTGCAGCACTTATTTCAGGATTAATAGATTTAAATGTGTTAGCGCATCTTGTAAATATGGGGACTTTATCAGCCTTTGCACTTGTAGCTGTTGCTGTTATTGTAATGAGAAGAACTCATCCTGATTTACCAAGAGCATTTAAGGCACCGCTTGTACCATTTTTACCAGCATTAACGGTGATTTTTTGTTTATATTTAATGCTTCAGTTATCCGGAACTGCTTGGATTAGTTTTGGGGTGTGGATGGTTATCGGTATTGCGGTTTACTTCTTATATAGCCGAAAACATAGTGCTTTAAATAATAGTAAAGACGAAGAAGATGCAGCAAATTTATAAGTTGAAAAATCCATTCTAATTCTGTTAGGATGGATTTTTTGTTCTGAAAATTTACATTTTTCTGATTGTATATATAATATAATTGTTGGGTAACTGAGGGGGGAATGTATGAAAAATACGTGGCGTGAGTTAAGGGCGATGGACCGAAACATATGGATTCGGTTTATTGGCGAAACGTTAAATGGAATTGCAATGATGATGTTGATGCCTTTTTTTGCACTATATTTAAAAGATAAGGTGGATTCGTTATTGGAAGTAGGGGTTATTATGGCACTTTCTCCGATTGCCGCAAGTTTCGGTTCGCTTCTTGGTGGGAGGATTGCTGATATATATGGAAGAAAGCCAATAATGATCTTTTCAATGGTAAGTAATGCTTTGTTCATGCTAGGTTTTTTATTTATAGAAGGATTTATTTCTTATGCTATTTTATCTATTTTTTTAGGGCTCAGTAATTCATTATTCCATCCCGCTGCATCAGCAATGGTTGCGGATGTAACAGCACCGGAAAAAAGAACCGAGGCATACGGTTTATTGCGGATGGGATATAATATTGGCGCCGCAATTGGGCCGATAATGGGGGCAGCGGTAGTGGTGCTTTCAAAAAATATTGTGTTTATTATTGCTTCATCTACAATGCTGTTTTATGCGCTAATTGTGTTATTTCTTATTCAAGAAACGATGCCGAAAGTGACGGATGAAAATCCAGAGAATAAAGGTGAAAAAACAGTAGCAATTTGGAAAATTGTATTTCGAGACAAAGTGTTAATGATTTATTTATTAGCAGGTATCATTATTTCGATGGGATTTTCTCAAACAGAAGGCATGTTGCCGCTGCACTTTGATAATGAAATGAAAGGCATTTTTGGAACTAACAATCCATATCCATATTTAATGGCTTTAAATGGACTATTAGTTGTGTTGTTCCAATTTCCAATTTCAAAATGGGCCACAGATAAACCTGTCGGAAAGACGATGTTATATGGTGCATGTTTGTTCGGGATTGGTTTGTTCTTTATCGGATGGTTACCGAAGTGGTTTGGAGAATTTGATGCAAATGCTACGATTATTTTAATAACGTTGCTGTTCGTTTATGCCATATATACGCTAGGTGAGATGATTATGTCGCCTGTACAGATGACGTTTGTAGCGAATTTGGCTCCTGAGCATTTGAGAGGGACTTATATGGGAGCTGCAAGTTTGCAGTGGATTACAGGAGGTGCACTAGGTCCACTTCTTGGAGGTTTTTTATTAGATCGATTACTTGGCCACTTTTTATTTACAATTTTAGCAGTAGGATGTGTAGTTGCAGGTATTGTATATGTTTCTTTAGATCGTCTCGTTGAACAAAGGCAAAAGGGCACGCTGACCAAACAATCTTCTTAATAAGTAGATGACATACACAAAAAGGGGATTTCTACATATTTTAGGTACATAACTAGATTGGGTTGCAATTTTATCCCGCTATTTGTGAACAGTAAGACTTCCACCTTAAAATTCGGCGGGAGATAACTGTCAGATTGGTGCGGGCTGATAATTAGTGGGGGTGGCCTCTCGTTAATTAAAGTTTCACTTTATTTTAGAATTTAATTTTGTATATTTATGAAGAAAGTTAAGTAGAAAAAGTATAGAAAACCAATAAGTGGTGTCATTTAATTATTTGTGGAAGTTACATTTTATTTCAAATAGGAACTACCTATTTTTATAAAAAGTGCTAAAATAGAAAAATGAAAACAATTGGTTAGGGTGATTTCAGTGACAAAAATTAAATTAGGTTTATTATATGGTGGAAAATCAGCTGAGCATCAAGTTTCGCTACAAACGGCTCTTGCTGCTATTAAAGCATTAAATCAAGATAAATTCGAGATTCATCCAATTTATATTACAGAACAAGGTCAATGGGTGCGCGGTGAGCGTATTGAAGGTGAAGTAACAGATGTTGAAGTTCTAAAAATGAGCGGCGCAGAAAATGCGATTTCTCCGTTATCATTAAGCACAGAAATCATTCCATTTGCAGCTTCTGAGGAAAATGCTATCGACGTTATTTTCCCATTATTACATGGACCAAATGGTGAAGATGGAACGGTTCAAGGATTATTAGAATTAATGAACATTCCTTATGTAGGAAATGGTGTTCTAGCATCAGCTGCTGGTATGGATAAAGTTGTTATGAAAAACATCTTTGCAGAAGCTGGATTGAAACAAGCGAAATATGCATCGTTTATTCGTAGTGTATGGGAAAAAGATCGTGAGACAGCATATGAAAAAGTAGAAGAAGTTTTAGGATATCCTTGCTTCGTAAAACCAGCAAACCTTGGTTCAAGTGTTGGTATTAATAAGTGTAAAAATCGTGAAGAACTTGAGAATGCATTTGAAGAGGCATTCCAATTTGACCGTAAAATTATTGTAGAAGAAAATATCGTTGGACGTGAAGTAGAAGTTGGTGTACTAGGTAATGATGAACCGAAATGTTCAGTTGTAGGTGAAATTGTACCGAAAAAGGACTTCTATGATTATAAGTCGAAATATATCGATGGTGATACAGCGTTAATTATTCCAGCTGAAATGACAGGAGAAGAGTCTAATGTTATTAAGCGAGATGCGATTATTGCATTCCAATCATTAGATGGTGCTGGCTTAACAAGAGCTGATTTCTTCTTAACGAAAGATGGAGAAGTATATATTAACGAAGTGAATACGATGCCAGGATTTACGCCGTTTAGTATGTTCCCTCTATTATGGCAACATACTGGATTACCGTATCCAGAATTAATTGAAGAGCTAATTCGTTTAGCGATTGAGCGTCACGAAGAAAAACAAAAAATTAAATATACAATCTAACAAAAAAGGAGGAGGCACTATTCGCAGGAATAGTGCTTCCTCTATGTAAGGAGTGTTTTCATGATAAATCGACCGTTAAAACAAGTAGAACAGATGGTAAATGGTACGGGATTAGCAGAGCAATATGAGGGAATTACTATACAAGGTGTGTCTATTGATACGAGAAAAATTGAAAAGGGAAACTTATATGTTCCGATTCAAGGTGAACGTTTCGATGGACATGCTTTTGTAGATAAAGCCGTTGAAAATGGAGCTGTGGCGACATTATGGATGAAAGATGTAGCAAATCCACCTGAGAATCTTCCCGTTATTTTTGTAGAAGACACGCTATCGGCATTACAAATGTTAGCGAAAAACTATCGCGATCAATTGGATGTGAAAGTTATTGGTGTGACAGGTAGTAACGGTAAAACATCTACAAAAGATATTGTAACAAGTCTTCTTGCAACTAAATTCAAAGTTCAAAAAACAGAAGGTAATTTTAATAACCATATCGGGTTACCTCTTACTATTTTAAACTTAGAAGAAAATACAGAAGTAGCTGTATTAGAAATGGGTATGTCAAGTCGAGGGGAAATTGAATTCTTATCTAAGTTAGCACGTCCAAATGCAGCTATCATTACGAACATTGGTGAGGCGCATTTAATGGACTTAGGCTCTCGTGAGGCAATTGCTGAAGCGAAATTGGAAATTGTGACAGGATTACAAGAAGGTGGAGTATTCGTATATAACGGAGATGAGCCATTATTAACAAATCGTGTTCCTGAAATGAATTTAATAGCTGAAACAGTTACGTTTGGTGATGCTAGAGCAAATGATTACTATCCAACGACTGTAACACTACAGGCAACTGGAACACACTTTAAAATGAATAGAGAAGAAAATATTTCATTCTACTTACCAGTATTAGGAAAACACAATGTGTACAATACGCTTGCTTCAATGGCAATTGCGAAACATTTTGGTGTAACGTGGGAAGAGATGAAAGAAGGTTTAGTAACACTTCAAATGACAGGCATGCGTATGGAAATTGTAAAAACAAATAGTGGATTAACAATTATCAATGATGCTTATAATGCAAGTCCGACAGCTATGGAAGCAGCATTCCACTTAATGAACGGTTTAGATGGATTTGCTAAGAAGATTGTTGTACTCGGTGATATGTTAGAGCTTGGAAGTCAAGAAGTACAGTTTCATTATGAAGTCGGTAAATTAATCGATCCAGCAAAAATCTCATATGTGTTCACATATGGTAGATTAGGGGCTCAAATTGCTGAAGGAGCAAAAATAAATTTCCCTAATGAACGTGTAAAGGCGTATGATAATAAAGAAGAGTTAGTAAACGAGTTGCAAGCAGTAGTCGATGTGAAAGATGTTGTATTAGTAAAAGCATCTCGAGGCATGAAATTGGAAGAAGTAATTACGATGTTGAAATAATTGGTGTATATAAATAGGGATGATAGATGTGAAAATAGAAGAAACTTATAATAAGCGCTTACAGTAAATATAAAAAAATAAAAGTGAAGAAAAAAACTCTGAATATGAAAATAAGGTAACAGTTGGGTTTGCTTTTTACACATACAAAACTTATAATTGATAAAGTGTAATAACGTTTAGAAGTATTTTCGCGAAGAATATACGCCCGTTTATATACGTGAGCATTCAGGAAAAGGGCTTTTCCGCAAATTCGGAAAACGCCTTTTTTTAAATGATAAGTATAGGATAGAAAAGGAGAAGTAACATTGACAACATTTCGAGAATTAGGATTAAGTGAGTCTTTACTACAATCTGTTGAAAGTATGGGCTTTGAAGAGGCTACGCCGATTCAAGCTGAAACAATTCCACATGCATTGCAAGGTAAGGATATTATTGGGCAAGCGCAAACAGGTACAGGGAAAACAGCAGCATTCGGATTACCACTATTAGATAAAGTGGATACAAATAAAGAAGCAGTTCAAGGTATTGTTATCGCGCCAACGCGTGAATTAGCAATTCAAGTTGGAGAAGAGCTGTACAAAATTGGTAAACATAAACGCGTTCGTATTTTACCAATCTATGGTGGTCAAGATATTAACCGCCAAATTCGTGCTCTAAAAAAACACCCACACATTATTGTTGGTACGCCGGGTCGTATTTTAGATCATATTAACCGTAAAACACTTCGCTTACAAAACGTAGAGACAGTTGTTCTTGACGAAGCGGATGAAATGTTAAACATGGGCTTCATTGAAGATATTGAAGCGATTTTAACAGATGTGCCAGAAACACATCAAACATTATTATTCTCAGCGACAATGCCAGATCCAATCCGTCGTATTGCTGAGCGTTTCATGACTGAGCCTCAACACATTAAAGTAAAAGCAAAAGAAGTAACAATGCCAAACATTCAGCAGTTCTATTTAGAAGTGCAAGAAAAGAAAAAGTTTGACGTGTTAACACGCTTACTAGATATTCAATCTCCAGAGCTTGCAATCGTATTCGGTCGTACAAAGCGTCGTGTTGATGAATTATCAGAAGCATTAAACTTACGTGGTTATGCAGCAGAAGGTATTCACGGTGACTTAACACAGGCGAAGCGTATGTCTGTATTACGTAAATTTAAAGAAGGTGCTATTGAAGTTCTTGTTGCAACAGACGTTGCTGCACGTGGTCTTGATATTTCAGGCGTAACACATGTATACAACTTCGATATCCCACAAGATCCAGAATCATACGTTCACCGTATCGGTCGTACTGGCCGTGCAGGTAAAAAAGGTATTGCAATGTTATTTGTAACACCACGTGAATCAGGACAATTAAAAAATATCGAGCGCACAACAAAACGTAAAGTTGATCGTATGGAAGCTCCGACACTTGACGAGGCATTAGAAGGTCAACAACGTTTAATCGCTGAAAAACTTCAAAGCACAATTGAAAATGATAATTTATCATACTACAAGCGTATTGCAGAAGAAATGTTAGAAGAGAATGATTCTGTAACAGTAGTAGCTGCTGCTTTAAAAATGATGACTAAAGAGCCAGATACAACTCCAATCGCTTTAACATCAGAACCACCAGTTGTTTCAAGAGGTGGCGGTTCTAAAAAACGCGGCGGTAACGGAGGCGGATACCGTGATGGTAACCGTAATCGTAGTCGTGACGGACGCGGCGGTGGCGATGGTCGTAACCGTGATCGCAATCGTGATGGACGCGGTGGTGGCGATGGCCGTAACCGTGATCGTAATCGTGATGGTGGTAGCCGTGGTCGTAAAGGTGAAGGTCAAGGTCGTCCTGGATCTTCAAATGGACGTGGCGAAAGAAAGCATCATAGCCGTCCACAAGCTTAATAAAAAAAAGAGAATGCCTTTTGCTGGCATTCTCTTTTTTTATTTCTGTAATTGTACATACTACATAATAACTTGTGTAGAAAAGAGGTGCTACATGCTTGTAAGGCTTGGGTATGTTGCGATGAGTGTGCATTTGAAGAACGCATCTCCATCTCAAACGATGACATATGCACAGTTTCAACGAATTGATGATCGGGAGGCTGCGATTCGTAAACTCGAAAGAATCGCTAATTCGAATTTGGAAAATTGCTTGCGGTTATTAAAGCATAATAAGGGACATGATATATCTTTCTTTCGACTTAGTTCTAAGCTTATTCCTTTAGCGAATCATGAGGAGTTGTTAGAGTGGAACTATATTCGTCCATTAAAAGAAAGTTTAAAAGTGCTAGGTGAATACGCAATTCGTATGAATATGCGAATTGATTTCCATCCGGATCACTTTGTTGTATTAAATTCACCGGAGGAAAGTATTTTTAAACAGTCAGTAAAAACTTTGCAGATGCACAAAAAATTGTTAAAAGGTATGGGAATTGAACATAAGCAACGATGTGTATTACATGTTGGCGGAGGATATAAAGATAAAGAGCTTGCATTAGAGCGTTTTATAGAAAATTGGTCTAACGTTCCAAGGGGTATTCAAGAAATGATCATGTTAGAAAATGATGATACAACCTTTACGCTAGAGGAAACATTGTATTTAGGAGAAAAATTAGACATTCCGGTCGTGTTTGATTTGCATCATCATATGATGAACAATGAACGAGAAGATTGGCATGAAGATTGGGCGCGTGTTGTTCATACGTGGGAAACATCTTTGTTACCAGTTAAAATGCATATCTCCAGTCCTAGAGATGAGAAAGACCCGAGGGCACACGCAGATTTTATTGATGTTGATGCATTCTTATCTTTTTTAAGAAGGATAAAGGGAAGTGTTGGGCAAATTAATTGTATGATTGAGGCGAAGAAGAAGGATGAGTCTTTATTTCAACTCATGAGAGACTTAAGCAAACAAATAGATGTGGAAATTATCGATGGTGCGAGCTTTTACATTAAATAAGCTCAGCACCATCGAATTTTTTTGTTAATAAAGGAGTACAAATACCACCAATGATCAATCCTGTTAAATGGCTTATAGGATTAGCAGAGGGATTGAAGAAAGTGAATAGTAGTAATATACATATCATGATTGAAAAAATAGCAATGTCTCTTGGATTGGAAGAACGATATCGACTATACAATAGAAATAATTGTGCACCTAGCAATCCGAAAATACCACCAGATGCTCCAGCATGAATATATTCAAGGGGCATAATGAGATAAGAAGAAATATTTCCAAGAATGCCAGAAAGGAAAAAAATAATGATGAAAGAAAAGTGCCCTAGTTGTTTTTCAATAGAAGAGCCAAGTACAAATAAACAAATACTATTAGAAAGGAAATGTTGTAAGTCTACATGTACAAGTAAGGAAGTTATGAGACGCCACCATTCTCCTTTAGCGATATATTCATTGTAGGATGCCATGGGAAAGAGAAAAAAGTCGCCTAACATAATCATGACTAATTGTATGAGAAGTAAAGTGATGACGATTGGTTGTAAGGAAATGCGGACAGAAGGTATTAGCATGTTGTGAGTATCACTCCTTTTGCATCAGAAAGATTCTCTGTTATTCTTACAATATGAAAAAAGAAAGCTAAATAGAAGAAGGGGATTTTGAAATGATTGTAGGGATTGGAATCGATATTATTGAATTGAATCGAATTGAAAAAATGCTAGATGGAAAACTTAAATTTATGGAGCGTATTTTAACTGAAAGTGAACGTAATGTTGCTAAGGAGCTGAAGGGAAGCCGCCTTACAGAGTTTGTAGCTGGAAGATTTGCAGCGAAAGAGGCGTATTCAAAAGCGGTAGGAACTGGTATTGGAAAAGAAGTAAGTTTTTTAGATATTGAAGTAAGGAATGATGATAGAGGTAAGCCGATTCTCGTTACAAGTACAGAGCATATTGTTCATTTATCAATTAGTCATAGTAAGGAATTTGCTGTTGCTCAAGTTGTTTTAGAAAGCTCGTCACGCTAGTCTGCATATTTTATATCTTTGTCTCATATATTTGAGGTAGCGATAAGGAAGGTACATCTTCCATTCATTTATAGGGGCAAAGGGGCTGAAGTGATGAAAAGGCGTCTGTTTTTAGTTCTTGTCGGTTTATTAACCGTTTTTGTGTTGGCGGGTTGTATGGAAAAGAAACAAGATGATGTTGTGAGAGATTTAGAGGCGAAAGTCAAAGGGATGAAAAGTTATCAAGCTGAAGCAAAATTATCTATTAAAACAGGGAATGAGCCTCAGGAGTATAAGGTAGAAATATGGCATAAGGAACCTTCTTTTTATCGTGTGAATTTGCAGAATGCGAAAAAAGATCAAAGTCAAATTATATTAAGAAATGAAGAAGGGGTATTTGTATTAACGCCAGCGCTTAATAAAAGTTTCCGTTTCCAAAGTGATTGGCCGCAAAATAGTAGCCAGGCTTATTTATATGAATCCCTTGTGAGAGATATTTTACAGGATAAGAAAAACCTTACTTTTGAAAAAACAGATAAGTATTATATTTTTAAAACAAAAACAAACTATCAACATCAAAACATGTTGCCGAAACAAGAGATTACATTGAAGAAAAGTGATTTAACGCCCGTTTCGGTGAAGTTAATGGATAATGATCAAAATGTTCTTGTGAAAGTAGATTTCTCAAAAGTGAAATTTGATGCGAAATTTGATAAAGGTGCATTTGATACGAAACAAAATATGTCTAGAGCGCAAGTAGATGTTCAAACAACAGCGAAAGAAGACAAACCATTTGCTATTTTGTATCCGCGTGATACGCCGCAAGGTATGGTTTTGAAAGATGAAAAAGAGTTGAAGACAGACAGTGGCAAGCGTGCGATACTCACATACACTGGAAGTAAGAAATCCTTTACTTTGATACAAGAAAAGGCAAAAGTTGCAGAGGCTTCGTCAGCGATAAGTGTGAGCGGAGAATTGGTTGATCTTGGCTTTACAATTGGGGCATTGACGAAAGATTCTTTAACGTGGTCGCATAACGGAGTAGAATATATGCTCGTGTCTAAAGGTTTAGAGCCGAAGGAGCTGTTAATGGTTGCTCGTTCAGTTACAGAGAAGCAAGTGAAGTAAACTTCTTAGACGTGGTGATATATGTGCACCACGTCTTTTCTTAGTTTGAAGGGTGGATTTCATAAAAGAAGCATATAAAAGAATAAGCTTCGCATATCGTGTATAAGGAAGTGTATTTATGGAAGAAGCACCATTTTACCGTGACACTTGGGTGGAAGTGGATTTAGATGCGATCTATAACAATATTACACACATTAAAGATTTCATTCCAAGTGATGTAGAGATTTTTGCTGTAGTTAAAGCGAATGCATATGGACACGATTATGTACCGGTAGCTAAAACGGCATTAGAAGCAGGGGCGACAAGGTTAGCGGTTGCCTTTTTAGATGAAGCTCTAGTGCTTCGAAGGGCTGGTATTACTGTACCGATTTTAGTGTTAGGTCCTTCCCCGCCTCGTGATGTCAATGTAGCTGCTGAAAATGATGTAGCGTTAACTGTTTTTCAAAAAGAGTGGGTGGATGAAGCAATCAAACTTTGGGATGGTTCATCTACAATGAAATACCATATTAATTTCGATAGTGGCATGGGGAGAATTGGAATACGCGAACGAAAAGAATTAAAAGGATTTTTAAAGAGTTTAGAAGGTGCACCATTTTTAGAATTAGAAGGAGTTTATACACATTTTGCAACAGCGGATGAGGTGGAGACTTCTTACTTTGATAAGCAATATAACACATTTTTGCAGCAGTTAAGTTGGTTGAAAGAGTTCGGAGTGGATCCTAAGTTTGTCCATACAGCTAATAGTGCTGCAACGCTACGTTTTCAAGGGATTACATTTAATGCAGTACGAATTGGTATTGCGATGTATGGGTTATCCCCATCTGTAGAAATACGCCCTTTTTTACCGTTTAAATTAGAGCCAGCGCTATCGTTGCATACGAAAGTTGCTCATATTAAACAGGTGATTAAAGGGGATGGAATCAGTTATAACGTCACTTATCGAACGAAAACGGAAGAATGGATTGCAACCGTTGCAATTGGATATGCAGATGGATGGCTTAGAAGATTGCAAGGATTTGAAGTGCTTATAAATGGTAAAAGGGTACCGATTGTAGGTCGAGTAACAATGGATCAATTCATGATACATCTTCCTTGTGAAGTGCCGCTTGGTACGAAAGTTACACTCATTGGAAGACAAGGTGATGAGTATATTAGTGCTACTGAGGTTGCTGAATACTCCGGGACCATTAATTATGAGGTTATTGCCACGATAAGTTTCCGTGTGCCGAGAATATTTATACGGAACGGCAAGGTTGTAGAGGTAATTAATTATTTGAATAATATATAGAAGGTAGTATGTTTTGCTTCTTGTCATTTGAGAGGACTGTTCATTGGTTAAGAATAAGCTCATTTTTGATGAGAAGCTTTGTACTTATAGTTACTTTTAACATAATGTAACGTGAATTTTGCGGAGAAACTCTTTCGCTTCTTGTTTGTAATGAGATAAAAAATAAAAGAATATGAATGTTTTGTTTGTGAATTGGAAAACATAAGCAAGGAATAAGGAAGTCTTTGCAACAGGCTCCATACAATGGTATTATTACAATAGGTGTCATATATATATTTGGGTGTGTAGTTGACGGTGGAGGTGTATTTTTGTGTCCGAATCAAGTGTAACTACTGAAATCGTGGTTCGGTTGCCAAAGCAAATGGTAACGGAATTGGACGGAATTGGAAAACAAGAGAATAAGAATCGCCATGAACTAATTTGCCAGGCAACACAACTGTTATTGCGTCAACATAAGACGAAGAAACGCTACCAACATGAATCAATGCGACGTGGGTACATTGAAATGGGAAAAATTAATCTTGGTATTGCATCTGAAGCTTTCTTAGCAGAGTATGAAGCAGCTCATACAGTAGAACGCTTAGTTAGCGGGGGGTAATATTTTGATTGTAAAACGCGGCGACGTGTATTTTGCAGACCTTTCCCCAGTTGTTGGTTCTGAGCAAGGAGGCGTTCGTCCGGTTCTTGTCATTCAAAATGACATCGGAAATCGTTTTAGTCCAACGGTGATTGTAGCGGCTATTACTGCACAGATTCAAAAAGCTAAATTACCCACTCATGTGGAAATTGATGCGAAAAAGTACGGTTTTGAGAGAGATTCTGTTATTTTACTTGAGCAGATTCGAACAATCGATAAGCAGCGCTTAACGGACAAAATCACTCACTTAGATGAAGTGATGATGATTCGTGTAGATGAAGCGCTACAAATTAGTTTAGGACTAATAGATTTTTAAATCGGCAGTTTAAGTTGCTCTCTTTACAGGGCAACTTTTTTTTATTATAGAGGAGGTTACGGTTGTATATGGAAATGGTAGATAATCGACAAGCGTTAATGAAAATGTTAGTGAAGGAATTAGGCTTTACCGAAAAGCAAGTTCGTCATGTTATTCAATTAACAGAAGAAGGTAACACAGTTCCATTTATTGCTCGTTACCGAAAAGAATGGACAGGCTCTTTAGATGAAGTGCAAATTCGTGCAATTTTAGAGAGATGGCAATATATGATGCAGCTTGAAGATAGGAAAGAAGAGGTTCTTCGTCTTATTGATGAGAAGGGGAAGTTGACAGAAGAGTTACGTCAGCAAATTGTTAAAGCTGCAAAGTTGCAAGAAGTAGAAGATTTATATCGTCCATATAAAGAGAAAAGAAGAACGAAAGCAACGATTGCGAAAGAAAAAGGATTAGAGCCGTTAGCTGAATGGTTATTGTTATATAAGAAAGAAGATCCAAATCAAAAGGCAGTGGAGTTTATTAACGCAGAGAAAGAAGTACAGTCTGCAGAAGAGGCATTGCAAGGTGCCCAAGACATTATTGCAGAAATCGTTTCAGATGAAGCGGCGTATCGTAGTTGGATTCGAAATGTTACTTTTAGAAAAGGTGTTATGTCTTCGTCCGTAAAAGATGAAGAGAAAGATGAAAAGAATATATATGAAATGTATTACAGTTATGAAGAACCGTTGCAGAAGGTAGTACCGCATCGTGTATTAGCGATGAATCGCGGTGAGAAAGAAGATATATTGAGAGTTTCTGTTGTTCCACCAGTAGATGAGATAGTAACTTTCTTATATAAGAAAGTAATTCGTGATAACGATTCTAAAAGTGCACATTATGTAAAGTTGGCGATTGAGGATGGTTATAAACGATTAATTCAATCCTCTATTGAAAGAGAGCTTCGAAAAGAATTAACAGAAACAGCTGAGGAACAAGCGATACATATTTTCTCTGAGAACTTACGTAATTTGTTATTACAACCTCCAATGAAAGGGAAGGTTGTGTTGGCTGTAGACCCTGCATATAGAACGGGTTGTAAATTATCTATTGTAGACGATACGGGGAAAGTTCTATATATTGATGTTATTTATCCACATCCACCAGTGCGTAAATATGAAGATGCAAAAACGAAAGTTCTTTCTATTATAGATAAATATCAAGTTGAAGTGATTGCGATTGGGAATGGTACGGCTTCTAGAGAATCAGAAGAATTTATAGTTGATGTATTACAAAATGTGAAACAAGAAGTCTTCTATATTATTGTGAACGAGGCTGGTGCGAGTGTGTATTCGGCTTCTGATTTAGCGCGTGAGGAATTCCCGGATTTACAGGTTGAAGAAAGAAGTGCGGTTTCTATCGGCAGACGTCTGCAAGATCCACTTGCTGAACTTGTAAAGATTGACCCTAAATCAGTTGGGGTTGGACAATATCAACATGATGTATCGCAAAAGAGGTTGAATGAATCATTAACGTTTGTAGTAGAGACGGCAGTTAACCAAGTCGGTGTGAATGTAAATACAGCTTCAGTTGCTTTATTACAATATGTTTCGGGTTTATCGAAAACTGTTGCGAAAAATATTGTGGCAAAGCGTGAAGAAGAAGGGAAATTTACAAAACGAACAGACTTAAAGAAAATACCGCGTCTAGGTGCCAAGACATATGAACAATGTATAGGTTTCTTACGTATATTAGAAGGGGCGAATCCGTTAGATAGAACGGGTATTCATCCAGAACAATATAAAAATGTTGAATTGTTATTGAAGAGTCTAGGATTATCAAAAGGTGACGTAGGGCAGCCGCAGTTGCAAAAGAGCTTAGAAGAAGTGGAGATTTCTAAGTTATCGGAAGAAACGGGAGTCGGGGAGCCAACGTTAGTTGATATTATAGATGCACTCATTAGTCCAGAGCGAGACATGAGAGATGAGTTGCCTAAACCGCTTCTGAAAAAAGGGATTTTGAAATTAGAAGATTTAAAACGTGGTATGGAACTGGAAGGGACAGTTCGTAACGTTGTTGATTTTGGTGCTTTTGTTGATGTAGGTGTAAAACAAGATGGTTTAGTACATATTTCTAAACTAAGCAAACAGTATGTGAAGCATCCATTAGATATTGTATCTGTCGGACAAATCGTCAAAGTATGGGTAGATGATATTGATACGAAAAAAGGTCGCGTTGCACTATCTATGTTGCCGATTGAATAGTAAGAGAAGAGAGCAGATGAAACTGCTCTTTTTTTATGGGATAAAATGTGTAATGGATTATGAGCTTTGATGTATTTTGCTATAATAAAACCAGCATTCATTTAGTAATTTAATTTGATACCGGTTTTTTTCGAAATATGCGCGTTGCATTTGTTTTTTTAGCCACGTAGGCATAGGAATCCCTCCTTGTTTAATCCTACTCTCAAAAATGTAAGGTACTATTGATGAGAGGTTGGTGAGTGGATTTCTATTTATGCTATGTTTTTAGAAACCACGCTTCTTGAATGAGGATGGGTATATGTACTATTTAATATATGTATAAGGGAGGAGAAAAGTGTAAAAATATTTTTTAGTTTAGGAGGAATGAGAGTGGATGAGCAAGAAATACAGCGTCTGGTGGAGGAAGTATCACTACAATACTTCGGAATGCCATTTTTACATAAAGCTATGTTTAATAGTAGGTTGCGTACAACTGGTGGACGTTATCTATTGAGTACAAACAATATTGAACTGAATTATCGATATTACGAAATGTATGGGAAAGAAGAGTTAGTCGGAATCATTAAACATGAGCTTTGTCATTATCACTTACATATTACGGGAAGAGGCTATAAGCACCGGGATAGAGATTTTCGTGAACTGTTAAAAGAAGTTGATGCGCCACGCTTCTGTAAACGAATAATTAATGAAGAGAAAGAAAAAAAGGTTTATACGTATGAATGTATGGGCTGTTTGCTTCAATATGTAAGAAGACGTCAAATAAATACAAAAAGATATGTCTGCGGAAAGTGTAAAGGGAAACTGAAGCTGATAAAGAAAACATCTTGACAGTGAAAACGCAATCCAGTATATTATAAACATGTCACGTGTGTACAAGATGCTGTGAAAAAACATCTTGACTTACGATGAGAAATTTTATAAGATACAAATTGTCTTTATTATTCCGCAGTAGCTCAGTGGTAGAGCTATCGGCTGTTAACCGATCGGTCGTAGGTTCGAGTCCTACCTGCGGAGCCATACAGAGAAGTACCCAAGTGGCTCAAGGGGCTCCCCTGCTAAGGGAGTAGATCGCTAACGCGGTGCGAGGGTTCGAATCCCTTCTTCTCTGCCATATATACTGGCCCGTTGGTCAAGTGGTTAAGACACCGCCCTTTCACGGCGGTAACACGGGTTCGAATCCCGTACGGGTCACCACTTCGGAGGATTAGCTCAGCTGGGAGAGCACCTGCCTTACAAGCAGGGGGTCGGCGGTTCGATCCCGTCATCCTCCACCATATAAATTATATAAGTAGTATCATCGCGGGGTGGAGCAGCACGGTAGCTCGTCGGGCTCATAACCCGAAGGTCGCAGGTTCAAATCCTGTCCCCGCAACCAAATGGTCCCGTGGTGTAGTGGTTAACATGCCTGCCTGTCACGCAGGAGATCGCCGGTTCGACCCCGGTCGGGACCGCCATTTTAACTTCTGCTATTTGGCAGTTGTTTTTTATTGGACATTATGTTACAATAACTTTTGTCTTTGGAAAGAAGATAAACATTTCGATGGGCTATAGCCAAGCGGTAAGGCAACGGACTTTGACTCCGTCATGCGCTGGTTCGAATCCAGCTAGCCCAGCCATTTACGAGCCATTAGCTCAGTTGGTAGAGCATCTGACTTTTAATCAGAGGGTCGAAGGTTCGAATCCTTCATGGCTCACTTTTGTTTTTTCCGCGCGGTCGTGGCGGAACGGCAGACGCGCTAGGTTGAGGGCCTAGTGGGGGAAACCCCGTGGAGGTTCAAGTCCTCTCGGCCGCATCAAAAATCTTTTTTTAAAAAAGTACTTGCATTTGAAAATGTAGTATGATAAGATAATTGAGTCGCCAAAATACAACGACGAAAAAACATCATGAATAAGCGCCCGTAGCTCAATTGGATAGAGCGTTTGACTACGGATCAAGAGGTTAGGGGTTCGACTCCTCTCGGGCGCGCCATAACGGGAAGTGGCTCAGCTTGGTAGAGCACCTGGTTTGGGACCAGGGGGTCGCAGGTTCAAATCCTGTCTTCCCGACCACGCGGGTGTAGTTTAGTGGTAAAACAAGAGCCTTCCAAGCTCTGGTCGAGAGTTCGATTCTCTTCACCCGCTTTTAGTTCTTTGAAAACTGAACGAAACAAACAACGTGAAACGTCAATTTTTATTTTTAGATGCTAGACAAACTAACTTT
>NZ_JAGXJT010000120.1:0-279 GCF_019091205.1 Bacillus sp. GbtcB14
GACCCTAGAAAAGGCTGTTGGCGTCGGCAAGCCAGGCAAACGTCCACTCGACGTCGAGGAGAAGAATAAACCTGAAGGCAAGAAACGCAAGCTAGCTGAGAAGGAGGAACGTGTAGAGCAAGAACTCGAAGAGGCGCAAGAACTCAAGGAGGTACAGGAACTCGAGGAGGAGGTGCTCGACTACGTTGAGGGCCCCGGTGACTTGTTGACGAACAATGTGATTAAGAGGATGAGAAAATGCAAGAAGGGCAGGAGCGACAACACTCCAGTGATTAAGTT
>NZ_JAGXJT010000121.1:0-279 GCF_019091205.1 Bacillus sp. GbtcB14
TTCCTTGTCGGTTGTCTTTCCTAGATAATGAACAAATGTTGTTGCCTTTTACTGAGACTAATATTCAGGCAAATTTACCTCAAATTGATCCCCTCAAGGCCCCAGGCGTGGACGAATTTCCTGGTTTATTTTACCGTGATCATTGGGATGTGGTGGGTAAAGCCATAACCAAACACTGTCTTGCCATACTCAATGATGATTTGGACTGCCATGCTATAAACAAGACATTAATATGTTTACTCCCTAAAGTTGACCATCCGACCAAGGTAACCGAATTCC
>NZ_JAGXJT010000122.1:0-278 GCF_019091205.1 Bacillus sp. GbtcB14
AATTCCTTGATGACGTGTATGGTGCCTTGCAAAAGTCTTATCATAAAATTGATTAGATTTTTCTACATCCCTAAATATAAGAACTCTATCCCAAGGAACAAACACTTCATCTAATAATAAGTAAGCATCTATTTCATCAAATTGATTTGTCAATGGATGATCAAACTTATCATATCCCTCTTTCACTAATGGTTTCCTGCAAATTACTTTTAATCCTGGAGAATTTACAGGTAAAGTAAATGCTACTGCATAAATCTCATCACCAGCTTTAAGCCCCG
>NZ_JAGXJT010000123.1:0-278 GCF_019091205.1 Bacillus sp. GbtcB14
TTACGGGTCGTCAGATCGAATCGAAAACAGTAAGCAGAAGTGAAAAAACGCGGCCTCGGCTGCGTTTTTTTGTGTGTTGCCGGCCGCTGTATAGAAAACAGGCGAATGTCCATAATGGTAATGACTTTTAAGAAGAAGGTGCGAATATGGGACATTTACTTACAGTGGCTTGGGAGTTAGTATGCGGTTTGGGTATTTTATTTGTGATTTTAAAATTGCTTGGAAAAACTCAATTCTCGCAAATTACGCCGTTTGATTTTATTTCCGCGCTCATCCTC
>NZ_JAGXJT010000124.1:0-278 GCF_019091205.1 Bacillus sp. GbtcB14
CGTATGCTCAAACACACCGAAGATTTTTTTCGGCAGCTCCACTTTCTCAATGCCGTAATGATAGTATAAACCGGCTTGAGCGCCCCAGCAGATATGGAGGGTTGAAGTGACATTCGTTTTGCTCCATTCCATGATTTCCTTCAATTCTTCCCAGTAAGAAACATCTTCAAACGGCAGGTGCTCAATCGGAGCTCCGGTAATAATCATTCCGTCAAACCGTTTGTGGCGGATGCTGGAAAAATCCGTATAAAATTCATCCAGATGCTGCCTTGCCGTAT
>NZ_JAGXJT010000125.1:0-278 GCF_019091205.1 Bacillus sp. GbtcB14
GGCACCGAGTCCGACAGCCATTTTCGCGGCATTTGTTCCGACGCCGCCCCCTCCGATGATCGTGACTTTTCCGCGGGATACACCCGGTACGCCGGCTAATAAAATTCCTTTTCCGCCCTTTGGTTTTTCAAGAAACTGAGCCCCGATCTGCGCGGCCATTCTGCCGGCCACTTCGGACATCGGCGTAAGCAGCGGAAGGGAACGTCCGTCCGTTACCGTTTCGTACGCGATAGCTGTCACGCCTTTTTCTGTAAGCGCTTTAGCTAATTCCGGCTCTG
>NZ_JAGXJT010000126.1:0-278 GCF_019091205.1 Bacillus sp. GbtcB14
TGCACACCAGGAACAGGTCCTTATCCAGCACCTCCGGCAGCACAAATTTGCCCAAAGGCCCGCGCAGCAATAGGTTGCTGCCTTCCTTTATTTCATTGAAAAGGTAAGTAGTGCCGGCCCCGCCTTCCAGCAATACGATCACCAGCTCTATTTCATTGCTGCCATTGGGGTGCGATGCAATGGAATAGCTGCGCCATCGTTTATGCTTGTTCTCATGAATGGGAAGGTCCAGGGTAACGAACTGTCCGGGCTTAAAATCAAAAAGGTCCATATCCGGT
>NZ_JAGXJT010000127.1:0-278 GCF_019091205.1 Bacillus sp. GbtcB14
GTCTGGGTGGCGAGATATTTCGGCGATTGCTTATCCCACGGACTTTTCACGCTCTTTAAATAAGGAATGGCGCTTGTCCAATAGGCTTCCGCATTTTCCGTATACCCGTTGCTCGTAGAGAAGAAAGATGCCTCAATCGGCTTGTTATCGTACGTTAAAATCTTTCCTTGCGTGCCGGCCACCGCGTTTGTGATTTTCTTGAGGTTGTGTGCGTACTTAGAACCCCATTCTTTTTTCAGCTGGCTTTTGCTTTGATAGACTTGGAACATTTGCGTATC
>NZ_JAGXJT010000128.1:0-277 GCF_019091205.1 Bacillus sp. GbtcB14
CTCAGCGACCTGTGTGATCCCTGGCGCGACGAGCGGCAGCAAACCGATGCCGATCCCGCCTTTCTGGTATCGGTGCTGACACCGACGTACAACACGCGGCCGGATTGGCTCAACGAACTTTACCGATCGCTCGCCAACCAGACTTACGGCCATTGGGAATGGGTGATCTGCGACGACGCGTCGAGCGACCCCGATACGCTGGCGGCGCTTCGCGCCATCGCGGCGAACGATGAGCGGGTGAGATTGAAAATGCTTCCCAGGCCTGGGGGCATATCGG
>NZ_JAGXJT010000129.1:0-277 GCF_019091205.1 Bacillus sp. GbtcB14
CATCAATGAAACATCAATATGACACACAAAACAACATGATACATACCATCCAAATCACATACAAATCGTTTTAAGTCCAAATTTCTTGCAAGCAAATCAATTACCAAGGCTCTGGTGCCAGTTGTTGGAAGTTATTTTACCAGGAACTTAGATCTACTCACAAGTATGTTGATTTAACAACCTAAATATGAACTTCTAAAACGATATGAAATTAAACACATAAGAGTATCAGCAATATTACAGTGATTGCAGCGGAATATATATGTCTCCTCCCACT
>NZ_JAGXJT010000013.1:0-98037 GCF_019091205.1 Bacillus sp. GbtcB14
AATAGGAGGTAACGATACTGCCTCGTGTGGAGTGTTATACCCCTCGTCCCTTCGGGGTTGCGAGAACACGATGAAGCGCTAACTTGTGTAAATTTGATTGAATTGTATAGATTTAGTTAAGTTTATCGTATCGGAATAAAGGATACGGCAGGAGAAATTACAAAAGCAATTATGACAGGTGTAATGAGTCCAGATTGGTCGTATGTATCTTTGCCAGATGGTGAAGATTTATTACATGGTTTAATTGATACGTTGGCAATTGCGATATTAGGTACATTTATTTCTGCCTTTTTATCTATTCCATTCGCTTTTTGGGCGGCAACGAATATGAGCAGTGGGAAATTAACTTCAGGAACTGGGAAATTTGTACTTAGTTTTGTTCGTACATTTCCTGAATTAGTTATGGCCATTTTATTTATAAAAGCTGTTGGACCAGGCTCTTTTGCCGGAGTTCTAGCTCTAGGATTACACTCTATCGGAATGTTAGGGAAATTATATTCGGAAGGAATTGAAAATATAGATAAGGGACCGACGGAAGCGTTAATAGCAACAGGCGCAAATCGGTTTCAAATACTTTGGTATGCAGTATTGCCACAAGTATTACCAGATTTTCTATCGTATACGTTATACAGGTTCGAAATTAATGTACGATCCGCTGCCATTTTAGGTGTTATTGGAGCAGGTGGGATTGGGACACCGTTAATTTTTGCATTGAGTTCACGCAATTGGTCTCGTGTGGGGATTATTTTATTAGGCATCATTTTAATGGTCATTATCATTGATTTTATTTCAAGTTCGATACGGAAGAAAATCGTATAATTTGTTTTAGAAGCACCTATAAAAGGTGCTTTTTTATATAATAAGAATAATGAATGTGGGTAATAGGAGGGATATTTTGGCTTTGCAGCACGAGTTCGTATTTATTTCGAATGAAAAAAGATTGGATTTTAAAGAGGTAGATTGGATTGAACTTTGTTTTTTATATAAAGAAGAGGCAACGATAGATGAGTGTATTGTATTAAGTGATGAGTTAATCGTATATCTATTAGATTTTATCCATTGGGTTCCAGTCTATTATCCAGCAAAAAGAGCAGAAGGGTTTGGCATTCATTATTATGGTATTACAAAAATTGAGCAACAAGGGGCAGTGATAGCAGAACAGTTATTTTGTTCGCTAGTTAGCATATTTTCTTTAGCGCCAGAAACAATTGAGCTAACAGGACAGTTTCAATGGGGAAATGATAATAATACTGATGGAGAATATGAAAGATACGTATTTGATCGAGATAAATTATGCCAAGATTTACAGTCGTTTATTCATTTGCTTCGCAGAGTGAAAAATGGGGAAGGATATATTTTGCATTATGGAATTTGAAATTGATGAATAAATATACAGATAATTCCCTTTCTTTTTAAAATAAAAATAATAAAAAAGTATGTCATATTGAATACCCATACATTCCCGAAATCATTGATTTTTTTATAAAAAATCAAAAAAACATCAACATATTTGTCGATACATGTTGTATAATCTTGCGTGGGAAGCTATCATATAAATGTATAAAACGTTTACTAATATAAGCGAAGGGAAGAATAGCATGTCACATTCAATCGAACAACTTTCTATCAACACGATTCGCACATTATCCATCGATGCGATTGAAAAAGCAAACTCTGGTCACCCAGGAATGCCAATGGGTGCAGCACCAATGGCTTATACATTATGGACTCAATTTATGAAACACAATCCAAATAACCCAACGTGGTTTAACCGTGATCGTTTCGTATTATCTGCAGGTCATGGTTCAATGTTATTATACAGCCTACTTCACCTATCTGGTTATGATGTAACAATGGATGACTTAAAGAACTTCCGTCAATGGGGAAGCAAAACTCCAGGACATCCTGAGTACGGTCATACAGCTGGGGTAGACGCAACTACTGGTCCACTTGGACAAGGTATTGCAACTGCTGTAGGTATGGCGATGGCTGAAAGACATTTAGCTGCTAAATATAACCGTGATGCGTATAATGTAGTAGATCATCATACATACGCTATTTGTGGTGATGGAGATTTAATGGAAGGCGTTTCTGCTGAAGCATCTTCATTAGCTGCTCATTTACAATTAGGTCGTCTTGTTGTGTTATACGATTCAAACGATATTTCATTAGATGGCGATTTAAATCGTTCATTCTCTGAAAGTGTAGAAGATCGTTACAAAGCATACGGATGGCAAGTAATCCGTGTTGAGGATGGAAACGATATTGAAGCAATCGCGAAAGCAATTGAAGAAGCGAAAGCTGACGAAAAACGCCCAACGCTAATTGAAGTAAGAACGACAATTGGTTTCGGTTCTCCAAACAAATCAGGAAAATCAGCTTCACATGGTTCTCCACTTGGTGTAGACGAAACGAAATTAACAAAAGAAGCATATGCTTGGACTGCTGAGCAAGACTTCCATGTTGCAGAAGAAGTATATGACAACTTCCGCAAAACAGTACAAGATGTTGGTGAAACTGCGCAAGCAGCTTGGAACACGATGTTAGGCGAATATGCACAAGCATATCCAGAATTAGCAAACGAATTGCAAGCAGCAATGAACGGTCAACTTCCAGAAGGTTGGGAGCAAAACTTACCAACTTATGAATTAGGATCTAAAGCAGCAACTCGTAATTCTTCAGGTGCTGTAATTAATGCAATTGCAGAGTCTGTACCATCATTCTTCGGTGGATCTGCTGACCTTGCTGGTTCTAACAAAACATATATGAATAACGAAAAAGACTTTACAAGAGATGATTACAGCGGTAAAAACATTTGGTACGGTGTACGTGAGTTCGCAATGGGTGCAGCAATGAACGGTATTGCATTACATGGCGGTTTAAAAACTTACGGTGGTACATTCTTCGTATTCTCTGACTACTTACGTCCAGCAATTCGTCTTGCAGCATTAATGCAATTGCCAGTAACGTATGTATTCACACACGACAGTATCGCTGTTGGTGAAGACGGTCCAACACATGAACCAGTCGAGCAATTAGCAGCGCTACGTGCAATGCCAAATGTATCTGTTATTCGTCCAGCTGATGGTAACGAATCTGTTGCAGCTTGGAGATTAGCTTTAGAATCTACAAAAACACCAACTGCTTTAGTATTAACTCGTCAAGACCTTCCAACATTAGAAGGTGCAAAAGACGATACGTATGAAAAAGTAGCAAAAGGTGCATATGTAGTTTCTGCAAGCCAGAAAGAAACAGCTGATGTAATTTTACTTGCATCGGGATCTGAAGTAAGTCTAGCTGTGGAAGCACAAAAAGCGTTAGCAGTAGACGGCGTTGACGCAGCTGTTGTCAGCATGCCATCTATGGATCGCTTTGAAGCTCAAACTGCTGAGTACAAAGAATCTGTATTACCAAAGGCAGTAACAAAACGTTTCGCAATCGAAATGGGTGCTACATTCGGATGGCACCGTTACGTAGGTCTTGAAGGAGATGTGTTAGGTATCGATACATTCGGTGCTTCTGCTCCTGGTGAGAAGATTATGGAAGAGTATGGATTTACTGTAGAGAACGTTGTTCGTAAAGTAAAAGAAATGCTTTAATGATTTTAGAAAAATCTCTCCGGCATGGAGAGGTTTTTCTATGTAAATGAGTTTTTTCGACAGAAAAAGTTTTTTATCTCTCCGCAGTCAGACAATCATTGCAAAATTTCTTCTATATAATGAAGGGAAAAGGTTGTCCAGATTGGGAGGCAAAAGATGAAAACGTATGAATTGTATTTAATTCAAGAGGATATTGCGAAAGCTTACTTTGGTCGTGAATATTTGTTTTTTGATTTATTTGCTCGATTTTCAGAATCTGGGTCCCTTTCAGAGAAAAAAGTGTTATATAAACAAATGATGTATATAACGAGACCATTACAAGTAATGAAAATTCATCATAAATTAGAGCAAGCTTTACGTGTTCTTGGTAGATATGATAGAAAACATCATACACATACACTTTTTACAGGAGCGGAATACGGCGAAATAATGGTGAAACCACACTATATTCGTATGAACACCTCTGGAAATGTCTCTATGGAAACGACGTTCTTTGAGGTGCTTCGAAAGTGTGAATTAACATTTTTAGCTATGGATTATGAAAATACAAAGTACGGATGGCTGAATCCTCTAAAACAAGTACGAACATATGTGTAAAAAATGTCGAATTGTATCTTGTCTTATTGAAAAGGTTTTAGTACACTGTAAGGTAGACAACATGAAGGAGGAAAATATATGCCAATTTGGTTAGGTATTCTAGTGGGCGTAGTAGCACTAGTAGCAGGCGTGGCGTTAGGATTTTTCATTGCCCGCAAATACATGATGAACTACTTAGAAAAAAATCCACCAATTAATGAACAAATGTTAAAAATGATGATGATGCAAATGGGACAAAAACCTTCCCAAAAGAAAATCAATCAAATGATGAGCGCGATGAGCAAGCAACAAACAAAATAAGCGCTAAAAGACACTCGCTAAGAGTGTCTTTTCTTTTTGCTAGTTATAGAGTTTAAAACTTCCAAAAATTCTGTATTTTTGATAAACTGAAAACATCGCTCATTTTAAGGGAGGAGGATAAAAATGAAGGTATTTATTAATTTAGCGTGGTTTTTTAAACAAGAAAAACGAGCGTACATAATTGGAATTATTATGTTATTTGGTGTCGCGCTTCTTGAACTTGTAGCCCCGAAGGTACTAGGTATTGTAGTAGATGAAATTAATAATGGAACATTAACATCTGAAAAGTTGTTGAAGTTGGTTATTTTGTTAGTAGTTGTAGGGATTACTATGTACATCTTACGTTATTTATGGCGTATTATGATTTTTGGATCTTCGTTAAAACTAGCCCGTCAATTACGAAAGAATTTATATGAACATTTTACAAAGATGAGTCCATCTTTTTATCAATCACGTCGTACGGGTGATTTGATGGCGCATGCGACCAATGATATTCAGGCGATTCAGCAAACTGCTGGATCGGGTGTTTTAACACTTGTTGACTCATTAGCAGTTGGAGGATGTGTACTCGTAGCAATGGGTTTTACAATTAGTTGGAAGTTAACATTGTTAAGCTTAATTCCAATGCCGATTGTAGCAATTTCGACAAATTATTATGGCACGTTATTACATAAAAGGTTTCATAAAGCGCAGCAATCGTTTTCGGAAATCAATGATAAAGTGCAAGAGAGTATGAGTGGGATGAAGGTAATTCGATCACTTGGACAAGAGAAAGAAGACTTACAAGCATTTCGAAAAAAGTCAGAAGATGTTGTACATAAAAATATGTTAGTTGCACGTATTGATTCGTTGTTCGATCCGACAATCTCACTTATCGTTGGATTTTCTTTTTTAATTGCAGTATGTTACGGGTCAGTATTAGTTGTGAGAGGGGAACTAACTGTAGGGGATCTCGTTACATTTACAACGTATTTAGGTACCCTCGTTTGGCCAATGTTAGCCTTTGGATGGTTGTTTAATATTATGGAGCGTGGGCGTGCTTCGTATGACCGTGTAGAAAAAATTCTCTCTCAAAAATCAGATGTAGTAAATAGAGAAGATGCTGTACATAAAGTAGCAAGCGGTGACGTTACATTTGCGGTCGATTCATTTTCATATAAGAAAAATGAACTGTTACAGCTAATAGATGTTCACTTTGATTTGAAGAAGGGTGAAACACTAGGAGTTGTCGGACGTACAGGAGCAGGGAAAACGACGTTATTAAAATGTTTAATCCGTGAGTATGATCATTTTAATGGTGGATTAAAAGTTGGGGAGCGGGATATTCGCGATGTAACACTTTACGGTGTCCGTTCTGCCATTTCATACGTGCCGCAAGATCATTTTTTATTTTCAGCGAGTATTGGGGAGAATATTGCCTTCGGAAAGGCGGATGCTACATATAATGAAATTACCCGCGCTGCAGAGATTGCTTGTATTCATAATGATATCCTCCAATTTTCAGAAGGGTATGAAACAGTAGTAGGAGAAAGAGGCGTTTCGTTATCTGGAGGCCAAAAACAGAGAATTTCTATTGCACGTGCTTTATTAACGAATGCGGAAATTTTAATTTTAGATGATTGTTTATCAGCGGTAGATGCAAAAACAGAAGAAACGATTTTAAATGCATTAAAGAGGGAAAGAGCAGGAAAAACGACGATTATTACTGCTCATCGTTTAAGTGCAATTCAACATGCTAATCTTATACTTGTTGTGGATGAAGGGAAAATTGTGCAACGAGGTACACATGAGCAATTAATGGAAGAAAACGGTTGGTATAAAGAGATGTATGAGAGCCAGCAGTTAGAAGCATTAGTTGAGAAAGGAGGCGTATGATGACTGAGAAGAAGCAGAGTGATTTAAGTAGATTGCTTTCTTATATGAAGCCATATAAGGGGTTGCTATCTTTAGCATTTATCTTTTTAGTTGGTGCAACAGTAACTGAAATGATGGGTCCTTTTTTAATTAAACAATTTCTTGATGAACATTTAGTACCACGAAACTTTGATCAATCAGCACTTGTTACTCTATTTGTAGTGTATCTTATTGCTCACTTATTAAAAGTATTATTTACTTATTTAGACTTATTGTATTTTCAAAATATCGCTTTTAAAATTGTTCAAGATATGCGTGTTGAAGTATATGATCATGTTCAAAAGTTGTCATTAAGTTTCTTTGATCGTACGCCGATTGGTACGCTCGTATCGCGCATAACGAATGATACGGAAGCAATTAAAGATTTTTATGTTAGTGTATTATCCACATTTGTCAAAAATGTAGTCTTTTTAATAGGTATTTTAGTAGCAATGTTTTTATTAAATGTAAAACTAGCCCTATTTTCTCTCGTATTAATTCCGATTATGTTTGCAATTATGGTGCTATATCGCCGGAAAAGTGCAGCTTTTTATTTAGAAGTACGTAATCAATTAAGCGTGTTAAATGCGAAGTTAAATGAGTCTATTCAAGGAATGAATATTGTTCAAGTGTTCAGACAAGAAAAGCGTATGAGAAAAGAGTTTGAAGAAGTGAATAATAAACATTATAGTGCAGGGCGACGGACTTTAAAGTTAGACGCGTTACTTTTACGTCCAGCAACGGATTTAGTTCATATTGTAGCCATTGCGTTAGTACTTGGTTTATTTGGAATTGATGCTTTGAAAAGTCCTGTTGAAGTAGGAGTTCTATATGCGTTTGTTAATTATATACATCGTTTCTTCCAGCCTGTAAATGAGATGATGATGAAATTATCATTTTTCCAACAGGCACTTGTTTCATCATCACGTGTATTTCATTTAATGGATGAGAAAGATTTAGCGCCAGTTCAAAAAGGGGATGGAAATCCTCAAGTTGTTAATGGAGAAATTGAATTTAAAAATGTTACTTTTTCGTATGATGGAAAACGTGATGTTTTAAAAAATGTATCTTTTCACGTGAAACAAGGGCAAACGGTTGCTTTCGTTGGACACACTGGTAGCGGGAAAAGTACCATTATGAATTTGTTAATGCGATTTTATAATATTAAGTCAGGAAATATTGTAATAGATGGTGTGGATTTAGAGAAATTTGAAGAACGAGAAATTAGACAAAAAATAGGACTCGTATTGCAAGATGCATTTTTATTTGCGGGAAATGTAAAACAAAATATTCGTATGTACAATGAAGAAATTACGGATGAAGAAGTAAAAGAAGCGGCACAATTTGTGCAAGCCAATACGTTTATTGAAAAATTACCAGAGCAGTATGAAACAGAAGTAGTAGAAAGAGGAGCTGCATTTTCTAGTGGTCAACGCCAATTAATTGCTTTTGCTAGAACGATAGCAACGAATCCGAAAGTATTAGTATTAGATGAAGCAACAGCTAATATTGATACAGAAACAGAAGATGCGATTCAAACAGCATTACAGCAAATGAGAAAAGGGAGAACGACGATAGCCATTGCGCACAGATTATCTACAATTCAAGATGCAGATCAAATCTTTGTTATGCATGATGGAGAAATAGTAGAAAGAGGTACACATCAAGAATTACTGAGTGAACAAGGGTTGTATTATAATATGTATTTACTACAAAATAAAGGAAGTTTACAAAAAGCCTTGTAATTACAAGGCTTTTTTACTTTGTTTATAAAATATGTTTGCTCTCAATGTCTATAGTATAAACGTCGTGACCCTTTATTAAAGTTGTACATATTGTATGTATACGAAATGAAAAAAATTGATAGGAGCTTTTATATGCAAGATAGATCTAGTTCAAATATTACGTTTATCGATGTGTCTCATTGGGAAGGGAATATTGATTGGAATGCAGTGAAGGGGTCCGGTATTTCAGCGGCGTATGCAAAAGCGACAGAAGGTGTAAATTACATTGATCCTACTTTTGTTCAAAATGTACAGGCTGCAAAAAATGCAAATGTATTGATTGGTGCATATCATTTTGCGCATCCAGAACAAAATGATGCGATTTTAGAAGCGAAATATTTTGTGAGTATATTACAAAGCAATCAGACAGACTTAATGCCAGTTCTAGATTTAGAATCACCGGTAGATCCGAGTAATAGTAATTTAACTGGTACAGCTATATCTAATTGGGCAAGAAGTTTCATAAATTATGTGAAACAGGCTACTGGAAAAGATGTTATGTTATATACAGGAGTTTGGTATATTAATGAGTTCGGAATTAGCGGGTTAAGTGATATACCACTTTGGATTTCCAAATATTCTAGTACGCCGCCTGCTGATGCTGGTGGATGGACAGAGTGGACAGCGTGGCAATACACAGATTCAGGACAAATTTCAGGTGTAGGAGGAAATTGTGACGTATCAGCAGCTGTTTCATTAGAAGCTTTACAAGGGAATGGAACAAATGGTGGTGGAAATGTTTCCCCGCCTAGTACTGCTACTGCGGTCTACGGCGTTGCTGTAATTAATGGCGATAATGTAAATTTACGGAGTGGACCTTCTTTGCAATCTAGTGTAATCCGTCAGCTAAAGCGTGGCGAATCATATGAAGTTTTGAACGAACAAGGTAGCTGGCTTGCTTTAGGTGGAAATGAATGGATATACTATGATCCAAGTTACATTCAGTATAAACATTATGTGGCGACTATTACTGGTGATAACGTGAATCTGCGGGATGCTCCATCATTAAATGGAAATGTTATAAGACAGTTACATCATGGTGAGGCTTATAGAGTATGGTGTAAGCAAGACGGATGGCTTGGTTTAGGTGGAAATGGCTGGATATACTATGATCCAAGTTATATTCAGTATGGTGTACAATAAAATGCACATAGAAGGTATCTCGCCTGAGATGCCTTTTATTCTGCTATTTGCGGACAACCTGAAACAATCAGTGGGGAATGGGAAAAATCGCTTATTAAAGTCTCGCTTCGTTAAAAATATGTAATTTTTACAAAGTGTATATTGAAAGCATAGTATAATATAATGGATGTTTATAAAAATAAATGAAAATGAAATAAAGGAGTAAAAATATGGATTATGTGCTAATAGGTGTGATTTTATTATTATTAGCTGTAGTATTCGTGCTGTTCTATAAAAATAAACAGCTAGAATCAGAGAGTCAGCAAGTAGAATTCGAAAAGAAACAAGCAATTGAAACGTATGAAAATGAAATTGCAGCTACGGTTACAGAGCATAAAGAACAACAAAGTACATTGAAAAATATGGAACAGAAGAAATATAATAATTTACAAATAAGTGCAGCTAGAGAACTTGAAAATATGCGTATGATGAAAAATCAATTAGCTATGCAACATAGTAAAGAACGCAGTGAAATGCAAGAAAAACATAGTAACGAAATACATATGTTTCAAAATTTAATTGCAAATTTACGAGAGTATACGAAAAATGGAGCTGAAGTGAATACACACGAAACATTACATTATATGAAACGAGGCTTCGTAGAACAAGGCATAATACTAGATAATGAATTTCATATTATGCCGAATGTTTTTATTAGAAATCAGCACGGCGGAAATGATTTTCGAATTCATCATCTTGTCTTAAGTAAAACGGGCATGTATCTACTTGAGACGAAAGAATGGACAGGTAAATTAATTCATGGCTTAACGAAAGAAAATGCTAGTATATATTCATTTATGATTGATGAAATTGGCAAGTATCAACAAGAAGTAGAAAAAGAAGAGACGTTTGAATGCATAACAGGTGAAGAGTCATTAACGATACAAGTGAAAAATGAAGGGAATCCAGTATATAGAGCGAAGAAACTATCTCATATTCTATACAATTGTTTGAAAGAAATCCAAGTTGATATTGTAAAGGAAAACGTAAAACCGATTGTATATTTTTATAATGAGAGTGGGAAAGAAGTGCTAGATCTTTCTGAAGAAAAAACGCCGAGATTAAAAGATAGAGAGCAAATTGTAACGTTCTTCAGAAATGAGGTCTTAACAGGAAAAGTAATATATACAGATCAAGAGTTAGAAAAACTTCGAGAAATCATTAACTGGATGAATTATAAAATGAATTAAAAAGAGGTGGGATTTTTGAGTGCTATATTAAGGGGTATTTTGTATATTTATTTTTGTTTGTATATACTAATGTATCTTGCGTTTATCTTTGTTATTGATGCGGTTCATATGTCATTAAGTGTAAAAAGTATGTTTGTAGTAGTCATACCATTTGTTTTATTAGTCATGATTCAAAAGTTCGTCTTACATACTTCTACAAATCGTAATACAGAAAAGAAGCAAATGCTAGGTGTAATGATAGTAGGTTGCATTCTATTGTTAGTGTGCACATGGCAATTAAGTATGAATACATACACTTCAAAGTTTAATCAAGATCGCTGGTTACATGCTGAAGAGAAACGGGTCCACATGGTAGATGATTTATTGCAAAAATATAAATTAACAGGGAAATCAAATGAAGACATTACAAAATTATTAGGAGCACCTACTGAAACAAAAAATGGAGAAGAAGGGATTATCACTTCGTACTATCTTGGAAATGAACGTGGCTTTATTTCAATAGATAGTGAACAGCTTGTTTTACAATTTGATAGAGATGGTAAAGTTATGGAATATAAGGTGCATAGAGATTAACGAAACGTAGAGAGAAGCTATATAATAGCTTCCTTTTTTATTTTTCAATACGTTATGGAAGGGAGAGAATGGTTTTGAGGGGAATAAGGAATGAAAGCGGAGGTGATACATATATATAGATGCATTGGGGTGTTTTTTATCGTGCATAAACGGGAAGCCCGATTATAATCCGTGTGGAGTGGACCAAACCTCTACTGATTAAACTTTCACTTTATCATATTGTATAAATGAAGAGGAGGTAAGACGGTGAAAGCTATACCGACTGATGTCCTGAGTAAAGAGTTGATGGAAAGAGAAGGGGTTATATCTATTACTGTAAAGGAATTTGAAAAGATAGAAGTAGCTGGAGTAGTAGTCGCTGGTCCTGCGATTATTTTGATTAATCAAGATTAAGTACATATTATCAATTTTGAAAAGTACGAAAAGCATCCGTCCAGGGTGCTTTTTATTTGTATGCAAGGAGGAATATGGTGGATAATTGGATTACTGGAGGGAGAGTTTGTGGCAATTATTATAACGATGTTAGTAATGGGGGTTTTATTAGGGTTTGTTGGAGCAGGGGGAGCTGGTTTTATTATCGCAATACTCACTTTAGTATTCCACATTCCTATTCATGTTGCGCTTGCAACGTCTTTAACTGCCATGGCATTTACGACATTATCTGGGGTTATAAGTCATTATCGCGAAGGAAATGTTGTATTTACTATAGGCGGGATTGTTGGTGGATGTGGAGCACTGGGTTCTTATATCGGTTCAAAAATTGGTTCACTTATACCACCGCATCTTCTTCATTGGTTTACAGCTGGGATGTTATTTTTATCTGCAATTTTTATGTTTATTAAAATAATTAAGTTTCAAAATAGGGAAGAATTACTTTTAGCAGAAATTAAAGATTTTTCGAAAGAAAACATAATGAAATGTATATGTCTTGGATTAGTCACTGGAATTATGGCTGGTTCATTTGGGATTGGTTCTGCACCATTTATTCAACTTGGATTAATGGTTCTATTAGGATTAACGATTCCGCAATCTGTAGGAACAACAATGCTTGTTATATTGCCGATTGCGATTGGAGGTGGGCTGGGATATAGTTCAGAAGGGTACTTAGATTATATATTGTTATTGCAAGTATTAATTGGGACGATGTTAGGAGCATATATCGGGGCGAAGTTTACAAATTATGCACCACGTATGCTTTTGAAGGTTTCAATGATTATGACACCAGTTTTAGCGGGATGTATGTTATTGATAGAATGAAAATAATATAGCAAACTAATATGTTTTACGAATGAATTATGTAAGTAATTCATATTTCCCATATAAAAGGATTTGCTTTAATATAATGAGTGTAAAGTTCGAGTATTCGAAGTACTACTTGAATTATATCCCTATCCCTTTTCTAAAAATGCGAACAAGTTTTGCCCTATTCTATTCAATATTTAATTGCATAGAAATATATTGTTCGATGACCATTATGGAACGTACATAATGGGAAAATCCCGATCCTTAAAGAGGATGCCCCTAATCTTCATGTGAAAATATGATCGGATATGAAAGCTGACCAATTTATGGTCAGCTTTCTTTTTGTTCAAAAACTATTTCTTCTTTAATTTCTGTTTGTAATAATAAAGCTTTTCCGAAACGACGTTTACATTCCATACGCACTTTTTCAATGGCTAGTAGCTGAGTAGTGGCGGGAACTGTGACGATAGCTTGACGAGGTTTTCGATTTTCTTCACAAAAGACACATTCCACAACATATTTAGAAATCATATTTTCATCCTTCCATTTTTAATTTCTAAGAAGGGATTGTCTATGAAGTTGATGTAAAATTTCGTCATCGTTTGACTTTTTTCCTCTTTTTTCAAGGAGAAAATAATAAAGAAGGCGAATGTTTGTAGGGGAGGGATGTACAATGGAGAGGTGGATAGGTGCAGCAGCTATATGTGTAAATGAAAGAAATGAAGTCTTAATGGTATTACAAGGACAAAAGGGAGAAGAAAAAAGGTGGTCTATCCCAAGTGGAGGACTTGAAAAAGGAGAAACATTAGAAAAATGTTGTATCCGAGAAGTTTGGGAAGAAACAGGCTACAATGTGGAAGTTATAAATAAAATATACGAAAAAGAAGGTATTACATATGGAATTCCCGTGTATGTTCATTATTACTTTGTAGAAAAAGTAGGCGGTAATATGAAAATACAAGATCCGGATGAGTTAATACATGAAATTGCTTGGAAAGGAATACATGAAGTTGAATCATTACCATTAGCGTTTCCCGAGGATTACGAGTTAATATGCCAATATATAAATAAAAAAGCAAGTATTTAAACACTTGCTTTTTAATGTATCCACGATAAGAAAAGCGGAACGATAACTAAACTAGCTCCTGCTGTTAAAAGCATGGATAAACTGGCGATTGTTCCTTCTACAGGACCGATTTCAAATGCTTTTGATGTACCGGTTCCATTTGCGCTCGTGCCTAACATAATACCTTTTGCGAGCGCTGTTTTAATACGACATATACGTATGAGAGAAGGACCGAGCAATGCTCCTGTTAATGCAGTTAAAACAACAAATACAGCTGTTAATTGTGACATACCACCAATCATTTCTGAAATGGCCATTGCAATTGGTGTCGTTACAATATGAGGCGCTAAACTATGTTCTAACGATGAATCAATTTGAAAATAATTTGCTAGTAGTGCGGAAGTAATAACTGATAAAAACGAACCGACAATGACATTAAGTAAGATAGCTATTCCATGTTTCTTGAGTAAATCAAAGTATTTATAGATTGGCCATGCAAAAGCAACTGTTGCAGGCTTTAATAATTCTGTTAACCATTGACCACCTGTTTCATATGTTTCATAAGGTGTGTCTAGTCCGAGCAATAAAGCAATTAAAATAATAGGGCAGACTAGAAGAGGGGAAAGTAAGCTCCAATTCCAGCGTTGATACATTTTTTTCGATATCCAATATGTGAATAGTGTTAATAGCAAACAAAGAAAGCCGATCATTGCACGGATCCTTTCCGCTTTAGTAGCAATTCTGTTAAAAGTCCTGTAACGAGAGTGACACAAAGTGTACTAATCATAATAATTAAAATGAGATCGATTCCATATTGTGATAGTGTATCTTTGTAGCGTATGACAGCGACTGCAGAAGGAATGAAAAATAAAATAAGTTCTTTTAATAAAAAGTCTGCTCCGTCCTGTATCCATTCTTTTTTCACTAGGTTAAATTTTAATGAAATTAATAATAAAAAAATGCCGATTATACTTCCTGGAACTGGGAGGTGTGCCTGTTTTGCAATCCATTCACCTGTCCAAGCGAAACAAAATAATAATAAAATTTGTCCGCTTAATTTCCACCATTTCATACAGTAACCACCTCTTTCTTTTTTTACATAAAAATTGTAAAAAAGAATTAACAATTTCTACTATACGTTCATTCAAAAAATTTGTCTAATATATAAATTATATGTTATTAATATATTAGATGTATTAATCGAAAGTGAAAAGGGTGTCCAAAATGGAATTACGGCATTTGCAATATTTTGTTGTAGTGGCAGAGGAGTTACACTTTGGACGAGCAGCTGCTCGTTTACAAATGACACAACCACCGCTTAGTCAACAAATTCAGCAATTAGAAAAAGAAATGGGAGTTATGTTATTTTCAAGAACGAAGAGAAAGGTTGAATTAACAGAAGCGGGAGAAATGTTTTTAAAAGAAGTAAAAAAAGCGTTCGAACAAATTGAAAAAGCAGTAGAAATTGCACAAAGTGCCCAAAGGGGAGAAGTGGGATCACTTTCAATTGGTTTTGTAGGTGCGGCGATCTATGATATTTTACCATCTATCGTAAGGGAGTATAGAAAGAAATTTCCAAGAGTGTCTGTTGCATTACATGAACTGTCAACACCGGATCAGGTGCATGCACTTCACGATAACCGTATTGATATTGGTTTTTTACGTCCGCCAATTCCAACGCAATTACTAGAGTTAGAACCGATTCAAAAGCTTTCTTGTACGTTATGTTTACCGAAGGCACATCCACTTGCTGAAAAGGATGAAATACATATTGAAGATTTAAGAGATGAACCGTTTGTATTTATTACGAGACCGGTATGGCCAGCATTATACGATACAATTTTATCACTTTGCCGTGACGTAGGGTTTAGCCCACATATTGTGCAAGAAGCAACGGAATATCAAACAGTTATGGGACTTGTAGCGGCAGGAATTGGAATTACGGTAATACCTGTATCGGCAAATAAATTGTATAAAACAGAAGTCGTATATAAAGAGTTATGTGATTCTAATTTTGTTGCAGAAATGTCAGTGGCTTACAAAAAAATGAATACTAACCCAGAACTTTTAGAGTTTTTGAAAATTGCAAGAGAGAAGAAAAGAATAGAAGTTGAGGACGATATTAATTAAGTTATTTAAAAGTACACCTAATTAAACACTAAAGCGGAAATGCAATTATATTGCATTTCCGCTTTAGTGTTCTTTTTTTAGCTCTATACTAAAGAGATAAACATGTTCATTTTCTTGTAATAGTTGTTCAATAGCGGTTTTTTCCTCAAGCATTGGAACTCTTACGGTTTCTTTATTTGTTTTTATTATAGCCACTAAAGTCGTTTTTTGATTGTATTTTACATTTATAGAAGATTGAATAGTAGTAGTTGCAGAGCTATTTATACTTGGAGGTGCTTCTTCAGGAGCGAGCATGGAACTACCTTCAATATTAACATACCAATGATTTTGCATTTGTAAATCTTTATCGATTTGGGATTGAGGTGGTAAAAAAGAAAGCTTTACTTTCTTTTTTGGAAAATGTGAGGTAGCTATATTAACAATTTCGTTTGTTTTTTTACCATTTTGATAATAATCAATCGTAGCATGTATTTCATCTTTTTCATTTTTAAGTGTAACGTTATAAAATATGCTGTTGCCCTCTGGAAAAGGGGTCATTTGTAAAATAGAGGATTGCTCTTCTGTTAATTTGTATGGCTCAACAATGGCAACTTCATTGTTTATAAGTGGGCTACAACTGGTGAGAAATAGTAAAAACAAGGTTGATAGTAACTTTATACGCATACAAAACCCCTCCTATTTTACAATTATATTGCAAACTTTCTTTTTTTACCATTTTGTTTTCTAGGACTAAAGACTTAGAAAAAACTCCGATTGTAGTGCGATGTTAAGAATGTCATATTTTCATATACTATTAGTATAGAATGAGTTTGTTATGAAGTAAGGTAGGGGAAAGAAAGTATGTCTTTATGTCGGTTAGTGAGAAAAAATATAAGAACATTTGCTGCCAAAAGGATGAAGCAATTTATGTGGATTGCTATGAGTACTATGGTTTTGTTTTTTATGATATCGCTCCAGTTTAATAAAGGAGCGATTGGGGAATTAGGGACTACACTTTTATTTCAAATGTGTTTTTACACGCTGTTTATTGTATTCATTTTTATATGTATTTTTACTACATATAAAATAACGTTTTCTCTTCTGCAAGTGAGGAAAGAGGAAATGAAATCTTATGTAACAGAGAATAGGAAGAAAAATGAAGTACTATGTTTATTATGTCAGGAGCAATTATTTATTTATGGAGCAGCGTTTGTTTTTGGATTAGTTAATGGGATGTTATTTTTGAAATTATTTACGATTATCTTTATGAAAATAGCAGGAATACAAGGGATAAATAGTGCACCGATTACAATATATGCAATAGTAGTTGTTAGTATAATTATGATTGTTATCTTCCTATTATCGATGTTGCAATGTTTTCGATTTATTCAAAGTTTACAAGATAAAAATCCATTTCATTTCAAGGAAAAGGCATGAGAAATCATGCCTTTTTCTATTTTACACATAAAAATAATCATGTTACAGTGTAAAGACCTGACAAAGAATGGGAAGGAAAGGTTGTATAGAATGACAAAAGAACAATCAATTGTAAAAGTTGAGCGGTTAACGAAGCGAATCGGTTCAAAGACACTTGTAGAAAATATTAGTTTCGAAGTTAAAAAAGGTGAAGTGGTTGGTTTGCTCGGACCAAATGGTGCTGGAAAAACGACTTTAATGAGAATGATGGTCGGCATGATTCGCATGACAGAGGGCGAAGTTTGGATTGACGGTCAATCTGTCAAACAGCAATTTGAAAGTACTGCCTCGAAAATTGGAGCAGTAATTGAGACACCGGAATTTTATCCGTTTTTGAGCGGCTATGAAAATTTAACATATTTCGGACGAATGAATGGTAATGTGACAGAAGAACGTATCGATGAAGTAGTGAAATTGTTAGGAATGGGACAAGTAATTGATCGCAAAGTAAAAGCATATTCACTAGGCATGAGACAACGATTAGGAATTGCTCAAGCCCTTATTCACGATCCGGATGTATTGATATTAGATGAACCAACGAATGGATTAGATCCTAGTGGAATACATGAAATGAGAATGTACATAAAGAAAATTGCACATGAACAAGGGAAAGCGGTACTTGTATCTAGTCACTTACTTTCAGAAGTTGAATTAATGTGTGATAGAGTTATCATTATTCAGCACGGAGAATATGTGGCGACGCAAAATATTCAGCATAATCAAAGCGAAGAGATGGAGACAATTCGCATACGAGTAGATGATGCGAATAAAGCGGCAGAAATATTAGAACAAGATGTTTTAATAAAAGGTAATGATCTACTTATTCATGTAAAAGATGAAGAAATCCCAAATGTTATTCGTACATTGCTTGAGAAAAATATTCAAGTGTATCGTGTATATGAAGAAAGAAAAACGTTAGAAGAGCAATTTTTAGAATTAACAGGGGGAAAAGATATTGTTTAATTTAGTATATAATGAACTGTATAAAATATTTAAGCGAAAGCGAACGATTATTCCATTTGCAGTTATTGCAGTATTAATAATTGGATTAGGATGGGTTACGGTCAAGTATTTAGAACCGGAAACAAAAGGATGGAAAGCCGATTATACAGAACGAACTGTAGAAATAGAGAAAAAGCTAGGCATGAAAAAAGAAGCTATTTTAGTGGAACGATCTGGGGATGAGCTGGTCAAGGAATATCAGCTCAAGATGAAACATTTAGATACAGATACAGCACCGGCAAGCAGCTCGCCGCTTTCTTTCATGAGAGATACAGGTTTTATCGTATTTCCAATATTGCTCCCGTTTATCCTTGTGTATGCAAGTACAATTTTTGCGAATGAATATAGCTGGGGAACATATAAATTTTTAACGATACGACCAGCGAGTCGCTTTAAAATTTTGACAGCTAAATTTTTAGCAATCGTGATATTTGCAGCGTTATTGTTTATATTTAATATGATTTTTTCCATTTTATGTGGACTTGTTATTTATAAATTCCAGCAGCCTGCATGGAGCGAGTTTATTTTCCAAGATGGAAATATTATAAAACAAAATATTTTTGTAGAAGCTAGTAAGTATTATATTTTATCGTGGTTGCCGACGATTGTGTACGCAGCGTTTGCATTTATGATTTCTGTGTTAACAAGATCTAGCGGAGGCGCGATTGGTATTTCACTATTTCTTGCTTTATCAGGAAATATTGCATTACTAGCAGCAACTAGATATGATTGGGCGAAATATTTATTGCCAGCAAACACAGATTTATACAGTATTTCAAAGAATGGAAGTTTTATTGATGGAGTAACGTTCCCGTTTGCCTCATGTATGTTATTACTGTATTTATTTGTATTTTTAAGCATTTCTTATACAGTATTTTTAAAACGTGATTTAACCTAATAAAAGGAGCCGTTAAGTATGTCTTAACGGCTCCTTTTTTATGCAAATTGTTTAAGTGCTTTTTCAGCTAATAAAGCGAAGTATTCTGCACTTATAGGTAAAGCTCGCTCGTCTACTGTAAAAGCTGGATGATGCCATTCGTGTGTACCACTCGTTCCCATAAAGACAAATGAACCAGGTATTTCTTGTTGGTAAAAAGAAAAATCTTCTCCGGCCATTGACGGGGTAGGGGAGATGATTTTTAAATTCATTTTTTCAGCAACTTGAGAGGATAAGTTTGTTAAAGATGTATCGTTATGAACAGCAGGAGGACCTGCATAAAAACGAAATTCTGTTTTTACACCTAATGCATCAGAAACCCCTTGAATAATACGTTTCATTAGTGCAGGAATCTTTTCACGTGTTTCAGTTTGGAATGTACGTACAGTTCCTTCCAGCGTTGCTTTTTCAGGAATAACGTTCCACGTATTTCCTGAATGGATGTTTGTGACACTGACGACGGCATTATGTGAAGAGCTTATATTTCGGCTTACAATTGTTTGGAGTGCCATAACAATTTGAGAGGAGGCGACAATAGGATCAACCCCAGCATCTGGTACAGCTGCATGTGTACCAACTCCGTGAATTTCAATTTCAAATCGATCAACCCCGGCCATCAGTGGACCATCTTTAATACCGATTGTGCCTACTGGTAAATCGGGTTTATTATGCATACCGAAAATAGCTTGTACACCATGTAAATGCCCGGCTTCAATTACTTTGCAAGCACCATTGCTACTTTCTTCAGCTGGCTGGAATATAAAGCGTACAGTTCCGCTAAGAGAAGATTCTTTTTCTTTTAATAAATAAGCGGCACCTATAATAGCAGCTGTATGAAAATCATGCCCACAAGCATGCATTTTACCGGGAATTTTTGAAGCGTACGGTAAATTTGTTTCTTCTTGAATAGGAAGGGCATCAATATCAGCACGGATTGCTATAATGGGTCCTCTATTATTCCCTGAAATTTCAGCAATAACGCCTGTTTCTAAACTAGAATGTATAATCGTAATGTTTTTCTCTTCTAACCAATTTTTTATAGTCTTCGTCGTTTCAAATTCTTCGTATGATAATTCTGGATGCTCATGTAAATTTCGACGAATAGAAATTAGCATCTCAGTTAATTGCTCTAGATTTGCTGCCACGTATAATGCCTTCTTTCTTAAATAAAGTATTTACATTAAGTATACAATAAGAAAAGAGAGGATTCTCAAATGAAAATCCTCTCTCGTTTTATGCTGCCAGTTTTTTGGGGGTATGATGTTTACGATAACGTCCACGCATTGCGTAGGCAATTTGCGGGATTGCAATACCAATTAAAATAAGTGATACACCGAACCATTGTGAAGATAGCACAGCTTCTTTTAAAACGAATACAGACATAATTGTTGTAACTGGTAGTTCTGCTGCACCAAGAATAGTCGCTAACCCAGAACCTATTTTTGGAATACCGATTGTAAAGGCGATAGACGGAATAACGATACTAAATGTTCCTAAACCTAAACCGTATTTCCAAAGTCCTTCAGAAATTGCACCGTTAAAAATAAATGTTGGCGGGAATACAATCATTACTAAAGTTAAAGCGCCAGTCATTAAGAGAACACCACGTGGTAATGAAGGTACTTCAACAGCAACTTTTCCGCTCACAAAAATGTATGTTGCAAATGTAACGGCAGATAATAATCCTAGTATGATTCCAGTCGTATCGAAATCACCTGCTGATTTTTCTAGTAAACCACTTGATAAAAACGTACCTGCAAGTAAGAAAATAACAGAAATAACTTTTTCTCTTGAAGGTAATGTTTTTGTTGCAACTGCTTCAATAATAATTCCGACCCAAACGAATTGGAATAAAAGGATAATTGCAATAGATGCGGGCACAGTTTTTAATGAAGCATAATAAAAAATGCCAGTGAAGCTTGCAGATGTTCCTGCAACGAATAAAATTAATGCTTGTTTTAATGGAACACGATGTCTAGAAAATAGAAGTGTAATAGCCAGTAAAATAATCCAACCAAACATATATTGGCTGCCAATTACCTCTGCAAGTGAAAATCCTTCTGCATATGCAAGTTTAACGAAAATAGCTAAAATCCCATAACTACACGCTCCTAATAAAACTAAAAGAGAATAACGAAGCATGAAAAATTCCTCCCATCTATATGAAATCGTTCCGTAACGGACATATATAACTAGAGGGAAGTATACAAAATTAAAAATAAAGGGTCAAATAAAAGAAAAGTGTGACATTTTATAGAATAATAATAAAAGTATGATATTTATGCATAATCTTGAAATTAGTAATAATAGAAGTATTGTAAAATCAGCTGTGTGCTGTATAAAGACAGCATTTGAAAAAAATATTTTTTAGGGAGATAAAAAGGTAGTCCGTTATAGTGTGCTAATCATTTGAGAAACTATGTTACCTTTGTTATGTTAATAGCAATTAGAGAAGTTTCGTAGTTCAATTGAGATTTTTCTATATAATAGAAGGAAATGAAAACGTTTTTTTAGAAACTGTGTGAAAGGGTAGTTTTTCTTATTATCAAGTTGCTAAAGTGATTTCACGAATTGTTCATAGTATTTTTGTATGTTTTTGCTACAATATGTAAGGAGAGGAGTGAAATAATGCAAGATATTAGTATTTTTTTAGCGTTTGGTGCTGGGTTTTTATCATTTATTTCCCCATGTTGCTTACCACTGTATCCGGCATTTTTATCGTACATAACAGGTATGTCGGTTTCTGATTTGAAAGAAGAAAATGCAATGCTTCGCAAAAGAAGTATGATACATACAGCGTTTTTCTTACTTGGATTTTCAATTATATTTATTGCAATTGGATTTGGTACAAGCTTTATTGGAGGCATCTTTACAAATTATAAAGATTTAATTAGACAGCTAGGTGGTATATTTATCATCGTATTCGGTCTTATTACTGTCGGTGTGTTTAAGCCGAAGTTTTTAATGCAAGACCGTAAATTTACGTTTAAAAATCGCCCGAGTGGCTATTTTGGATCTGTTTTAATTGGATTAGCATTTGCTGCAGGATGGACGCCTTGTACAGGACCTATTTTAGTGTCTGTCATTGGATTAGCAGCAACAAACCCAGAATCAGCAATGATTTATATGATCGCATATATACTTGGATTCGCTATCCCGTTCTTCGTACTATCCTTCTTTATTACGAAAATGTCTTGGATTAAAAGAAATAGTATGAAATTCATGAAAATTGGAGGATACGTTATGATTGTCATGGGTATCTTCCTATATTTTAACTGGATGACGAAAATTATCGTATATTTCTCAAGTTTATTTGGTGGTTTTACCGGTTTTTAGTATTATTCTGTGAAAATGTTGGAAATACTAACGGAAAAGCATATAATGAAAGTATATTTTGCATATAGCCACAAAAAAGGATGAGAAAATATGAACATAGTTGTTTTATCCAGTATCGTTGCTGTTTGTATGGCTGTTGGTGCGATGTTTATTCGTTTAAAGGCAGCTAAGAAACCTGCAACATTGAAAAAGATTATACTTCCGCCATTTTTTATGAGTACGGGAGCGTTGATGTATGTTTTTCCTGAATTTCGATTAACTCCAGCAGAAATGTTAGAAGCAATTGGTGTCGGCTTGTTTTTCTCTATTTTTCTTATTAAAACATCTAAATTTGAAATTAGAGGACAAGAGATTTATTTGAAGCGTTCAAAGGCATTTGTTTTTATATTAATTGGATTACTTGTCGTGCGGATTGTATTTAAAACTTATTTAAGCCAATCTCTTGATTTAGGACAACTTAGTGGAATGTTCTTCTTACTGGCATTCGCTATGATTGTGTCATGGAGAATTGCCATGTACCGTTCCTTTACGAAATTACAGAAGGAAATGGAAAAAGAAGATGGTTTTTATAATGAAAAAGATATGAAATTAACTTAAAAACTGTATATGTATAAAATAAAAAGACAGCGTTTTTTGACGCTGTCTTTTTATTTATATTGCTAACATCTTCTATTCCAACCGCGCCGTATAAAACGTTCCCCATTAAAGAAACAGTTTAAATTTGGTGATACGAATGGACCGATAAACGGAATAATATTTGGTTCTGTAGTCTCATCAACTGGAATCGGCGGTTTAGTAGGATCAGGTCTAAGTGTATAGCGAATGCGAGCGGTATTTCGAATGAGACCATTTCGTGGTTCTGCTGTTACTTGGACGATAAAGCGAACAACGACAGATTCACCTGGATTAACAGTGCTGATAAGAATACCAATAGTTGGGTTAGTTCCGGGACGTGCTACTCCGTTTACTGTTACTGAATTCGGATAGAAAGTAACTTCAGGAGGAAGTGGATCGGTAATGAGTACATTATTTGCTGGGATAGCGCCATTGTTAGTAAAGGTAAGGGTATATGTGATGAAGTCACCGAGATGGGCGCTATTTACATTTGCGTTCTTAATAAATGTGTTTGGTTCATTAGGAGTTACTTCTATTGTAATTGGTGGTGTTGTTGTCGTTGTTGTGACAGGTGGTCTAGTAGGGTCAGGTTGAGAAGTATACGTAATGGATGCGATATTTGTAATCATTCTATTAGGTGGAAGGGTAATAACCTGTACTTGGAATGAAATCGTTACTGAGTCTGATGGATTCAGGTTTCCAACTGGAATGCCTGTAGCTGGATTTGCATTTGGAACTGGAATGTTGTTAATTGTAACACTGTTTGGAATGAATGATGTACCGGTAGGAAGTGAATCTGTAACAGAAATACTAGTAACGGGAATCGTACCTTCATTTTGAAATGTGATAGTAAATGTAATTGTATCACCTACTGAAACGATGGATTTATCAGCGGTTTTTATCGGATTAATAGTCCCGACGTTTACAGAGGTAATTGTAGTAGGCGTAGGTGTAGTAACGGATACAGGTGGTTTAGTAGGATCAGGTTGATATTGGAATGAAACGTTACCTTGGTTTTGAATTTTTCCGTTTGGTGGAATAGAAGTAACTAGGACACGGAAAGAAATCGTTGCTGATTCAGATGGAGCAAGGGTTGAAATAGGGATGCCTGTAGCCGGATTTGCAGTTGGTTGCGGCACGTTGTTAATTGTGACACTATTTTGGATGAATGAAGTACCGACAGGAATTGTATCAGTTACAAGTATATTATTAGCAGGAACGGTACCTGTATTTTGGAGAGAAATTGTATACGTAATGATATCACCTAATGTAACTGTTTCCGGCGTAGCTGTTTTTTGCGGATTTAATATAGCTGTATTTACCTTCGTTGTGTTAATTGGAGTCGGGTCTGTAATGGTAATAGGAGGTTCACCAGGATTTGGTTGGTACGTAAAAGTAACAGTTGCTTGATTTCGGATGATACCACCTGGTGGGACGCTCGTTACTCTCGCTTGAAATTGAACGGTTATTGTATCGGTCGGATTGACTGTTCCGACAGGTATACCTACTACAGGATTTGCTCCAAGATCCGGAATACCATTTATTACAACAGTCCCTGGAACAAACGTTAGTCCATTTGCTAACGGATCAGTAATGATAACAGAAGTTGCAGGAACCGATCCACGATTTTGAAACGTTACTGTGTAAGTGATAGTTTCATTAATATCTACAATTTGTTTGTCTGCTAGCTTAGTTGGATTAGGTGTAGGCGTAATAACGGATACTTCAACAGTTGGAGTAGGATCTGTAATGGTAATAGGAGGTTCACTAGGGTTTGGCTGGAACGTGTAAGTGACGGTTGCTGTGTTTTTAATAATACCGTCTGGCGGGAGTGTAGTTACAGTAACTTGATAGGTTAATGTAACAATTTGTCCTGGAGTTACAGTCCCGACATTTACACCACTATTTGGATTTGCACCAGGTGAAGAAACGCCATTTATCGTAACGCTATTCGGAATGAAAGTAGTACCAGTTGGAGTAGGATCTGTAATAATTACATCTGTTGCATTTATATTCCCGACATTTTGGAACGTAATTGTATAAGTGACAGTATCACCGAAATTAATAACTTGAGGGTTTGCTTGTTTGTTAGGATTAGTGGTAACTTCGCTTACTTGTGTTTTTGTAGCTGGGGTTGGTGTAATAACAGATACGGGTGGTAAATTTGGATCTGGCTGATACTGGAATGAAACGGTTCCTTGATTTTCGATAAAACCTGTAGGTGGTATCGATGTTACTTGAACTTGGAAAGTTATAACGACTGAAGTGTTAGGTTCTAGTGTACCGATAAGAATTCCTGAACTAGGAATGATACCTGGTTGTGCAACGCTATTAATCGTAACGCTATTTGGAATGAAAGTAGTGCCAGCTGGAATAGGATCGGTTACAAGTACATTTGTTGCAGGGACAGTACCTGTATTTTGTAAGGAGATTGTATAGGTGATTGTGTCACCTAATAAAGCAAATACTTTATCAGCAGATTTTGTAGGATTCGTTGTTGCGGTGTTGACATTGGTAGTAGTAGGAGGTGTTGGAGTAGTCACTGTTACTGGAGGTTCTCCAGGATTAGGTTGGAAGGTGTAGGTGATAGTAGCTTCATTTACAATAATTCCGTTAGGTGGTATTGAAACAACACGAACTTGGAAAGTTACAACAACTGATTGACTAGGGTTTAATGTGCCAAGAGGTATGCCAAGAGCTGGATCAACATTACTAGTCGATATACCGTTAATTGTAACGCTATTTGGAATGAAAGTAGTCCCGGTTGGAATTGGGTCTGTAAAAACAACGCCTGTCAACTGTACAGTTTGTAAGTTTTGGAAGGTAGCGGTGTACGTAATGATATCACCTATATCAACGTTGTTTCGATCGGCCGTTTTCGATGGATTAATAATGCTGTTAATAATCTCAGTATTAACGGGTGGTGTTTCCCTTGTTTCTATAATAGGTGGTTCATTTGGATTAGGCTGAGATGTAAAGTTGATTGAACCAACATTTGTAACAACCCCGTTAGGAGGTATATTTGTAATTGTTACTTGGAACGTAATGGTTACTATTTGATTTGGTTGTATTGTACCAATAGGTATCCCGATACTTGGATCAACACCTGGTTGTGAGATCCCATTTACAGTAACAGAATCCACAATAAATTGTGTACCTACTGGTGGTTGGTCAGTGACAGATACATTCGTCATAGGAATATTTCCGACGTTTTCAAGGGTGATTGTATAAGTGAGTGTATCTCCAATATTGGCAAGTTGTAAGTCTACTGCTTTTGTTGATTCTAGTTCTGCATTTTGCACAATTGTTTCTGCAATTGGAGTAGGTGTTGTTGTTGTAATGGGTGGGAGATTCGGGTCTGGTTGAGATGTGTAAGTGACATTTGCTTCATTTGAGATAACGCCATTTGGTGGTAGCGCAGTTACTTGTACTTCTAAAGTAACAGTCACTAGTTGTCTAGGGCTTAATGTTCCAACTGGAATTCCTGTTGCTGGTGTCAAATTAGGTTGAGGAATACCATTAATCGTAACACTTCCAGGAATAAATGTAGTTCCAGTGGGGATAGAATCAGTAATAATAACATCGGTTGCAGGTATATTACCAGAATTTTGAAGGATGATTGTATAAGTGAGTGTATCACCAATACTTGCAAACTCACGATCTACTGTTTTTTGCGGGTTCGGGTTAGCGGTACGAACAGGTAATGTTACGGTAGGAGTCGTTTCTGTCGTTGTAATAGGAGGTTCGCTAGGATTGGGTTGAGAAATATAGGTAACAACTGCTGTATTTTCTATTTTCCCGTTAGGTGGAATAGCATTGATTTGTATTTGGAACGTAGCTGTAACAGTTTCGCCAGGGTTAACTGTACCGACGGAAATGCCTGTAATCGGGCTTACACCAGGTTGAGGGATAGTATTTACTGTAACGCTATTCGTAACAAAAGTTGTACCTGGAGGTAAAGAATCTGTAATTGTTACACCTGTAGCAGGTATAGTTCCTTGGTTTGTAAATGTGACAGTATAAGTTACAATATCACCAATTTCTGCAAACGTAAGGTTTGCGGTTTTAGTTGGGCTTATGACTACAGTTTGAATAGGAGTCGTTGTTTCAGGGGTCGTTTCTGTTTTTGTGACTGGAGGTAAGTTTGGATCCGGTTGATAATTAAATGTTGCACTTCCTTGATTGCGTATTTCTCCACTAGCAGGGATGTTTACTACTCGTACTTGGAAAGTAATGGTCGCTCGTTCGGATGGTGCTAAAGTTCCAAGTGAAATTCCTGATGCTGGATTGGTTCCTGGTTGAGGAATACCATTAATCGTAACACTGTCTGGAACTAATATAGTACCAGCAGGGATAGAATCCAGTACTGTTACATTCGTAGCAGGGACAGTACCGGTGTTTTGAAATGAGAGCGTATAGGTAATGATATCATTTAATGCAGCGAAGGAACGATCTGCTGTTTTTTGTGGATTTAGTGTTGCGGTATTAACTGCCGTTTCTGTTTCAGGAGTTATAATAGTTGTCGTAACAGGAGGTTCATTCGGATTTGGCTCATATGTGAATGTTATATTTGCTTGATTTTTAATGATTCCCCCGGGCGGGATGCTATTTACTACACCTTGGAACGTAACTGTAATACTTTGACCAGGATTTACAGTGCCAACTGGTATACCAATTTCGGGATTTTCTCCAAGCTGTGATGTTCCATTCACAACAACACTACCTGGAACGAATGAAATACCAGATGGAAGTGTATCTTTTACGATAACGTTTGTAGCAGGGACGGTCCCTCTATTTTGGAATGTTACGGTAAAAGTAATCGTATCTCCTAAATCAGCAATTTGTCGATCTGCAGATTTTGTAGTCGTCGGATTTGGATTGTTAATTGGGATATTCACACTTGGAGTCGTAGTAGTTGTTGTAACGGGAGGCTCACTTGGATTCGGTTGATATTGATAAGTGAAGGATGCTTGGTTTCTAATTACCCCATCAGGTGGTAAATTTGTAACGACAACTTGATACGTGATTGTTTTTGTTTCTCCGACAGAAATAGTGCCGAGTTGTATTCCGAGTTCTGGATCGGAACCAGGATTCGAAACGCCATCAATTGTAACACTATTTGGAGCGAAAATAGTCCCGTTAGGTGTAGGGTCTGTAACGACTACATTTGTAGCTGGAACTGTCCCATTATTTGTAAAAGTGACCGTATAGGTAATTGTATCTCCTATATCAGCAACTTGTTTGTCGGCAGATTTTGTAGGCGCTGTAACAACGGTCCCGACTTGTGTTTCTGTTTTAGGAGTTGGGGTCGTTTTTGTAGCAGGAGGTTCATTTGGATTAACAATATGATTAAATGATACAATGCCTTGGTTTTCTATAAGGCCATTTGGTGGCACACTTGTAACTTGAACCTGGAATGTAATTGTTTTTGCTTGATTTGGATTTAAAGTGCCGATTGATATACCGTTTTCAGGATTACTGTTAGGTTGTGAGACACCATCAATCGTGACGCTATTTGGAATAAATGTTGTACCGTTTGGAATTGGATCGGTTAGTACAATATTCGTTGAAGGAACAGTGCCGTTATTTTGTAAACTAATTGTATACGTAATAATATCACCAATGTCAACGAAAGTACGATTAGCAGATTTTGTAGGGTTAACCGTAGCGGTATTAACAGCGACTGTAGTAGGTGCTGTCGGTTCGGTTGTTGTAACAGGCGGTCTTGTTGGATCTGGCTGATACGTATATGTCGTTGAAGCTTCGTTTGTAATAACACCGCCAGTAGGAATTTGTGTAACAAGAACTTGGAATGAGAGTATTTTCGTTTCACCAGGATTAATTGTTCCTACTGGAATCCCTAGTGCTGGATTTGAATTTGGGACAGGGGCATTATTTAAGACTACGCTATTCGGAATGAATGTTGTACCAGCAGGAATTGTATCATTAAAAACTACATTCATAGCAGGGATCGTACCATCATTAGTAAATGTAATCGTATACGTAATAACATCACCGATATCAACAGTAGTTTTATCCACTGTTTTAACAGGGTTTGTAATAGCGGTGTTAACGGGAGTAGTAGTAGGTGGTGTAGGGTTTGTTGTTGTAATAGGTGGTTTTGTAGGATCTGGTTCATACGTAAATGTTGTGGTTCCGATATTTCGGATCAATCCATTTTCTGGGAGAGAGGTAACTTGAACTTGGAATGTAACTGTAGTAGTTGCACTAGCGGCGATTGTACCGATTTGTATACCACCAGCGGGATTTACACCAGGTTGTGAAGCACCGTTAATTGTGACACTATTCGGAATGAATGTAGTGCCACTTGGAATTGGATCAGTTACAATAACGTTCGTCACAGCGATGTTTCCTGTATTCGGTACAGTAATTGTATACGTAATAATATCACCAATATCAGCAATTTGTGGACTAGCAGTTTTTGTTGGATTTACAATTGCAGTTCGTACAGAAGTAGTTGTTGGAGGTGGTGTTGTCGTAGTTGTCGTTGGGGGTTCAGACGGGTTCGGCTGCGATGTAAATGTTATATTTGCTTCGTTAGTAATCGTTCCATTAGCCGGAAGAGAAGTGACTTGAACTTGAAATGTGACAGTTGTAGTTTGACCAGCAGGAATCGTACCTAGCGGAATATTTGTTGGTGTTACGCCAGATTGTGTCGCTCCATTAACTGTAACACTGTTTGGAATGAAAGTAGTGCCAGTAGGGATAGGGTCAGTGATAGAAACATTCGTTGCTGAAATATTACCGTTATTTGGGACGGTAATCGTATACGTAATGATGTCACCAATATTCACAATTTGTTGGTTTGCACTTTTAGTTGGATTAATGATAGTAGCATTAATTTGTGTTTCAACTATATTACTTGTAGAGTTTCTGTTAATTGGTGGTTGGTTTGGTGGATTATATTGAAAGCTTGAAGTTGCACTATTTGGAATAGGGTTTGGTGTAGGGAGGGTATTAACTCGAACTTGAAACGTAATTGTAGCATTCCCGTTTGCAGGAATCGTTCCTACATTTATACCAGTAGCAGGATTATCGGGAGTAGAAGTGCCATTTACTGTAACGCTACCTGGTACAAACGATGTACCAGCAGGAGGGGTGTCTGTAATGGTAACGTTATTGGCAGCTAATGGAGCCTCATTTGTAGCAGTAATTGTATACGTAATCGTATCACCGATCGTAGCGATTGTTTTATCGACTGCTTTTGTTATTGCGACATTGGCTGTGAAAATATCTGTATCAACTATATTGCTGGTTGTTGTACGTGTGATAGTGGGTGCGTTAGGTGCAGGTTGAAATTCATATCCAAATGATGCTACGTTGCTGGCGACAGGTGGGGTAGGGATACTTGTTACATCTACTTGGAAAGTAATTGTAACAGAACCACCAGCAGGGATGTTATTGATGGGAATTCCAGTTGAGGGGTCGCCAGCTGTTGGAGTGCCATTAACAGTTACACTGTTTGGAACGAAAGTGGTGCCAGCTGGTATGGGGTCTGTAAATGTAACATTTTGGGCAGGAAGTGTTCCGGTATTTTGGACAACGATTGTATAGGTTAAGCGACTTCCTATTGTTGCTATTGCCATTAGATTCGTCCTTTCTAAATGAATTTAAATCCGATCAATAGTTAGACATTTACAAATAGAATCATTTTACAATTTAAAAATGATTTCATTTGTAAAAAAAATGTGAAAAATGAGCTCGTCATTGCATCCTATTCAAATATAAATGAATAGGTATAGGCAAAGGCATTTTTTTTGCCTAAATTAGCTTGTACGTATATAAATGGAACTTTTTCGTTTTGCTCGCATTAAATGAAATAGCGAGAAAATATTTATTTTATAATAGAAAGGAAGTGAGGTTTTGGCCTTCGTTCAAGCTTATGGAAAGAATGACAATTTATTTATGATGCATACAGGAAATACGATGGGTATGCGTGGTACGGCGAATACAAACTTTGCTTATAACGCACTCATAACATTAAATACAGATTCTACTTTTGGAGGAGTACCGTCATCAACTAATCCAAATACATTTGGAGGTACGACAAATGATTGGACGTTAGATGGTTCATGGGCCGAATTGAATCCTTCAATTACTATTGTTCCTGCTACGGCGGCTGTAGATTTCGCATTACTTGTATGGACAGGGGGGTTGGATGCGACTGTAACAAATGCTGTTGTTGATGCGAATCCTCCAAATTTAGTCGCGCCTGATGGAACGAGTACACAAGTGACAATTAATTCAGCGTGGTCGTCAGGAGGAGTGAATTTACCCTTTATAGCCAATGTTTATAATCGAGCAGCAGATGTAACGAATTTACTACAAGGATTACCAAATCGAGCGGCGGGAAGATATAGTGTAACAGGATTACCAACCCGTCCACCAGTTGGTTATGGCGCAGGATGGTCGTTGATCGTTGTATATCGTGATTCCTCATATCCGATGAGAAATGTGAGTTTATTTCCAGGATTTTTATTATCAGGTACACCGCAAACTCTTTCTGGATTTTTCACCCCAGCTACAGGAACAGTGACAGCACGTGTTTTTGTAATGGCAGTAAATGGTGATCCGAATTTTACAGGTGATAATTTTCAATTGAACTCAGTGACATTAACTGGACCGAATAATCCATTGGGGAATTTTTTTAGAGGGCAAGTGAATGATATTAATGGAAATTTAAATACAATTGGTAGTTTTGCTGATCGGAACTTTTCAGGAACGACTACAAATGCAAATGCAAGAGCTGAATTTGACATTACAAATGTAAATGCTACAGGTTCTATTGCATCAAATACGACATCTACACAAGTAAATATTACAGGTACAGGTGATACAATTTATATGAGTGCGGTAGGGTTACAAATAGATTTAGCAGAGGCTAAATTAACAGCTACAAAATCAGTAACAGTAAGTTAAAGTAAAGAAGATTGCTATAAACTAGCAATCTTTTTTATGAGGGGTATTTTGTTAATAATGATTGATAGTTAGAATAATCAATCTCTTTTTCTTGTAGTTTTTTCACTAAAAATTTATGATCACGCTTCGGTGTAGCAATAATATACCCTTTAATAATTAAATCTTGTGTAATTTGAGAGGCTTTTTCTTGTAATGCCAGTTCTCCGATTTTGCCAGCGATTTTTGATTTAGCAACATCGCGAAATAGTTCTGGAACAGGACTTACGAGCTCTTCTAACAATTGTTTTTGTTCGTCATCCCATAAATGCCTCGTTTTATTAATATAGTGCTCTTCCCAATCTAAAATGGACATCCCATCTTCTTTTGGCAATCGTTTTAAAAATTTTCTGAACATAAAGTATCCACCGATAGACATAAGTCCTAATAAAATAACAGTCCATAGCACAATGAACCAACTGAACCATCCTTCGAGCAAGCGTACCCCTCCTTAATGATTGCGGTTTTCTATTATTCATATTATAAACAGTGAGATTCATAGAAAGCAAGAACGCTTGGTCATTTTGACCAAGCGTTATCATTTAAACGAAGTATAGTTGTTCAACACATAAATTATTATTATCATCTTCTACATATTCAATGATTAATGTGCCAACTTTACGATCTTTATCTTCAGTTGTGAAAATAGAGTAAGAAGTAAAACGTGCTGTTGATAGGCCGCTTATATGTGTAGGTAAAGAAATGTAGTCGTTATCGCGGAAGAATTCCATCAGTTCAATATCTTCAAATTCTTTTCGGTCAACTTGTTTGTTTGTATAGCGGCGTTGAAGTTGTTTTAAAGACTCATTCCAAGAAATTGCTTTTGTGTCGTATACCATTGTTCTATCTCCTTACTGTATGTAATCATTAAGAACATACGTTCTAATCTAGTATACTCTTTTTATTAGAAAAGGGAAAGCAAAAAATAATGTAAGCTTGGATTTCCAAGCTTACATTATCGATGCGTCCGTCATAATCTCTATGTTTTATTATAAGTTAGATAAGAATAAGAAACAAGATGGTATATATTTTGTTGATAGTTTTCAAGATTCTGTATATTATAAGTGTACTAAAGTGCAAGGGAATGAGAGGAATGGCATATGTAATTTCACTCCAAGGACCTATGGCAAGCGGAAAAACAACATTGGCTAAAAGGTTAGAACGATGTGGACTTTCAGTTATTTATGAAGATCCTTATCCAATTGTAGAAAAGCGAAAACAATTAAATTTGGATATGAATTCAAAAGAAGGATTTATTATAAACCAAAAAATGTTTATGGAAGCAAAAATAAAGGAATTTCAAAATGTGAAAGATTCAGTCGTTATTTTTGATCGTGGACCTGAAGACATTGAGTTCTATACACTTTTTTATCCAGTGCTAATAGGGAAAGAGTGGGATATAGAAACTGAATTGAAAGATGAATTATATAAATTAAGAGAATGCCGTTCAGATGCTATTTTTTATTTAGATGTGACGAAAAAGAATGTATATGATAGAAAAAATAACGATAGGACAAGAAAGCGAAGTAAATTTGAGGAGCAATTAAAATTAGTAGAAGCTGAAAAAGAATGGTATAAACAATTTCCTGTAACTTATGTGGACACGAATAGGTTAACAGTGGACGAATTAGAGGCATATTTTATGAGAGGGTTGAAGGAGAGAAGGTTATGAAAAAAATACTTTTATTCGTATATCCAACATTTGCGGAGTTTGAAATAACGGTAGCTACGGCATTGCTGAAAAATAAATTTGAAATCATTACAGCGAGTGTAACAAAAGAATTGATTATAAGTGAAACAGGTTTGCAAGTGCAACCACATATAGAATTAAGTGAAGTGCGTGTAGAAGAATATGAGGGGATTATTATTCCAGGCGGAGATGCAATACATATGAAGGATGCCGAAGTACTCTTTACAGTCATTCGTCAATTTTATGAACAAGAAAAATTAGTAGCTGCTATTTGTGCTGGACCATATGCGCTAGCAAAAGCAGGCTTATTCAAAGCAATTTCGTATACGGTGACTATGGATTATCAAAAATTAGATTGTTTTCCGGTGGGGAATTTTGTATATGAAGAAGTTGTGCAACGCTCAAATATTATTACAGCACAGGGGCATGCATTTGTACCATTTGGAATAGCGATTGCCTCTTATTTTGGAGTAGCGAACGCACATAATATAAATTTTTATGGTGGTAAGGGCAATGTGATGATGGAGAAACTTTTACCTGAGAATGTATAAAAGCTAGCATTTGCTAGCTTTTTTCTTTTTGACATCGATAAATAGCTAACGTTTTCGGATCGCGCCATATACCGTTATGAAGTGTCAATTCATTTTCTACCTCTTCTTTTAGCCATTCCTTCATTTCGGCGTGAAGATATGTATTGTCAGGTATATTTAGCGACGGAAACATGCTAGAAATATAGTTTACAATCGGAGTAGCATGATGAAAAACGAGCGCATTATGAATAACTGTTTCTTCAACAGTTGGAAAAACAGACTGTAATATCTCTTTACCATTTTCTAAACAAAATGGAGTGACTGATGATGTTGTTTTCGGTAAATCAAATGCGTCTAACATGCGATTACACATTTCGACGATACGAGGTAATGTAACGCTAGAATTTGTTGTAGCTAAAAGTGAGCCACCGGGACAAATTACTTTATGGAATCCTTGAATTGTTTTTTCGACATCTTTCATGTGGTATAACATATGTCTTGCGACGATCCAATCATAGCAATTAGCTTCAAAAGGGAGTTTAGCAGCATCACCTAGTCTCCATTCAATTATGTTATTCTTTATTGTAGCTTCAGAAAGCATCGTTTTCGATTGATCAAAACCGGTCAGTTGTCCTTTATGACCGTTAGTTTGTACGAGGGAAAGAAAATTTCCATTAGCACACCCAACCTCTAATATTTTTTCTTCTCCTTGAAGTTGTAAATGCTCCATGGTGAATTCATCTAAATTCACTTGTTTTTCTTCGTAATGTTTATGCGTATCGATACGTATTTGTAAATGGTTGCTTATGTTGTATTGGCGTTTTACATCATTCATTTTTTCGCATTCCACTTTCGCACAAAATTGATGAATCGCATGTGTTAATACGTCCGTTTTCTTTAAACCTTCGTAATGAAGTGCAGATTCGAACCTTTCAAGTAATTTTTCTTCAATTCGAAAATGAATATCTTTTCGTTTCGTCATTGAAATATCGCCCCTTTGCATCTGTTAGAGAGACTATAGCACGCCTGAAAAATTCGTGTAAATAATTTGTGTACACAAATGAAGGAGATGAAAAAATTGTTCGAATGTGAGTTTAAACTATTGACGATTTAACCGTTTTCATATATTCTTAAATTAAGAAATATTCAAATAATTAAAAGAAATGAGAGAGTCACATGCTTCTTCAAGGAACACATCGAATTGGTCGTATGGCCATGCTGTTGGCACTTGCGGATGAGAATGAAAGCCCTGTATTATCTATTCCGAAAGGTTGGAAGTATTGTACTGGGAAAGTGGGTTCGATGAATTCGCAAAAAGTTGTAGCAGCAATGGAAACAGCGGCTAAGAGCACCCAAGTTATTGAAACAGACGTTTACAGAGAAACACATGCACTTTATCATGCAATAATGGAAGCTTTGTACGGAGTGACGAGAGGTCAAATTCAGTTAGCAGACGTTCTTCGTACAGTAGGACTTCGCTTTGCAATTGTGCGCGGTACACCATACGACGGAAAAAAAGAAGGCGAATGGGTTGCTGTTGCATTATATGGAACGATTGGTGCACCTGTAAAAGGATCTGAGCATGAGGCGATTGGTTTAGGAATTAATCACATATGATTTGCCCATAGTCTATTAGTTAGAAGGGGGCCTTACTTTTTTAGGACAGAAGTCTGTCTTAAAAAGATAAGGTCCCCTTTTGCCTTTTTAAGGAGGAAAAAGAATGATTACGTTAACAGGACACACATTGACAATTGAAGAAATGAAGAGGTTGTTACTTGAAGGGGAAGGTGTAACACCTTGTCCAAATAGTATGCAAAAGGTGGCAGAGTGCCGCGAAGTAGTTGAGAAAATTGTAGAGGACGGAAAAGTCGTTTACGGTATTACAACTGGATTTGGAAAGTTCAGTGACGTGCTTATTCAAAAAGATGATGTAAAGGCACTTCAACATAATTTAATTCAGTCACATGCATGCGGAATAGGTGATCCATTCCCTGAAGAAGTATCACGCGGTATGTTAATTTTACGAGCGAACACGATGCTTAAAGGAGTATCAGGCGTTAGGCCGCTTGTTGTAAATATGCTTCTTGAGTTTGTAAATCGTAAAATTCACCCAGTCGTTCCGCAACAAGGTTCACTTGGTGCGAGTGGTGATTTAGCGCCTTTATCTCATCTTGCGCTTGTATTATTAGGCGAAGGTGAAGTGTTCTATAAGGGGAAACGCGTTCATGCGATGGTTGCTCTTACAGAAGAAGGTCTTGAACCGATTGAACTTGAAGCGAAAGAAGGGCTTGCATTAATCAATGGTACGCAGGCGATGACAGCGCAAGGAGTTCTTTCTTATATAGAAGCAGAAGCAATGGCGTATCAAGCTGAATTCATTGCTTCGATGACAATTGAAGGATTACAAGGCATTATTGATGCATTTGATGAAAATGTTCATAAAGCACGTGGTTATAAAGAGCAAGTGGAAGTAGCGAGCAGAATTCGTGACATCCTTCATGATAGTAAATTAACAACAAAACAAGGAGAACTACGAGTACAGGATGCATATTCGCTTCGCTGTATCCCGCAAGTACACGGTGCTTCTTGGCAAGTTTTAAATTATGTGAAAGAAAAATTAGAAATTGAAATGAATGCAGCAACAGATAATCCGCTAATCTTTGATGGCGGAGAAAAAGTAATTTCGGGTGGGAATTTCCATGGTCAACCGATTGCGTTTGCAATGGACTTCTTAAAAGTAGGAATGGCGGAACTTGCAAATATTTCAGAGCGTCGTATTGAGCGTTTAGTTAATCCGCAATTAAATGATTTACCTCCATTTTTAAGTCCAGAACCAGGACTTCAGTCTGGTGCGATGATTATGCAATACGCTGCAGCGTCACTTGTTTCTGAAAATAAAACGTTAGCACATCCAGCGAGTGTTGATTCAATCCCGTCATCAGCTAACCAAGAAGATCACGTAAGTATGGGAACAATCGCTTCACGCCATGCACATCAAATTATTCAAAATGTAAGACGTGTTCTTTCAATTGAGATGATTTGTGCGATGCAAGCAGCAGAATATCGCGGTATTGAAAACATGAGTACAGTGACGAAGAGCTTCTACCATCAAGGTCGTCAACAAGTACCTTCTATTACAAATGATCGCATATTCTCAACGGATATTGAAAATATTGCGTATTGGTTAAAAACGAATTATTCGATAAAAGAAAGATTAGATGTAAACGCAGCACTATAAAATGAGAAAAGGGAGAGATTGAAATGGAAAAAGTTAAACAAACAATTCGCGCGCCAAGAGGTACAGAGTTACAAACGAAAGGGTGGGTTCAAGAAGCTGCACTTCGTATGTTAATGAACAATTTAGATCCTGAAGTTGCGGAAAAACCAGAAGAATTAGTTGTATATGGCGGAATTGGCCGTGCAGCTCGTAACTGGGAAAGCTATAATGCGATTGTAGATTCATTAAAAACGTTAGAAAGCGATGAAACGTTACTTGTTCAATCAGGAAAACCAGTTGCCATTTTTAAATCACATGAAGATGCACCACGCGTTCTTTTAGCGAACTCAAACTTAGTACCAAAGTGGGCGAACTGGGATCACTTCCGTGAACTAGAGAAAAAAGGTCTTATGATGTACGGACAAATGACAGCAGGTAGCTGGATTTACATCGGCACACAAGGTATTTTACAAGGAACATATGAAACGTTTGGTGAAGCGGCACGTCAACATTTCGATGGTTCATTAAAAGGTACATTAACACTTACTGCTGGTTTAGGTGGTATGGGTGGTGCACAACCGCTTGCTGTAACGATGAACGGCGGTGTTGTCATTGCTATTGATGTAGATAAGCGTAGTATCGATCGTCGTATTGAAAAGAGATATTGTGATAAGTATACAGAATCATTAGAAGAAGCATTGGCTATTGCAAACGAGTATAAAGAGAAGAAAGAGCCTATTTCAATTGGATTATTAGGTAATGCAGCAGAAATTCTACCTGAGTTAGTAAACCGTAATATTATCCCTGACTTAGTTACGGATCAAACATCAGCTCATGATCCATTAAACGGTTATATTCCAGTAGGTTATACATTAGAAGAAGCGGCGAAACTTCGTGAAGAAGATCCAGAACGTTACGTACAATTATCAAAAGAAAGCATGACAAAACATGTGGAAGCAATGCTTGCTATGCAAGAAAAAGGCGCAATTACATTTGATTATGGAAATAACATTCGCCAAGTTGCTTTCGATGAAGGTTTGAAAAATGCATTTGATTTCCCAGGATTCGTACCTGCATTTATCCGTCCATTATTCTGCGAAGGAAAAGGGCCATTCCGCTGGGTAGCACTTTCTGGTGACCCAGAAGATATTTATAAAACAGACGAAGTAATTTTACGTGAATTTGCGGATAATGAGCATTTATGTAACTGGATTCGTATGGCTCGTCAGCAAGTTGAATTCCAAGGTCTTCCATCACGTATTTGTTGGTTAGGTTACGGTGAGCGCGCGAAATTTGGTCGCATCATTAATGAAATGGTTGCAAATGGTGAATTATCAGCACCAATCGTTATCGGTCGTGACCATTTAGATTGTGGATCAGTAGCATCTCCAAACCGTGAAACAGAATCGATGAAAGACGGTAGTGATGCGGTAGCAGACTGGCCAATTTTGAATGCGTTAATTAACAGTGTAAACGGTGCAAGCTGGGTGTCTGTTCACCATGGTGGCGGCGTTGGTATGGGTTATTCACTTCACGCTGGAATGGTTATCGTTGCAGATGGAACAGAAGCGGCAGCAAAACGTATTGAGCGCGTATTAACTTCTGACCCTGGTATGGGTGTTGTTCGTCACGTTGATGCAGGATATGACTTAGCTGTGGAAACTGCGAAAGAAAAAGGCGTTAACATTCCAATGATGAAATAAGGAGGAGAAAACATGCTAGACACTTTACTAATAAATATCGGTCAATTACTAACAATGGATCAAGAAGATGGCTTGTTAAGACGGGAAGCGATGAACACGCTTCCTGTTATCGAAAACGGTGCGGTTGGAATTGAAAACGGCGTAATCACTTTCGTTGGAACAGCGGAAGAAGCTAAAGGATTACAAGCGAAAGAAGTTATTGATTGCGGCGGGAAAATGGTTTCTCCTGGTCTTGTTGATCCGCATACTCATCTTGTATTTGGCGGATCTCGTGAAAATGAAATCGCACTAAAATTACAAGGAGTTCCGTACTTAGAAATTTTAGAACAAGGTGGAGGCATTCTTTCAACTGTAAATGCAACGAAACAAGCGTCAAAAGAAGAACTTGTTCAAAAAGCAAAATTCCATTTAGACCGTATGCTATCTTTCGGAGTTACAACTGTAGAAGCGAAGAGTGGTTACGGATTAGATGATGAAACAGAGTGGAAGCAATTAGAGGCAACTGCACAATTACAAAAAGAGCATGCAATCGATTTAGTTTCCACATTTTTAGGTGCTCATGCAGTTCCGAAAGAGTATAAAGGTAGATCAAAAGAATTTTTACAATGGATGTTAGACCTACTGCCAGAAATGAAAGAGAAGCAATTAGCTGAATTCGTTGATATTTTCTGCGAAACAGGTGTGTTCTCTGTCGAAGAGTCAAAAGAGTTTTTATTAAAAGCGAAAGAGCTTGGCTTTGATGTGAAAATCCATGCAGATGAAATCGACCCTCTTGGTGGTGCGGAAGTAGCGGCTGAAATCGGTGCAGCATCAGCGGACCATCTAGTTGGCGCTTCGGATAAAGGAATTGAAATGCTTGCAAACTCGAATACAGTCGCAACATTATTACCAGGAACAACTTTCTATTTAAATAAAGAAAGCTTCGCTCGCGGTCGTAAAATGATTGATGAAGGTGTTGCAGTTGCGTTAGCTACAGACTTTAACCCAGGTAGCTGTCCAACTGAAAATATTCAGCTTATTATGAGCATTGCAATGTTAAAGCTGAAAATGACACCAGAAGAAGTTTGGAATGCCGTAACAGTTAACTCTTCTTATGCTATTAATCGTGGTGATGTAGCTGGGAAAATTAGAGTTGGTCGTAAGGCAGATTTAGTTTTATGGGATGCGTACAATTATGCTTACGTACCGTACCATTACGGTGTAAGTCATGTAAATACAGTTTGGAAGAACGGTAATATCGCATATACAAGAGGTGAACAATCGTGGATCACGGCCACTATTTAAAGAAAAATGCAAAGTTTATTGATCGTGAAGTGACGAAATGGAGTGAAATGATTAAAGATTGGGAGGAAGGCGTGGAAATATTCGGTGCGGCCTTAATTGGAGCACCCCTTTCTAAACCATCTATTAGTCATTCGGGAGCAAGTTTTGCACCAAAAACAATTCGTGCGATGTTAGATGCATATAGCACGTACGCAATTACAGAAGAACACGATATGAAAGAAAGTGTCTTGTATGATTGTGGAGATATTACAATGCATGTGACAGATATACAAGAAAGTCATAACCGAATTACGAAAACGGTTGGTCACTTAACGAAAGTAAATCCGAACATGATACCAATCGTTCTTGGTGGTGACCATTCAATTAGTTTTCCGAGTATAACAGGCTTTGCAAACAGTAAAGGGAAGGTCGGTATTATCCAATTTGATGCCCATCATGATTTACGTAATTTAGATGATGGTGGTCCATCAAATGGTACACCGTTCCGTAGTTTACTAGAAAATGATGTCATTACAGGACAACAACTTATTCAAATCGGAATTCGTAATTTTTCAAATGCACGAGCGTACCATGAATATGCAAAAGAACATGGCGTGACAGTGTATACAATGAAAGATGTACGAGAGCGAGAAATAAAAGATATTATCACGGAAAGTATTGAAGTATTAAGAAAGCAAGGCGTGACTTCTATTTACATTTCTCTTGATATGGATGTACTAGATCAAGCATTTGCACCAGGTTGTCCAGCAATTGGTCCTGGCGGAATGGACAGTACGACTTTACTTGATGCGATTGAATTTCTTGGTAAAGAACCACTCGTTCAAGGGATGGACATTGTAGAGATTGATCCAACCCTTGATTTTAGGGATATGACGAGTCGAGTAGCCGCGCAAGTGATTATGAGTTTTCTTTTAGCGAGAGAGACAGTCCGTAAGCAAGTTAGTGTATAGGCGTGAAATGAATAGAGAATGTTTACCGATTCCGTATAAAAAACACATTACTACTCATATGTAGTAATGTGTTTTTATGTAAAAAGAGAAGGTGAAATTAGAATGTATATATGTGTGGAAAAGTTAATAAAATTGCGGGTTTTTAGTGATATTTTACGAATTTATTTTCTTAGTTCGAAAGGATTGACATGAAAAATAATTTTGTGATAAAATAAAAATTTTGCTAAAAAAGTGATTGTGTGTTAAGATTGAGAAGGTTACCATATATGGAGGTGGATTATTTGTTTCAAATTGGCGATAACATTGTTTATCCTATGCACGGAGCAGGTATAATTAAAGCCGTAGAAGAGAAGGAAATCGCAGGAGAAAAACAACAGTATTATGTTATAAAAATGTCGGGTAGTAATATGGAAGTAATGATTCCGGCAGGGAGAATATTGAGCTCAAATATACGACCAGTCACGAATATAACGGCAATAGCACACATATTGGATATTTTTCAACATGGAGAATCTGATAGATTACTTACGTGGAAACAAAGGTATAAATTGAACACTGATAAAATAAAGACGGGTAAAATACAAGAAGGTGCTGAAGTTGTACGGGATTTACTACGTATGCAAAAAGAAAAAGCACTTAATGCAAGCGAAAAGAAAATGTTAGATAACGCACATGAATTTTTGATTAGTGAACTGGGATTAATTGAAGGTATCACAGAAAGTCAAATAAAAAGCTTTTGTTAAGATTCATTAAAAATAATGTATTACATCCCAAAAAAGATTTTGAATTTTTTGGGAACATAATTATAGAAAATTAATCATTTCAAAGACATTCAACTCTTTCAAACCACTTTTAGAGCATTAACCTCTTTTGTTATTACTACAATCAAATCCATTTTTATTTTTTAATTCTTTACGAATGTTCGAAGTTTAATTAAACACTTCGATAGAATAGTTACTTGATTTTTGCAATCCTGATTCACACTGGCACGGACAAGGAGCCGTAAGGATGAAAGAGAGGTAGGGCTTTCATTGTTTTAGGTTTATAAGTTATTATTTTTAGAAGAATACTGAACCATTTCCGCTTCTATTGATAAGGAATTTTTATATGTGAAGAGATTATAATTGTTTATATTCTTTATATAAAAGAGATAAACAAATTGACAGCCATATATGGTCAATTAAAAAAAGGTTTCCTACTAAGGAAACCTTTTTTAGTTTATTTATAGCATTCTATTTGTTTGATATTCGAATGTTTTGTGATTAAAGCGTATAAATTGACGTTACTATCTAAAAGTAAGTATGATGCGTTTATAGTAAGAATTTTTTAGGGGGAAGAAAAATGACAAGTTCAAATAATAAAGCAGCAAGTATTTATGAAGGAACAAAGGTAAACGCTTGGGGATTTTTTGAAAATATTGAAGAAATAAAGTTGTTTAATCCGCTTCAAATTGGATCTTGGTCTCTTCGTAATCGCATAGCAATGGCACCGATGACGAGATGTTTCGCGAATCATGAAACAGGAGTCGTTGGTACTGATGTAGTCGAGTACTATAGAAAACGTGCAGCTGATGGAGTTGGCTTAATTATTACAGAGGGAATCGTCATTAGCCCAAGAGCAAAAGGGAATCCAGGAGTACCAGGGATTTATACACAAGAACAAATCAATTCGTGGAAGCCTGTTACAGAGGCAGTACATAAAGAAGGCGGAGCGATTATTGCTCAAATATGGCATGTTGGACGTATGAGTCATCACGAAATAATTGGTGGACAAATGCCGCAAGCACCCTCTGCTATTGCTGCAGAAGGAAATGTTCCACGTTTTCGTAAACCGTTCGATACACCAGAAGCAATGACGTTAGAAGAAGTAGAAGAAGTTATCGGTCAATACGCACAAGCTGCGAAGAATGCGATTGAAGCTGGATTTGATGGAGTAGAAATTCACGGTGCACACGGGTATTTAATCGATCAATTTACTTATGAGTTTGCAAATAAGCGTACTGATAAATACGGGGGAGACTTAAAGCAAAGGCTAACGTTTATGAAAGAAGTAACGGCGGCTGTAATAGAAGCTGTTGGGGCTGACAAAACACTTCTTCGCTTCTCTGCTTTCAAAGGTGATAATCCAACTTATATGTGGGAAAACCCTGAGCTTGCAATTGAAACGTTTGTAAATATGTTCAAAGAAGTGGGGTTAACGATGATTCACCCTTCGACGATGAATTATACAGCAGTTATTGCTGACGGAAAGAATTTTCATCAATTAGTAAGAAAATATTGGGATGGTACGATCGTAGGAGTAGGGAATTTAAATCCGAAAGAGGCTGAAGAAGCGTTGCAAGAAGGAACGATTGATGTAGCGGCATTTGGAAGACCTTTAATTGCTAATCCAGATTTTGTCCATCGAATTCAAAATGCTGAAAGTTTAGTTGAATATGATGCGAAAGAGCATCTTGCTACATTAATTTGAATAAAGATAAAAGGAGAACATCTGATGTGTTCTCCTTTTATTATGGATTTTCCTAGGAGGAAGCGGGATGAGTGAAACGCTACTCGTTATTATTAGTATATTGCTCTTATTGATGTTACTATTAATCATTTTTTTTATTATTACATTTTTTATTAAAAAACGGACGCATCATTCGATATTAAAGTTACATCCATACTTAGGAAGGATGCGTTATTTACTTGAAAAGATAGGACCGGAATTTAGGCAATATTGGTTTGATCATGATACGGATGGAAAGCCCTTTTCACGTTATGATTTTCAAAGTGTAATGTTTCTAGCAAAGTATCGTTCAGAAATACTCGGTTTTGGATCGAAACGAGATTTTGATGCATCTGGATATTATATCGCTAATACATTATTTCCGAAATTAACAGATGAATTAAGTGTGAATGTAACGCAAGAACGTGAAGGGAAAAAGTATGTGATTCATAAAGAAGGATTATTTTCACGAAGAGAAAAATTGACAGCGGATACAACGAATCTTTGGTTATACGAAGAAGACGATGCAATTATGGTCGGTGAAAACCGCCAATATCCGTGGAAATTGCATGGCATGTTTGGGGCATCTGCGACTTCTTACGGTGCGATTGGCGAAAATTATATTTTGGCGAGCGGGTTTGGTGCGAAGATGGCTGGCGGATCGTGGATTAATACTGGCGAAGGTGGCGTTATTCCAGAACATTTACATACAGGTGCGAATATCGTCGCGCAAATTGGTCCGGGTTTATTTGGGTACCGTGATGAGGATGGTAATTTTTCAATAGAGAAATTTATGGAGAAAGCAAAAGAAAGCAATATTAAAGCATTCGAATTGAAATTTGGTCAAGGTGCAAAAATACGTGGTGGTCATTTAGAGGGACAAAAAGTAAATGAGAAGATCGCTTCTGTTCGAAATGTGCGAGAAGGGGAGACAATTAATTCACCGAATCGATTTCCATTTTTAAAGAATGCAGCAGATACACTTTATTTTATTCAGAGTTTGCAAGAAAACGGCGGCAAACCAATCGGTATGAAAATTGTAATTGGACAGCAGGAGCCGTTGGAAGATTTATTCAAATCGATGAAAGAGTTAAACATCTATCCAGATTTCATTACAGTTGATGGTTCAGAAGGTGGATCAGGTGCAACGTATAAATCGATGGCAGATAGTATGGGGATGCCGCTTATTCCAGCGTTACTGACATGTATTGATACAGCGAATCATTATGGTATTCGGGACAAATTCAAAGTGTTTGCCTCGGGGAAATTAATTACACCAGATAAAGTGGCAATTGCTTTAGCTATTGGTGCAGATGCTGTAAATTCAGCGCGCGGATTTATGATGGCGAGTGGCTGTATTATGGCGCTTCAATGTAATTCGGGGCAATGTCCATCTGGAGTTGCCACGACGAATCCGCACTATCAAAAAGCGCTAGATCCGTATGAGAAGAAATGGCGAGTAATGAATTATGTTGTTAGTATGAGATATAGTTTGTTCTCACTTGCAGCCGCAGCGGGAGTAAAGAGTCCGCGTCATTTAACGAGAGAGCATATTGTGTTTAAAGATGAGATGGGGCGGATAGTTCCTCTTTCAGAATTGTTTCCTACTAGTAAATAGAAAATAAGCTATGTTTAATAGATTAAAAGTCATACATTCGTGTGGCTTTTTTCTTTTAAAATTTGTCTAATAAGTGAATGAAAATAAGGTGTGAAAAAACAGTATTTTATTTTCTGAATATTTTTACTTTAATTCATTTTAAATCCCGGGTAATCCACTGGGGTAAAGGCGTTTATAAAGGTTTTCACATGTAGTGAAAAGGGTTTGTTCACTTGAAAGAACAAAAAATGTTTGTTAAGGTAGGGAACCATAAGCGAAAACAAGAAAATAGAAAAAGTCAGGTTTCGAAATTTTGAATGGCTTATGTAACTAAGGGAGAGATTTGGTGAAGATTGAGATTATGGTTTCGCTTGCTATTTATATGGCAGGTATGTTGTATATCGGTTATTGGTCTTATAAGAAGACATCCGATTTATCAGATTATATGTTAGGCGGAAGAGGACTTGGTCCGGCAGTTACAGCTTTATCAGCTGGTGCTTCTGACATGAGTGGTTGGATGCTAATGGGATTACCTGGTGCGATGTATGCAACAGGATTATCAAGTGTATGGATTGCGATAGGTTTATTAATAGGTGCTTATGCAAACTATTTAATTCTTGCCCCGCGTTTGCGAACGTACACAGAAGTGGCAAATGATTCAATTACGATTCCAGATTTTTTAGAAAATCGGTTTAAAGATCGTACGAAAATACTTCGTTTTGTCTCCGCTATCGTCATTTTAGTATTTTTCACATTTTATGCGTCGGCTGGTTTAGTTTCAGGTGGACGTTTGTTTGAAAATTCTTTCAACCTTGATTATAAAATTGGCTTATTTGTAACTGTGGGTGTCGTTGTTGCTTATACACTATTCGGTGGCTTTTTAGCAGTAAGTTGGACTGACTTTGTGCAAGGTTGTATTATGTTTATTGCTCTTGTATTAGTGCCAATTGTTGCTTTTACAGACGTGGGCGGTGTAACAGAAACATTCAATACAATTAAGCAAGTTGATGCATCGCATCTAGACATGTTTAAAGGAACTACAATTCTTGGGATTATTTCATTTTTAGCATGGGGTCTCGGGTATTTTGGTCAACCGCATATTATTGTCCGCTTTATGGCAATTACCTCTATTAAAGATTTAAAAACTTCTCGTAGAATCGGTATCGGTTGGATGACGGTTTCAATTATAGGTGCAATGCTTACTGGTCTAGTTGGTATTGCTTATTACGCTAAAAATAATGCGACATTACAAGACCCAGAAATGGTCTTTGTAACATTCTCAAACATTCTATTCCATCCGTACATTACTGGGTTTTTATTGTCAGCTATTTTGGCTTCGATTATGAGTAGTATTTCCTCACAATTACTTGTTATTTCAAGTGCAGTAATGGAAGATTTCTATAAAACATTTTTCCGTCGTAACGCAAGTGATAAAGAACTTGTATTTATCGGTAGGCTGTCAGTATTAGTAGTAGCTATGATTGCAGTTGTTTTAGCGTATCATCCAAGTGATACGATTTTAACACTTGTCGGTTATGCTTGGGCAGGGTTTGGTTCAGCATTCGGACCTGCCATTTTATTAAGCTTATATTGGAAGAGAACGAACAAATGGGGCGTTCTTGCTGGTATGATTGTCGGTGCAGTAGTTGTTATTACTTGGGTACAAATTCCAAGCTTAAAAGCGACTATGTATGAAATGGTACCTGGATTTTTCTGTAGTTTATTAGCTGTTATTGTTGTAAGTTTATTAACGAAAGAACCAGTTAAAGCAATTCATCGTGAATTTAATGAGATGGAAGCAGTACTGAAAGAGGAAACGAAATAATTAGTGAAGAGAGTAAATGATAACTAGCATTTACTCTCTTTTGTTTTAAAATGAAAATAAGTAACTTATTGACAACTAAAAGTAAGTAACTTATAATTAATGTTGAGTTTAAGATAATTTGTGTTCCGAATAAAGATTTCAGATAGAGTAAATATTTTTTTGAGAATTATCTCGAATCCGAGATTAATTTAGTGATATAGGAGATAATGTGTAATTTTACAGCTTATATCTCGAATTAAAGATAAAATCGTAACGATGGATTTTACTTTGCAGTATGGACAAAATGAATAATGAATTTTAATGTAAAGCAATTTTTATAATGGAATAAAAAGGAGTGGACGAAATGGAAAAGAAAACAATGGGCATACATCATATTACTGCAATCGTAGGACACCCACAAGAAAATGTAGATTTTTATGCTGGTGTGTTAGGTTTACGTTTAGTGAAACAAACAGTGAATTTTGATGATCCAGGTACGTACCATCTTTATTTTGGTAATGAAGGAGGAAAGCCTGGAACAATTATTACGTTTTTCCCATGGGCAGGTGCTCGCCAAGGGATTATTGGGGACGGTCAAGTAGGCGTTACGTCTTATGTCGTACCAAAAGGTGCAATGGAGTTTTGGGAAAATAGATTAGAAAAATTCGATGTTTCGTATACAAAAATAACTCGATTTGGAGAGCAGTATTTAGAATTTGATGATCCACATGGTTTGCATATAGAATTAGTGGAAAGAGAAGAGGGCGAATTAAATAATTGGACTTTTGGAGAAGTTACGCCAGAAGTAGCAATTAAAGGATTTGGCGGTGCGGTTCTTTTATCGGCACAACCTCAAAAAACTGCTGAATTGTTAGAGCATGTTATGGGTCTTGAGAAAATTGGAGAAGAGGGTGAATTTGTACGATTCCGTTCTTCTGCTGACATTGGGAATATTATCGACTTAAGGTTATCAACAATTGGGCGTGGCCAGATGGGTGTTGGTACAGTTCATCATATTGCTTGGAGAGCGAGTGATGATGTTGATCAACTAGACTGGAAAGAGCATGTGTCTCGTTTTGGATACGGTGTAACTCCTGTACAAGATCGAAATTATTTTAACGCAATTTATTTTAGAGAACACGGCGAAATTTTATTTGAAATTGCAACAGATCCTCCTGGTTTCGCTCATGATGAATCGTTAGAGACGATGGGTGAGGAATTAAAGTTACCGGAACAATATGAACAACATAGAAAACAAATTGAACAAACACTTTTACCATTTGAAGTGAAAAATTTAGATTAAAGTGATTGAAAGGGGAAAAGGATTATGATGAAACATGTTTTTCAAAAAGGAAAAGATACGTCAAAACCAGTGTTGTTATTACTTCATGGTACAGGTGGTAACGAATTAGATTTATTACCACTTGCAGAAATAATTGATCCGGAAGCATCTGTATTAAGTGTTAGGGGAAATGTATTAGAAAATGGTATGCCGCGTTTCTTCCGTAGATTAGCAGAAGGCATTTTTGATGAAGAGGATTTGATTTACCGTACGAAGGAATTAAATGAGTTTTTAAATGAGGCAGCAAAAACATATGAATTTGATAGAAATAACATTGTAGCTATTGGTTATTCAAATGGAGCGAATATTGCTGCAAGCTTATTATTCCATTACGAAAATGCATTAAAAGGCGCTGTGCTTCATCACCCAATGGTGCCTAGAAGAGGAACGCAATTGCCTAATTTAGTAGGGAAATCCGTGTTTATTGCTGCTGGGACAAATGACCCGATTTGTTCATCAGCAGAGTCAGAGGAATTGAAGGTACTATTTGAAAATGCAAATGCAACTGTAACAATGCATTGGGAAAATAGAGGGCATCAATTAACAATGGGCGAAGTAGAAAAAGCAAAAGAATGGTATGACGATACAGTACTATAAAAGTAAATAAAAAAGAAGCATCTGCTACTGATGAGCAGATGCTTCTTTTTTATTTAAGAATGGATTGCAAGATGAGATGAAGAAAGCGGAAGTTGAATATCAACGATCGTACCTTTATCTAACTCGCTTGAAATGTCTAACTTACCATGATGTTCTGCAATTATTTTGTAACACATCATTAATCCTAGTCCAGTTCCCTTTTCTTTTAAACTATAAAATGGTTCGCCTAAACGAGAGATACGATCTTCTGGGATACCGCAACCTTCATCTATAATACGTATTAAGATGAAAGTATCCTCTAATGGTTTTGTTTGGATGAAAATATTTCCGCCATTTGGCATTGCTTCTATCGCATTTTTTAATATGTTTATAAAAACTTGTTTTAATTGGTTACCATCACATTGAATATCACATACGTAATCAAAATGATCCATTATGATATGAACGCTATGCATAATGGCAGTCGGTAAAATAAATGTAACTACTTCTTCGATTAAAGTTTGTATGTTACACGTTTGAATGGATAATACTTGTGGTTTGGACATCGCCATAAATTGACTTGTGATGGATTCCATTTGTGAAATCTCACTTAACATAACATCGATATACCATTTATGTTCCTCATTTATTTCAGGGAGTAGCAACGTTAGAAAACCTTTTAGAGAAGTGAGTGGATTTCGAATTTCATGGGCAATTCCAGCTGTCAGTTGTCCGACTACCGCGAGCTTTTCAGATTTTCGTAATAACTTTTCAGTTTCTTTTAGCTCAGTCACATCTCTTCCCATCACAATAAGACCTTTGCGAGAACCATCAGGATGATAAAGTGGAACTTTCGATATACTTAAGATTAGGTCGAAATCATCTCTATGTATAATAAATTCCTCACCATGAAGAATTTGTCTTTGTTGCCATGCTAGTTCGTCGATTTCTTCACAATGTAAAAAAGCTTCTCGGTATGCTTCATTATATTGAATGAGTTCACTATCTTTTTTCCCGTGGTAAGGTACATGATGAAAATTGAAACAAGAAAGTGCGTAGTCATTTGCTTCAAGCCAGCGCCCTTCATGATCCTTAAATATAACAAACGCAGGCATGGAGTTCACTAATGTACGTAACCGCTTCTCACTTTCTCTTAGCATATTCTCAATTCTTTCTGATTTTTCAAGCGGTTTCATAATGGCATATACGCCAGTTAGACGATTTTGGACAAAAATTGGAACTAGTTTTGTCACGACGTCTAATAAGAATCCATTTTTATGATAAATAGATATGATGTACTCTTGTTGATTATCCGCTTCAGTATTCTTTATATTTTGTAATACTTGCTCGGAAATATGTGCTTCTAAAATAGAGGTAATATTTTTCTGTTCTAATTCTAAAGAAGTGTAACCTAATATTCTTTCGGCAGAAGGGTTTATATGTAGAATAACTCCCTCTAAATTTAATGAAATAATACTATCAGGATTGTGCTCGAACAGAGATGCGTACATTTTTGTTAATGAACGATCTTGTATATGGTTTCGCAAACGTCTAGAAATGTTCGGATGACGTTTTCTTTGAGTTGATGAATATTTTTTACGACTCATAATAGTTCCTCCGTACAAATAGCATCTAAAAAGATTTGTCTATTCATAACTATAATATAGATGTAATGTGTATTTCTATAAAAAATGGAAGTTATAGAATAAATTTTGTTTTCTTTATTTTTTGCAAAGTGAATGTAAGGTGGTAATAAGGGGAGCTTATATTGTTTTATAAATCTTTTGTCAGTTACAGGCGGGTATTTTCCTTATAATATTAGGATAGAAGAGGGGGAGAGGAAATGAAAAGTTATATTCAAGGGATTGATCATGTGCAAGTAGCTGCGCCTGTAGGGTGTGAAGAAGAAGCACGAGAATTTTATGGTAAAAAAATAGGTATGGAGGAAATACCGAAGCCAGAGGAATTAAAGAAGCGTGGTGGGTGCTGGTTTAAGTGTGGAAATCAAGAGATTCATATCGGAGTTGAGAAAAACTTTAATCCAGCTAAAAAGGCACATCCAGCTTTTTATGTTTTAAAAATTGATGAATTTAAACAAGAGTTAATAAAGCAAGGTATTGAAGTAATAGATGATCATGCACGACCAGATGTAATTAGATTTTACGTGTCAGATCCATTTGGAAATCGAATTGAATTTATGAAAAATAAAAACTAGGTGGAAATCCACCTAGTTTTTTAAGCTTTTCTAAATAATCCTAATACTTCAACCGTTTCGGTAATGTTAACGAATGCATGAGGATCAATTTCAGAAATTGTTAATTTCATACTTGCCAATTCTTCACGAGAAACGACGGTCATAAGTACACGTTTTTTTTCGCTGGAATAAGCACCTTCGCCATCAAGTAATGTAATTCCACGTACAACAGTTGAAAGAAGTTGTTTTTTCATTTTTTCTGCTTCATTTGTTACAATCATAAGTGTAACCTTTCGATGTTTCGTATGAATAGCATCGATCACTTTACCAGTTACATAAATTGAAAGTAAGCTTGTAAGAGCAACATCCCAAGTGAAGAAGAATCCTGCAATTATTACAACGACTGCATTTAAAATAATAAGGAATCCACCAAGTTTAATGTCTCTTTTTCGAGACAATAGCATACCGATAATATCAAATCCACCAGTTGATCCATTACAGTTAAAAACAAGACCGATACCAGCTCCGGCAATGACACCACCAAAGATAGATGATAAAAGTGCGTCTGTTGCTACGACTTTTACTGGGACGTAGTATAATGCAACAGATAATACAATAACAGAGATAACAGTGTTAAAAATGACTTTTTTTCCAAGACCTATGTATCCTAAAATAAGGATAGGTAAGTTTAATACGAAGTTAATAATACCTGTGTTTACAGGCGTTACAATCCCTAAAATAATAGCAATTCCGCCAATTCCACTACTTAAAATTTTGTGGGGGATAAGGAAAAGATTAAAGGCAATCGCAATAATAATAGAACCGATAATAACACCAAGAAATCTAACCATTTCTTTCCCGTCCTTCACTAAAAAATTCATATTATTTCAAGATTATATATGATATTGAAAGTTTTAGGGAAAAACAGTTTATTTCGGAAAATTAGATTAATCAAAAGAATTCGAGTATTTTATCATTTGAAAGGGGATACAGATATGAGGATAAAAACGTATCAACAGAAAAGCCCGTTGAAGCAAGAATGTGAGGATTCTTATTTTTGTAATGACGAAAAAAAGATGTATGGTGTATGTGATGGTGCAACACCGCTCGTCCCGTTTCGTGATGAAAAGGGACATAATGGAGCATACATCGCTTCGCATTTATTTGCAAGTTATTTTACTTCATTACGAGAGAATCGTAGTTTACAATTTGCAGTTGCAAAAGCAAATGAAGCATTGCAAAGCAAAATGTTGGAATATAAAGTAGATACGAGAAAGAAAGAGCATTTATGGTGTACATGTATTGCGGCAGTTCAAATAGATGGTGAGAAAATTGAATATGCGCAGCTTGGGGACTGTATGATTATCGCAACTTTTCAAAATGGAACGATGCAAGTATTAACGAAAGACACGGTTAAAGGAATTAGTAAACGAGCAAAAAGGAAGAGGGAAGAAGATCGTAAAAAAGGTTTATCTGTGCCGGAAGAACCTGTTTTTCAAGATGTTCGAGAACAATTAAAGTACAATCGTTATCTTGCAAATATGCCAAATGGTTATTCAGTTGCAAATGGAATGAAAGAAGCGATACATTATTTACAACATGGTGAATTACATATAGATGAAGTGAGTGGGATTTTTATTTGTTCAGACGGGTTATTCCACCCAGATTGGCCACTCGAACAAACTGTTGCATATATAAGAAAGAATAATATAAACGAATATGTAGCAATCATTGAAGAGCTGGAAGAGGAAAAGAGAATAAGACCAGATGATAAAACGATTATTATGATTGATTTTTAAGAGGAGGCAGTTCAAATGGAAATTAAACGTGTCAATCTAACATTTCAAGATGAATTAGTTCCTTTAGAAAAAGTAAACAAACTGATTATTCACCATACAGCTGAAGATGGGTGGGACGTGTATAAAACGCATGAATTTCATCAAACTGTAAAAGGGTGGAGCGGGATTGGTTACAACTATTTTATCGAAGAGGACGGAACTGTAGTGGAAGGACGAGGTTTACATATTGGAGCGCACGCGAAAGACCATAACCGTCATACAATTGGAATATGTATGACGGGAAATTTCGATAAATACAATCCAACTCCTGCACAAGTGAATGCATTATATTCTTTATGTAAACTGTTTATGAAGCAATTTGCTATAAAGAAAGAAAATATACTCGGTCATAGAGAGTTAGAAGGAGTTACAAAAACTTGTCCTGGAAATCGCTTTTCTATGGTAGAGTTAAGAAACGTACTATCTTAAATATAGAGGAGTAACAAATGATGATGAATATAAAAATACCAAATGATAAAAAAGAAGAGCTTGTAGCACAAATTCAACAGTTTTTCGTTGAAGAAGATTTAGATGAAATTGGACGTTTTCAAGCAGAGCGATTAATAGAAGAAATGATAAAATTAGTAGGACCATTTGCATACAATCAAGCAATTGGAGATGCTAGAAAGCTTGTAACAGAGAAACTATCTAATATTGAAGAAGATTTGTATGTGTTAGAGAAGAATGAAGGAAAATAAAAAAAGAGCCGATGGGCTCTTTTTTTATTTGATTGATAGCAAAAAAACATGGAGAAAACACGGAAAGGACATTGGAAGTACACTATTTATTTTTAGAATATTCTTAGTTTTAAAATACTTCAGAAAGGAAGAGTGTAATGAGATTAACGCCAAGAGAAATTGATAAACTGCTAGTAGTTGTTGCGGCTGATTTAGCTTATCGACGAAAGGAGAGGGGGCTTAAGTTAAACTATCCAGAAAGTATCGCTATTATTACGTATGAAATTTTGGAAGGAGCAAGAGATGGTAAAAATGTAGCGGAATTAATGGAGCTTGGAAAAAACATTTTAAGTGCTGAAGATGTTATGGATGGTATTGCAGACATGATATCAGATATTCAAGTTGAGGCAACTTTTCCTGATGGAACAAAATTAGTAACTATTCATCAACCAATTCATTAAAGGAAGTGAATGAGATGATTCCAGGGCAATATATCCTTGCGAAAGAAGACATAGTATGTAATGAAAATAAAAAAGTAACGGAAGTTAAGGTGTTAAATCAGGGAGATAGACCGATTCAAATTGGATCTCATTACCACTTTTATGAAGTGAATGAGGCGTTAAAGTTCAATCGTAGTGTAGCGATTGGACAACATTTAAATATTCCAGCGGGTACAGCGGTAAGATTCGAGCCTGGGGATGAAAAAACGATTGAATTAGTTCCATACTCAGGGAAGCAAGAAGTATATGGATTTAAAAATAAAGTGGATGGCGATATTCAATCTTACAAAAAAAGAGGGAGATAGCATGAGTTTTAAGATGTCACGTAAACAATATGCTGATTTATATGGTCCAACTACAGGAGATTCTATTCGTTTAGCGGATACACAATTATTCGCACATATTGATCGAAATTACACCGTATATGGTGATGAAGCTGTCTTTGGTGGAGGAAAATCAATTAGGGATGGTATGGGACAAAATTCGCAACTTACAAGGGAACAGGGTGTTGTGGATGTTGTTATTACCAATGCAATTATTATTGATTATACAGGAGTATATAAAGCGGATATTGGTATAAAAGATGGAAAGATTTCAGCAATTGGTAAGAGTGGTAATCCTTCAGTTATGGATAATATTGATATCATCATTGGAACATCAACGGAAGTAATTTCTGGTGAGCGGAAAATCGTTACAGCTGGAGGTATTGATACACACGTGCATTTCATATCCCCACAACAAATTGATACAGCATTAGCTTCAGGTATAACAACTTTAATTGGTGGGGGAACAGGACCGGCAGAAGGGACTAAGGCAACTACAATAACACCTGGATCTTGGAACTTAAGAAAAATGCTAGAAGCAGCAGAAGCTTTTCCTGTAAACCTTGGGTTTTTAGGGAAAGGAAATAGTTCAAGTCTACCTGCCCTGGAAGAACAAATATTTGCAGGGGCTATCGGATTGAAAATCCATGAAGATTGGGGAGCGACTTCTTCAGCAATTAATCACTCGTTACAGATTGCTGATAAATATGATATTCAAGTCGCTATTCATACGGATACTTTAAATGAATGTGGTTTTGTGGAAGAAACGATAAAAGCTATTGATAATCGTGTTATTCATACGTACCACACTGAAGGAGCTGGAGGTGGGCATGCACCAGATATTATAAAGATTGCTGCGCTGAATAATATTTTACCATCTTCAACGAACCCGACCTTGCCATATACAGTGAATACGTTGGATGAACATTTAGATATGCTCATGGTATGTCATCATTTAAAAGCGAATATTCCAGAAGATGTAATGTTTGCAGATTCAAGGATTCGAAAAGAAACAATCGCGGCAGAGGATATTTTGCAAGATCTAGGGGTTTTCAGCATGATTAGCTCTGACTCACAGGCGATGGGAAGGGTTGGCGAGGTTATTATTCGCAATTGGCAAACTGCCGATAAAATGAAAAAGCAGATTGGTAGTTTAGAGGGAGATAAAGAATATAACGATAATAATAGAATTCAACGTTATATAGCTAAGTATACAATTAATCCAGCTATTACACATGGGATTTCAGAATATGTTGGCTCTATTGAAGTAGGAAAGTATGCAGACCTTGTAATATGGGATCCACAATTTTTCGGTGTTAAGCCAGATATGGTTTTGAAAAACGGGATGGTAGTGATGGCATTAATGGGAGACGAGAATGCTTCGATTCCTACCCCACAACCATATTATGAAAAAAAGATGTTTGGTGCATATGGAAAAGCAGTACAGTCAAGTTCGATTACATTTGTATCGAAAGTAGCTTATGAGAATAATATTAAAGAAAAATTAGGTTTAAATAAAGTTGTATTACCTGTTAAAAATACGAGAGAGATTTCGAAGCGAGATATGAAACTAAATAATGCAACACCAAAAATTGAAGTAGATCCGCAGACATATGAAGTTAAAGTTGATGGACAAGTAATCACGTGTGAAGCAGTAGATATACTACCTATGGCTCAAAGATATTTTTTATTTTGATATAACGGGGGAGATAAAATGATTATTGAAAAAATTAATAACAACGTATGTAATATGAATGATTTCTCAAATACAACAAAGCATCTTGATAAAATATCGATTTCTAGTGAGCTTTTACTGAAGAGGGTTCAGAAATTATATTCAGAATCTGGTTTTGAAATTGGGGTGTCTTTAGATAGTGGAGAAACATTAAAGAACGGTGATATTTTATATGAAGATGAAAATCGAATTGTATATATTGAAGTATTACCAGAAGAGGTGATTGTAATTACTCCAACATCAATAAAAGAAATGGGAATTATTGCTCATAACTTAGGAAATAGACATTTACCAGCACAATTCGATGAAGGGTGCATGATTTTGGCAAATGACTACTTAGTAGAAGATTTACTTAAAAAGGAAGGTGTTCCTTATCAAAAAGAAAATAGAGTATTACCAAAACCATTCAAGCATGCTTCACACAAACATATTTAACCTACTTAACCTACTCCAAATTAGTGATTCGAACTTCCCAACAGGAAGTTTTAGTCACTCTTTTGGATTAGAAACGTTTATTCAAGAGGGACAAGTTACAAGTAAAGCCGAATTTTTCAAATGGGTTAATCGATATATAAAAGTCCAATTAACATACACGGATGGCTTAATTTGCAAATATACTTACGAAGCAATTAAGACTAATGAGGGAGAACAAATTACATTTTTAGATGATTTAATAACAGCACAAACACTGCCTTTTGAATGTAGAAAAGCAAATAGAATGATTAGTAAAAGTACTTCTAAATTATTGTGTGAATTGTTCTCATTTGTAAATTTAAATATATATAAAGAAAATATTATGGGTAATAAATTACAAGGTCATCCGAGTATCGTATACGGAATATTAGGAGCGGAATTGAAAATGACAATAGAAGAAACGCTCTTAGTTTTCTTATACTCAAGTGTTGGAAGTATAATTCAAAACGGTGTGAGAGCCATTCCTCTTGGACAAACAGATGGTCAAAAATTATTACAAGAATGCCATGAATTAATCTGTGAATCTATTGATAGAATTCAAATACTTTCATTAGAGGATTTTGGATTGAATGATCCTGAATTCGAAATAAATCAAATGCAACATGAAGATGTAAATGTAAGGGTCTTCATGTCATAGGGAGGAAAAAATAAAATGATAAAGCCTATTAGAATTGGTATCGGTGGCCCAGTAGGTGCTGGGAAAACAATGTTAGTTGAAAAGTTAACAAAACATCTAAATACAGATTATGAAATTGCAGCAATTACAAACGATATTTATACGAAAGAAGATGCAAAGATTTTATTGAAAACAGGTGTTTTGCCAGAAGATAGAATTATTGGTGTAGAGACAGGAGGGTGTCCACATACAGCAATTCGAGAGGACGCTTCTATGAATTTTGAAGCAATTGAAGAACTTATGATGAGACATAATAATTTAGATATTATTTTTATTGAAAGTGGGGGTGATAATTTAGCTGCCACATTTAGTCCGGAGCTAGTGGATTTTTCAATTTATATTATTGATGTGGCACAGGGAGAAAAGATTCCGCGTAAAGGTGGACAAGGAATGATCAAATCTGATGTATTTGTAATTAATAAAACGGATTTGGCACCTTATGTAGGGGCTGATCTTGGAGTTATGGAGCAGGATACGAAAAATTACCGACATAATAAACCATACTTTTTTACAAATTTGAAGGATGAGGAAGGTTTACAAGAATTAATAAATTGGATGCGACAAAACATTATGTTAGAAGGATTGAAAAAATGAAATCCCCTACAGGTGTCTTAAATATTGATGTGATGGAAAAGAGACATAAAACCGTACCTATTAAGGTTTATCATAAAGATGCCTTAAAAGTAACGCAGCCAATATATTTGGACGAGTATGGTAGAGCATATTACTATATTATGAATTCTGGTGGAGGCTATTTAAAAGGAGATTTCTATTCTATAAATATAAATGTTGGTAAAGATGCGAAAACATATATAACAAGCCAATCGGCAACGAAAGTTTACAAGACTCCAAATAGTTATGCTTTGCAAGAATTGAATGTTTATATTGGTGAGAATGCTGTTATGGAATATCTACCAGACCCGTTAATTATGTACAAGGATGCAGCATATAAGCAAAAAACAAATATATATATGCAAAATAATTCTACATTGATTTTATGCGATTCAGTTACGCCTGGTTGGTCGCCAAATATGGAGAAATTCACATACCAATATTTTGATTCGTTAACAAAAATATATATGGAAAATAAACTTGTAGTATACGATCATCTATTGTTAAACCCTTTCAAAGAGTCGTTAGATCAAATGGGAATATTAAATCAATATTCCCATTATGGTACTTTCATAGTTATTAATGAGAACATTACAAATGATTTAATTGCAGCATTGAAAACATCACTATCTAACACTAACAATATGAAAATTGGAATATCTTCTACACCATGTAAAGGCTTTGTCATACGCATACTTAGTCATAATACAGAGGATATCGAGTCTATATTTTTTCAGTGTCATCGTTTTGTTAGAGAGAATTGTCTACATGAAGAATTAACATCCTATCGAAAATATTAAGTAAGAGAAGGGGATACTATGACTAATGTGGGATTATTGTTTGTCGGTGCAGTTCTATTTATGAATTCACTAGCAGCTTTTAAACTCATTGATAGCAAAAGTGTAGGATACTTTAATTTATTTGTAGGGGCATTACAAACTGTGACACCATTATATTTATTATTTACAGGAAGTCAATCCGATGAGTGGACTATCCTATCTAATGGAACTATTTTTTTATTTGGTTTTACTTATTTATATGTTGGTCTTACGAATATATTAAAACTTGATTCTTCAGGTGTAGGTTACTATTCTCTTTGGGTTGCTATCATTGCAACGGTTATGGGAATAGTGAATCAATTACATGAGAGTGGAAGTCTACAAAGTACAATAATTTGGTTCTTTTGGGCATTCCTTTGGTTTTTATTTTTCCTACAAGATGGATTGAAAAAGAAGATTCATATTTATGTAGGTATTGTTTGCTTCGTTGAATCCTGGATTACTGCAACAGTACCAGCTCTGTTAACACTTACAAATCATACAGACGTGTTAAATAATTTTGTAATTATTTTAGCGACTATTATAACGATTGTAGTTTTTATTATGGCACTTTTCTTTTTCAAAAGTATTCAATTTAAAGTAGAAAGGGTTAGTAACTATGTGGAAAAGTGAACTGAAAAAGGCAACTAATTTTTTTGTTATTATTATATTTCTTCATGTGCTTGGAATTCTCTTATTATTACCGGCACTGTATAAAGGTAATAGCATAATCGGAATGGCTATTATTGCATATTCTTTAGGATTGCGTCATGCGTTTGATAGTGATCATATTGTCGCAATTGATAATACTGTTCGGAAATTAATTGAAAAAGGTAAAAACTCACAGGGGGTGGGGTTTTACTTCTCATTAGGACACTCTACTGTAGTATTTGTGATGATCGTATTAATTGCTTTAATTGGAAAAACAGCAAAACATGGAATGGAGAGTTTTTCTACTATAGGCGGTATTATCGGAACAATTGTTTCTAGTACATTTCTTATTATTATCGGTCTTACCAATCTGTTGTATCTTATTAAAGTGTTACGAAGCAAAGAGGATAAGCAGCCAGAGAACTTAGGATTTATATACCGTTTCACGCAACGCTTATTTACGTTTATTGATAGTCAAAAGCAATTGTATATAATCGGTTTTTTATTTGGTCTTGGCTTTGATACAGCAAGTGAAATCGGATTAATTGCTCTTTCTACAGTAACTGCAACAAGTCAATCTATCCCGCTTGTAAGTATATTTGCTTTTCCCATTTTGTTTGCTGCAGGAATGTCATTGATGGATACATTAGATAGTACATTCATGAATACGAATTATAAGTGGGCAATGGAAAATAGTCGAATAAGAAATTCATATAATGTATTAATTACCTCAATATCTGTTATAACGGCCTTTTTAATAGGGGGTTATCAATTATTATCTTTGCTTATTGAAAGCTATAATTTACAGGGCCCGTTTTGGAATTTCATACAGGTAGTTAATTTTGATTATTTGGGTATATGTCTTGTTGTATTCTTTATTATTTCTCTTATTGTTTTTGCTGTGTGGCATAGAAATGCCTTTAAAGAACCGCTTACAAAGAGTATAGAGAAATAAAAAAATATTGTATGTTATTTAGTTCATTATGTATATAAAGTAAAGATAAAATCTTATAAAATAAAAAAACACGTTAGATGGAAATACATCTAACGTGTTTTTTTTATTTATGTTCCTTATATTCATGAACTTTTTCTTTTACATTACCGACAGTATCTTTAGCAGTGCCTTTCACTTTATCCCATTTTCCTTCAGCTTGTAATTTTTTATTGTCAGTTACTTTCCCGACAACTTCTTTTACTTCACCCTTTACTTTATCAATAGCACCTTCTACTTTTTCTTTTAAACCATGATCATGCTTATTCATACACGTCTCCTCCTTGTAGTTTGATTAGAATTCTCTTTTCATATTGCAAGTTGAATGATGTATCTAGTAATAGCGTAACAAATCTAGTTTGAATATTCAAATGATTAATAGGGTAGAAAAGGAATCGTCATAAAATGTATAATTTCGTAATGAGAAGAGAAAGAATGTAAATTACATGCCTTTTGCAGTCCATATTGATTTTGTATAAGCAATTTTCATATGGGCACGTTCCATATTATTTTGACTGCCGCTCCCGAACCTTGCTTGTCCAACTATTAAATGACAGTTCGTGGCTATAGCTTTTTCAATTCGTTGTTGAATTAATGCAGTATGACAGCCTTTACGCTGAAATTCTGGCAAAGTAGCAGAAGCAGCTAATGAGGCAATCCCATTATTTATATACAGGACACCAATGCTCGCAGGAGTATTTTGAACTTCTGCTATGAAAAAATGCCATCCTGGTTTATCGTAAAGAATTTCGTTATTTTGGCGCACACCATCTTTTGTAAAGGCTGGCATATTAAATCCGCGTACATATATGTCTGCAAACATATCAAACTCATTTTCTTTTAGTTGGCGTATTGAAATGTTAGAAGGAAGAAGGGACGGATCTTCTCTCGGTATACTATATAAAGCGGTATGGAAGCTAGATTGGTAAAACCCCTTTTGAGATAAGTATTGAAATAGTTCAGCTGTACCTTGCGCTGGTGTAATTTCAAAACGGCAAGGAATTTGTAATGATCCATAATAAGAGATAATTTTATCTATCTCATCTGTATTTGTAATACCTTTTACCGTATTAAAGGCAGGACCAGCAATTATTTTTGATGAAAAGGCAGTGGCGCTCCCGAACTTTTTCATTTGTACTTGCATTGGGTTTTCACTTATCGCTTGCAGTAGCGCTACTCTAGAAGAAAGCATATGTATTTCTGCGTTTTCTATTTCTTGTGCTGTATTGAGCGTCATAATAGTACTCATAAAATTCCTCCGTCAATAAATATATTTCATAGTACATATACGATGTTTGTTCTGAGATTCCTGTTGAAATGTAAGAGAATAAGAGGTTTTTTGGAAGGGAAATGGAAGTGAACTGTCGAAGGGAGTGAAAACAGATTAAAGGTGGTGCTCTCATGAAACAGAAAGACGTGCAAACATGCTCTACTTGTGGTTCTCAAAACATAGGAGAAGGTGAGTTTGTCGGATATGCACAAATACGGAAAAAAGAGACGATGTTCACATCTTCACCAGTAGACGCTTATATTTGTACAGATTGCGGGAATATCCTTGTATTAAAAGTACGACATTATGAAAAGTTTAAGCAGAAGCCGTTATGATTATTGAGAAGTGTTTTTATTAGGGAAGTTAATAGGAGTAATATTTTACATATATGTGAGTATGCCTTATATAAGGAGATGACAACATATACTGTCGCTATATGACATACAAAAATGTATAGAAGAAATTGTGAATTAATATGAGGAAGAAAAATTAGTCCTTATTGGAATGTTTCATATCGAAAGCTCCTTTAAATGAATAAGGGAGTTTTTTGTGTTTTTTTAATAACAATAATTACCTTTAATTGTTATAATTGGTTATTAGGGAAGGGTGTTTTATTAACGCGATAATCACAGAAGAAAACTAGCTAAATCGTATAGAAAACCGCTATATAACACAATCGCAACCGTAAGTTGACAAAGTGCAACTGCAGGAAGATAGAGATAAGGGCAATGTTTACATACAATTTAGGTAAGAAAACAAAGGGGGACACACATATGGGATTTGGTGAAAAGCTTTTTAAATTAAGAAAGGAAAAGAGCCTTTCTCAAGAAGCATTAGCTGAGAAATTAAACACAACAAGGCAAGCGGTTAGTAAATGGGAAAACGGTCAAGGTTTTCCTGAAACTGAAAAGTTAATAATGATTGGAAATGTATTTGAAGTATCACTCGACTATTTATTAAAAGAAACTGCTGAGCAAAGTAATGAAAATGTGGAAGGCTATTACGTAAGTAAAGAAATGGCAGAAGGGTATATAGTGTATGGGCAAAAAATTTCTAAATATATTGCGTTAGGATTTAGTTTGCTCATTTTATCGACAATACCGTATTTATTATTTAAAGAAAATGCAACAATGTCGACATTCCTTGTTATTATCATTGCTGTTCTTGGAATTGGAGCAATGATGGTACCGGCAACGATAGAAGAGAGTCGATACAATGTATTGAAAAAAGAAGAACTACTATTTGATCAAAACTTTCTAAAAGAATTGACAAAAAGATATGAAGTAATTAAGAAGAAGTATGCTGCAGTAATGATCGTTGGATTTTGTTTTATAGCAGCAGGAGCAATACCGTTTTTGTTTGAGAAAAAGCATATCACTTCAGGAGAATTAGTGCAGTATTATCCGTACTGTGTTGTACTTATTGCAATTGGAGTCTATCTTTTTGTTCGTGTTGTAGGAGTGTGGGAGATGTATCGAATTTTAGTAGAAAATAAGGAATACAGTAATCGTTTTATTTTTAAAATGAAAAAGAAAGTAAGAAAAAAGGTAGATAGTTTATAAAAAATAAAAAACATGTTTCGGATCAGTGTATTCAAAACATGTTTTTTTATTGATCTGAATTATTTCTTTGGAAATAATTCAGAAAATACTGAAAAATATCGTAAATATTTGTTGAAGTCTGTTATAATATATAAAAATGAAAACGCTTTAAAGGGAGGATGTAACCAATATGATGATGAATGTACCTCTAACAATTAGTTCTATGATGGAAAGAGCCGAAAAATTATTCCCGAAGAAAGAAATCGTTTCTCGTACACATGATACCATTACGACATTAACGTATAAGCAGCTTGGAGAAAGGACGAGAAGACTCTCTAGTGCGTTAAAAAAGCTTGGGATTAAGGAAGGTGAACGTGTAGGTACCTTAGCGTGGAATCATCATCGACATGTGGAGGCATATTTTGCTATTCCTGGTATTGCTTCCGTTTTACACACAATTAATATTCGTTTATCTCCTCAACATATTTCATACATTATTCAGCACGCAGAAGATCGAATTCTACTTATAGATGAAGATCTCGTACCACTCGTTGAAAATATTCAATCACAATTATCAACTGTACAAGCCTACATTATTATGACTGATAAAGATGAACTTCCCAATACTACGCTAGAACCTGTATATCATTATGAAAAACTATTAGAAGAAGGCGATCCGAATTTCCAATTTGTAAAAGATATTGATGAAAATACACCTGCTGGTATGTGTTATACGTCAGCGACTACAGGAAACCCAAAAGGTGTTGTATATACGCATCGTAGTACTGTACTGCATTGTATGGCACTCGGTTTAGCGGATACAGCTGCTTTATCGGAAAGTGATGCGGCGATGGCAATTGTACCGATGTTCCATGTGAACGCTTGGGGGCTTCCTTTTGCAGCTACTTGGTTTGGAACTAAACAAGTTCTGCCAGGACCAATGTTTACTCCAAAAATTTTATTAGAGATGATTCAAGCTGAAAAAGTAACGATAGCAGCAGGTGTGCCGACAATTTGGCTCGGTGTATTACAAGAATTAGAAAATAATAGTTACGATTTATCTAGTATAACGAGAATATTATGCGGTGGTGCTGCTGCACCGAAAAGCGTTATTAAAGCATTTGAGCAAAAATATAATGTTCCTTTCGTACATGCATATGGTATGACTGAAACAAGCCCACTCGTAACACTTGCACGTTTAAAAAGTTATGAAACAGAATTATCATATGAAGAGCAATTAGAAATCCGCTCAAAACAAGGATATCTTGTCCCTGGTGTAGAGATGAAAGTAGTCGGTACAAACGGTGAAGTGAAGTGGGATGGTACTGAGATGGGAGAGTTATGTTTACGAGCACCTTGGATCGCTGAAAGCTATTATAACGATGATCGTACTGTCGAAGGATTCCGAGACGGTTGGTTATATACTGGTGATGTTGTTACAGTTGATGAGGAAGGCTGCGTGAAAATTGTTGATCGTACGAAAGATGTTATTAAAAGCGGGGGAGAATGGATTTCTTCAGTGGATCTTGAAAATGCTTTAATGGCCCATGATGCTATATTTGAAGCGGCCGTTGTTGCAGTTCCACACCCGCAGTGGCAAGAGCGTCCAGTTGCCTGCGTTGTACAAAAGGCAAATAGCACTGTTACAAAAGAAGAACTATATGAATTTTTAAAACCACAGTTTGCGAAGTGGTGGTTACCAGACGATATTGTATTTATGGAAGAAATACCGAAAACATCTGTTGGAAAGTTTTTAAAACAGGCGCTTCGGAAAGAGCTTGAGCATTTGCATAAAGAGAAATAATTGAATCCTTATTTGTAAACTTTTATTAAAACTAAGTTGACAAAGGGGAGGTTGAAAGATAATATAATTCTTGTAATATGTTATCTAAATTTTAATTTAAGTTTACAAATGGGAGAAGCAAACATGAATACAAAAAACTTAGTTTTCGTCGCTTTATTTAGTGCTATTATGGGAGTGTTAGGATTAATACCTCCGATTGCTCTTTCTATTACACCAGTTCCAATTACATTACAATCACTTGGTGTTATGCTTGCTGGTGGACTGTTAGGATCACGTCTTGGTGCATTAAGTCAGCTTGTTTTCTTGCTGATTGTAGGAGTGGGAGCACCATTACTTGCTGGTGGACGCGGTGGCCTTGGTGTATTTTTTGGGCCAAGTGCAGGATATTTACTTGGTTATATTGTTGGAGCGTTTGTCATTGGGTATTTAATTGAGCGTTTACGTAAAGTTTCTATTATAAAAGTATTATGTATTAATATAATTGGTGGTATTTTCGTAGTTTATGTATTTGGTATCATTGTGCAAGCTTTCGTAATGGATATTTCTATATGGCAGACGATGAAAGTAAGTGTTGTATTTTTACCAGGTGATTGCATAAAAGCGATTATAGCAGCAGTTCTTGTAACGAAATTACATCGTTCATTGAAACATATTATTACGCCTGCTCTAAAAGGCGGGAAATATACAAATGCGGGATAGGTAAGAGAAGAAACACGTTAATTACGTGTTTCTTTTTGTTATTTTGTAAAGAAAGGACGTCTCATATGGGGATTACAAAAGAATATAAAAAGCATGCCTCTTTACAAGCAAATAAAATAGCGATAAAGGAAAATAATCGAGTTTTAACATATAAAGAGTGGTTTGAGTCAGTATGTAAAGTAGTAAGCTGGTTGAATGAAAAAGAATCAAAAAATAAAACAATAGCAATTGTATTAGAAAATAGTATGGAGTTTTTACAATTATTTGCTGGTGCTGCTATGGCCGGATGGGTTTGTGTGCCCTTAGATATAAAGTGGAAAGAGGATGAGCTAAAGGAAAGACTAGCAATCAGTAATCCAGATATGATTATTGCGGAACGATATAAGTTAAATGACATTGCGGATGAAGAAGGAAGAATAATTGAAATTGATAAATGGAAACAAATAATAGAGAACTATCTTCCTACAGAGCACATTGTAGAAAGTGTACAACATGCTCCGTTTTATATGGGATTTACATCAGGATCAACTGGGAAGGCAAAAGCATTTTTACGTGCACAACAATCGTGGGTTCATAGTTTCGATTGCAATATACATGACTTTCATATGGAAAAAGAAGATTCTATTTTAATAGCTGGGACGCTCGTCCATTCTCTTTTTTTATACGGCGCAATAAGTGCATTATATGTAGGGCAAACGGTGCATATTATGAAAAAGTTTATTCCAGATCAAGTACTGGATAAGTTAGAAACAGAAAATATTTCGGTCATGTATACAGTTCCGACAATGCTAGAATCTTTATATAAAGAAAATAGAGTAATAGAAAATGGGATGAAAATTATTTCGTCAGGAGCGAAATGGGAAGCTGAAGCGAAAGAAAAAATAAAGAGTATATTTCCTTATGCGCAAAAATATGAATTTTACGGTGCATCGGAACTAAGTTTTGTAACAGCACTTGTTGATGAAGAGAGCGATAAAAGGCCAAATTCAGTAGGAAAACCTTGTCATAATGTTCAAGTTCGAATATGTAACGAAGTAGGAGAAGAAGTACAGAAAGGCGAGATAGGAACTGTTTATGTGAAAAGTAATCAGTTTTTTATGGGCTACATATTGGATAAGGTTTTAGTTCCAGAGTTGACTGCGGATGGCTGGATGACAGTGCGAGATGTAGGCTATGAAGATGAAGAAGGCTTTATATATATAGTGGGTAGAGAGAAGAATATGATTTTATTTGGAGGAATTAATATTTTCCCAGAAGAAATAGAAAGTGTATTACATGAACACCCAGCTGTTGATGAAATAGTTGTAATTGGTGTGAAAGATAGTTACTGGGGTGAAAAACCTGTCGCCATCGTAAAAGGAAGTGCTACGAGGCAACAATTAAAAAGTTTTTGCATACAACGATTATCCTCGTTTAAAATACCGAAAGAATGGCATTTTGTAGATGAAATACCGTATACAAATAGCGGGAAAATCGCTCGTATTGCAGCAAAAAATATGATTGAAAGCCAGGAGAAGATATATGAAGAGAGCGGTTATTGTAGAAGCGAAAAGGACACCTATTGGTAAAAAGAATGGAATGTTGAAAGATTATGAAGTTCAGCAATTAGTAACGCCGCTTCTTACGTTTTTAAGTAAAGGAATTGAGAGAGAAATAGACGATGTTATATTAGGAAATGTTGTTGGACCGGGAGGGAATGTTGCAAGATTATCTGCTTTAGAAGCAGGACTTGGCTATCATATTCCTGGTGTAACGATTGATCGGCAATGTGGTGCCGGATTGGAAGCGATTCGTACTGCATGTCATTTCATTCAAGGCGGCGCAGGTAATTGTTATATTGCAGGAGGAGTAGAGAGTACAAGTACATCACCTTTTCAAAATAGAGCGCGATTTTCACCAGAAACAATTGGTGATCCTGATATGGGAGTGGCGGCTGAATATGTTGCAGAGCGTTATAATATAACGCGAGAAATGCAAGACGAATACGCTTGTCTTAGTTATAAAAGGACACTGCAAGCATTAGAGGATGGATATTTACAAGATGAGATACTCTCGTTTAATGGATCTTTTGACGAAGCTATCAAACGAGAAATGAATTATGAAAGAATGATTAAAAGAACAAAGCCCGCATTTTTACAAAATGGTACAGTAACGGCAGGTAATTCGTGCGGTGTAAATGATGGAGCATGTGCCGTTCTTGTAATGGAAGAGGGGCAAGCACGAAAATTAGGATACAAGCCTGTTCTTCGTTTCGTTCATAGTGCTGTAGTGGGAGTAAATCCAAATCTTCCGGGGACTGGTCCGATATTTGCGGTGAACAAATTATTAAATGAAATGAATGTAAAAGTAGAAGACATCGATTATTTTGAAATCAATGAAGCATTTGCTTCGAAAGTTGTTGCTTGTGCAAAGACGTTACAAATTCCGTATGAAAAATTAAATGTAAATGGTGGTGCAATTGCGCTCGGTCATCCGTACGGTGCATCTGGAGCTATGCTTGTGACACGTTTGTTTTATCAAGCACAAAGAGAGCATATGAAATATGGAATTGCAACGTTAGGAATTGGTGGTGGAATAGGGCTTGCGCTATTATTTGAGAAAGTAGAAGACTAGAAAGGGACTAGTTTTCTACTCTTTGAGGAAGATAAGCATTGCTACCAGGTTTTACTTTTATTTTATTCCAAGCAGCGATAGCATCAGCTTTTGATTTCCCTTTGTTATTTGGATCTTCGAAAAAATCGCGAGTGAAACGATTGTATTCAAACTGCGAGCTGATAGTTGTTTTATAAGTAGGATCTTTTTTTCGTTCGTTTTCTTCATACCAAAACGTTATCGCATCTTCATATGTTTTTCCAACATTCTCTTTAAAAAACTTTTGAAGAGCTACTGTAAAGCGGAAGTTTGCTCCGATTTTTTCTTTGAAAAAAGCACGAACATCTTCGCTACAGCGGTGATTGTTAGTAATAATCGTTTGAAGAGAAAGGTCATTATAAGAGAGGGAAGCTTTACTCACCTTTTGACCAGAGCTGTTTTTTAATATTTTACCAGTAGTTAAATAATATGAGATACGCTCGGTTATTTCGATTTTAGAGCCACTAGCTGGCAAATCATGTTCACGACAAAATGTTTGCAGTTCTGCTTTTAACCAGTAATAGTTTTGGAAATCTTCAAGTGATATAGACTTTGTTAAAGGTGGACGCATGAATATAACAACTACTTTCTTCCATAATTTTCTTTAATTATAAAACATACGTTCTTTTTGTGGAAGGGTTAATTTGTAAATATAATGGGAAGCGGAGATTACATATGGAAAATGTAATGCAAGTTCGTGTTACCGGAATTTTAATTGAAGATGAAAAGGTATTACTAGTAAAGCAAAAAGTTGCTAATCGCAATTGGTCTTTACCTGGAGGAAGGGTAGAGAATGGTGAGACGTTAGAGGAAGCAATGATTCGAGAAATGAAAGAAGAAACAGGGTTAAAAGTTAAAATTAAGAAGCTACTCTATGTTTGCGATAAACCTGATGCTCTCCCGTCTTTATTGCATATTACGTTTTTGCTTGAAAGGATTGAAGGTGAAATTACGCTACCGTCTAATGAGTTTGATTATAACCCGATTCATGATGTGCAAATGGTGGCGATAGAAGAGTTAAGTAGTTATGATTTTTCTGATAAATTCACAAAACTTGCATCTGAAAATTTCTTGAATGCAGGAAGTTACCAAGGTTTAAAACAAAATATTGGTTTGTAAATACAAACTACTAAAAATATCATTCCTGTAATTTCATTTACCGTATTGCTATGTACGAAGTAAAGAAGTAAGGAGATGTCTCTAGTTTGAAATTTGACTAGACGCCATCTCCTTAAAATGTTTTACACTGCTGACTGTAAAGAAGAAACAAGTTGATTTAAAAACTCATCTCCGCTCATAATCGCTTTTCCGCCGCCGCGGGCACTCTTTTTATTTCCGCCACCTTTTCCTTCAATTGCAGGAAGAGCATCTTTTAAAAGTGTGTTCATATCAAGTGTGACTGTTTTTCCACAAGCGAGGATGCATTGTAGTTTGTCCTCATTTTCAATAACGAAATATGTAAGGGCATGCTCTTGTTGTTCTGTAATAATAGCAGAAAGCTTTGCGATTTCTTGCATAGAACGATTTGTAAATACTTTAGAAATAAGTATGCCAGCATGTATTTCCACAGGCTGTTGCAGTAGTTCATTTGCCTCTGCATATAATAAGTTTTCATTCATTGTTTGTATTGCTTTTTCGTTTTCTTTTTGAGAAGTAAGCAGTTGTGCTACTTTTGCTGGAATATCAGTTTCGCTACTGTTTAATTGTTTAGAAACATCCTTCATAATTTGTTGTTGTTGCCCCATTAATTTAAGTATGCGCCAGCCAGCGATAAACGTTAATCGTATGCCACCTTTATTGCGCTCCCACCCAAGTACTTGAATAGGACCTACTTCACCTGTACGTTTCGGGTGTGTTCCGCCACAGCCGTTATAATCAAAGTTTTCGATCATAACAACGCGTATATTTTCTGTCATAGTCGGTTCTTTACGAAGAGGTAATGTTTTCGCTTCTTCTAAGTTCATCCACTCGATGCGGATGGGATGGTTTTCAAAAACAATTTTGTTCGCAATTTGCACTGCCTTTGCAACTGTTTCCGTAGGAAGATTTTCCGTTTCTAAATCAATTGTTACCGTTTCTTTTCCGAGGTGGAACCCAATTGTTGGTATGTTAAAATGATCCCAAAAAGCAGCAGATAAAATGTGCTGAGCTGTATGTTGCTGCATATGATCAAAACGGCGATTCCAATCTATTTTACCCTCTACTTCTTCTGTATGTAATTGTTCTACTATGAAATGACGAATTTCTCCATCTACTTCTTCAACGTTACTTACCGGAATACCATTTAAAGTTCCAGTGTCGTTTGGTTGTCCGCCGCCTGTTGGATAAAATGCAGTTTCATTTAAGACAACATATAAGTTTCCTTCTGTACAATAATCTTGCTTTATAACTTTAGTAGTAAAGTCTTTCTTATAAGCGTCGATGTAATATAATTTTTGCTCCAATTTTCTTTCCCCTTTCGTGTTAGCTAGTTTCATTGTAAAGCAATTGAAATTAGTTTCCTAATATTTCAGAAGAAAGAAACTATTTTTAGAATTTTCTTGCTATAATAGGAAGAAAATGCGGGGGTGGAATAAATATGTCATATGAAAACGGCGTAGATAAACTGCTTAGTTTAAGCAGAAATATTTCTGAATTATATCGAGAACTAAATGAAATGACCCGGATTTTAACGGACTGTAACCGAGAAAGTGTGAAATTTGATCGGTTATATGTAAAGGAGTTACTTTGGAAGAAAGAAGATGTACTAGAAAAATATGACCAACTACTTGTACAACTTTGTATAAATGAATGCTTTGATTTAAAAAGTGTCATTACAGGGGAATATAAGTATACATATGAAGAAGTAGAAAACATAGTTTTACAATTTAATGAAAAGTATAATGTCGCAATTTTAATTAAAGATGTTTGTAAAGAATTACAGTTTACATATGGAATTGATATGGATATAACGAGAACAACTCGAGTATCAACAGCTCAAGTATAAAAAGGGAAAAGAAAGCAGATCCTTTGCTTTCTTTTTTTATGTAAGAACAGGGAGAGTAGGTTTGAAGATGAAGGGGAAGTTGCAAAATATTCATCCGTTAGGAATAACAATTATAATAGGGACTTTATTTGCGAGGTTCGCTACGTCAATGAGCATTCCTTTTTTAGCAATTTATTTAACGACTGTTAAAGGTGTATCAGCTGGAATGACGGGTGCTATTATCGGAACGAGTGCACTTGTTGGAGTTTTTGCTAGTTTTATTGGAGGGAATTTATCGGATCGATTCGGCCGAAATATGATTATAATATGGTCCATGATTGTTTGGGTGTTTGTATTTATAGGCTTTTCGTTTGCAAATCATGTTTTAAGTTTCTTTTTATTAAATGCTTTGAATGGATTATGTAGGTCTTTTTTTGAACCTACGTCAAGAGCATTATTATCAGATTTAACGAAACCAGAGTATCGTTTACTCGTATATAATTTGCGTTACGGTGCAATCAATGTTGGAGTAGCGATTGGCCCACTTGTCGGATTACAGATTGGAAGCGCAAAATCAACAATTCCTTTTTTAGTCGCAGCTGGAGTATATATGCTATATACAGCTATATTGGTATTCCAATTTAAGAAGTATCCAATTGAAAAAAAGAAAGTAAATACAGAAAAGCCTGTTACAATGTTAAATGCAGTTCGTATATTGCGGAAGGATGTCGTATTTTTAGTTGCTTTAGTTGGTATTATTTTGAGTAATTGTGGTTTTTCTCACTTAACGACAACAGTATCTCAATATTTTGCAAATGCACATATATTTCAGGATGGTGTGAAATTGTTTTCGTATATGTTAGCTTTAAATGCGATTGTTGTAGTCGTAATTCAATACCCTGTTATTCAAATATGTAAAAAGTATACACCGTTAGTATCTATTATGGTGGGAACCTTATTTGTGAGCGGAGGATTGTTTGGATTTGGAATAGTAGAATCTATGCTAGGTGCTGCCATTTGCACAATTATTTTTACAATTGGAGAAGTTCTCATGTTTTCAATGACGGATGTGTTTATAGATGGTATAGCTGCTTCACATTTAAAAGGAACATATTTTGGAGCAATGGGGTTTTCAGGAATTGGAGCAGTAATTGGTCCATGGCTTGGGGGCGTACTTCTCGATTACTACGGATATCAAAATGGATTTATTGTCTTTTCAGCGCTAGCTATAATTTCAACTGTAGCATTTCCTGTACTTGTAGTTACAAAAGGTTTATTGAAAAAAAGATATGATAGAAATTGTAATTTAGAATTACATGCGAAATAAAACAAGCCCCAGCAGATGACTGGGGCTTGTTTTTGTATTCATTCCACTATTTGCGGGAAGTAAAACTCCCATTGATTAAAGTTTCACTTTATTTTAATTCTCAATTTGAAAAAGAACTTTTTTTTCATGTTTATCAGCTACTTCATTTTTGGAAATATGAATGGCTAAATATCCATTCTCTAAGCAGGCTAGCATCTTTTTATAAATAATAGTAGCGGGTAAAGGAATGATCCGCTGCAAAGAAATATTTTTATGAAGTATGCAAATATTTAGGCCTGTCTCCATCTTTTTAATGAATACATTTTGTTCTGTTACATTTGGTACATCTGTTTCCAGAATGTATTCTTGTTCAGTTTCACAAAGGTCAATATGAATTTGATTTGGAAAACTAAAGTTACTACAAGAATCAGAACAAAATTGATCCATCCATTCTTCGAAACCATCAACATGAAAAAGACAATCCTTCTTTTTCTTGCCCATGTAAGACACCCTCCGTAAAATCTCAATTCATACCATGTTATGCATGAATGAAGTAGGGGTGAAGAATAAATGGAAAAATATAAACATTGTATGTGGCGAAGGTAGCTAGTGTGAACCTTTTGTTTTACATATCATGATGTGCATGATTCTTTTGACGTGAATGGTTACGGTTTTTTACTTTATGAGATCCGCTTAATGGTTCGGGTTGTCCTTTTTTTTCTTTTGCTTCACGATTGTTTTTGCCCATTGTATGTGACACCTCCTCTTTCTCTTTAGAATGAGAGAAGTTTGCAAATTTATACGAGAATGTTTTTAGAAAAAAAGGTAAAGATAAATGGGACTAACTATTATGGAAAGGGGATTATATAATGCCATATCATAAAGATAAACAACAAGCTTTTCAAGCAGCGCAGCAAGGAGTTACACAAGCAGAAAACGCATTTAATAACATTGTGAAAAATGATCCAAACTACGGTCACGATTTAAAAGAGTTACGCCAAGAGGTTCAGGAAGCGTATGAACAAATTCAAAATGCACTAGAAGTAGCTTCGGAAACACAACGCCCACAACTTGAGCAATACGAAAATAATCTCCAAAACATTATGCGAAATGTAGATCAATTAGAAAAGTAAATGAGATTGTTGTGTATTCGACAACCTTATTACTTTGACGAACGTTATGCTAAAACAGAAGATTTTTCTATTCGTTTTTTGTTTATTATGCGCAGTACATATATTTCAAGTTGAAAAAGTGGAAGCGAAAATGTTGCTCAGAAAAGAGCTAGAACCAACTGGCTATGTAACGTGGGAAGTACCTAATAATGAAAAAATTATTGCCATTACATTTGATGATGGACCAGATCCAACTTATACACCACAAGTTTTACATTTATTACGTCAATATAAAGCAGAAGCGACATTTTTTATGATTGGATTTCGAGTGCAGCGTAATCCATATTTAGTGAAAGAAGTGTTAAAAGAGGGGCATGAAATTGGAAATCATACGATGAATCATTTGTATGCGAGTAATTCATCAGATGAAAAATTAGAAAATGATATTTTAGATGGGAAGAAATATTTCAAAAAATGGGTGAAAGAACCTTTGCTATTCCGTCCACCTGGCGGATATATTAACGATGCTGTATTTAAAACAGCGAAAGAAGCTGGTTATCAAATTGTTCTATGGTCGTGGCATCAAGACCCACGTGATTGGGCCAATCCAGGGGTTGAATCCATCGTAAATCATGTAGTAAAAAATGCTAAAAGTGGAGATATCGTATTGTTACATGATGGAGGAAATGATCGTAGTCAAACAGTAGCGGCACTTGCAAAAATTTTGCCTGAGCTGAAAAAGCAGGGGTATCGATTTGTAACTGTTTCGGAATTATTACGTTATAAACACTAGAAAAAATCCCAAAAGGTGTATGTTCCTTTTGGGATTTTTCGTTACTGGTTCTTTTTACGTTTTTTATTATTTTGTCGCTCTGCAGGAGTTAAATTCTCATTTGCAAACTCTTCGTTATAACCAGCACCTTGTCCTTGTGCGGATGCAGCATTCATTCCTGAAATAGTATGATTTGCTTTTCTTTTACTCATTTTATTTCACCTCTATAACTTTTTTTGTAAGTTGAATGATGAGCAGTTCATAGTATGTATGAACTGTAAGTAAAGCGCTAATAGAGCACTTTACTTTATGGTAATAGTATTCATAAGGAGCATGAAAGCTATTCAAATTTAGAAACATAAAGAAAACTTATGATAATCTATAAGTTTCTTATTATTTACTTATTTAGAAAGTTGTAATAAGATATTATCGTAAGGTATTGAAAAGTTTGTCTACATTTTATATTCAGACAACTTAGTCACGTTTAACAGGGGGGAAACATAATGGTCAAACATAATCCATTTCAATCACGTGCAACTTTTGAAGTAGATGAAAAAACGTATCATTATTATGATTTGAAAGCGCTTGAAAATGCAGGGGTTGGCAACGTATCTCAATTACCATATTCCGTGAAAGTTTTACTTGAATCAGTACTTCGTCAAGTAGACGGACGTGTAATCACAGAAGAGCATGTTACAAATTTAGCGAAATGGGGAACGAAAGATGTGCAAGATATAGATGTTCCATTTAAACCATCTCGTGTAATTTTACAAGATTTCACTGGTGTTCCAGCTGTTGTTGATTTGGCTTCGCTTCGTAAAGCAATGGCAGACATGGGCGGGGATCCGGATAAAATTAATCCAGAAATTACTGTAGACCTTGTAATTGACCACTCTGTACAGGTTGATAGAGCGGGTACGGCAGACGCGCTTGCATTCAACATGGACTTAGAGTTTAAACGTAATGAAGAACGTTATAAATTTTTAAGCTGGGCACAAAAATCATTTGATAACTATCGTGCAGTTCCACCAGCTACAGGTATTGTACACCAAGTAAACCTTGAATATTTAGCACCAGTCGTTCATGCTGTGAAAAATGCTGAAGGTGACTTAGTTGCATACCCAGATTCATTAGTTGGAACAGACTCACATACAACAATGATTAACGGTATCGGCGTTCTTGGATGGGGCGTTGGTGGTATTGAAGCAGAAGCAGGAATGCTTGGACAGCCTTCATACTTCCCAGTACCTGAAGTAATCGGTGTGAAATTAACTGGTACACTTCCAAGTGGTACTACAGCAACAGACGTTGCATTAAAAGTAACACAAGTATTACGTCAAAAAGGTGTAGTTGGTAAATTCGTTGAGTTCTTCGGTAATGGACTAAAGAGCATGCCTTTAGCTGACCGTGCAACAATTTCAAACATGGCACCAGAATATGGCGCAACTTGTGGATTCTTCCCAATTGATGATATTTCATTAGAATACTTACGTTTAACAGGTAGAGATGAAGAACAAATTCGCGTTGTGGAAGAATACTGTAAAGCGAACGGTTTATTCTATACGGCAGACAGCAAAGATCCGATTTACACTGATCTTGTTGAAATTGATTTAAATACAATCGAATCTAACCTTTCTGGGCCGAAACGCCCACAAGATTTAATTCCACTTTCAGATATGAAAGATGCGTTCCACAAAGCTGTTTTAGCACCAGTTGGAACACAAGGACTTGGATTTAATGAGCAAGAGTTCGATAAAGAAGTGAAGGTTACATTAGAAGATAAAGAAGTAACGATGAAAACAGGTGCAATTGCAATCGCTGCAATTACAAGCTGTACAAATACATCAAACCCATACGTATTAATTGGGGCAGGTCTAGTTGCGAAGAAAGCAATTGAAAAAGGACTTGTAGTACCTGAATACGTAAAAACATCATTAGCACCAGGATCTAAAGTTGTTACTGAGTACTTAGATAAATCAGGTTTAACAACATATTTAGATCAATTAGGTTTCCAAACAGTTGGTTACGGCTGTACGACTTGTATCGGTAACTCTGGTCCATTAGCAGAGGAATTAGAAGAAGCAATCGCAGCAAACGATTTATTAGTAACATCTGTTTTATCTGGTAACCGTAACTTTGAAGGTCGTATTCACCCGCTTGTAAAAGCAAACTACTTAGCATCACCACCACTTGTTGTGGCATATGCACTTGCAGGTACTGTTGATATTGACCTGAAAAATGATGAAATTGGTAAAGATGCAAATGGCAATGCTGTATACTTCAACGATATTTGGCCATCAGCTAAAGAAATTGAAGATGTAGTTCAAAGCGTTGTTACATCTGAACTGTTCAAGAAAGAATATGCACAAGTATTTAACAGCAATGAGCGTTGGAACGAAATCCAAACTTCAAATGAAGCTTTATATACTTGGGATAATGATTCAACTTATATTCAAAACCCACCATTCTTTGAAGGTTTATCAAAAGAGCCAGGTGAAGTTGAAACGTTATCAGGCTTACGCATAGTTGGTAAATTTGGTGATTCTGTAACGACAGACCACATTTCACCAGCAGGTTCAATCGGTAAGCACACACCAGCTGGACGTTACTTATTGGAAAACGGCGTACAACCAGTTGACTTCAACTCTTACGGTTCTCGTCGTGGTAACCATGAAGTTATGATGCGTGGTACATTCGCGAACATCCGTATTAAAAACCAAATCGCACCAGGAACAGAAGGCGGATATACAACACATTGGCCAACTGGTGAAGTAACATCTATCTATGATGCTGCTATGAAATATAAAGAAGAGGGCACAGGCCTTCTAGTTGTTGCTGGTAAAGATTACGGTATGGGAAGTTCTCGTGACTGGGCTGCGAAAGGTACAAACTTATTAGGTATTAAAGCAGTAATCGCAGAAAGCTTCGAACGTATTCACCGCAGTAACTTAGTGTTAATGGGTGTGTTACCACTTCAATTTAAAGATGGCGAAAGTGCTGAAACATTAGGTCTTGTTGGTAACGAGTCATTTGAAATTCAAATTGACAAAACAGTTAGACCACGCGATCTTGTAAAAGTAGTTGCAACTGATGCAGATGGCAACGAAAAACAATTTGAAGTAGTAGCTCGTTTCGATAGTGAAGTTGAAATTGACTACTACCGTCACGGTGGTATCCTGCAAATGGTTCTTCGTGAGAAAATTGAAGAGTCTAAAGTGTCGAACTAAATAATTGAAATGAACAATAAGGAAGCTAACAACTGTTAGCTTCCTTATTTTATGGAAAGGGATGAAACCATTTGGTTTCATCCCTTTCTTTTTACTATAAAAACGGAGGGAATGTCATGAAAGAATATAAAAGAATATTGTTACCATTACAGAAAGAAAAAATATTAGTAATAGCAGCTGTATGCAGTGGACTCTTTGCTGCTATTTTAAATTTATCTCGTCCACTATTCATAGGGCTAATTATAGATAACCTGATTCAACGGGAGTTAAAGGAGGCGTACCTTTACATTATTTTATTTGCAGCTAGCCGATTGTTGATGTGGATCAACAATCTTTCATTTGATTATGTAAGCTCTAAAGCAAGTCAACGAATATTGCGAAGGAAACGTATAGATGTATTGCGTCATTTTCTCTCATTACCGTTTGAAGAGAGTGAGAAGATTAAACAAGGAGAGTTAGAGACGTTAGTTGTGTCTGATATTCCGAATTGGATTAGGTTATATGGTTCTATATTAATAGAATATATACACGCTATTGCGCAATTTATAGGAGCGTTCATAGCACTACAACATATAGATATGAAGTTTATATTGTGGGTAACTCCGTTTTTATTTTTAAGTGCAACGGTTCCGGTGGTGATGGGGAAAAGGGTAAGAAATATTGCAAACGTTGCTCAAAACAATCAATCAAGTGTTGTAGAGATGGTGTCACAATTTGTCAAAGGAGCACAAGATTTACGTAGTTTGCAAAAAGAAATGTGGGCCATTCGCTTATTTAAAGGAGTAACAGCACAATCTTATAAAACTGAAGTAAAGAAGACGATGATGCAACACTGCATTGGAGTAGTTGGAACGGTGCTTGAAACAGGAGCATATATCGTTGTTCTCATTATAGGCGCGCAAAAAATAATGAAGGGGGAAATGGAAGTTGGTTCACTTGTTGTCGTGTTAGCCACAATTGAAATGCTCTTTTTTCCAGTTCGTTACGTTGGCGATTTATTGATGATGACACAAGTTGCAGTCGCTTCGGCAAATAGAGTTTTTTCTTTTTTAGATAAACGAGGGGCAGATAGTAAGGTAGAAAGAGCGATGGGGATGACGGTAACAAATGTTTCATTTCAGGAGAATGATGAAGAGAAATGCAGAATTCATAATATTGATTTGCAAATTCATCCTGGTGAACTCGTTATTATTGTAGGAGAAAGTGGTGCAGGAAAAACAACGCTTTTAAAATTAATGACAGGGTTGTATAAACCATCTAACGGTAGCATTGTTTATTATGGTAATGAGGCTCGTATGACTACAGTGTGGCAAGAACCTCGTTTCTTTCGGACGACAGTAAAAGATAATATGTATTTCGGAGAAGAGTATTTAGAAGATCAATTAGAAAAAAATATTGAACTTGTAAATGTGAAACCGATTATTAGAGATTTACCTGGGGGGATTGAAACTGTATTACATAAAAGTGGTGAAGAGTTTTCGGGAGGAGAAAGAAAACGTCTTGCATTATTACGTGCCATTGTTTCAAATCCAAATCTTATTATGTTAGATGAACCGACTGCGGGATTAGATCCGAGTAACCAAGAAACTGTTTGGGATATGATAGAAGGATTAGGAAGCGGGGTCACGAGAATTGTGGCAACACATGATGTAGAGAAAGCGATACTAGCAGATCGTGTTGTCATAATGAAAGAAGGAAGTATTGTTGCATGTGGAAGGCCTGAAAAATTAATGCATAGTCATTCGTTTTTTAAGAGATGTGAATAAAGATAAGAGCACTGCTCTTATCTTTATTCCGTATCATTTATTTGATACTCGATAGATTCTGAATGATTCAGATCAACATTAAAAGTAGCGGTCATAAGGAAAGTTGCAATCCCGAGAATTAAGAAAAGGACGAATGAGACTAGAGAGACGTAGAGACAAATCCGCCCTACTTTCTTTTTTTCAAGATCTTTACTAAAGAGTGAAATGATCCATGTAATAATACCGATGGGATATAAAAGAAAACTAAGAATATATAATGTTGTTTTTTCGAATGAATTCATAAACAATCCCCCTTTTGTTGAATGTTATATAAGAAAGTAAAAAGGTGAATGGGTCCATAAGAAGATAAGCAACAATTCATCTGTTTTTTTAATTATATGATAAAAAGGAAAAAATCACACTTTAAATAAGAATATTCTAATTATTTCGACTGTGAATATTTCCAAGCTTGTCCGTATAAGCTAAAATAAGATATATAGTATTTTGGTGATTAAGTTATAACAAGATAAACACGTTAGGGTGATATAAAATGTGGCGGAAGCTTACGATTATTGTAGTGTTACTTTTTTTAGCGGGATATGCAGCTTATGAACAGTTTGGTAAAAACGATCAGGCGGTACAAGGAGAGCAAGAAAAAAGTGAAGCTGCTATGAAAGAGATGATTGCAAGTAATGGTATTGAAATAGGTAAGAGTGCACCAGATTTTGCATTAACGAAGTTAGATGGAACGAATGTAAAGTTATCGGATTTGAAAGGAAAGAAAGTAATTGTAAACTTTTGGGCAACGTGGTGTGGACCTTGCCAGCAAGAAATGCCTGATATGGAGGCTTTCTATAAAGAACATAAAGAAAACGTAGAAATTTTAGCAATAAATTATACACCTTCAGAAAAAGGTGGGGGCGTAGAAAAGGTAAGTAATTTTGCTAAGGAGAAAGGAATTACTTTTCCTATTTTATTGGACAAGAATATTGATGTGACAACAGCGTATAAAGTAATTACGATCCCAACTTCGTATTTTATAGATACGAAAGGTGTCATTCAAGACAAGTTCATTGGACCGATGACGCAAAAAGAGATGGAGAAACGGATTGCTAAATTAAAATAACGGTGAAAAGGTAGAAGTGGAAAGTGACATTTCTACCTTTTCTTTTTCACGTAGTGATAGCAGCATGTTATGATAAAAGAAATATAAACGTTTAGAGATAAAGGAGTGTATGGAGTGGGGAATATATCCTTACCGTTAGATTATGTTGTAATTGATTTTGAAACAACAGGATTTAACCCTTATAATGATAAAATTATTCAAGTCGCAGCAGTGAAATATCGTAATCATGAACTAGTAGATCAGTTTGTTTCCTATGTGAATCCGGAGCGTTCAATTCCAGACCGGATAACGAGTTTAACAGGTATTACAAATTATCGTGTTTCAGATGCACCGACGATTGAAGAAATATTACCTTTATTTTTAGCATTTTTACATACAAATGTAATTGTCGCTCATAATGCATCTTTTGATATGCGTTTTTTGAAAAGTAATGTAAATATGCTTGGGCTGCCTGAACCTAAAAATAAAGTGATTGACACTGTGTTTTTAGCAAAGAAATATATGAAGCACGCGCCTAATCATAAACTTGAAACGTTAAAGCGAATGCTTGGCATTCGTTTAAGTTCTCATAATGCATTTGATGATTGTATTACGTGTGCAGCTGTTTATCAAAAATGTGCATCTATTGAAGCAGAAACAAACAGGAAATCGGATACGGAAGTACTTGATGAAACAGCAGTATATGAAGCAGTAAAAAAGATACTTGTACGAAATAAACGTGATATCGAGTGGATTCGTTGCCTGAATGTAGGAAGTTATTTAGATATAAAAGCTTTTTATACAGTTATGAGAATAAAAGTAAAAGGGCGAAAGAAATACGTATTAACAGAGATATTAGAAGATGATGTGAAAGAACTATGTCCGAGTTTAAAGTGTGAACCGGCGTTAAAAAGTGAAATTGGTAATACGAGAATTATGCTTAATAGCTTAGAGGATGTCTTGAAATTAGAAAGTTATATTTTAGAACAGTATGATTTCGTACTGCAATCGCTGCGTGATTATAAAGAAAGTGAAGTGAATGCAGAAGAGAAATTAAAAGAGTATTTAAACGTTATGGTATAAAAACTCCGTGTGCTATTTTGAAGTGAATCCGAATCGTGGTACAGGAAAAAATATCTCCTGAATTCGCATACTAAGTATGTAAATTTGACGGAGGTGTTTTTCATTTGAAGAGCAGAGCGCATTACTGAGAGAAGTAATGTGAGTGGTTTGATATTGAAAGCCCCCCTCATTTTAGTCATATCTAAAATGAGGGGGGCTAATTTGTTTAGTTACCTTACAAATTTTCTTTGAACAGTTCTGGTAAAAAATTACTGAACTCACTCATTTCTTCTACATTGTGTTTATATAAACCACTTAGATTAATAAATGGTGGTAATCCTTTCGGGAAAATGAATGTAGAAGTCATTACTGTACCGTTCTCGGATTTTTCATATTGATGTATTACTTGTGAAATTACATCGTCATTATCATCTAAACATGAACCCATTAAAACATGGCTGTAATGTGTATTTATAGGACAATCTTTAGGATCTTCCCATCTAATTCTTAGCGGAAATTCTAGTCCATCCCCAGCAGATTCAATTGAAGCTGATATGGCCCCTACATGCCCATGTACTTTAGGATCAACTAACCATTTAAAATCAACATGTTCTTCTGGGTGCCATAGTTTATATCGTTCAGAGTTATCGATATTATCCCACCACCAGTCAATCATTTCTGGTGTTACGTTATTCAATTCATGTTCAACTACTATTGATACTTGATTTTTCATTTTAGTGCCTCCTATTTTTTAACCAACATAGTGTTGGTTATTTATATTTGTTATTATAGTTTGTATATTTCATGTGTTCAATAAACAGAAATAGCCGAACTGTTGTATTTTGAACACTTTATAAAAATATGTCTGAAAAAATTTATGAGGTGAAAATTGGGAGAAAAATACACTAATTTACGTATAGCTCGTACTAACGAAGCAATACGTAATGCATGAACTAAATTAATATATGAAAAAGGAATGGATTGCATACGGTCAAGGATATTGCAATTAAAGCCAATAGTAATCGAGGGACATTTGCTCGGAAGTCAAAATATTTTTCGGATTAAGATAGGGATGAAATGGTAACGAATCGATCAAATTTATCTTTTTAACAATGTATACGGAAAATATCCCTTTGAAAATATGTCAAAAGTACTAAGTGAATTGCAGCGGATGGTTTAGGTGTTTTGATATGTGTCCAGATTTCGTGAGTGTTGCAATTTATTGTACACGGAGTTTTTTTAGGAGTACTAAAACATAAAATTTTCTTGCAAATCTGATTAAAGAGTTTTTCATTTGCTCATACTATGTATAGTAAGAATGAGAATGAGAATGAGAATGAGAAGGAGAGAGGGTGAACAGCGTGAGAAGAAGTCGCCGTAAATCATTTGACGAACTTGTGAAAGAAAATAAACAACAATTATTAAGTGATCGTGATGCAATCGATCGCATTGAAGAGCGTATTGAAAAACGTTATGAAATGAAACTTTTTAAGCAAGCTGAATAAATCTTAACACTAGTACGATACTAGTGTTAAGGAGGCGATAGTAATGGGTAATCCGAAAAAGAATTCAAAAGACTTTGCACCGAATCATATTGGAACACAATCAAAAAAAGCTGGTGGCAATAAAGGAAAGCAAATGCAAGACCAAACGGGTAAACAACCGATTGTTGATAACGGTTAAAAAGGGAGAATGTTATCATTCTTCTTTTTGTGACGGAATTTTAATAGTAAAAAAGGGCTGACTTATGTCAGCCCTTTTTCGTAATCGTAAAGTTTTCAACGAGTAAACGCCAATTTTGCGGGAATGGTAAACCGATTTTCCAATAACTAATACCGCCTATACCTTGTTCTTTCATTAAATTGAATTTACTTTGAACAGACCGTGAATCTTCAAACCAAACTTCGTGTTGTACGCCGTTTTCGTCAAAGTAATTGAAATGAGGAGCTTGAGCTGTGAAATCATAGCGGATAGGGACATTGTATTTACGAGCTAGTGCGACAGCTGCGACAGAGCTAATCGCTTTTGCGGGCGGATTGCCTTGTTTGAACGGAAGTTTCCAATCGAATCCGTATAAGTTTTGCCCCATCATAATTTTTTGGGGAGGCATTTGAGATTTTGCATATTGAAGCACTTCTTTTACAGGACCGATAGGAGAAATAGCCATCGGTGGTCCGCCTTGCCAACCCCAGTCGTATGTCATAATGACGACGAAATCAACAATTTGCCCTTGTGCTTTATAATCGTGAGCTTCGAAAAATTTACCTTTTTGATTTGAGCTCGTTTTCGGTACAAGTGTTGTACTCAATGTGTATCCATTAGGTAATCGTGTTTTTACATTTCGTAAAAAACGATTATACGCTTCACGATCTTCAGGTGCTACACTCTCGAAATCAAAATGAATGTCTCGCATACCGTACTTCTCAGCTGTTTGTAAAATGTTAGTAATAAATTTGTTTTGAATCGATGTATCGCGTAAAATAACTGATGTCAGATCGGCACTGAAATTTCCATTTTCAATATTTGTAATAACGAGCATTGGGATGGTTTTGCCTTGCGTTGCAATATTAGCGATTTTAGCTGTTTCAGTTGGTTCTTTCAATGTACCATCTCTTTTTGCCTCGAAACTGAAGTAAGCCAAATATGTTAAAAATGGATTAATGGCACGCGTAGCATTAACCAAACTTTCTTTTATTGGTATTGTTGATGGTTGTAAATAAGCGATGGATTCTACTGCACGTTTTGTCCCTTTCGGTATATATAATTGCTGTCCAACATGGAGGATGGATTTTAAAGATAAGTTATTAACTTTAGCTAAACTAGCGAGAGGTACGTTATATGTTTGAGAGATTCGATATAGGCTATCACCAGGCTGTACATAATAATTATTCCCTTTCGTATTAACGATCAGTGCCTGACCAACAACGAGTGTTTCAGCTGGATTTAATCCATTGTCCTTTACTATTTCGTCAGGTGTTGATCCATATTTTGATGCCAAGCTATATACACTATCACCGCTACGAACAGTTACAATTTGAATCATAAGCTTGCTCCTTTCAGTAAAAGATTCACTGTTTTTATTTTATTTTTGATGTCACTGTATTATGATTAAATGTATGCAAGGTAGCAGAAGTGAAAGAAGGCGAATACATATGTTTGTAGCAGAACATGAAGTTGAAATCCGTTATGCGGAAACAGATCAAATGGGTGTTGTTTACCATTCAAACTATTTAGTGTGGCTTGAATTAGGTCGCACGAAACTTATACAAGATTTAGGGTTTTCATATGTTGAAATGGAGAAAGAGGGAATTATTTCTCCTGTGTTAGACTTGCAAATTTCATATCGTAAAGCGATGCGTTACGGTGAAAAAGCAATTGTGAAAACGTGGGTGGACACTGTGAGCCCGCTTCGCGTTGTATATGGTTATGAAATATATAATGGTGATGGTGAACTTTGTATTACTGCAAGTACGACGAATATTTGTGCGAAAAAAGAAGGGTTCAGGCCCGTATCATTTAAAAAGTTATATCCAGAGTGGTATGCGAAATATGAGGAAATTAAGAAAAAATAAAAAAAGTGTGGCAGAAGCCACGCTTTTTTTATTTTTCATAATTAAATTGCGGGAAATCATCGCCGTCGTTAAATGTAACAGCTAAATTATGTCCATCGAAGAACCACTCATCATCGCCTTCAATAAAGAAGTTAATACCTTCTTCTTGAGTTTGAACAGCAGGATGTGCAGGGTCATCTTTACGAATACCTAAAGAAAGTCCTTTTTGCACAGTACTGCAACCGCCGTATTGTACGAAAAGGCGTAGTGTTTCACCCAATTGTAAGTTTAATTCGTTTTTATACCATTGTGCTGCTTCTTTTGTTACGGAAAGATTCATGTATAGTTCCTCCAAATTATGTTGCTTTTTCTTTAGTATAAAAAATAACGCAAAAAGACGCTATTAATATGCTTCACGTTTTCTTTTTGCGTTATGTGGGTTACGATCTTATTTTTGCTTTTTTGAAAAGTTTGCTTTCGGTTCAGTTTTATTTATAATTCGTCCGATATTTGCACGGTGTTTATAAATAACCATACCTGCTAATAAACACATCGCAATAATGAAGATTTTATCCCCGCTAACAATGGATGCAATAACAGCAACGACGGCTGTTACCATAGAAGAAAGTGATACGTATCTTGTTGTAAATAAAAGGCTGAAAAAGACAACAGCTAATATTGCAAAAACAACTGGAGAGTAGCATAATAGCACGCCAGCAGAAGTTGCAACAGCTTTACCACCACGGAATTTCGCGAAAATCGGATACACATGTCCAAGAACAGCTGCTAATCCGAACCATAGTGGGTGAACATCTAATCCGAAAATAATCGGTAGACTTGTTGCTAATGTACCTTTTAAAATGTCAGCAATTGTAACGATAAAACCTGCTTTTTTCCCTAGTGTGCGGAATGTATTTGTTCCGCCTAGATTACCGCTTCCGTGCTCACGAATATCGATTCCGTAGCCGATTTTTCCAACGACTAGTGCGAATGGAATCGAGCCAAGTAAGTAGGCAACGATAAATAAAAGATATGTAGTAACCATAAGTTCAGTCTCCTTTATTCAAATGTGTTGATAAAGGGTAAAAAGAGTTTTTCCCGTATATTGTACCATACATTTGTAAAGAGCACATTTCTTTTTTGTAAATGAAAAATTCATTATTTCGTGAAAAAAATTTCACAGGAATGTTACATTTTTCACAGAAACACCAAGACTATATGTAGTAACATTTTAATCAAAAGACAACAACATATTGGTGGAGGGTTATAAATGTTACAACGAAATGTACGTGGAGAAGAATTAATGAGAGTGTTTGAGACGATTGTCCACGGTAGTGAGCAAGATTTAATGCAAGAAAATGCAAATGTAGATGGCCGCTCTCCGATGGGAGTAATGGGAACGTTCGCATCAGAGAGTGCGAAATATTATGCAGTTGAAAATTTATTGTCAGATCAAGTGAAAAAAGCGATAAATCAAAATATATTATATCCACATGACTTAGATTTTTATGCGACAGGAACGACGACTTGTTCGCAAATTCCGTTAGCGCAGATGCTTGCGAACGGTTTTCATACCGGACATGGGCATATGAGACAACCGCAAGACATTAAAAGTGCATTGGCTCTTTCGTCTATTATTTTTCAGGCGAATCAAAATATGCAGCACGGTGGTCAATCATTTGCACTCTTTGATATTGATTTAGCTCCATATGTGAGAAAAACAGTAGCGAGACATAAGAAACGATTAGAGTCATATCCGCTTACGAAAGAACAAATAGAAGAATTTGCATGGAAAGAAACAGAAAATGATACGTATCAGGCGTGTGAAGCTTTCGTTCATAATTCAAATAGTATGCACAGTAGGGGTGGGGGACAAGTACCGTTTATTTCTATTAACTATGGAACAGACACATCAAAAGAGGGACGGTTATTAGTTAGACAACTTTTAAAAGCGACACAAGCTGGTCTTGGTAAAGGGGAAACACCGATTTTTCCCATTCAAATTTTTAAAATGAAAAAAGGTGTGAACTTTGAAGAATGTGATCCGAACTATGATTTATTTGAATTAGCGTTAGAGACAACGGCTGAACGATTATTTCCTAACTTTTCATTTTTAGATGCGCCATTTAATGCAGTGCATTATGACGGACGACCGGAAAGTGAAGTATGTTACATGGGATGTCGTACCCGTGTTATGTCTAACATACATGGAGAAGAAACAGCGATTGGAAGAGGGAATTTATCATTTACGTCTATCAACTTAGTGAAATTAGCGTTAATTAGTGGTTCAAAAGAAGCATTTTTTGAAGCGTTAAATTATTACTTAGATTTAGGAATTAAGCAATTATTAGAGAGATTTGAGTATCAATGTACGAAGCGAGCAAGAGATTTTCGGTTTTTATATTCACAAGGTGTATGGCGCGGTGGAGAAAAGTTACATCCTGAAGATTCTGTAGCATCCATTTTAAAGCAAGGGACGTTAAGTCTTGGCTTTATCGGTCTTGCGGAGTGTTTAGTAGCTTTAACAGGAAAGCATCATGGAGAAGATGAAGAGTCATGGAAACTCGGGTATGAAATCATTTCTTTAATGAGAGATAGAATGGATAAAGCGACGGAAGAACATGAACTGAATTTCTCAGTAATTGCAACTCCTGCAGAAGGGTTATCAGGGAAGTTTGTGAAAAAAGATAGAGAAGAATTTGGTGTGATTAGCGGTATAACGAACCATGATTATTATACGAATTCATTCCATATCCCAGTTTACTATAACATGCAAGCGATAAATAAAATTCGTTTAGAAGGACCTTTCCACGCCCTATGTAACGGGGGACATATTACGTATATTGAACTAGACGGAGCAGCTATGCATAACAAACAGGCGTTAAAACAAATTGTACGAGCGATGGCAGATCATGGTATTGGATACGGTTCAATTAATCATCCAGTTGACCGTTGTAAGTGCTGTAGTTACCACGGAGTTATTGGTAATGAATGCCCAAGCTGCGGAAATGAAGATGAGGCTAATATAGAAAGAATTCGCCGTATAACAGGTTATCTTGTAGGTGATATGTCGAAGTGGAATAGTGCGAAACGTAGTGAAGAGATGGATCGGGTGAAGCATAAATGAAAGTGATGAACATCATTCATGATAGTGTAGTAGATGGAGAAGGGTTGCGGACAGTCGTATTTTTTGCGGGCTGTCCGCATCGTTGTTTCGGCTGCCATAATCCGAAATCTTGGAATATTTGTAATGGAACTGAAATGACAGTAGAAGAAATTGTGAAAGAGATTGCAAGTAATGCATTAACTGATGTAACATTTTCAGGTGGAGATCCATTTTTTCAAGCTGCTGAAGTGAAAAAAGTAGCAAAAGCAGTGAAAGATTTGAAAAAAAATCTATGGATGTATACAGGTTATACGTTAGAAGAGATACAGAGTTCTCAAAATAATGATATGATAGAGTTGTTACATTATGGGGATGTTTTAGTCGATGGAAGATTTGAAATCGAGAAAAAAGATTTAACACTTCCATTTCGCGGAAGCTCCAATCAACGTATTATTCGATTGAAAGAGTAAAAAGGCGGGATAGATTATATGAATAAAACAGTATTGCTTGTTGAAGATGAAAGAAGATTACGTGAAATCGTTAGTGATTATTTTCGTAATGAAGGCTTTGAAGTAATTGAAGCAGAAGACGGGAAAAAAGCGTTAGAATTATTTGCAGAGCATGAAATTGATTTAATTATGTTAGATATTATGTTACCTGAAATAGATGGATGGTCTGTTTGTAGACGAATTAGAAAAGAATCAGCGGTACCAATTATTATGCTAACAGCACGTTCAGATGAGGATGATACATTATTAGGGTTCGAATTAGGTGCAGATGAGTATGTAACGAAACCTTTCAGCCCGAAAGTGTTAGTAGCCCGCGCGAAGACGTTATTGAAACGTGCGGATGGCGTGGTAGGAGTAGCAGAAGAAAATGTTATGTCTTTAGCTGGAATAGAAGTAAATCGTCTATCTAGAACGGTGTTAGTAGATGGAGAAGAAATTATATTGACACATAAGGAATTTGAACTTCTTGTTTATTTAATGGAGAACAAAGGAATTGTGTTGTCACGTCAACATTTATTAGATCAGTTATGGGGATATGATTACTACGGTGATGACCGAACGGTTGATACTCATATTAAAAAACTACGAAATAAGCTAGGAGATAAAGCGAAGCATATCGGTACTGTTATTCGAGTTGGTTATAAATTTGAAGAATAACCTGTGAACGACTCACCACTTAGTAGAGCTTGAAGTGGGAGCTTCTCAGTTCCACGGCGAAAGTAACCTTTCATCTCCCTGAGCGTTACTTCGGGGCATCCAATCCCTAGATGTTCAACGTTAGAAAGCTTTCTTTATACGGTTGATATTTTACGCAAGGACCGAATGGCTTGGTTTTCGCACGCTATTTTCTTCCTGCAACCTTATATATCAAGTTATCAAAGAACTTCATATAGCTAGTTTATCAAAAGTTTTTGGCTATGCCGAACCGAAATTCATCGTCCACCTACCGCTGGGCTATCGCCCTTCACGCGCCTCTGGAAGGAGAATTCTTTCGGTAAATTATTATGTAATTTGGCTTTGAGATATAGCAAATTTATACTCTCTTTTGTAGGTGGAATGTACAAAAAATACTTTTCTTGTCTACAATGATAGATAAGAGTATTTTTTTAATTGGATTTCACGATGAGTTCACAAGAAGGACACAAACTGTGACTATACTGAAAGTACGAATTCACCAGAGAGGGGAAATAAAACATGGGATATTACGACGGACCGAATTTAAATGAAGAGCATAGTGAAACGAGAGAAGTGAGAAAATCAGGCGGCAAAAAAGGTTATTTTTTCACAGGTTTAGTCGGAGCAGTAGTTGGAGCTGTTTCAATTAGTTTTGCGGCACCATATATGCCATGGGCTCAAAATAATGGAGCGGCTGTATCATCATTCAGTTCGGATTCAAAAGTTGAAGGTACTGTAGTTCCTGTTGTCAATAAAGCAAAAAATGAAACTGATTTACCTGGTATGATTGAAGGCGCGAAAGATGTTGTTGTAGGTGTGATTAATATGCAACAAAGCATTGATCCATTTGCAATGCAACCAACAGGCCAAGAACAACAAGCTGGTTCAGGATCAGGTGTTATTTATAAAAAAGCAGGAAATAAAGCATATATTGTAACAAATAACCACGTAGTAGATGGAGCAAATAAACTTGCTGTAAAATTAAGTGATGGTAAAAAAGTAGATGCAAAACTAGTAGGGAAAGATCCTTGGTTAGATTTAGCTGTTGTCGAAATTGACGGGTCTAATGTAAATAAAGTTGCCACTTTAGGTGACTCAAGTAAAATCCGTGCTGGTGAAAAAGCAATTGCAATCGGTAATCCACTAGGGTTTGATGGAAGTGTAACGGAAGGTATTATTAGTAGTAAAGAACGTGAAATTCCAGTAGATATTGATGGGGATAAACGACCAGATTGGCAAGCGCAAGTTATCCAAACAGATGCAGCGATTAACCCAGGTAATAGTGGTGGTGCTTTATTTAACCAAAACGGTGAAATAATTGGGATTAATTCAAGTAAAATTGCACAACAAGAAGTTGAAGGGATTGGATTTGCTATTCCAATTAATATCGCAAAACCAGTTATTGAATCACTTGAAAAAGACGGAGTAGTGAAACGTCCAGCTCTTGGAGTAGGTGTTGTTTCATTAGAAGATGTGCAAGCTTATGCGGTAAATCAATTGAAAGTACCGAAAGAAGTAACAAATGGCGTTGTATTAGGTAAAATTTACCCAATATCACCTGCAGAAAAAGCTGGTTTAGAGCAATATGATATTGTAGTAGCATTAGATGATCAAAAAGTAGAAAATTCACTTCAATTCCGTAAATATTTATATGAAAAGAAAAAAGTAGGCGAGAAAGTAGAAGTTACATTCTATCGTAACGGTCAAAAAATGACGAAAACAGCTACTTTAGCAGATAACTCAGCTACAAAGAATCAATAATCGAAATAAAAGAAAGTCTCTTTCATATTGAAAGAGACTTTCTTTATCGGCTATACTAAAGGAATAGGAGGGATAAATTATGACAATTGAAAACCCAACTCGTACGGAAATTGGTGAAGTATTAAAGAAAAGCAAAACGATTGCAGTTGTTGGATTATCGGATAAGCCAGAACGTACATCGTATATGGTTTCAAAAGCAATGCAAGATGCTGGGTATCGCATTATTCCAGTAAACCCAACAGTAGATGAGGTGCTTGGAGAAAAAGCAGTTGCTTCACTAAAGGATATTAAGGAACATGTTGACATTGTAAATGTATTCCGCCGTTCAGAATTTTTAATGGATGTTGCGAAAGAGTTTGTAGAGATTGATGCAGATGTTTTTTGGGCACAATTAGGAGTACAAGATGAAGATACATATAAATTTTTGCAAGAAACAGGCTATACTGTAATAATGGATCGTTGTATTAAAGTAGAACATGCGATGACAAAATAGTATAGGTTTTAAAAAGAGAAAGATTGATTCAGCCCTCGTTATAGATAAATAGGGCCGATGAACGAGGTGTTCATCATGAGATTTTTTAAAGGCTGTTTTTGGGGATTGTTACTTGTTATCCCATTTTGGATATTGATCATTTGGATCATGATAAAGGTTTGGAATGTATAATCTTGGCATACATATCCATTTCTCGTTGACAAACGATTATTTTTCTGAAATAGTAGCCTAGAGGAATCCTTGTGAAAAAACAAGGATTTTTCTATTGAAAATGGTATATAAAAGAGATAAGATAACTTGCCAAAACTATAGTCGAGGCGTTATTCTATAATAGAAACATATGTTCTGATTTGATTAGGAAAGGGGCAAGGAGTTTGGCGAAGCATCAGTTCCAATATAATGAAGATGCAATTCAAGTGTTAGAAGGACTTGAAGCCGTTCGAAAACGCCCGGGTATGTATATCGGGAGTACGGATAGCCGTGGATTGCATCATTTAGTATATGAAATAGTAGATAACTCCGTTGACGAAGCGTTAGCGGGATTTGGCGACGAAATTTCTGTCGTAATACATAAAGATAATAGTATTAGCGTTATTGATAAAGGGCGAGGAATGCCTACGGGGATGCATAAACTTGGGAAACCTACACCTGAAGTCATTTTAACTGTACTTCATGCCGGTGGTAAGTTTGGTCAAGGTGGCTATAAAACAAGTGGTGGTTTACATGGTGTTGGGGCATCAGTTGTAAATGCCTTGTCAGAATGGTTAGTAGTGACGATTAAACGTGACGGAAATATTTATGAACAACGCTTTGAAAATGGTGGTATTCCTGCAACGACACTGGAGAAGATCGGGAAGACGAAAGATTCTGGTACAACAATACATTTTAAACCAGATACAACTATTTTCAGTACAACAAATTACAATTATGAAACATTATGTGAGAGATTACGTGAATCTGCATTCTTATTAAAAGGAATGAAAATCTCGATAAAAGATGAACGTAATGATTTAGAAGATGTCTTTCATTATGAAACAGGAATTGAAGCTTTCGTTTCATACTTAAATGAAGAGAAAGATTCGATTCATCCGGTTGTATACTTCACTGGTGAACAAAACGGAATTGAAGCAGAGTTAGCATTCCAGTTTAACGATGGCTATTCAGAAAACATTCTTTCGTTTGTAAATAATGTACGTACAAAAGATGGGGGAACACACGAAGCTGGATTTAAAACAGCAATGACGCGTGTGTTCAATGAGTATGCTCGTAAAGTATCGTTATTAAAAGAAAAAGATAAAAATTTAGAAGGTACAGATATTCGTGAAGGTGTAGCGGCTATCGTTTCTGTACGTGTACCAGAAGAAGTACTTCAGTTTGAAGGGCAAACGAAAGGGAAACTTGGTACAAGTGAAGCTCGTTCTTCAATTGATGCAATTGTATCTGAGCATTTAGCTTACTTCTTAGAAGAAAACCCGGATGTTGCTACACTTCTTGTGAGAAAGGCAGTTAAAGCAGCGCAGGCACGTGAGGCTGCTCGTAAAGCGAGAGAAGAAGCACGTACTGGTAAAAAGAAAAAGAAATCAGAAGGTACATTAAGTGGTAAGTTAACACCAGCACAATCACGTAACCCGCAAAAAAATGAACTGTACCTAGTAGAGGGTGACTCTGCTGGTGGTTCCGCGAAACAAGGTCGAGACCGACGTTTCCAAGCGGTATTACCGTTACGTGGTAAAGTAATCAATACAGAAAAAGCAAAACTTGCTGATATCTTTAAAAATGAAGAAATTAATACAATCATTTACGCTATTGGCGGTGGTGTAGGGAATGAATTCGCTGTTGAAGATATTAACTACGATAAAGTTGTAATTATGACCGATGCTGATACAGATGGTGCGCACATTCAAGTATTGTTACTAACGTTCTTCTACAGATATATGAAACCACTTATCGAAGCTGGCAAAGTATTTATTGCACTTCCTCCTTTATACAAAGTAAGTAAAGGAAAAGGTAAGAGTGAAGTGATAGAGTATGCATGGTCTGATGAAGAATTAGATGGTGTAACAAAAAAAGTCGGTAAAGGCTACATGCTGCAGCGCTATAAAGGACTTGGCGAAATGAATGCCGATCAATTATGGGAAACAACTATGAATCCTGAAACGCGTACGTTGATTCGTGTGAAAATTGACGATGCATCAAGAGCGGAGCGCCGAGTTACGACATTGATGGGTGATAAAGTAGAACCTCGCCGTAAATGGATCGAACGAAATGTACAATTTGGTATGCAAGAAGAAGGAAATATTTTAGAAAATGAAATGATTATGGAGACGGAGGTGGAATAACATGCAGGCAGAGAAGTTTCATGACCTCCCGCTTGAAGACGTGTTAGGTGACCGCTTTGCACGTTATAGTAAATATATTATTCAAGATCGCGCGCTTCCAGATGCGCGTGACGGTCTAAAACCTGTACAAAGACGTATTTTATATTCTATGTATGTAGAAGGAAATATACATGATAAAGCATTTCGAAAATCAGCTAAAACAGTTGGTAATGTTATCGGTAACTACCATCCACACGGTGATTCCTCTGTATATGAGGCGATGGTACGTTTAAGTCAAACTTGGAAAGTACGTAATGTTTTAGTTGAAATGCATGGTAATAATGGTAGTGTTGATGGCGATCCAGCAGCGGCAATGCGTTATACAGAAGCCCGTTTATCACCAATCGCATCTGAGTTATTACGTGATCTTGATAAAGAAACAGTAGAATTTGTGTCAAACTTTGATGATACGAGTGAAGAACCAGTTGTATTACCGGCAATGTTCCCAAATTTATTAGTGAACGGATCGACAGGAATTTCAGCTGGTTATGCAACAGAAATTCCTCCGCATCACCTTGGAGAAGTAATTGATGCGACGATGATGCGTATTGATAAGCCGAATAGTACGGTTGATGATTTATTAACAGTTATGAAAGGACCAGATTTCCCGACAGGTGGTATTATTCAAGGGATTGATGGTATCAAAAAAGCGTATGAAACAGGAAAAGGAAAAATTATTATTCGCGGAAAAGCGGAAGTTGAAACAATCCGCGGTGGTAAGCAACAAATCGTTATTACAGAAATTCCGTATGAAGTAAATAAAGCAAACCTTGTTAAAAAAATGGATGAATTGCGTCTAGATAAAAAACTAGATGGAATTGCTGAAGTACGTGATGAGACAGATCGTACAGGTCTTCGCATCGTTGTAGAGCTGAAAAAAGAAGTAAATGCCGAAGGTATTTTAAATTATTTATATAAGAATACAGATTTACAAATTCCATATAACTTTAATATGGTAGCGATAAATAATCGTCGTCCGACACTTATGACACTACCTAAGATTTTGGATGCATATATTGGGCATCAGAAAGAAGTTGTTACGAGACGCTCACAATATGAATTAAGAAAAGCAGAAAATCGTCAACATATTGTAGAAGGTTTAAAGAAAGCATTATCGATTTTAGATGAAGTGATTGAAACAATCCGTGCTTCTAAAGATAAGCGTAATGCAAAAGATAATTTAAGTACGAAATTTGGATTTACAGAAGCGCAGTCAGAAGCAATTGTTTCGTTGCAACTATATCGTTTAACAAATACAGATATTACGGCGCTAGAACAAGAATCAGACGAGCTTACTAAGAAGATTATAGAGTTACAGTCAATTTTACAAAGTGAAAAAAGACTTCTTCAAGTTATTAAAACAGATTTGAAGAGAGTAAAGAAAACATATAGTGATGATCGCCGTGCTATTATTGAAGAACAAATTGAGGAAATTAAAATCGATGTGGAAGTGATGATTCCGCAGGAAGATGTCATCGTTACTGTAACGAAAGAAGGATATGTGAAACGAACAGGTTGGCGTTCACATAATGCATCGAACGGGAAAGACTTCGGTATGAAAGAGGGTGACATCTTACTGGAGCGATTCGATACGAACACGACAGAGACAGTCCTATTATTTACGAATAAAGGAAACTATATATATCTGCCAGTATATGAAATGCCAGAAATTCGTTGGAAAGATTTAGGTCAACACGTTGCGAATCTCGTTTCACTCGAGCGGGATGAAATGATTATTTGGGCGACCGTCGTACCGAATTTTGAAGAAGAAAAACGATTTATCGTATTTGTTACACGAAATGGTATGATTAAGAAAACAGAATTAAACCAATATAAAGTTCAGCGTTATTCAAGAGCGTTCGTCGCTGTGAATTTGAAAAAAGATGATTATGTTGTAGATATATTTGCAACAGATGGAACGAGTGATATTGTTCTTGCAACCTATGGTGCATATGCACTTATTTTCCATGAAGATGAAGTAAGTCCAGTCGGTGTAAGGGCCGCTGGTGTGAAAGCAATTAATTTAAAAGAAGATGATTATGTCGCTTCTGGTAAGCCATTAAATGGTGAAAAAGATCAACTTATTCTTGTTACGCAACGAGGTGCTGTAAAACGTCTAAAAGCATCAGAAATTGAGAAATCAACGAGGGCGAAGCGAGGCCTTGTTATTTTCAAAGAGTTAAAACGTAATCCATACCGTATTGTCGGTATTGAAATTGTTCGAGACGATGAACTAGTATATATGAAGACTGAGAAACACATTGTAGAAGAAATTGATCCGAAAGCGTATCGAAATAAAGACCGGTATAGTAACGGTAGTTTAGTACTAGATGTTAACGATACTGGTGAAGTTATAGAAACGTGGACGAAAAAACGACCGGAATAAAGGAAGCATCTTGCTATGAATAATGGCAAGATGTTTTTTTCTAGGCAAATTATTATGTACATAACAATAGTCTTGTTATAATAACTGAATGAAATCGTTCTCATAAAATGAAACTTTAATCAGTGGGGGTTTTCTTTATCCCACTGATTATTAGTTGAACCAATCGGGCTTTTACGGGCAGTTGGTCTCCCGTTTAACTCCCTCGCGTTCACTGAATTTTGAGTAGGAATCTTACTGTCCGTTAAAGCGGGATAAATGGAGGGACAACATGAAAAAAATAGGTGTAGGGATTGTAGGATTTGGATTTTCTAGTACAACATTTCACATCCCATTATTACAAACGATAGAAGAATATGAGATTCGTGCCGTACTATCTTCAAAAGAAGAGGTAGTAAAAGAAACATTACCGAACGCTAACGTTGTTAGTACGATTGATGAATTGGTGAAGCGAGCTGATATTGACTTAGTGGTCATTACTTCGCCGAATATAACTCATTTCCCGTATGTAAAAGAAGCGATATTAAACGGTAAGCATGTTGTTGTAGAAAAACCGTTTGTTGTTTCAATTGAAGAAGGAGAAGAGCTTATTTCATTAGCAGAGCAACATAATGTGGTAGTAAGTGTATATCATAATCGTCGTTTTGATAATGATTTCTTAACGGTAAAGAAATTGTTAGAAGAAAATAGAATAGGGAATCTATACGCATATGAAGCGCATTTCGATCGTTTCCGCCCGAATGTACGTAATCGCTGGAGAGAAAAAAACTTACCAGGATCAGGAATATTATATGATTTAGGCTCGCATTTAATTGACCAAGCATTATCATTATTTGGGAGACCAGATGCAATAAGTGCAGATGTAATCAAACAACGACCAGGCGCAGAAATTGATGATTACTTCCATGTTGTACTTCATTACGGAGTAAAGCGTGTCATTTTACATAGTAGCAGTTACGTAAAGCAAGCAGGTCCACACTTTACACTGCATGGTGATAAAGGTTCTATCGTGAAATACGGTATGGATTCACAGGAAGAACAATTAAAAAATGGAATGAAGCCAGGCGATAACGGTTATGGAGTAGACGCTGAAGAGAACTTTGCTACTTTAGATACGGAAGAAAAGCTAGAACGTATTTCGACAGAAATTGGCTGTTATGACATGTATTATAAAGGTGTAAGAGATAGTATTGTAAATGGTGAGAAACCACCTGTAACAGCACAAGAAGGCTTAGAAGTTATTCGACTTATTCAATTAGCGATTGAAAGTAGTGAAACAGGTAGAGTTATCACTGTAAAATAAAAAAGACACGAATTTCTTAAAGACATATGAATAATAAGAGTAAAGATAGTAAGGATTGATTATCCCTACTATCTTTTTTTATCTAAACGGATA
>NZ_JAGXJT010000130.1:0-276 GCF_019091205.1 Bacillus sp. GbtcB14
CGTCGGACATGTGGAGGCCCTCAGATTCCGCTTTTTCCATCAGTTTTTTCATTTGTTTAATGAATTGAGGATCAATTTTCACCCATTGGCCGCGGATGTTGACGAGACGTCTGTTGTTTGCGACGAGCTCATTGAATTCATCCTCTGTCAGCTCAATTCCGTTTGTGGCGAATCTCCAGTTGAAATCAAGCAGAGCATTCATGCCGACGAAGGACTCGCCCCGCGGGGAGGATGACACTTTCGCTTTGAGCATCATATTGCTGTCCCGGACAATCT
>NZ_JAGXJT010000131.1:0-276 GCF_019091205.1 Bacillus sp. GbtcB14
TTAAGAAAATTTATCTAAGTAAATCTTGAGAAGTCATCCACACACACCATGATATAACGTTTTCCAACAATACTAGCAGTTTGCATAGATCTCATCAAATCAATATAGAGAAGTTCCAATACTCCTCATGTAAGCAGAGCATTTATTAGAGAATGAGAGGCCTTAATTTTCTTTCCTTGTTGACATGGACCACACATTCGATCTCCTCCTAATTTAAACTCAAGAACACCATGAACTACTTTTACATTGACAATCCTTCTCACGTCTCGATAATTC
>NZ_JAGXJT010000132.1:0-276 GCF_019091205.1 Bacillus sp. GbtcB14
AGAGGCTTTGAAGGAGTATTTCATCAATCAATTATAGTATAAGTACATTCACAATGACATGTTGAGAGTTAGAGTTGTATATAAATGAGAAGGACGTAAATAGTTATTGTATGCTCAGAGGATGAGAGATGATGGTTCTACAGTTCTAATTAACAAGTTTGAGAATAAACACACCTAGGGAATTGTATGGGAGAACAAGCTGGTAGATGCTAATTAGATTGCAAAGGAGTTCTTGGACAAGTTCAGAATGAATCTGAACATGTCATTTGGTGATTT
>NZ_JAGXJT010000133.1:0-276 GCF_019091205.1 Bacillus sp. GbtcB14
TATTATAATCTGGCTTTGCAAACTCAAGTATGTCATCCCTTTGAACCTAGAAAAGCTTTGAAAGGTAGGAGACTGGGTCCCTAAAACTGCTCCCGAAACTTTACAAGAACATCAATTCATGAGCATGATATCAAAACCGCAGCAACTACTGCTCCCCCAATCATACACACAAAATAAAATTACGGAAGATAGTACAAAAAGTAGTCTTACACTCCTTGACCACTCTGGGATCAACTTGAACACTTGATCAGTCTCGGATTTTGATCCTGTAAAGAG
>NZ_JAGXJT010000134.1:0-276 GCF_019091205.1 Bacillus sp. GbtcB14
TTGTGATTTTTACTTTTTGATTGAAAATGTTGAGTTTGGTGCTTAAGCAAACCAAATGGAGATGAACTAACTTTCATGGCGTATACACTGCACATTATGTTTTTATTTGAAAATATGGGATGTTCATTCAATATTGTATCTATCATAGAGAGCATCACAAGATTAGTGACAACTTGTCGTATTAACACAAGGCAGTTGGCTTAGATGTGTTTTGCAAAAGTTATCTGGTTAATGCATGTCCATGACATGTAAGTATTATTTTTTTTCGTGGTTTAG
>NZ_JAGXJT010000135.1:0-276 GCF_019091205.1 Bacillus sp. GbtcB14
GATTTAGAAGAATTTATAAAACAAATAAACTTATAAATAATCATATGAACCAAAAGACATACTAAATAAGGAATGAGAATAAATCTGTTTCGTTATTGATAATTGAATAGAAGAAATTACATTGAAATAGAGTTTTATTTAGGGCACAAACGGCAACAAATGCCGCTCTGCAGTCTTATTTCGAGACAGTTGTACCAGAACCACATCCCCAAGAGTCACCAAGATAGCACGGTCAGCTATTATCTGGAGCTGCGTCTTTTTAATTTCATCCGTAAG
>NZ_JAGXJT010000136.1:0-276 GCF_019091205.1 Bacillus sp. GbtcB14
AAGACTATGTCGAGGGTTTATCTAGCAAAACTCCATCGATCATGTTAGTATGCATCTATAGACATCTAAAACCTGCAAGTATCTATTTAATGAGTTTTGAGTGAAAACATATCTTAGAAGATTGCTTTATTTATTATTGTTCTTATAACCACTGGTTAATAAGGGAATATTTGATGTATTTCATCATGCATAAGAAGTTCATCAGGTCCATTGACATGACATATCCAATACGTGCTGATTTGATTTCATATGCCAAGACCAGGTTGGCCAAAAATA
>NZ_JAGXJT010000137.1:0-275 GCF_019091205.1 Bacillus sp. GbtcB14
TTATACTTATCAAGATGTGATGAAGTATTTTGGTACTTAAAGGTAGTAAATGTTCGTAGCGTTTTGGAAGAATCGTTAAGTTAGGATTTCCAAAAATTGTTCCTAAGGCACAACTGTTTCATCATCCCATTGTCCTCTAAAATAACACCTTCTTTCTTTTACCGAAATTTCTATGATGTTGCAAATGGTTCTATCCGTAATGGGTATATAAGTCCTAATAGATACGTAGATACCCTTTCATCTTCATCTACATGTAAATTATTGTAAAATAGCTT
>NZ_JAGXJT010000138.1:0-275 GCF_019091205.1 Bacillus sp. GbtcB14
TAGTTGGTCCAGTTGTGGAGGTTTGCATGGCAAGGGCAATAATCTCATGCAGCAAGGTGGACACAAGGCTGGCCTACACAAAGTAACATTGCTTAGAAACTCCAAAGCAAAGGGACTCTAGATCAAAAGTCAAGTGGCAATTGAGGGTGGGGCCAAACATCTTTTAACCTAGGCTTGCACATTCTAGGGATCTATCATGTTGTAACAGAGTTGCACAAAAACATTTGACCCACAACCCAATACTTTGTTAGGATTTACTTTGGTAACTCTAGTTA
>NZ_JAGXJT010000014.1:0-92437 GCF_019091205.1 Bacillus sp. GbtcB14
AATCCGTTGTTGTCATCAAATTGATAACCCTCCCATTTCGTGTTTATACACTTATAGGGAAACGTGTCGCACAAATAGCGCTTTTATTAAGATTTTAAGTATCCAATTTCTCTTGCATACTCACGCATGTTTTTCATCGCTTCTTCTGTCCATCCCCAATGCGTACAGTACAATCCTCCATAACCGTTTAATCCGTTCGAATTATCATTCCCATAAATGTAGTGTGTAAAATCCTTTACTAATCCCCACATTGTGCCGCCGCTTGAAAAGTACATTTTTTGTATTTTCGTTTTATAATCAATTCTTGTCATATTCATAGAAACATTTGTATAGTGATCAACAAACCGCAATGATTTACCATTGAGTACAAAATGAGCTGTTCTATCTTTATAGTGAAGTAACCCTTTTCCATTGAATGTATTTTTATCATTATTTGCAATGTATTTAATTAGTGCATTCACAATTTCAATCCGTTTTTGCTTGTTCATTTACTCCAGCTCCTTCTCGACAAAAATCAAGTAATTAAACAAATTCTTTTATTACGAAATTCATTTTTATTGAGTTGTAAGTAATCCCCCTTCTGGATTTAATAAAGGTTCTATTACAACTCCACCATCAAATCCTGCATTTCGAACTACTTTCAAATATTGAACTTTTGTTTCTTCATCAGTGATAATAAAAGTATATTTATCTATCTTTTTTGTGGAAAAACGATTATCTTTTACTTCTTCACCTACATATGGTTTACCATTCGCTTGAAACAAAGGTACAATATCTACTCCACCATCAAACCCTCCATTTCGAACTACTTTTAGCTATTGAACTTTTGTTTGTTTATCGATTAAGACAAGTGTATATTTATCAAGATTTATTGCCTTAAATCTTGAATTTGAATAATCGCTTTCTGCTGGTAATTGTGATTTAGTCCCAACAGAATTTTGTACTGTTGATTCTTTACTAGATATGTTAAAACCAGTGCATCCTCCTACCATAGAAAGTGCTATAACACATGACAATTTCATAATAAATTTTCTGTTTTTCATTAAACAATCCCCTTTTGAACAGTTTTCATCATAACGCTTTTGTACAAAACTCAAATTGTATTAAACTGATTTTATTCTGTGGTGATTCCAATAAACATTGATAAATTCCCAGTAATCTTTTCACCCACTCTTAAAAATAAACCCGCTGGTTCCCCACCAATTAAATGTGAACCTATTAATAATTTACCTGTATAATCTCCATCCCACGTATCTATAGTACAGTCGGGCATTTCTATATACTTTTGATAAATTTTATGTTGTTGCTCATAGTAAGGCGTTTTATCTGCGGCTACTTCTTTTCCATCATTAATGATGGAAACACCACCGCCTTCCCTTCCAAATGTGGCCTTTTTCACATAATCTATATCATTTTCTTCAAATTTGTCCTTTGAGAAATAACTTGGTAAGAAGTACTTTTCTATAATTTTATGTTCTTGTTCTGTAAACCATTTATTTTGCTCGTGAAGTTGCCAGATAAGAGCTAGTACACCTTTATTTTGAATTAAGAATGCTGAAGGAGGATTAATGATTTTCACTCTCCCCTGTGCAATATGATCTAAAAACATAAGGCCAATTGATTTTCCGCTATAGTCCTTATCTTCTAATAAGTACTCTAATGGATATAATCGATACAAATATTCTATTTTGACACCATCTGGTGTATATAACCCATCGTCTGCAACTATAATACTCTGTATCCCCACATAATCACTGGGCTGAGGGCAATATTCTCGAATAAATTTTACTGTTTGATAGTCTTCTTCATGCCAATCATAACTAGTGAAATGTATAACATCATGAGGCTTTAATTCATAATCAGTAATAATTTTATACCACGTTTTTTCTAGCTTCTCTTCTATGCAGTTTGGATTTATAACTTGATGATGATCACATAATACTTGATTAGCTACAGATGGCTCCAAATAGCCGGTGGGTGTGTCTGCATTAATTTCTATTAGTTTGATTTCATTGTTTGCAACAATGAAATCAAACCTAGTGAAATATGAAAATAAAACATCATAATTTGTTCTAGTCACTTCCCATAATTCGGTGGGCAATTTTAATTGTAAAAAACCATCGTGACTTTCTAGTAAATATTTATAAACCTTTTGAAAAATGGTTTTTACTAATTCAGTTACTTCTATAATATTATTATATTCCTCTTTTTTGATTTTTTTGATACCAGTAGACATATACTGACACCATTCATTATGCTCTAATAAGCTTGGCCAAGTAAAACCACGTGTACAAGCTTGCTCAGATAAAGCAAACCATTTTTTCATATATTCTTGTTGCTGTTGATTGTCTAACATTTTGTCTCCTCCTATAAATTAAGATCCAGCTGGAGCTTTTGCATTTCCGATACCACTAGAACCACTAGTAACCTTGCTTGTTGAAGATGGTTTTGATGGTTGAGTTGGATTAGTTGTTTTCGGTGTAGATGCGTTACTTTTATTCGTGTCACTTTTATTTGTAGAAGTAGAATTATTTGCACCTCCACTACTTGTAGCAGCACTTGTACTTGTCCCTCTCCCTTTTTCCTTCTCTTTTTCTTTCGGTACTTCTGGTAAAGGTTTTTGTGTCATTGGTGGTCTATATGTATGGTTAGTATTATTATTAATTTGCCCTGGATTTTTCTTATTTAATGAATTAATTAACATCATACCAGCTGCACCTGCGGCAAACGGAACTAAGGCGGAACTCCAACCATTATCATGCTCTACACTCGGATTATTCTGTTTGTCTTCGTGCTTAACAGGTCCTGCAGTTGGCATCTCTTCAAAACACTCATTTTCATTTATTTGATTAGAAGTACATTGTTTTTGTGTTTCTTTATTATCAGTTGTGTCTTGGTCAACTGATAGTGAATTATTTTCTTCGAGATCTCCTACGCATCCCGTTAATAAAGCTGTTGAAATCCCAAGGTTTGCAGCGATTTTCATAAATTTTTTATTACTCATTTTCATAACTAAAGAGCCTCCAATATTAACTTTATAATTTTTATATAAGGATTATATGATTATATAATCAAAAAAAATTCCCTACTACCTAATTTATGCTGCTTGCAAATGCTTTAACCCAATCTCTAACGCACCTGTTCCTCCAAAACCCTGATTGAATAAAAGTGGGACATCATACTTCTTTGCGTATTCTTTTGCTACATCAATAGACACATGGCCACATGCACCTTTCTGCACTACAATAACATCACATTTTTTTATAACACTACGAAACGTTTTCTTTACACCACCATGATTTTTCCCATCATGAAAAATTACCTGACAATCTCTTTTTTTCGCCAATTTCTCTAATGTTCTACCATTTGAACCACCTAAAACTAGAATTGTACTCATTTCCATTCACTCTCCACATCTTTAGTTTTTTTATATGTACTTGGTGATACTAATAATACAATTGTGCAGATGACAATATTCAGCAATACCACACCCACTATTAATATAATTGCGAAGATTGGTAACAATAGCATGAAAATAAAACCACTTACAAGCAAGCAGATGAATATAAATCCATTGCTCATGTCTTCATAACCATCTAATCCTGTTACAATATCTAAACTGTGCATCCAAACTGTGATACTATCCCAATTTGTGATCAACAGGTATCCACTACCTACTAATAAAGCCCAGCCAAATAATGTCCCTAAAAGCCCCGAGCCTCTTCCAGAAGAATATCCTGCAAAATAGTTTGCTGCGGTTCCAAATAATAATCTCATTCTTTTTACCTCCACATCTATATCATTTCACTAATATATATAAATATCATTTAACCATAACTTTATTATATCAGAAGATTATGAATATTCAATAAATATTTTTAGGTACTCTTTATATTTTTTAATAAGGGTTGTGATTTTTATTCACAACCCTTATCTTTCAGTTAATCCACAGGTACTTCTTCTTGACCATGTGGTATTTGTTCAATTGGTGTTACAATTTGCGCATACTGATTTACCTGAATTTTAAATTGTCGTGGTTCCAAGAAGTTTACCTGTTGTATTAAAACCTCTATATGAAATGTATCTACTTTTTTCCCACGGTCAATTTTGGTAATACGTGCATTGTAAAACTTATCTCCTTTTAGGAAATATCTTTGAACAGCTTCTGTAGCAAGCATACGTTCATTACTTGTCATTTTCATTGGTTCAATACCAAATCCAGCCTTAGAAAACAAATACGGAACATCATAACTACTATTAGAAATTTTTAGTAGTAAATCCTCTACAGTTTTTGTTTTCGCAATATATTCTTCTTCTTTTGTATCAAATCCCTTTGGTTTATCTCCAAGTATCTCGATTTCATCTTGATTTACTTGTTCTTCCTCTTGCACTTGTGATTTCAGCATATAATCATGAATGGTATTATAGGTGGCAACACCTGCCACTAATACGATAATCCCCAATATGACCAAGTACTTACGAGGCATATTGGATAAAATGTTGATTATTTTCTTCATCTACTCTCGTCCCTTATCAGTCTATTACATTACGGATTTGCGACATATGTTGTCCTCTTGCCGTATAGTTTAGACCTGTAATTTGTACACCCTTATTATCACCAATATGAATCATTTTCTGATTCCCTAAATAAATAGATACATGGTTAGGATTTTCATAGAAAATTAAATCTCCTGGTTGTGCACGACCGATATCTGGCACCTGTTTTCCTTGTCCAATTTGAGCGCCTGTCCAATCTCCTAGCTGGACACCTATACTGGTTTTAAACACATATTGTGTGAATCCAGAACAATCTGCACTACCTGCAGCTGGATTTCTAGCACCGGATACATAGCTCACTTTCCCTTGTCCAACCCATTTTTTTGCTTCTTCCAATACCTTTTGTCGTTTAGCATTTGCCATTGTAGGAGAACCACCAGATGATAACCCCGGATCATCATTTTTCTTAAAGAATTTCATTGGATCCGTTGGTTGGTCGTTAATACGAATTTGGAAATCTAAATGGACGGCGTATCCATTCATATTAAGTAAACCAGTATCTTTATTATAGTTAGAACCACCCATCTCCCCAATAATTTGCCCTTTTGTAACCATAGTTCCTGGTGCAACTGATATTTTACTCAAATGTAAGTAACGAGATACAATACCATTTCCATGATCTACATAGACACCTAGACCACCACCATTTACATTTCCTGTTTGGGCTGTTACAATACCTACTTCCATTGACCATACGGGGTCTCCAGCTTTTCCAGCAGTCATGGCTCCAATATCAACCGCATTATGTTGTTTTCCACCACGAACTGCATCAAACGTATCTGTAATACGACCTGATTTCGTTGGCCATTTCCAACCTTTATCAGAAATCCATTCGCCTGATGCGTCTGCCACACACCCTAAATCTTTGTAATACTTCAAAACTTTAGAAACGTACGTGTAATCCCCGTAGCACGCGTTAACCTTTGTCCTGAAGTTATTTGGATCGGAGCAACCAGCTGGGTTTAAATGATTCTTACTTCTTGAGAACTCAATGGCTGTTTCTTCTGAATAACCACCCTTCGCTAATGCATAGCTAATGAATCCTGACCCGAAATTATACGATTGTAATGCTAGGGCTATATCTCCATTCGCCTTTGCTAACACATCTTTAAATTCTTGTACGCCTGCTTCAATAGAAATGTTGGGATCTTTAATACATCCTACACGTGCATTCCCCTTTACACCTATACAAGATGGACTCATGTCTCCATAATGCCCCTCTGAAGCCTGCATCGGGTCATTTCCTGCTCCACCTGATTCCTGCATCATTTGGGCAGCCAAAATACCAACATATTGAGCAACACCATGTTTTTCTGCCATTTCTTTAATTTTAGGAAGGTATCCTGTAACTTTTGCATTAAGGTTAACAGGCTCTCCACCAGGACTCACATTACCTACACACATACCACCAATAAATCCACCAGTAGTAGGAGCAAGATGTCCATATAGCCCTTCTAACATCCCTGCGGCTAATATCTCACGAGCACGGTCTTTTTGACTCTCACTAAATTTTGCAAGTTCCATCGCTTTATCTAAACCGTGAGAAGATACTGTTACCTTTTTACTTCCGCTTGCATTAATTTCATCTATTTTTTTCTTAAAATCTGTATCTCCCAATATCTTTTTTACATCTGGTCCGGAATAACTTTCAGATTTTGTTTTTTGCATCTCCTTTTTCTTTTTTTCACAAGGACCATTCGGTCCTGCCTCACATACCTCTTTTTCCGTATATTCTTCATATTGGATATCCAAGAAATATGATATAGCATCATGCGGATCTTTACCAGTCAAATCGTTATCATACCGCGCCATGTCAAAAGCGACAACCTCTTTCCAATCCGCGTTTAGAGCCATTGCAATTTCTATATACTTTTTCACTTGTTCCTCTGTTTTACTTTCATCATCGGTAAATGGTACAAAAGATGCTAAAATAACACACACCGTAATAATAAGAGCCATAATACAAGCAACAGGTAATCCTACGGCTCCCACAATGGCTCCTACAATTTTCACTACACCAGCTTTTAACAGTTTGGCAGCAGCTTTCGCTGCCGCCCTCCCTGCTTTTCCTGCCATTTTTGCCATTTTCCCACTTGCCTGCATCCCTTTTTTCTTAATAAAGTGAGATGTCGCATCTTTTAAAGGGTTACTTTTCTTCTGATTATTTGGATCGTTAGGATTTTGACTCATAGACTTGTCACTCCATACTTTCCATTTTCATTATTTCTGCTTCTTCGCTGTGCTAGGCGAGGGTTTGGCGCAAATGGAATCAGGTTTTGTGGATCATGTTCTGATAAATTCAAATGTGTCTCTGTGCGTACAACTTCTTCCTGTGTATGAGTTACTAGGATTTCTTCTCTAGGTTTAATACTGCTATCTTGCACTTCACAAACCCTTTCAATCCTTTGATTTGCTTGTAATCGCGTATCTCCTTTTCCGAACGGAGAAATACGTGACACTGTGCCATCTGTTGTGGTAGCGACCATATAACTACGATCTCTTTCTACCACCATTTGCACATTCTGGTATCCCCCTTGGTCTAAATCAGACATATAGAAGTGACCATTGTCTACCTTATGACTTACTGTAAGTGGCGGTTCAGTAAATACTGGTTTCTGTTGTAAAGGTCTTTGATTTTGATTTCCTACTAATTGATTTGGATTAATATTGATAGAACGATTGATACTAATTTTCCCGCCACTAGAATCTTGAATATACGCTGGCATAGCTTTCATACCATTACGATGCTGTGTTAATTGACCGTCTGAAATATTTAAATCTTGATATACCACTTGTCCCGAACGAATACTACTATCTCCACTACCATAACGAGATACAACTTGTGTCATTCCACTGGAATCTTTCGCTTCAATCCATGATTTATTATTTGTCGTAACAAGACGTACTGCACCTTGAGCAACTGATTGTCTTCCAGTAGCATCCGTTGTTGTTGGTACCATTTTCAGAATCTCTTGAATTTCTGTTGCCTCTGCTTGGACAGCTTTGTTATAAGGATTATGTTTGCTTACCGTACGTGCAGTTGCTTGATAAGCACCTACACCACCAATTACACCTGCTGCATAGCTTAATCCTTTTGTCACATTGTAATGGCGTTCTGCTGCGTTACCTCCTAACGAAGTATGAACGGCAGCTGCAGTTCCACTCATCACTCTTTGTACTGCATTTCCACCAGCCTGCTGAACAGCACTAGACGCATTAAAGTATGCTTGTGATACATTTTCCATTCCTTTTGTATGCACGAGATGTTTGGCACCTTCCATCATACTTACACCAACCATCTTACTTTGCTGTGTCATACGTCCCACTGCAGAAGTTGGAATCGTCATTTTCCCAGCACTTTGCGAAATATTTGCTACACTAGCTGATGCATCCGCATACGAGCGCTCAATTTCAGAAACAGACAGATTCCCTGCACGTGCCATACTCGCTTGCGTTTGTGTAGCTGCAAATACAGCTTTATTGATTGCGCCACCTGTCGCAACACCGTGTGAACGAACCCCTTGAATCGCACTAGTAATTCCAGAACCTACTTGTTGACTCACTGTTCCAAGACTAGCATGACTTTGTAAACCTTTCGTTAATTGCGAAGCAAAGGCACCTTTATTAATATACGATTGATTATGTAGACTCTTACCACTCGTATCTTTTGCCTGTATTGGCATCGCCCCCGCTTGTACCGCCGCTTGCTGAGCGACTGCTTTAAATTCATTACCTTTATCATTTAAATGAGATTGCCAAGCTTCTACTTTTTGCGTTTGAGACATAGTTGGAGACAAGTTTTTCATAAAGTTTGCTTTGTTCTCTGCTGCATATCCTTGTTTAAATGACTCTGTAGATGCTTGTACTAAATTCCCGACATTACTTACACCTTTTTGTTTCTGATTTCCATATCCATTTGCTAAACTATGTGTTTTTACACCATTTACCGCTTTTTGAATGCCAGATACACTAGATACACCCATTGCATTTATATTTGGATTGTTTTGCAATTGTTGCGATAGCTGAGAAGCAAAAGCTTCCTTATTGGCATAGCTAGTCCCATCTTTTTGTTGCACAATCCCTGCTTGTTCGGCAGCTTTCTGCGCATGATTTTTAAATCCTTGCACTTTTTGACTCAAGTGTTTGTTCCATGCAGCCTCTTTTTCTTGTTGTGGTACATCTGCAGGGAATTGCTTCATGAATCCTGCCTTATGATCTGCTGTATATGCCTTTTTAAATGCAGCAGTGGACGCACCCACAAGTGAGTCTACTTGTCCCATATTTTGATGGCCACTCTCTAGTGTTTCTCCTTTTACTCCTTCAACTGCTTTCCCAACTTTTCCAAGTGCAAGTTGAGAAGCAAAGGCATCTTTATTTACATAGGACTTATCAAACAGGTTGTTGCCTTGCTTATCTTTCGCATCAACTGGCATTGCTCCAGCCTTTGTTGCCGCTTGTTCTGCATGATTTCTAAATCCTTGAACTTTTGAGTTTAAATGGTCATTCCATTTTTTCTCTTTCTCTTCCGCTGACATGTTTTCTGGTAATTGACTCATAAACGCATCTTTATGGTCTGCCTCATATCCTTTTTGGAATGCGTTAGTTGCAGCGTTAACTAAATCTCTAGCGTTTCCATATGGTGTAGCATTTTTCTTCATATTTTGTAAATCTTGTTTTCGCTGATTTTTGAAATGAGACATTTGATCACTATTTGTTTTTGCTACTTTTTTTGCAATCTCTGCATCGGATGCACCAGGGAATGCTTGTTTTAAACGACTCGCAACTGCAGAATCAGGATTATCCGCTTTCCAATTTTCAAAATCTTTCGTAGCTAAGTCTTGTGCAATATCTTCATCTGTTAACTCTGGATATTGTTCTCCATTTAACCCTTTATACGTATCTAGACCTTTCTTCACACTGGAACCAATATGCTTCCCAGCACTAGTAACTCCTTCAACTCCAGCTGCTAATGTTCTTCCAGCTACTGCACCAGGAACACCACCTGCTTTACTTCCAGCAAATGTTCCTACTGCCATTCCTTCTGGTCCAAGTCCTGCGCCCATTGCTAATCCTGCGAGTCCACCCGTTGCTTTTCCAACCATGCTTCCAATTTGACCTGCTTTTAACATACGAGCTGCACGAGATGTTGTACCTATATCTGTTCCTAAATTGGCTCCTAACGCATTTTTAGGATTATCAGCATCTTCTTTTTTATCTTCCTCGCCTTCTTTTCTAGCTTTTGTCTTCTCTTTATTACTACGATGGTCATCACGTATTCCTTTAATGATGCCCGCCATACTTGCTAAGGCACCCATTCCAAGCATTGTACCTGCTCTATTTACTGCTCCCACCGTATTTGTACTTAAACCAATGAATCCTTTTACAATTTCACCTATAGGAATAAACATAGCAAATAAGATTAATTTAATAATGGTATTATCTGATTTGCCTACTAGTACAAAAATCAACCATATAGTAATCGCATGGATACCTTGTATGAGTACTGTACCAACAAATTCACGCATCCAATATAGAGTTTGTTGTTTCTTTTGCGGAAATAGCCACATACCGACCATAACCGGTCCCATTAACATCAAAATATAAAGAGATACCGCCCGCATTAAATAGAAGAAGTTTGCCCAAAGTGATAATCCTACTTCAATCAACATCGCAAAAATTTGAAATAAATAATCATCCTTATTTTTATCCATAGACAATTCGGCAATTGTCTGACCTGGTTTAAAAACATCTAGCGATTGTTCTCCTATTGCTCTTTTAAACTCCGATGCTACCCAAGTATTAATATCAAATACAATGTTATAGAAGAAATCTAAATGCCATATACAAATAGAAACGATCATTAAATCCTTCGCATATTCAATGATATATGTTCGATTTGTTGGATTAATGGCAGCAGCTGAATACTTTGCTCCAGCAATTACAGCACTGACTAAGACTAAAAAGGCTGCAAATTTAAACATGACTGGTAATCCCGTATTTAATACACTCCCAGCTGTATCGTCTTTAAATAAAAAATTTAATTTTGCACTATCCCCACCAAAAATTAAATCGGGGATAGAATCAATTAATTTATAGATTGGAGAAAGAAAGGTCTTGACCATAGAAACAATTAAGCCGCCAACCCATCCTATTATCTTATCAAGCATAATTTCACCTTCCTTTTCAAAGGTACGCTATTATCCTGCATACCCTTGTACTTTCTTCATGTTATTTAAAAGCTCTTGTAGTACCGCTTCATTTGATTCAATGAACATCATTTCTTTATCTGATGGATCTGTTTGAATCCAAACCGAACTATCTCCTATGCGGAAAATCCCTTCACCTTTCCCTGGATTGTTGAGAATAATGTCAAGCTCTCCAGCAGTTAAGTTAAAGTTCTCTTGGATTTTTTTCTTATCAATCTTATTTTGTTCTAAGAAGAAATAAGAGAAAGTAGATTGCAAGATACCACGTGCTTTCACATTTTCTAAAATACGAACAAAGTCCTGACTTGCCCAACACATACCGGCATTTCTTTTACGTGAACGACGTGCTACTTTTTCTAAGAAGTTAACCGTTTGTTCATAGTCGATAAACTGCCACATCTCATCCACATATAACACTTTTCGTTTGATAGCGTGTTCTGGACTCTTAATCCAATGCTCCCAAATATAGTTCAGGATAACGTGGAAGGCGATTGGCTTTAAGAATCCCTCTTCTAAATGACTAATATTAAAATTAACAACACGTGATTCATTTAACTGTGTTTCTACACCGCGTCCAAAATTACTTTGTCCATCAAATAATGGTTTTGAACCATCACGTAAGAACGGACGAATCGCAGCAATTAACTCTTCTGCTTTCACATCGTCTCCATGGTTTTCCACTATCACATCATAAATTTCTTTTAACTCTGGCTCTGGCTTTCTCACTTGAGACTGAATTAATTGTCCGTCTACCTTCTTCACTTCATCCGTATATAAAGATGAAGGGTGAGAAGTGATACCATGTTTACTGAATACTTCACGAATCGCATCTTCTAACATTGTGCGCTGGAATACATTTAATCCTGGTTGATCAAAATCTTGTCCGCGAATAATAATGTCAAAGAAGCCTAGTATTTCATTGATTTTCTCTAAAATAGGTACAAATCTTACATACTTAACGCCATCACGCTCAACGAGTTCTTTCTTGTCATATTGTTCAAGCGCTTCTAGCTCTTCATCTTTATCCGTAATCTGAAGTTCTGTTACTGCAATTGCACAAGGATTAATAATGATATTACTTTCTGGTGAAATATTTAAGTTAATACCACCTAATCGTTTGGTGATTTTTACGAATTATGATGATAGGTAAGGCTTTGATGTAATCTCCACCTTTTCCCCCACCTCACACCGTACGTGCTAGTTTCCTAGCATACGGCGTTCCATCGTTTCCAACTGACTTTAAAATCAAATTATGTTACTATCGGTTCATTTCCAGCTTTAGTTCTTAGCACATTCAGTTTATCCATTTGTTTCTTGTTAAGTTTAAAAGACCGAAGGTAATGTGTAATCTTATTAAGATTCGTCATGTGAATCAGTTTGTGTATAAACCAATCTACAATTACCAAGTTGTTGTACTTGTCATCCCCACCTTGTTTAATGGGAACAATGTGATGACAATGAACACGTTCAATACCAATTTCCTCACCAGTTACATAACACTTACCATATTGAGCAACGTATTTTGATATCCTATTATCGTTGTACTCAATACTTTTATTCTTCGAATAAGTCCTCATAACTTGGTTGAGAACATCCTTAGGTATTGCCTTAAGATTACTATGTACTTTATTACGCCCCGTTTCCGTATAGTTACAGATAACCTGCGAGAAATTCCACGGGTTTTTATGATGTATTCCTGTAACTGGTAAGAGTGGAGTGTTCTGTACAACGTAAATCTTAGTGTTAGGTTGTATTCCTTTGGTCTTCCTTTTAAAATTCACAGATGTTTCACAGAACTTCATGTGCTTCATATTGTTTCTAAGTCTGGTTCTTATGACTCTTCGCAGAGAGTAATTTACCTCCGTTAAATCCATGTAAATTGTAACCGCATATTTAAAGTAATTTTGTATACCAAGAAGGGTTGAATTAAATTGAGTAACTTTCTCTGAAGTGGGCTCCTTTTGAATTCCTTTGATTCGTTCTTTTAGTTGTCTTTTAGCTTTTGTAATAGCTTTGTCGGACATACTGGTTTTTGCAATATATCCAAATTTAGCTTTACCTTGTTTAACCACTTTGATTTTGAATCCAAGGAAAACTGACGAGTTTTTCTTGAGATTAACCACTTTGGACTTTTTGGGGTTAATTTCTAATCCCAAGCGGGATTTGAGAAAATCAACTGTCGCATGATAAAAGCGTTGTGCTTCATCATAAGTCCGACACATTATTTTGAAGTCATCCGCGTATCTCACTACATAACCACATTTTAGATTCGTGTACTTCCTAGCATATTGTCGAAACCCTAAATGCCGAGTAGAGATTCTGTGAGGTTTGTAGGTTTCCCATTGGCTACTTATCCACCAATCAAGTTCATTTAGAACAATGTTGGAAAGTAAAGGAGAAATAATTCCTCCTTGCGGAGTACCCTTATTGGGAATACCCTCTCCTTCTATCTCAGATTTAAGGATTTTTGAAATAACACATAGAAGTGATTTGTCTCTTATTCCCAGAGTCCACATTTGCCTTAATAGCTTTTTGTGGCATACATTATCAAAGAACCCCTTAATGTGAATATCAACACAGTAGTGTTGGTGACCTATGTAAATAAGACTTACAACTCTACTGAGTGCATGGTGAGTACTTCTGTTCGGTCTAAATCCATAACTATGGTTATGAAACTTAGCTTCACAAATAGGTTCCAATACTTGGAGGATAGATTGTTGTACTAATCTGTCCCAAATTGTTGGAATCCCCAGGGGTCGCTTCTTATCACTGCCCTCTTTTGGGATAAGGACTCTTTTAACTGCTTGTGGTTGATAGTTATTTAATCGTTTCCTAACTTCATGAATAATCTTTGTATCGTTTAGGTGCCAAATATCTTTAATGGTTAAATTGTCAACTCCAGCCGTGTTACTCCCCTTATTAGTTTTGATGTTGCGGTATGCTAATCTAATATTTTCTTCCGAACCGATAATATCAATTAATTTATAGAAATTGTTACCATTAAGGCTATTAGAATATAACTCATCATACTTTCTTTGCATGTCGTAATATTCACTGTGCCTTAGTTTAGTTTTCTTTAACATGGGCTGTAACCTCCCCTTATTTACTGGAGGTTTACATCTCTTTAGTCTTACTCGAAACCATGTCAACCATAAGTAACAGTCAGTTTTCAATCGACTAGTGGCTATCCCTCCACGTTCATTACACGTTTCATAGGTACTGTGCCACCACTTTCACTGTCATAAACCTAGGTTATACAATTTACAATTGTTTTCCCTAGAACCACTTCATCGGAAGCAAGCCCTCAGTGTTGACAGCTTACCACGTTCCGTCATTCCTATCTGTGCATATACCGTTAGGTTTCTCCTATGAGCCTGCTACCTTGATATTGCCTGTAACAATATATGGACTTTCATAAAGGCGAGTTTTACTCATCCACAGTAGCGACACTAATTGTGTCAGTAAGCCTTTCGACTTACTTCCGATATAGACCCGTACCATCAGAGATTCGTCCGCACATACCATACTCTATTGGTTCATAGTGCATACTAACCATAGGTAATTTATAGACTTCCGGTTTATAGGTTACACCACCCACCTCTGAGTGACTTTCGTATCCTATAGGATTACGGTAACTCTCAACCGACTTCACCGAGCTTCATACAGTTCAGTTCTTGCTAACTTCACTGCATGTCGGAGTATTAAAGGAAGCCCTTCAAGGCGTTACCCTATCATTTGACTTCTTGGAATGACAGTTCACTGTTGAACTGTAAGTTCGACAATGCCTAAGCTTTTCACTTAGGAACGTGTCGCACCACCCTCTGGATCTATGATCATCGCATGTGTATCTGCAAGTGATGTTTCACGAGCTAGCTTCATTTTTAAAAGTAAACTTTTACCGGAACCTGAAATCCCTGTCACACCAATGTTATAGTTTGGTGGACGATAATCTGCGTTACCAAATGAATTTAAAAATTCTACTTGTCCAGTTATTTTGTTTTTTCCTATTGGTATACCACCGTTAAATCTTCCGGATCCTGATACAAAGGGGGCAAATGTACATAGAGCACGTCTATCGATATTTCGGTATGTATCTTGCAGAGTATTTGGTGCACCTAATGGCATAACCGCTTTTAAGCCACTCTTCACACGATTCCAAGTGCTCGCTATCTTAAAGTGAGATGCTTGCATTTCATCTTCAATATACTCACATAAAACATCTAATTCTTTCTTTGAATCAGCATACGCAACCGCCATCGTACTTACCATATAGGAGTCATTTTCATTAAATTGAATTTCATCCATTAGATTGTTTGTATCCTGAATTTTTGCATCTAAGTCTTTTTCCTGGTCAATATTTCCGCGTGTACGTTGGAAAGAAAGGTTCGAACGTAACATTGTCAGCTGCATATCTAACGATCGCATCGCTTTTGCTTTTGGCTCTTTATGAATATCAATCATGACATCAACCTCTCCAGCTGAAGTTAACATGTTCAGCCAATTGGTCTGCATCATACGAGGGTATCCATCACGTGGAATATAAAATGGACGGAAGAAAGTATTACTTCCCAAAGACTGCTTAATTACCCCATAGTCTTCTGAATCAATTTTCATTCCTTCTGGGGCAATGACATCAAACACAGTTGTTTGATTGTCTATTTGAGGCGGAACTTCTTCTTGTTCGTACCCTTCCTCCTCTAGTTCCAATTCGTCATTCTTTTCAGCTTCTAACTTCTTTTTTTCTTTTTTCTTCTTTCCAAACAATTTCATACTTATGCCACCCCGTTATTTGATTTTTCAGCTTTTTCTTCCGCTAGAACTTTCTTCATTAACTCTAGTTTTCTCTCATTTGTGTCACCTGTTGAATACAGAGAGAAGTTCTCATTTTCAATTAAATCTTGGAAACGTGCTTTCACCGCTTTACGACGGTTAAACGCTACGTATAAGAGTTCTATTAATTTATCTTTCGTTAACATTTCTACACTAATTTTTGCTTTCGATAGTAGATTTCGGGAAGCATTATAACGACGATATAATTCGTTAAACGCTTTATCTACAATCTTTTCTTCCAATTCATCCTCTGTATCAGCTGTAATCGTACTAATATCCACTTTGTATGGATAAATTAAATATCGCTTTTGCTCATATCGAGGCTGCGAACGTTGCCAGTACTCTAAGTTGTCGATAACTTCTTGCCCATAAAGTACTGTCTCTGGTGTAAGGTCCTTCGCACCTTTCATTGTTTCTGTCATTTTTCGTACAGGATCTGTTAAATCTACAAACTTACTTTGGATATATACCTTCGTATTAAACTCTAATGTGGTTAACCAGGATTCAATTTTGATATCAATCGCTTCTTGTTCCGCATTAGAAAGCAGGTAATAGTTTACTGGGTGTGCCTCAGCGATTAGGACAAACGTATCATCATGATAACGAATCATATGATTTTCAACTTCCTTAATGTCTTCTACAAAAGCACTAAAGAAATCCACATTATCCTCATCAATTTCCTCTGTAGCAGGCGTATTCTTTTTATTTTTCTTTCCATTTTTTTCAGCAGTACGTTTCTCTACCCCGTTCTGACTTTTGCCCTTTTTCTTAAAACTAAATAGCGGTTTTCCATTCATTTTCCGATAAAAGAAAAACCCTACAATGGCTACCAGTGCAAAATATATCATTTCTAACATCTATAAATTCTCCTTTACCCATGTAATTGGCTCATACCCTTTTCTCCACTTGCCTTTTTCAGAACGGCTACGCATTTTGATAAGTAAAAATTTGTCTAAATACATGTGTTGTTTTTCTTTATAAATAAAAGCAAACGTTATTACAACTACTACTGTTGGTATTGCTAAAATTAAGCAAATAAAAAATGCTACTGCCGCATTAAAAGGTGCAAATAGCCGCCATAAGAATGGTACATATAAATAAAGGGATGCTCCTCCACCTAAAAGATAAATCAATTGGCGTTTGCTCAGCACACCTAACAGCGTTTTTTGTTCCGAAGTCATATCAACAGGAACGGTAACCTTTCTCATTTTGTTTCCTCCCTTATATAAGAGAAGCTCTCCCCAAATAGAGGAGAGCTTTTATAAACTCTTATGTTAAATTTTTGTAACCCAAGCAGCGATGTCGTATGCTTTGATCATGACAAAGCCTCCAATTGCCGCACAAGCCAAACCAATCATGGCTTGTGTACGGTTTTCAGGGTTTTTCCCTTGTGCACCAGATAGTTTAATAGCTGCAAATACAACGCAAGCCGCTACCCAAATCCCCCCAAAACCAATTAATGTTGTTACAAGGGTATTCATGCTTTTTTGTACAGTGGTAGCATCTGTACCACTGGTGTGCCCAGTAAGACCTTTCTCAAAACTAGTTTTTGCCAGCAGAAAATCTCCTACCGGTGTTGTCATAAGTTTTGCAGACAACCAATTCAACATAATTCCTGCACCTCCGGGTGTTTTTTGCTCGCAAAACGCAAAAAGACCCCAATACACGCACACGTCCCCTAAGGACATGGCGCATATTGAGGTCTTCTCTTATATGCGAACTGATTAATTTTTTATTTTATTGTTAAATCTTATTACGTTTATATTATAGCAATACGATTTTAAAAAAACAAGCCTTATTTACACCTAAAAAATAAAATTGGACTTTTCGTGTTCCATTTTACTTCATTTCTTTTTATCATCTTTGTTTGGATCGTACCATACCATTTGAATTTGAAAAATATCACTGTCCTTAAGACCCAAAACATTCATTTCCTCTTTCAATGAGCGCCATGGTTCTATTTTTATCGATTTTGTACTTTTGTCTCTAAGCGTATATACATGTACATAATATGCTTCTTTTTTCTTTTTCATAATACAAATAACTTCCCCTTATATTCTTTATATTTTTTTAATAACAGAATAAATAAGTATGTAAAAATTACACACTTCATTTAACATTCCCTCTTGTCACTTTCATAACTATTCCCCCTACCTTCACATATATTCACTTACTTTCATTAAATCAAAAAACAGGTAATCATGTTTAATCACAATTACCTGTTTTTTATCATTTATATCTATTTTTTATTTCTTAAAATCTCATTAACCTCTTCAACACTTAATTCTGCAGCCTCTGCAACTTTCTCTAAAGGTACACCTACTTTAATCATGTTTTGAATTAGTTGTATTTTGGCTTCTTTTGCACCTTTTTCTTCTGCTGTTTCTATTTCAGATATTCTATCTTTTATTTCTTTTTCTCTAGCCCAATATAAGCGTAAAAAATCCTTATCGCTACTTAAACGCTCCCAATCCTCTATCGCTTTTTTTAAAACTGGATCTTTTTCCATTGCTATCGCCTCCAGGATTGTTGTTAATCTCTCATCCTCATGCGCAGGAAATAATAGTAACCAACGCGCTAAAGAATCTTCCCACGGATCCATTCGTTTCCCTTGCCATTCTTGAATCACTTTTGGGATTTCAAGAAAATGCAACTGCATATTTTCGGTAATGATACGTTTAGATTTTTTGTTCATCACTGTATTAACATTATGAAACTCCTGCTCCTCTGGAAATAGAATGAAATCCACTATATTAATACAAATGGTTGGTCTTAATTCTGTATATTTCATCCCTTGAGTCATTTGAGAATAATACATACCTGACCAATAGAACAAAGAACGCTCTATCATATCTTTTTTGTCTCGAACTTGAATCTCTATATTAATTTTTATACCACTATTTAGCGTAGCTCGCAAATCTAAAATAGACAATTTATCATCCTTCTGCTCTCTTGGAAGATGCGGATCATCTAAGTGCAAAGATGTAATTTCTTCATCAATAGATGATTGTAGTACCGCGTTAAGAAATCCAATTAATATATCTTCATTTCCTTCTACTCCAAACAAACGCTTAAAAGCATAATCAACTCGTAAATTTACTAGATTCTTTTTTACATATACACTCATGTTCTCCCTCTACCTTTCTCGTTTTAAAATTGTATTTAAGAGCATAAAAAAAGATAGAATTACAATTCTATCTTTTTCTCCTCTATTCATCTCATCAAATATGGCTACTAGTTACTTAATATATAAGAAATTTCCTCTTCACACATATTTGTCGCATTTGCAATTGTCGTGATAGAAACTCCCTCATTATAAAATCGTTGAATGAGTTCCATTCTTTCTCGTTCCCTAGCTTTTTTATCTACGTCCATTAATTGTTGCATAATATCCATATACTTAATACACACCTTTCTTTTATATAAAGTCCCCTAGTTAAACTGTTACGTGTATTGTTAAAAGAAAGTTTTACACTAATACTGCTACTTTGTTGTAAAATGTACAACTTTCTTTTAAGTTCACAACGTGTTTAATTACAACAAACCCTTTTACTAATATGCTTTTAAACCATTATATTTAAGGCCCTTAAGAGAAAATAATTACAAGAAAGTTGAACACTAATGTATTTCCTTTAGGAATGCATACTATCTTAATTATTACAAGAAAGTTATGGACTATCCTACTAAAATAAATTATTAAAAATTTATACACTCCCACTCAATACTTGAGCATAAATAAAGAGTGTGTTCTGAAAAGGATCAAAACACACTCTTTATATTTTTTCTTGTAAAACAAAAGTTCAGAACAAAATGGGTTAACTTTCTATCTATATCCCCTTGTTTGTTTATACATTCGATATTAATTTTCTTCTTCTCTTATTTATTCATCATACTCACTATATCTCAATAAAAAAACCGAAATCATAGAAAGATTTCGGTTTATCCTTTTTATAAAAGAGTTATATTTATTTTAAACTCACGAATGAATTTTTTTGTTTTAAAAACGATGATTTATAATCCTTAGCCCATACTATCTTTTAGTTTGTTTGATTATGAGCTTTGATCAATTTTTCAACGTATTCTTTTATATCCCCTTCGCCTTCCCTTACAGCCACCTTTATACTTGCAGCCTCTTTTATTTTAGATAAAGTAACTACTTTATCTTTGAATTTTGTATTTAATAAATATCGAACTCTTCTTTTTTGAAAATCTTGTAAAGATTCTTCAACTGTGACAATGTAACTTTGTAATAAAGAATGATTTTTCTTTTTTTGACATTTCTGGTATACACCTAATATTTTCGTAACAGCTGCATACGTTTTTCTAATTAACTTACCTCTGTTTTTTTCATATTCATCCCAGTTATCAACTATTTTTTTTGCTTCTTCGATTAATATTAAATCTTCTCTATTGTAGCTTTCTACACTCTTTTTTTTTGAATGCTTCCCCAAAACCTTAAGTGGTGAATGTTCCTCTAACCACGCTCTCTCATAATTGCTTAGCCACGCATATGCAGCTCTATTTAAACCACTTAATTTCGCTCTCGTATACGCTGGATATTTATTTCGTAATTGTATCCATTTATGCTTGTACTGAGCTGTTTTCTTTTCTCGAGCGACCTTCAAACTGTCTTCTCTCGATTTTTTAATTGGGACATTTTTACGATCCTTCAATATTTTTCGTATAGTCGGTGGTGTAAAACCCGTTTTCATAGCTATTTCTTTTTGTGTTAATCCACTAGATAAAAGTTTGCTAAACTCCACTTCCCATACGTGGCCTTTTTGAATAATCCTATTATTAAAGAATGCAACTTCTAGGGGGTTTTGCTCCCATTCCCTAAGTCTATATATATAACCACAATCACACTCAAAATCCCCTTGAATTTCTCGATTCAATCCGTGAACACTGATTTCCACCTTATCTACACATTTTTGTAAATAATGATTCGATAGGGAATTCATGCATAACCATGGACCTTTTCCAAAGGGTTCATACAAATATTCATTTTCAAAAAAATTTTTTACTGAGCCACACAAACATCGCATAATCAATATATGCCTAATGGGATGACAAAATTGTATACTACCTTTCCCCAGAATATAATTTACCCATGATAATCTTTCATCTATTTTAAATGAGGATTCTAACATCCTTAATAGGGTTTGCGAATAATGATCTTGAAGTAACTCCCTTAAGCGCTGATGTCTTTTTAAAGTGGGGTATCCAATCCCTTTAACCTTCAAAAGTGTCTCATATTTCTCAACATAATAATCTTTTGAAAAAGACGAAAAATTTTTATCTAGCAAATATTTTACATCTTCTGCAATTCCTATTAATTCATCCACAAGTTCACTTTCCATGAATATCTCATTGCTGTTACTATCCTTTAGATTTGGATAGATAAAATTATGAGACCGAAAAGTCATAATATTAACCGGATGTTTCTTTAGAGGTAATTGATGTTTAATGCATACAAAAACTCCTGGAACCTGATGTACTCTATTCCAATACCCTTCACCATAAAGTTGATATTGTTCCTTTACGCATACAGAGCAATAATATAAATGCTCTTTTGACTTTATATTCCCTTTTTTCAAACTAAATAAACTCTGATAAACTTTTGAAGAGATTCCTATGCTTAATTGTTCGTACCATTCTTTTGTTTTAAATGGTCTTATAAGTGGAATCAGTGAATGCCTTTCTATAAAATACTTTTCAGTAAACACATCTGAAAACACTTGTAAATTATCAACTAAATATTTTAATTCACCAATGGATTCAATCCCGAAGAAACAGCCACTTTTATTAAACAACTTCTTCATAGTATGCTTTTTTGATAAATCTGGACTTCGAATATGATATCTAGAGACTATACTATAAAACAATTCATCCTCATACGGTACAGGAAAATAATCAAGCATTTTACATCACCTTGATTCTTTATAATTAAATTCTTTTAAAGGGTCCTTAATATATCCTTCACCATTGAGAGCCTCATACGCAGACTGTCTATTCTTTTTACCTTCATCAATGATACACTTTAATTTATTTTTATCCTCTACTACAACTTTTTTCTTTTTGCTTCCTTTGTCCTTAATATATTGTAAAGCTTCTTTCATCAACTCACTAATTTTAGAGTTAGGTGATTTATTTAATACATATTTTGTTGCTCTTTCTGCATCCTTTTCGTTTATATCTAAGTTTATAAGGGAAATAATCAATTTCTCTACCTTTGTTGGTTCTATTTTCTGACGCTCTTGTGCGATTTTTTCTTTTTTATCTTGGAGTTTGGCTCTCATATCAATTACTGGAAGTTTATTAAATATATAATCTTGTATATCTAACGATACAAGATCTTCATACTTTGCAATTTCTGTTTCACAACCAGATTTAAGAGCTTGAAGCATAGGTTGAACAAGTCTTAAATCTTCTTTACCCACTTTTCTGATTAATTCTGATGAAATTTTTTCTATGCCCGTTTCAATCGCTCGCCCCTGTGCTAGTAAAAACAACTTTATAGCTATATCAGTAATACCCTCGCTTTCCTCGTAAATAACATCTAATAAATCTTGATTTAGTTCCACATGTTGCTTTGTCCACTGATAATCCCACATACTTGTAATTAAAACTTCCCAATCTTCTTTATTGCTCATTTGTTGCCAGACCATATCACCTTGTCCACTACCACGACGTGCTTGTCTAAAATCTTTTTGTAAAAGGCTCCTAGCCCTCATGGTTCCAATTATCATTACCGGAATACCAATTTCATTAATAAGGGTAACAAAAAAATTCATCATTTTCTCAGAGGCATCCCCTGTCGCTGCCAACAGATGTTGAATTTCATCTATGATCAATGCACCAACACAATGTAGTCTAGAAATTTGCCCCATCCTAGTTACCATTGAACTTATAGAATTAGAGGATTTCCCATAACTTTCGAGATAGTTTGTGCCAATTAATTGATCTATCTTTTCAAAGAAGTTTTGACATAATGACTTTAACGACCCATCATGTGGGCAATTTAATTTTAACCAAACAATTTGAAGCGTATTGAGGGGATCTCTATGAATAATAAGTTGAGGATATAATGAAAGTATTCGTTCTATAGCTGTTGATTTTCCAATGCCAGAGAAACCCATTAATGTAAAACTAGATGCAGTAGCCCGTATATCCGCCGGCAGACTTAAATTATTTCTTTCTACTAATTGATGATGTAATTCATTTAATACTTGAACGTGTTGCTTTTGAAGAGGATTCCGATTCACATATCCATAGCGTAAAAATCTTGAAAAACGTCTTTCCAAGTCTAATGTTTGAGAAATTGGTTGAAAAAAACGAGTTAAACGTAATAAGGCATGAAATCGATGATGATCTGATAAATTTCTTTCTTTTTCATGATAATTGGGTAGGAAGCTAAGTTGATCAAAAGCTTCTTCATATGACAATATGCCAGGTAAAGCTTCTATCAGCGGATTCCCCTGATAATCAACTAATTGCTGTTGCTGATATTGAGCTAGAAAAGCGTATGTCCCATTATCTAACTGTATTTCTCTTAGAGTGTCACTCATGCTTATGCCTCCTCCTTTTATTAAATAATTCTTTAACTGAGCGACGCTTGAATTCATCTTCTTGTTGTTTATCCAAATGAATAACCTCTGGTAGAGCCTCTTCTTCATTGTTATCAAGTTGAAATACTTCCTCAGTTCTTCGCATTTTCCTCTCCAATTGGGTATGATGCTTGATGTCTTTAATTTTCTTTCTCTTTATTACATGCTTTGTTTGTTTTTTGCTTGCTTCCTTAACAGCTTCTTTAACAATCGATTGAATATTATCAAAAAAGTTAATTTCATTTTGTAGTAATATATGTTCTTCTTCTTTGTAACCTTTACTTTCTAAGCTATTTAACTGTCTAACCTCCTCTAAGGCTTTATCTTGATATCGCTCTTGATGTTTTAATAAATAGCAGTTTTCAAATATCTTTTCATCCTTTGTATGAATATAAATATTATTCATATTTCGAGGATCATAAGAAGCATCCACTTTCCAACTTTTCTTTGTTCTTGCTGTAGCAAACCATGATTGTTGTATTGCCGTGTCACAGCTATACAACATTTTTTCAAATCTGATTCCTTTTGCAGTGATTCTAGCAACACCTCTCGGCATTAAATAAAATTTCATGATATCAGGATGAACGACTCGTAATTTCCCAGAGCGATTTTTTATTCCCCATTTCCACAATTCAATTGGTGTTGGTTTTACATTATCAACTATCATATCTTTGTCCCGTATATAATTCTTCATATAGAAATTTTTATTGTAATGCAGAATAAAATTGATAATAATTTTTGTATATTGTTCTATATTGAGTTTCGCCTCTAAACGTGGATCTTTTGCCCCTCTTTCACCCCAATCTTTTAAAACATATCCAGGTAAAAAGGGGCGTATTGTTTCTTGAGATGTATCAAATAATTTTTCTACAATGCCTTTCCAGTCTGGACGAAAGGATGGATTATTTTCCACTGTAATATTAAGCCCTTGTATCAAATGATTTACATTATATCCTTCTAACTCTCCGCGATCTCCTAAAATAATCTCTGGTAGATGTGCTGCTGGCCAACAATTATCTGTAATATTAATACCATAATCCGCACAAAAGTCCTTTTTATAAACTGTAGAATTCAAAAGTGCCATCATCATTCCAGTCCATGAGGGGCCTTCAAGCCCAATATAAAAACCAGTAATTAAATGGGTAAAGACATCCGTTACATAGTATATAGTTGGTCTCTTCAATACCCAATCAGAATTATAACGAGAAACTATATATACGTTAGCGATTGTCGCATCAATTTGATATCTGGATCCCGGTCCAAAAACTTCAAAAGAAGACGAACCTAAAACAGCCCTATGATCTCTTTCGAATTTCTTTCTCCCATGCTTAGCTGACGTAATTTCTTCAACTCCATATTCTTTATGAAACCAATAATAGAACTGTCGAAAAGTAGGAATGGTATCTGCGTCTTCAATCACAATATACTTTGTTCCATCTTGATAACGAATGCTTGCCTGAAAAGCATCCCTAATCATCATTTTGTATGTATATGTCAGTGTATTTTCTGGACTTGTAAAATAATAATTTTGTATAGCTTTCTTGAATATTCCTTTTAATTCCGATGTAATATTGATTCCCGTGCTATTAGTCATTCTCGGTCTACCCGTCTTATTTCCGCTCCAATTCTTCGACTTCCCCTTATTACCGCAATTTTTAAAATCAGGAAGTAGGCTATCTCTGACCTTTCCTCTTTGCCAATACCGCTTTAAATATTTGTAAATCGTTTGTTTTGAGCACCCAAAATTCCCTCTCGTTTGTCTAATTAACGTACCTCTTTTATCTCTTTTATAAATGTTAGGTTCTTGAATTATTAAATCTTGTATAATATTCCATGCCTTATCTCTCATAAGTATATCTTTTTCTGTCAATTCTTGATGATTTACAACTGGAAATACTTCATCATTGCTTACTTTCATATACTGTCCATTCGAAAAGCCTTCTTGAAGACTTTTCAGTGTATCTACAAAAGGCATAGCTTTTTCATCATATACATCGATTAAATATGTAATAACATTACTTTCATCTATCCAGAGTAATCTGTATATCTTTGAATCATCAATTGACTTAAATATTTCATTAACTGATAGCGTAATCAAAATTCTCATCGCCCCTTTCACTAAAAGCTAGTTCGCTTATATGTAAACCTCGCATATTTAATTTTTGCGTATTGATATCTACAGAAATTAACTTTCTAGCTACTAAATATTTAAAATAATTAATTGACGAACCTTGTTCCAAATTATACTGTTCTTCAAACTCATTGCAGATTTCTATAAAGCTCTTATCCACATTTTGAAACGTCATTAAGTAACTAAAAAAGAATTTCACAAAAGTTTCATCCTCAATTTCTTCGAGATAATAATGGTTATGAATCCACGAAATATTCTGACTCATCGTATCGGGAATATCCTTTTCTGTTACAACTCCCCAATCGATTCCTTTCCTTTCCCAATATTCTCTTTCTATCTCAAACTTTTCAATTACCCTTTCATTTTCTAATTCACTACTAGGCTTTATAGTCCTAGCAATATATTTAATTTCTTTTCCGTCTCGAACCGTCAGGAAAAAATCTGTTGTCAGAACTATTAACGTTTCAGTTCCTTTACAAATAGGATGATGTATCCCTTTTTCTTCAGCAATTTTATATGTCAATTCTCGATTTAATGGAAATTGTTCACGAATATCAATAACTTCTTCTATCCATTCTAATATAAAAAAGTAATCCCTCTCTAAATCCGACAGAAACTCATGTCTCCTATTAGTTTTCCACCCCATTATACGAGAGCTATTCCCCGTTGAAGATACATTTTGTATCGTTAACCAGGGTTTATAGTTATTTAACTCCCCTTGTCCTCTGCCTTCTTTTATATACTTCTCTATTTTCTTTTCCGTCCAATCATTTTTACGCTTTGCCATTTACATATCCCCTCTTAAAAAATTTTTATCATTTCCATTATCGGATATTTTTATGCGTACAATACATATTCTTGTTTATAAAAAAACGGATATTTTATAAAAAATATCCGTTTCACTCTTAGTGTTGATATAGGTTTTGTAATACTTGTTTTAACTCTGGTTTAATTGCAATAATAGAACGAACTGTTTTTACTTGTTGTTCTGCATCTTCTACATTAGAAGCATGACCTAATTCTAATAATAATCCTGTAGCAACCGTACCAGTACGATTTCGTCCACCAGAGCAATGGAAAAATACTTTTTCTCCTCGTTCTACAGCTTCTTTAACGGCTCCAATTGCACTTTTAACAGATTCATCTTGCCCTTCTACACCCTCTACAATTGGATAAGCATGTCGCTTAGCTTCACCTGGAAATCCTTCTGGCTCTTCTCCTCCAGCACGTAAATCAAACACCTCTGTAATCCCATGCTTTTTTACTGCGTCTTGTATAGCGTCTACTCCACCAATATATACTTTTCCTTTTACAAGTTCGTGATAGTTCGTCATGTTTGTTAGTCTCCTTTTATTTATACTTTAGCAGCAGTTAGATCCGCCACTAATAACAAGGCCTGCACCTTGTTGATCTTCTACATAGTCTAGTGTCAATGTATTTACAATTTCAACAACCTTTGGATCCATTGCAACTTGAATACCGTTTACTGTTTCTGTGACATCATTTTCTTGTGCTTCGCCTAGATTAATACCGTAGCTAGGACCACAGCAGCCAGCACCATCAAATGTAAAACGTAATGTTGTAACACCATTTTCTTTCATAGCAGTTTCAATAAACTCTTTTGCTTTATCTGTAATATTCATTTTAACTTCCCCCGTTTTATAAAGATTGACTCCAATCATGCACAGCATGATTTTCTAAGAAGCGTTCGGAATCCAATGCAGCCATACAACCAGTTCCTGCAGCCGTAATTGCTTGACGATACTTATGGTCTTGCACATCTCCACATGCAAATACTCCTGGTATATTTGTCTCTGTCGTTCCTGGTTTTACAACAATATAACCAGCTTCATCTATCTTAACTTGACCATTTAAAAACTCTGTATTTGGACGATGGCCAATCGCAATGAAAATACCGTCAGTTTCAATAATTTCTTCCTCACCAGTTTCGTTATCTTTCACTTTTAGACCTGTAACTTTTCCATCTGCTATTACTTCTATCGGTGTTTTATTTAATCCCCAAGTAATTTTCTCGTTTGCTTTTGCACGATCTTGCATGATTTTAGATGCACGTAGTTCATCTCTACGATGTACAATATGAACTTCTGTTGCAAACTTTGTTAGGAAGTTTGCTTCTTCCATTGCAGAGTCTCCACCACCAACTACAATGACTTTTTTACCACGATAGAAGAATCCATCACATGTTGCACAAGTTCCTACTCCACGACCCATATTTTCCTTCTCTCCTGGAATCCCGAGTAATTTAGCAGAAGCACCTGTAGAAACAATAATGGATTCAGCTTCTATCTCTTCCATTCCAGTTACAGTGATTTTAAATGGTCGCTTAGATACATCCACTTTTTCTACCCAACCATTTTTAAACTCTGCACCAAATCGTTCTGCTTGTTTCCTCATATTGTCCATTAGCTCTGGTCCCATAATACCATCAGGGAAACCTGGAAAGTTCTCTACATCCGTTGTCGTAGTTAATTGTCCACCCGGCTGAGTTCCTTCAATAATAAGTGGATTCATATTCGCACGTGCTAAGTAGATAGCTGCTGTTAATCCGGCTGGTCCTGTTCCTAAAATAACGACTTTATGCATTGTGAATGCCTCCTAATGAACAATTATTGAACTGTCAATTCTTTTAGTTTTTCATATCCAATAACATCTTCTGATTGCCAAGGAATAATCACACTATTATGTTTTGATTCTTTTTGAACTTCTTGAATCCATTGCACTTCAGATTGTGATCGTCCCTTTAATACTGGGTCTATTGTATGCGTTGCATAAAAGCTTTGATTAATTACCCACCATTTCGGATAAATTTCTGCACGTTTTAAATCCTCTTGTAGACGACTTGCTTCATGAACTGGTGTCGCTTCTGCTAACGTTACAATTACAACACTTGTTTCCTCTGGATTACGAAGACGTGGTAGTAAGTTTTTCACAGACTGCGGTACTTCACCTGAAGATCTTGCGATTTCTTTATGATACGTTTGCGCCGCATCTAGTAACAATAATGTGTGACCTGTTGGTGCGGTATCAATTACCACGATTTCATCATTTGCTTTTTCAACAATATCAGCTAAAGCACGGAATACCGCAATCTCCTCTGTACAAGGAGAACGTAAATCTTCTTCTAAATACGCTAACCCTTCTTCATCTACTGTATCTTTCGCCTGCTCAATAACTTCCTTACGGTAATTTTCTACTTCTAGTTTTGGATCAATACGGCTTATCGTAATATTCCCTTGTTCGCCATGCATAACATAATCAATATGTGCCGCTGGATCCGTTGTAGTTAAATGTACATGATGTCCTTTTTCAGCAAGCCCAACTGCAATTGCTGAAGCTACAGTTGTTTTTCCTACTCCACCTTTTCCCATTGTAAAAATAACTCTTTTTCCTGTCTTAGATAGGTCTGTAATCAAGTTTTGAAGAGGTGGTATAGAAACATTGTGTTGTTCTTCATCTGAAATTGAAAGATTTTCTATTGGTTGAACCAACTTTCTCATATTCTCTATGCCAGTAACATTAAACGGCACTAATGGAATTTCATAAGCTGGAAGATCTTTCAGTTCTTCTGTCATGTTTTCTAACGCACGTACTTGTCTTGTAAACAATGCTTTAGAAACACTATCATTTTGCACATAGTTCGTTAAAACACCATTTACTAGCAAATATTGATTACTAACTCCAATTTCTTTTAACTCTTTGGCTGCACGTTCTGCTTCTTGCAACGGGGAACTATCAGGACGTGTCACAAGCATTAACGATGTTTGCTTTGGATTAGATAACGCTTCAACAGTTTGACTATATAATTCTTTTTTATCTCCAAGTCCCGCTAACGGTCCTAGACAAGAAGCTCCATGTGTACTTTCTTCTAGGAATCCGCTCCAAGCTGTTGGAAGTTGAAGAAGACGGAGCGTATGTCCTGTTGGCGCTGTATCGAAAATAATGTGATCGAATTTCGATGTTAATTCTTTATTTGTAAGTAACGTAGAAAACTCATCAAAAGCTGCAATTTCTACTGTACACGCTCCGGATAATTGCTCTTCCATTGTCGCAATAACCGTATCAGGTAGCTTTCCACGATATGGACCAACAACACGCTCTTTATATTCATGAGCAGCTGTTTCAGGATCTAAGTTAGCTACATGTAGATTCGGAACATTAGGAATGACTTTTGGTTTATTGGTTAGTTCGATTTCAAATACGTCTTGCAAATTTGAAGCGGGATCAGTACTAATTAACAAAACACGTTTCCCCATATCAGCTAACGTTATGGCTGTTGCACATGCGGTTGATGTTTTACCTACGCCACCTTTACCAGTAAAGAATAGAAATGGTGTAAATGTCATTGTGCTTGGATTAAATAGGTTTGTCATTGCCTTTCACTTCTTTCTCTATTTTTTTACGTTTACATTTAAACGTATCTTTGGCTTCTGACTTAACTCTTCTTCCGTCATATTCGTTAATTGTGCTAATTCTTCATTTGTTAAATGAACTCTTTCTTTTACTATCTTTCCATCTACTATAGTTACAGGTAACACATCTGGTCCTTTATCCATTAATAACTGACTAATAACACTGTTATTAGCAAAAGCATCTGGTTCACTCGCAAGATTATAACGAGTTACATCAATTCCTTTATTTTTCAAATTGTTAACAGCAACTGATATACGAATTAATTCTGAATCAACACTTGGGCCGCAAACTCCGGTAGAGCAACACATTGCAGGATCAAAAATTTCAATCTTTTTCATCTCTGATTTCTCCCCTTCTTTATAAAATAAGCCGAGAAAAAATTCTCGGCTTATTTTGTTTTCAATTATTCTCCTGTTTCAGCAAACTTTTTAATACGTTCACCAATTTCATCACGAACTTTTTGGAATACAGACCACTCTTGACCAGCTGGATCATCAAAGCCCCAGTGAACTCGTTTTACATGTGGTGGCGTTGTTGGACATACATCATTTGCATGGCCACAAAGCGTTACAACAAGATCCGCTTTGTCTAAAATGTCGCGATCAATAATATCAGATGTTTGATCCGTGATATCGATGTCTACTTCATTCAGTGCTTTAATCGCATTTGGATTTACTCCGTGTGCCTCAATACCAGCAGAAAGTACATTCCATTTGTCACCTAAATATTTTTTGCCCCAAGCTTCTGCCATTTGGCTACGACAAGAGTTTCCTGTGCATAAGAAGTAAATTGTTTTTTTGTTTTCCATGATAATTCCACCTTTATTATAATTAGTTATTTTGGTTGTGTTTGAAAGTATTTACGTTGGAACCAAAGTGCTACATTTACAAGCGCTATCATAACTGGCACCTCGACTAAAGGTCCGATAACTGCCGCAAACGCTGCACCAGACTGGATTCCAAATACACCTACAGCTACAGCGATTGCTAATTCAAAGTTGTTACTTCCAGCTGTAAATGCTAATGTTGTTGATACTCCATAACTTGCACCAATTTTCTTACCCATATAGAAAGAGATAAAGAACATTAATACAAAATAAATCAGTAATGGGATTGCAATACGTACAACATCGAATGGTACGCTAATAATAGCTTCACCTTGTAATGAGAACATCACAATAATTGTAAATAATAATGCGATTAATGTAATTGGGCTGATTTTGGGAATGAATACTTTTTCGTACCACTCTCGCCCTTTTGTTTTTACAAAAATAAAACGTGTTAACATTCCTGCGATGAACGGAATTCCTAAATAAATAAAGACTGATTTTGCAACCTCTGCCATTGTAATATCTACAACAGCTCCTTCAATTCCTAACCATTCTGGAATGACTGTTACAAACACATAAGCGTATACTGAGAAAAATAACATTTGGAATACAGAGTTAAAAGCAACTAATCCTGCCGCATACTCCGTATCACCTTTCGCTAAGTCATTCCATACGATAACCATCGCAATACAACGAGCTAAACCAATCATGATTAAGCCCACCATGTATTCTGGCTTATCCTGTAAAAATATAATTGCCAAGGCAAACATAAGAATAGGACCAATAATCCAGTTTTGTACAAGTGATAATACCAATACTTTTACATCTTTAAAAACGCGCCCCATCTCTTCATAACGAACTTTTGCTAATGGAGGATACATCATTAAAATTAACCCAATCGCAAGTGGTATAGAGGTTGTTCCTACTTGTAAGCTATTCATGCCCTCAACAAATCCAGGGGATATATAGCCAACTCCAATTCCTACTGCCATTGCAAGAAAAATCCAAAGGGTTAGATATCGATCTAGGAAAGACAGACGTTTTTTCCCCGTGTTGCTCATCCTTCTCACTTCCCTTTCTAACTATTTATTAACAACCACACTGGAGTGTAGGATTGCTCTTCTCAATTTGTTTAATTTTCTCTGTTTGGTCTGGTACATGCGCTAAAATATCTTCTAAAAGTGCGTATAAATCACTTGTTTGATTTAAAGAATAATAAATCCACTGACCTCTACGCTCTTCTTGCACCAAGCCTAAATCCTTTAACTTTCGAAGATGTTGACTGATTGAAGGTTGACTCATGTCAAACACTTCAAGAAGTTCACAGACACAACATTCACGTTGTTTGAGAATTGATACTATTGTTAGTCTTGTTTTGTCTCCTAGTAGCTTTAGTAACTGTGACACTCTTGTTAATTCTATAACCGTTTTTTCCATATCCACACCTCCTATTTATAAATACATAAGCATACACTTATATATTGAGCGAAAATTAAACATAATATTCATTAAATAGATTCTTTTTTAATTTTCTCTCCTTCTTGAAATAAGTATATAATTAACTACTTATATAATCAACCGAAAAGCTCATTCTTTACAAAACCTTTACAATACTTCTTTACAACGTATTCTTACAGACCTTTGTATCTCTTGCCACATAACAGATATAAAAGAAAACCGAATGGACCTGTTAAAAAAACAGCAACTAACCATACTACAAAATACTGTTTACTCATTTTATGCTGTCGATACTCTAATGTGATATATGTACACATAAAAATGATTAGTAGGTAAATCCCCACAATAAATAATTGATCAATCAAATAGATCTCCCCTTTTAATAAATTTTTCATCCCTTTTGTAAAGATTTGTTAGAAATTCTTTTCTATAACAATAACATAAGTATATAGTTATATACTTAATAATTCACTTTTTTCTATTTTTTAGTTGTTACTACATACTGTAAACATACTGTACCTAGATAAAATAAAAAGAGCCTTTTACAAAGGCCCTTAATGTGATTTAATTTTCTAAATATCTATATAAAGTAGATTTACTGATTCCAGTTTCTTCTCGTATTTCAGCTAAACTATAGTTACCACTTTGATACATTACAATAGCACGCTTTACATTCTCATCAGGTTTTCTTGGGCGTCCTGCTGTAACTCCCTTTTGTTTCCCTTCATACAAGCCTTTCTTCGTTTTTTCACTAATTACATCACTTTGAAAATCAACAAGATGTTTTATAATATCTCCAAAATGATACCCATTTGCATGACTCGTATCAATATCTTCTTGAACAAAGTAAATGTAAGCACCTTTATTATCAATGACTTGTAATAACTCAACAAGATGACGTGTTGAATCAGCTAATGTGAACAGTTTTGTAACAACAATTTTATCATCTTGCTTTAGGTTATCTATCATATTTTTAAGTTGTACTCTTTTTTTGCCGATGAATGTTCCTCTGAGATAATCATCGTACAATTACATTTCTCTAAGCTTTTGAGTTGTTCTTCACATTTCAAGTCATCTTGGGGTTCAGCCGGGATACGTGTAAAAATGGGTCATAGACTGGATTTCATTTCCATGACATAACCTTTTTCTACTTTTATAGATACATGACGGGGTCCCGCCAACCAAATGACATAAAAACCACTCTAAGACTCTAATTTCCAATTTAAAAACTGTTTTTCTATATATTAAGTAATTTCGGTTATTATACTTCCAACATACTCATGCATCGTTTTCCCCAAAAACACAGGTATGGTTGAAATAAGTTCAAAAAAACAGAAAGACCTCGTTCAAGAATATTTATCATGAATGAGGTCTTTTTATTATAAAAGTTGTTTCATTTCTACCTTAAAAATGTTGTATATTCATTGACTTTAAACAATTAAACTAGTTCTGTTGCATGAAAATCGCATTTATATCTTTTTAACAAATTCAGATTTTAATTTCATCGCTCCAAAACCATCAATTTTGCAATCAATATCATGGTCTCCATCCACTAAACGAATACTTTTTACTTTTGTACCGATTTTTACAACAGATGAAGTTCCTTTTACTTTAAGATCTTTAATGACTGTTACAGAATCACCATCGTTTAGTACATTTCCATTTGCATCTTTAATTACCTTTGTATCTTCACTATTTTCAGTTTCTGATTCTAAAGTCCACTCATGGGCACATTCTGGGCAAACAAAAAGATTTCCATCTTCGTAAGTGTACTCTGAATTACATTTTGGGCAATTAGGTAAATTAGACATATTTTTATTTCCTCCACTTGTAGTCATTCATTATATATAGCTTTTTAAAACTTCCCTTTTATAATTTCATAAGACTAACAATTCTAAAGTTGAAATTTAAGAAGTTGCCCTTATCTATGTTTCAAGAACCTATTTTTATCGCAGATCCTTCAGTTTCTTAATGATCATGTTCGGTGTTGCCCATTCATCACGGTCAAAGTCAGAAATAGACACTTCAATGTTTAAACGTTCTTGAAATTCTACTAATAAAGATACTGTAGCAAAAGAATCTAGAATTCCTTCTTCGAATAATTGCACATCTGGGTTCTCTTTTACGATATCATTTTCACATACGTCTTCTAACACATTTAATACTTGCTCTTTAAATTGAGACATTATTTATTCTCCTCTATATCCATGATTTATAATGAATTTCTTCATAGTATTCTATTTTTTAACACATCATTTAAAAGAATTTGCCCCATCATCATTACAAAGTTATCCCTGGTCTTTGTATAATAGTTATTAAGGCTTAACAGATAGTTGTTCCCTGGAACATATGTGATTACAAATCCATTGTTTGTTTCTTTAGGAAAAGGAATATATATGTTTTTAACATCCGGGTTTATGGCAGAAAAATCTTTTGGAAATAAACAATTTAGATTACTTAAGAACTCTTTTCCATTAGAGATAGGTTGGATTTTTTTAGCTATGTTCACACCATCTTTATTTTTACTCGAAGCTACTCCCCATATAATTACACCACCAGAAACATGAGAAAAAAACGAGACATTTTTTTCATAATTATTTTTATCCTCTTTTGAAAAGATACTGTTTGTATAATCCGTTTTTCGTTTAAATGTAAGGAAGATATTCTCTTCTTGCTGTTTCATGATCATATGTTGGATGTATGAAAAACCTTCTTGTTCACACCTTGCAAAAATCTTTTCCGCATTCTCCAAAGCAAACTTTCTCCTTCTCTATTTTTTAATAAAAGGATTAAAAGAGTAGATCTAATCAAACAAACTTTGTATGTGAAGTAAATTTTTTAAAAATCTAATGCATTTGCCTTATTCTTTATTGTATTCACTTCCTGAGATTGTTGAGAAAGCTCGGTACATTCATGAAAAGCGAAATGCTTACACCCTATACATTTCTTTGTATTCAAATGTCCTAAAGCACAGTTAATGGCTTCCCCGGTATGATCAAAAAAGTTTTCTTCCCCAATCTCAGCATACAATCCATTCTTATCTAGAGTTGCTTTTAGCTCTGATTGAATTCCTGAAATGAGAAGTACGCCACCTTGTTTTTTAAAATGCTGAACAATATTCCTAAAGTAAGACTCTCCTGTTGTATCAATAAAAGGAACTTTTCCCATACGTAAAATTAAAACTTTGGGTTTATAATGAATGGTTGCTAAAATATTTTGTTCAAATGTTTGAGCAGCCCCAAAGAATAATGGCCCTTCTATTGTGTAAATACCAATTTGCGGGCAATCATGAGCTTTATTTACCACATGGGGTAACAATTTTTCATTCTTTTTTGTATGATCAGGAAGCACTTTAGATATGACAAGCATATTACTCATACGTTTTGTAAACAAAATAACCGCTAAAATAAGACCGATTTCTACAGCTGTTGTCAAACTTGTAAATACAGTAAGCAAAAATGTTACAAGCAAGACAAGGGAATCCCCCGTCTTCATTTTAAGTATGTGAACAAAATGTTTTTGTTCACTCATATTCCAAGCTACCACCATTAAAATGGGAGCCATACTGGCAAGTGGAATATGTGAAGCATATGGAGCCAATAGTAGAAGTGTGAATAACACAAATACCCCGTGAAAAACACCTGACATCGCAGATGTAGCTCCGCTCTTAATATTAGTTGCTGTTCGAGCGATCGCTCCAGTTGCTGGAATTCCTCCAAATAACGGTGTAACAATATTGGCAATTCCTTGACCAATCAGTTCTTTGTTACTGTTGTGTTTACTATTTGTCATACCATCTGCCACGACAGCGGATAAAAGAGATTCAATACCACCCAACATAGCAATAACAAATGCAGGACCGATTAACTGTTTTATACGCTCTAATGTGATTTCGGGTATACCAAATTGAGGAAGTGTGTTTGGAATCGTACCATATGCTGTACCAATAGTAGGTACATGACCTGAGAAAAATATAGTTGCAATTAAAGTTGATATAACAACACCTACTAATGAACCTGGCACTTTTGGCAAAATCTTTGGTGTTATGAGTATAACAAAAAGGCAAATCAAAGCAGTTATAACACTGTAAAAATTGATCGTACCGATATGAGTGAAGATTTCCTTCAGGTTTGCTATAAATTCCTCATGCTTTTTTATACCTGTTAGACCTAAAAAACTAGCAATTTGTCCCGTAAAGATAATGACAGCAATACCTGATGTAAAGCCAATTGTTACAGGTCGTGGAATAAACTTAATTAAAGAGCCTAGTTTAAAAATTCCCATAAGACATAAGATAATTCCAGCTAATAAACCAGCAAGTAGTAAATTTTCATACCCATAGGTAATAACAATTCCTAAAAGAATCGGAACAAAAGCACCTGTAGGTCCTCCAATTTGATACTTTGAACCACCAAATAGCGAAATGAGTATCCCGGCAATACATGTTGTATAAATCCCATACTCTGGCTTAACACCAGAGGCTATAGCAAAAGACATAGCAAGTGGAATCGCAACAACTCCAACAATTATTCCTGAAAGAAGATCCTTTTGAAAATGTCCCAATGAATATCCTGCAAACCTTCCCGTAAATAACCCTCTCATTACAAACCCTTCTTTTCTATTTTTAATAAATCTTACTTCCTCCGAAAGAATATTATCTTTTATTGAATTTGAATTGCAAATTCATTTCTTATACTCTTACACTTTTTCCTTATTTAAAAGAGAGCATCATCCTAATATTGGTTATATGTTTTGCTTAAATGACGCTCTAGTTTGCTGATATCTCCACCTTGTTGTACGTAGAATTTCAATCTTTCCGCTAGAAGCTCTCCGGCTCGACTATCTAGCTTCTTCGTATCTATAAACGAGGTAATTCTTACCTTATCTGGAGTAATATCTCTACGAAACATTTGTCCTGGAATTTCAATCCAGAAACGATTCCATTCATCCAATAACCCTATTTGGTCAAATAAAAAGCTCTGAATCCCGCATAACCAAGCTGTACAAGCAGTATTTCTTTTTTGACATCCAACTCCATCCTGTAAATGTTGACATGAAAAACAACAAGAATTTCCACTTTTAATACAAACATTACAAACGTGATGAGCTCCTATTGAGCGAAATATGTCCATTCCATGTTGAATGATATCTTCTTTCTTAACTTCAATGCTCAACCTAACCCTCCTTACCTATCGTTTCAAGTTCTGTTTCATCTAGTTCTTCTAACATTGAAATCGTATCGATTAAATGGTTGTTAAAAATTTTTCGTGCAACTACCAGTAAATCCACAATCATAGGGTCTCGTAGAGAATATAAAACTCGTTTTCCATCTTTAGTACCAACAACAATGTTTTTTGAACGTAGTACACTTAATTGTTGAGAAACAGCTGAACCTTCCTTGTTAAGGATGGTTTGAATTTCATTTACACTTCTTTCACCCTCTGACAATAGTTCTAGAATACCTATTCGCAAAGGATGTGATAAGGCTTTAAAAAAATCAGCTTTAAATTGTTGCATTTCGGTTCCCATTAAAACACCTCTAGTATTTATTTTTAATTATAACCCCAAAAGTATCATATACATCTTCAAATGTTTGAATATGTATATGATACTTCTAGAACTTAAAATTTTCAATATAAACATTTAAACCAACATGATGAAATTTTTAACATGATTTATATAAAATAAAAAAACAAACGATTCTTTAGAGAAAGAATCGTTTGTTTTTTATTAGTGAGTAACTACTTTTCTACACAATTTTTGTAGGTTAAATTAGGTTCTATGCCAAGTATAATTACTATTTAATTTTCTAGATACCTGTATAGCGTGGATTTGCTAATCCCTGTTTCATCTTTTATTTGAACGAGACTATACTCTCCACTTTGATACATGACTATCGCACGTTTTACATTTTTGTCAGGTTTTCTGGGTCGTCCAGGAGTGATTCCTTTTTGTTTTGCTTCATATAAACCTTTTTTTGTTTTTTCACTTATCACGTCACTTTGAAAATTAACAAGATGATTTACAATATAGCCGAATGGATATCCAGCTGTATTGCTTGTATCAATTCCCTCAGTAAGAGATTGAAAATAAGCACCTTTCCTATCAATGTTTTCTATTAACTCCACTAGATGGCGTGTTGAATCAGCTAATGTAAAAAGTTTTGTAACGACTATTTTATCACCTGGGTTCAGGTTACTTATCATACTTTTAAGTTGTGTTCTTTTTTTGGCTGATGAATGTTCCTCTGAAACGATTGTTGTACAATTTACTTTTTCTAATTTTTTTAGTTGTTCTTCGCATTTCAGATCATCTTGATACGGTCTCATATATCCGATTAACATACATGCTCTCCTAACAGTTAAGACGTTTCTTTTATCATACCATAACTTGGACGAGTAAAATAAGTATCAAAAAGGTTCCTTTTTGGGACGATAAGTGTTAGACTGTTTTTATCGTAATGTGAACACGGCTTTTATGAGACTTAAAAGCCAAAAAATAAATGATATGAGGTGTATAAAACAGTGGTAGAAAAATTAAAAACAGAATGGTTTTCAAATGTTAGAGCGGATATCCTTGCGGGGATTGTTGTTGCACTAGCATTAATTCCAGAGGCAATTGCATTTTCAATTATTGCAGGTGTAGATCCGATGGTGGGATTATATGCATCCTTTTGTATTGCAGTTATTATTGCCTTTGTAGGTGGTCGTCCTGGAATGATTTCAGCGGCAACAGGTGCAATGGCATTACTTATGGTTCCTTTAGTAAAAGAGCACGGGCTAAATTATTTATTAGCCGCAACAATTTTAACAGGTGTTATACAAATTATTTTTGGTGTATGTAAAGTAGCACGATTAATGAAATTTATCCCACGTGCTGTCATGATTGGGTTTGTTAATGCTTTAGCAATTTTAATTTTTATGGCTCAAGTACCACATTTTATTGGTATTTCCAATCTGACATATGTATTTGTTGCAATTACATTAGCAATTGTCTATATTGTACCGCGATTTATTAAATCAATTCCAGCTCCATTAATAGCGATTGTATTATTAACAGCGATTGCGATTTATATGCATTTGGACTTACGAACTGTCGGTGATTTAGGAGCGATTACAAAATCATTACCATCGTTCTTTATTCCAGACGTTCCATTCACATTTGAAACATTAAGCATTATTTTTCCATATTCCATTGCTTTAGCGATTGTTGGACTATTGGAATCTTTACTAACAGCGTCTATTGTAGATGACATGACTGGAACAGAAAGTAATAAAAATCAAGAGTCCCGAGGTCAAGGAATCGCTAATATTGTTACGGGTTTCTTTGGTGGTATGGCAGGTTGTGCAATGATTGGGCAATCTGTAATCAACGTAAAATCAGGCGGACGTGGTAGACTGTCTACTCTAATCGCAGGACTATTTTTAATGTTTCTCATCATTGTATTAGGAGATTTAGTTGTACAAATTCCAATGCCTGTTCTAGTAGGTATTATGATTATGGTTTCCATTGGTACATTTGATTGGTCTTCGTTCTCATATTTAGTAAAAGCGCCAAGAAGTGATGCAGCAGTTATGTTAGTGACAGTTATTATCGTAGTTGCAACGCATGATTTATCTAAAGGTGTAATTGCTGGTGTATTACTAAGTGCTATATTCTTTGTTGCTAAAATTTCAAAGATAAAAGTTACAAAACGACAAGATGGTTCAAATATGATATTTGATGTAGATGGTCAATTGTTCTTTGCATCTGTAGAAGGATTCGTAGAATCATTTGATTTTAATGTTAAAAATAGAAGCATTGTCATTGATTTCTCAAACACGCATGTTTGGGATGATTCGGCAGTTGGAGCTATCGACAAAGTTGTTATTAAGTACCAAGAAAATCAAAATATTGTTACCATTACAAACTTAAATTCTTCTAGTAAGAAACTCGTAGAAAAATTAGCTGTATATAATAACCCAAATAGAAAAGCTTCTTCACATTAATTCATGATTAGGAGTGAAAATTATGTATAAAAAAATCCTATTGGCTGTAGATGGTTCTGAACATTCCTTACGTGCTACACAAGAAGCAATAAAAATTGCATCCTTAGCTAACGAATGTACAGTTGAGATTGTATTTGTAGTTGATTATGCAAAAGCAAAGAATGAAGTTATTCACGCACAAGGGAAAGAAGAATTAGAGTTATCCCGTCGTAAGAGACTTTTACCTATTGAAGAAAAATTAAAAGAAAATCGTATTTCTTATGAAGTTAAAATATTACATGGTGAACCAGGGCTAACCATTGTAGAGCATGCGAATAAAGGTCATTTTGAATTAGTGGTACTTGGTAGTCGTGGACTCAATGCGTTGCAAGAAATGGTACTAGGAAGTGTGAGCCATAAAGTAGCTAAAAGGGTTCAATGTCCAGTACTGATTGTAAAATAATATATTTTTTGTATGATTCCTGATTTTGAAAATTCTTATTCAAAATCAGGAATTTTTATAATAAAGGAAACTTGAAATATTTTAATATGTAAGGAGTTGGCACATGAAAACACTACAAAGTGGAAAAACAAAGATTTTTGCTTTAGGTGGCCTTGGAGAAATTGGAAAGAATATGTATGTCATTGAGTATGAAGATGAAATCATCATTGTAGATGCCGGATTTAAATTTCCTGACTCTGAACTATTAGGTATTGATTATGTTATACCCGATTATACGTATCTAGAAAGAAATAAAGATAAAATAAAAGGATTATTCATCACACACGGACATGAAGATCATATTGGCGGGGTTCCCTTTCTATTTAAATGCATACAAGTACCGATATATGCTGGGAAGCTAGCTGCAGCATTAATTAAAAGTAAATTTGAAGAACATAATATCCGCCATGTTGAAATAAGAAATATATTGGATGAAACAGAAGTTAAATTTCAACACACGAAAGTACGTTTTTACCGAACAACACATAGTATTCCTGACGCATTTGGTATAGTAGTCACCACTCCAAATGGAAATGTTGTACATACTGGTGATTTCAAATTCGATTTTACACCCGCTGGTACTGAGGCGAACCTACACAAAATTGCTGAAATCGGAAAAGAAGGTGTATTGTGTTTACTATCCGACAGTACAAATAGTGAAGTTCCTGGCTTTTCAATGTCAGAAAAAAAGGTTGGGCAGTCTGTAAAGGAAATCTTTTCAGAGGCTCAGGGACGTATCTTATTTGCCACTTTTGCATCTAACGTTCACAGATTGCAACAGGTTGTAGAGGCTTCTATTTTGTATAATCGTAAAGTTGTAGTTGTAGGAAGAAGTATGGAAAAAACAATTCAAATCGGAAGAGACTTAGGATACATCCAAGCTCCAAAGGACATATTCGTTGGCGTACATGAAATCAATCATATTCCAAGTCACCAAGTAACTATTATATGTACGGGAAGTCAAGGGGAACCAATGGCAGCTTTATCAAGAATTGCATATAATAATCACCGACAAATTCAAATTATTCCTGGAGATACAGTTGTTCTTTCTTCCTCCCCGATTCCAGGGAATGTGTTAAGTGTTAACAGAACGATTAATCAACTATATCGAGTAGGTGCAAATGTAATTCATCATAAAATAAGTGATATTCATACATCTGGTCATGGAGCACAAGAAGAACAAAAATTGATGCTCTCCCTTTTAAAGCCGAAATATTTCATGCCTATTCACGGAGAATATCGTATGTTAAAAAAGCATGTAGAATTAGCTGTAGAATGTGGTGTCCCTTTAGAAAATTGTTTTGTTATGGATAATGGGCAAGTATTAGAAATCTCCAAAGGAGAGGCTAGAATTAGTAGTAAAACCATATCTTCTCAGGCTGTGTATGTTGACGGGAGTGGTATAGGTGATATTGGAAACATTGTTTTACGTGACCGTAGAATTTTATCTGAAGAAGGAATCATTATTATAAGCCTAAATTTAGATTGTAAACAAAAGCGATTAGTATCTCAGCCGGCGATTGTTACAAGAGGCTTTGTATATATGCGTGGATCAGAAGAACTCATGAAGAAAATAGAAGATATTGTAGAAGATTGTATATGTAATTTACTAAATGAAGGGATCATAAATTGGGCACAAATAAAACAAACACTTGTAGAAGTATTAAGTCCATTCTTATATTCCAAAACCGGACGTCGGCCAATGCTTCTTCCAATCATTATGGAAGTTTAAAAAGAAAAACATTCATAATATTTATACCTTATTTTATGTATTCCAATACGTCAGGTTCCAAACTATTAAGGTACTAGATTAATAAAAAGCAAAAACCAGTGATGCCACCAATCACTGGTTTTTGCTTTTGGATTTGAAATCATTACAATATTAGCCTAATAATTTTTCCATAATCATAACATCGACATGCTCGCCGTCCATGATTCCCTGTTTTTCAAATACCCCTACTTCTCGATAGCCCATTTTACGATATAACCCTTGGCCAAGATTATTAAAAGAAAAAGTGAATAAAACAAATTTATAGAATTCATTTTGTTGTCCATTTTTTTCTAGTGCTAAAAGTAAATTCTGTCCCAAACCTTTTCCTCTATATTCTCTTTTTATGTATATAGATAATTCTCCTACTCCACGATAGGCGCATCGATGACTGTATGGATTAATGGAAGCCCAGCCAACGATATGAGAATTTTCTTCCATGACAATTACTGAATATCTTTTTTCTCGTTGAAATAGCCATTCCATTACATATTTATCTGTTCTTATTTCTGTCTCTAAAGTTGCAATACGATCTTCGATACCCTCATTATAAATAGTCGTAATTTCTTGTACATCTTGTTCAGTTGCTTTTCTAATCTCCATACTTATTTCCCCCTAATCTCCCTTACCTTTACATTACTTTTGATTTTTGACTTAAGTTGTGCAATTTAAGGACGTAACCAAATCCCCACCAAGTCATAGGGTTAATATCATTATCTAAAATATTCATTTTTCAAATAGCTTATTAGCTTTCTCACAACAAATTTAGCATCCGATCCAACTCCCCTTAATGTCGCAGAAGAAAACGAACGTTGACCTTCCAAGCCAACATAATACACCCCTTGGACCTCTGTACTTACACCAGCTATTTGTAAAGGTCTTCCTTCTGAGTCCAGTGCTCCAATAGCATTGAAGTAAGAGAGATTAGGGTGATAGCCCGTTGCAAAAATGACCGTATCGATTGGCTCCTTCTTCCCATCAGGCCAAACTACACCATCAGTGTAAAAAGATGTAAACATAGACCTTTGATCTGGATTCCCCCTAGCTAATCGTTCCTTGTAATCACCTAAATCGATGACTCCTCCTGAACTCGGTGCTGTTTTTCCAAATCGCCAAAACGGAAAGGTATCTACACCTAATACCTTAAGCCAAAAATGTAAATCCTTCCCCCACACTTTTTGTTTCATGAGTTGAACAGGCTTTCGTACAGCTAAAGATACTTTACTTACATCGGCCAGTTCAAGTGCAATTTGGACAGCTGAATTTCTCCGCCCCACCACCACTACTCTTTGATTAATATACTGATTCGGACTCCGATACATAGCGGAATGTATAATATTCCCCTTGAATTCCTCTTGATCCTTTATTATCGGATTAAACGGACTGTGGAAAGAACCAGTTGCATTTATAATAGTTCTAGTCAAAAATGTCTTTCCAGAGACTGTTTGAACTTTAAATATTCCATCTTCTTTTTCTATAGATTCTACTCGCTGATTTAACATAACTGGTAGCTGAAAATTGTCCACATAATTTTGCAAGTAATCAATCACTTCGTTCCTCGTGGGATAATCATCAGGATGCCCTGGGAATTGCATTCCAGGTAACGATGAAAAACGTGCGGGAGAAAACAATTTCAGACTTTCATAATAGTAAGGCCAAGACCCAGCTGTTCGCTCACTCGCTTCTAATATTAAAAACTGTAATCCTTTTTTTTGAAGGTGATAACCAGACGCAAGACCAGCTTGCCCTCCTCCAATTACAATGGAATCTAATATTTCTTTCATCATTATCCCACCTTTGATTTACTTATTTAATTAGATTCTTTTAATTCTCGATACGCTTCAAGGAAACTCTGATAAGTTTTCTTTCCTAAACTGTTTTTTTCGAGTCTGAACATACTTTGAAAAACATAATCCTTTGCATTTTCAACATTACATTGGTGGGCATTCATTATTAATCTTATATAGGATACAAAATAGTCTTTCTTTAAATTACCCGCATGATTAATAACCATTTCATTGTGTTCTCCTTTCAAACTTAATTCTTCTGTAAGGAGGCGTAATATAAATTACTACTCCTTACAGTCAGTCTCCTTAACAACAAGATTCTGTACCACAACATGAATCATCTACTTTATTAGGCTTTACATTCACACTACAAACACCAGTCTCTGGCAAATCAAGTTCTACTTTTTCAGCTGCCTCATAATCACCAGTAAGGTAAGCAACTATAGATCTAACTTGTTCATATCCTGTCGCCATAAGGAAAGTAGGCGCTCTTCCATAACTTTTTGAACCTACAATATAGAAACCTTTCTCTGGGTGTCGAAGCTCTTTTTCACCATGGGGGCGAACAGTGCCACAACTATGAAGGTTAGGATCGATTAGTGGTGCTAAAGCCCCTACACTTTCAGTAGCAGTATCAATAGAAGTACGTATTTCACTTATCATAGATAAATTAGGACGATTCCCTGTATTTACAATCATCTCTTGGATATCAGTAATTTTTATTTCTTTCTCATCTTGATGACCTACAATGTCCATTCCATTTTTTGTACTAACTACGTATTGAATTTTATATGGTGTCATTACTTCCACGATTCCTTCATCAACCAATTGATGAATGTGGCTACCTAAGGTTCCGCGCGCTTCAAGAGCATCTTTTTCCTCTCCCCCGTATGCTTCTTCCACACGTTGCTTTCTCATAATCCATACAATCTTAGTCCCTGGATAGGACTCCTTTAATTTTGCCAACTCCAATAAAGCATTGATTGCAGAATGACCACTTCCAACGACAGCTACATGCTTATTGGCATATCGCTTTTGTTCGTTTCCTAATATATCTGGAATACCATAAAAAATATGCTCGTTAAGGGATTGCTCTTCTTTCAACCAGATACCATTAGAATTTGCCGGATTTGGATTTCCCCACGTACCGGAAGCATCTAATATCGCTCTAGCTTCATAAACTTGAAGTACACCTTCTTTTTCTGTATAGATCATAAATGGCATTTTTTCACGATTCGTTGTTTTCATTTTATCTGTATCCTTCTTACCTATAGATAGTACTTTAGTATTCAAATGGATAAATGGTTTAATTTCCGGAAGATTCGCAAGCGGTTGTAAGTATTGTTCTACAATTTCTCTTCCTGTTGGTAATGCTTTTATGTCTGGTGATTCCCAGCCATGTTGTTCAAGAAGAGCTAGAGCTGCTTTATCTATGTTATATTGCCAAGGTGAGAATAACCGCACATGGCCCCATGTAAGGATGTTTGAACCTATATTTGCCCCAGCTTCTAATAAGATAAATGATTCACCATGTTTTGCTAAATGTGCAGCTGCAGCTAAACCTACAGGACCTCCCCCAATAATGGCAACTGGTAACTGTTTTAATCCTTGCATATCGATATTGCTTTGTAATGTTTGATTGTCTGTTCCACAACAATCTTGTACTTTGAATGAAAGTTGAATAGGTTTCATAAAAAAACCTCCTAATTTTCTTTAAATTTGTAAGTGTAAAATATAAATTTAATTATTTAAATCAAAAAAAGTTGATTTAAATACCAGAATGATTATTCGAGTTTAATCATTTATAAAAAGCTGTATTGATCAAAAAAAATTGATTAATAATATATTAAAATGCTATTTCGCCCCAACCAAAATTATGACATAGGACGAAATATACAGCATAATTGCTCAGATAATAGTGCATCTACTTCTTCTTTATTAATGTTATAGTAACTCCATGTCCCTTTTGTTTCTTTTGTAATAAGATTTGCATCAAGTAAAAGTTTTAAATGATACGAAAGTTTTGATTGTGGTAATTCAAGAACACCCGTTAAATCGCATACACAAGTTTCTCCACGTTGGCACAATTCATACAAGATGTGTAACCTTTTTTGATCTGCCAATGCTTTGAACTTTTTTTCATATTTTTCAAAGGATTGAGGAGTTGATTGATTGTATAATTTTATTTCTTTCATGGTAATTTCCTTTCATCAATTTTTTTTGATATTTATAATATATATGCCTTTCATTACTTTTGCAACTAATAAATCAAAAAAAATTGATTTATTAGTTGCAAAAGTAATTATTAATTAAAAAGACATTTACTAATATCATCCGTAAATGTCTTTTTAATATTAACGTAAACCACTGACTTTTTAAGAAATCCAACTGCTCACTAGATTTACAAATTGACCAATCTTAATAGCAAGTTGAGATCCCCCTTCCACCGTTGAATTAATTTCCGTCAAAGCATTTGTTGTTCTTCTAAGAAGAGACGGCTTCGGTTCATGACCTTCCTCGATATTTTGTACTACCTCTCCAACAAAATCTATAGCATCTTCTTGAACATCTTTATTTTCCATAGATGCCCCTCTTAGGAGTTCCATTAGTTCTTGAGCTATTTTTTTAAGCTCCTTCCCCTCATCTTGGTTATTTATTTGATTAGCTTCAATATTCCCTTGTTCTGCATAATTAAATTGTCCTACATTACCTTGAATTAATACTTTTGCATTCGGTTTTTCATCAATTCCCAATTCAATTGCCATCTCCTCTAAATAATCTGTAATATGATTTACTAAAAGTCTTACAACTTGATAATTAAATTCTCGTACTTGATCTGAAAATTTTGCTCCTTTATAGAAAGCATATCCAAATGTTAATTCATGATAATCATTTAAGTGCACTGTTGCATATTTTAAAAGTTGATAAATAAAGCTGATTTCTTCATTATTATCAATAGGAATATCATACTTTGAACCATATGTCTTTAGTCCTATCATTTCCTCTAAATTATAGTCTTGTGTATGACATTTACGTATAAAGTCATAAATAATAGGTTCACTTTCAATATATGTAACAAACTTTTTAGCCAATCTCATGGTCTCATGTATATCACTTGAATTCAACAAATCTCCAGAGACTCTCCTAAAATTTTTAGAGAGAATTTTAAATTTTTTAATAGGAATAAGAACTGAAGCTTCCAACTAATTCACCCCACAGTATGGACAAAATGGAGAATGACCTGCTTTAGTTAATATAGTTAATTTAGCTTTTCTATCACAACATAAAAACATCACTTCATCTAAATCATCTTTTTCATATAATACTCTTGGTTGTTTTGTTGTCATAAGTTTCCCAGCTTTAAATTTCATGCCCTTACTTCTTTTCAAAGACTTTTCTAATCCTTTAAATAGATCATTTACCGCTTTTGCCATTTCATTCTCTGCTAATATCATAGCATTTTCCTTAATATCCTCAGTGTAGTATGTAGAAACTGGACAAGGAATACCACAACTAGGACAAAATAACTCCATAACATCATCTTCTTGTACTTCATCGGCTCTTAATTTAAATTCTTCTCCACAAAATGAGCACTTAAAAGATGAAAATCCAGCCATGTCGCTTTGTTTAGAAATTATAAATTTTTTTGGCATTACTATAGCTCCCTTTATTATGTCTTAACTAAAAAGTTAGATATATATATGCATGTATGTAAAACCGACTTCTTAAATTAATAATTAGTATAATTCTTCAAATTTCTATTTAATATATACCTCAATAAAAACAATAATTTTGTCAATACAGAATCCTAACCATTATTAATTCTTTAAAACCTCCTAAAATTCCTTTTTTGACCTATAAAAAAAAGCATGACGTACAATTGTCATGCTTTTCCTCATATAATCTAATAATATTTTAAGTCTACATCTTTCATGTATCATGTATAACTTTGTTGTAGAATAAACAACTTTCTTGTATAATCCACGACTTTGTTGTAATTACACACAACGTTTTTTTATATTGTGCGAAAAACTGGTTTGAAAGAAGCTTGCATCGCATCATCCAGACCTTTCCCTTGTGCTGGGTTCCATGCTGCAATAATTACGTTATAGCCCTCTTTCTTTAACTCTGTCGCAAAAGCAATTAAGGCGGCTCTTACTTTTTCATTCTCTACTAAGTCAGCATCGAATGCTAAGTATACATTTTCTACGCCCATATCTTTTAATACTGGCATAACGATTCTCCATGCATTTACACCTGGAATCGCAAGAACTGTTGTCCCTACTTTAGCTATTTCTTCTTTATTTAGTCTTTGAGGAAGTAAATCGGCAATTAAATCCGCCTTCATCGGCCCTTCCGTAATCATTACTGATTTTGTTTTGTGCAGCGTACCAGACTTCCAATGTTTCAAATGTGAGCTTGGTACCGCTACATGTACAGGGAGTGGATTTTCACTACCTCCCGCACCGGTTCCTTCATTTTTGTTTGCTGAAGAGATCCATAAGTATTTTTGACCTTTATGTATCTTTACAACAACCTTTTCCCCGTCGATTAATAATTCTTTATTTTTCCCTATTTCTAGTTTTCCTTCATAGATACAATCCTCGTTTTTCGTTATTTTCACTACATTAGGCTGTTGGACTAGTTCGGCTTGTATACCTGTAGGTCCAGATTTCACATGAACAGAGTTCTTTACTTCATCTACACGTACTTGCCAACCAACAATTTGATTATATTGGTTTCGGAATGGAATCATAATTCCTGGAAAACCTGCCATTAAACGAAGAGAAGTTTGTCCTTTCTTCATTTCATAAAATCCAGGTATTCCCTTCCAACAATCTTTTTTGCCAATTTGTTTAAATAACTTTTCCCAAATAGTTGTGTACGTATTATCATCTTCCAACACAATTTGTTGCTTTAAAAACGAACGATATTGACGTACCTGTACTTCTTCTTCAGTCATTTTTCTATCTTGCAGTAAATGTATATGATGCTTCTCCTCTAACGGCAAAAATCCGATTAAATTACGATTAAATACATCTAATTCTTCCTTACTTCGCTTACTATGCCCCTTTACTACATCTACCTCTGGTAATTGGTATTGCTTCTTACCATTTAGATAATGGATATAACTTGGATTACTTGAATTTTTACCGTATACCCACTTACTTTCCACACGGGTACATGCTACTTTCTCTTGTGAAACATGCAGCATACAGTTTCCAATAGCATTACAGATTGGGCATGGAACACGATAAAATTCCCACCAACTTCCTCTTGGATGTGCAGTTGTTAAACGAAATTGTCCTTTTTGTATGTTATAATTCATCATTTCCCACTCCTTGTATACTATTTATTATATATGGAATAGCTACTTCCATTAAACTCTTTATACTTCTATTTAGATGTTCTCTTTGTTCTCCTAACGGATATACAAAAGAATATGTATCACATACTAAATAATCGTTTCTATGTTCTTGATCTAGCAAAGCTGATTCTACATATGCTTCAAATGCTCTAGCAAACATCTCATGATTTGTAGACCAATACTTTTTAGTTCTCTTCTTATCTAACTTAATGGCTGTATCAAAATATATGGACCCTTTCACTTGATAGGGTATTTCACTAAGTTTTTCGCCTGTTTTTTTATAATGATATGCAGCTAACATTTGTGCGGTTTTCTCAAATTCTTTTTCAATTTTACGCTCCATACGCGTCTTTGTTGCTCCTGATAAAGTATCAAGCTTCCTACACAAACTAGCATGATGTGATTCTAAAATATTTGAAAGATTTCCTTTAAACACATCATAACTATCGATAACACCACCATAGAAATACCACTTTCTACTGTAGGCATTTTCCACGTTGATTACTCTGGCCACTTTTCCTTGTTTACAAGCATCTAACACAGCTTGCATCTTTTCCTTGATAATAGCAGGCAAGATATTCCCAATACTCTTCCCGCTTGATAAGAAAGCAAGACTACCATTTTGAAAATCATGACTACAATCATATAAGAAATGATCCAATGCATGTCCCCATTCATGACACAATGCCCCGACTCCATTATCACGAGTTAAATTAATGACTTTGGTAGAAGGTTCATAATGTGCTAATGCATTGCCGCTTCCTCTCGCACCAATCGCAAGTCCTAAGCGTCCTCCTAACCCTATATACTCAGGTGAAATCCCTAATATACGAGCTAAATCATGCAATGCTTCGGATACATGCCCGATATGTTCTTTTGCATATTGTTCGGTGCAATAATGACCAAATTGCATCCCCTTCAACCCAAACATAGCCACTACGTCTTCAGGTTTGGTAGCAATTTCTACTCCTGGTCCTTTTCTTTGCAAAGTATCTGGCAGTTTCCTACTCCAAGCGGCTGCGGATTTCTTACGAGTCGTAACCTTTTTCGTAAGTAAATCATTCCATGTTAGTTCATGTGATACACGAAGATACGTAGAATTAATACTTTTTGAATTTGTGCAAAGTGATATGAATTTCTTACCTAATATTAATAATTCCATACCATCCGCATCAACAAACTCATCAAAATATTCCTCTACCATTCTTTTAAATGTGAATTTTAAATTCTTATTTTTTCTAAATGCAGACCAACCATTGCTCATTTCCATACCATAAGAGACAACAAGATCTACCCATTGTTCTGAGGTATGTACCGACTGTAAATCATGCCATATTCTTCTACATGCCTGAACATATAGTTTCCTTGCAGTCGGTGTATCTACAATTGGCTTCTTATTAATTCTGCCCACTAGCAACTGTTTTAACTTTGCAACACGTGGCGGGATATCATTTTCTTTTTCATGTTCAAAAGAGAATGGAATTAATGTGTTTCGATCCAATGCATTTAGCGCCTCTACTGGAGATTCTTTTTCAATTTCAGCTAAAATTTCTAAAGAAAATGATACCAAAAATGATTCTTTTAAAGCACGTATCTCTTTCTTTGCTCCCACTAATTTCTCACCTACATCATAACTGTATCGATTGCGAACTTGTTTATCTGTTCTCACATCTTGTACCATTATGTCTTCTCCTACTTCTAAACCAAAAAGTTCAAATAAATTCATACTAAAATCCTCCCGAATAAAATAAAAGACAGAAATTCATAGTCATTTTGCACTACGGATTTCTGTCATTCCCTCTGTCTGTACACTTCCATATAGTTATGTAAATTACTCATTACGATACACTCACACCTGTTAAAGAGAATAGGTCCTCTTTTGTCGGATTTAGTGCTTGTAACCAGCTATCTACCTCCAGAAAGTTTACTTTTTTTAATTGTTCGCCTTTTTCCGCACGCTTAACCACCTCTAAACCTCCATGCTGATGCACAATCATTACAAGATCATCTTTCTTGAAAATACAATCTACATCTGCAGAGTTTATATGGTGGTTACGTAGAATTGGTTTCCATTTCTTAAGTGAATAACCTTCTACATCTAAAAAACCACGGATAGCAGTAAAGCGAAAACTTGTCCCTCTAAAACATCTTTCCAATAAAAAAAGGAAATCCCGTACACATCCATTAAAATGAACATGATACAAATAGATTTCCCCTGCTTGTTTTGCTGCTCGCTGTGACAAGTTTGATGGTTTAATGGAAAACTGATAGCAATCTCGTTCCCAAAATGCTCCTTCTTTTGTAACTCTCATTCGTAATGCACGTAAACTTGGAATAAGTTCATCTGGATGCGCAGAACAAAATAAAGATACTTCATAACTGATATTCATAAATAAATCCCCCTAAATAATAATTTTTGCCCAGTGTAATAATGGGTTCTAACAATCAAACAGACTTGAAAACAACACAAAAAGGGCTTCTTCAAGTCGATTAATAATGTGCATAGCAAAATAAGCTATATATACACTAATCGGCTCAAAGAAGCCCTTTCATAAATGAAACAAGACGCAACTTGCTTCTACAACTCAACCACAACACAATAAGGTGTGGGAATAAACGGAATCAATTAAACAATAAATATAGTTATATATTAATAAATTTATTAAGTATTATCAAGTGTCGTTATATATTTATAGTATTTAGCGGTATAATACCAATATATAAAGGAGGTAGAATATTTTGCCAATAAAGTATGATTCAAATAATCCTAGATTAATTCCTTCAGTTGTATCTTTTATCGATGTATTAGGATTTTCTCAACTGGGTATGAGAGCGATTAACAATGGTGAAGGGGATTTATTTTTAAATCAGATACATACATCATTAAACAAAGCTCGGCATGCTATTACCAATCAAATGTCGTTAGCAAAAGTTAAAGTTTTTACTGACAACGTAGTAATTGGATGGCCTATTTATGGAGATGGAGAGGGAGAATTAGGAACCACTTTCCTTTACCTAGCAGAATATCAATTCTTGTTAACACTTGATGGCTTCTTTATTCGAGGTGGAGTAAGTGTTGGTGACCATTTTATGGATGAAGAAACCGTATTCGGCCCTGAATTGATTACGGCATATGATCTAGAATCTCAAGTAGCTGTTTATCCTAGAATTATTCTAAGTGAAAAATGTAAACAAAAAGTGCATGAATATATACCTTATGACCCTCGACCTGATAATCCCTTTAATTCTGTATTACTTGAGGATATGGATGGAGAATGGTTTTTAAATTACTTATATATCTTATTAGAATGGCACAGTGATGATGTCACACTTCATTTAGAGACGCATCGCGATAATATTGCAAGTGCATTAGATACCTATGCAAATAATCATAAATTACTTAAAAAATATTCATGGATAGCAAACTATCATAATTATTTTTGTGATGAATTTGTACCTAATGCACCTAATGACCTTAAAATTAATTCACCAATCAAAATGTCACCACCAAGAAGAATAATTACATAAATCATAAAAGCATTCTTACTAAGCATAAGTAAGAATGCTTTTATATATTCAATCCACCATACCACTTTTCAACAATTTAGTATTTCAAATATTTTATAGTATCATTGAGCTTATTATTTTTCATTTTCTTGAAATTATGTATAATTAAAGTATCCTACACGAGATATTGAGTCATATCTCATCGTCATTTTAAAAAGATCTCCATTTTACATGGAGGTCTTTTTTTTAGAAAATAATAAAAGACAGAAGTTTTACGTTCTGTCTTCTTTATTTACCTTAAAGTAATCCATTCATAGCTTGCCCACTCTTTTGGTTTCTTATCGTACTTAATACGACCAGTCGTACAGAATGAAGCGACCATCCATTGAATAAGGTTCATCTTAGCATACGGATCAACACAATCCTCTATTTTTTTTAATTGATAGCCTGTACTATTGTTCTTCCAAATTGTATATAAACGAAAATGGGTTGTCGTAACAAGTCTAGCTTTTGTTGTAACTTGCCATTTTGCAATTTTCGTTAAATCTTCTTTTACTTTTCTTTCATAATCTTGTTTTACTACCTTATAACTCTTCTCTTTATTAATTAGTCCATTCGAGAATGTAAAAGGCATTTGATGCACCTCATAGACAGTTCCTTCTTCATCGCCTAAAATATTTGATTCTACTAGGAATATATTTTTTAGTTTTAACTGTTCCGTTAATTCTTTTCCGCTCCGATAGAACGGTTTTTTTATCTTCTGAAGCAGAATAACCTGTACAATTAACCCGATAAGTAGCGGATACGCTAGTATAAACACCATATTTATAAACATATTTGTAATAAGTACCCCTACTAGTGCGAATATCGTGAAATAAATATACGTTTCTCTTTGATGAATGATTCTACTGTTCAAACCAACATACCTCCGTTTTGATACATAGTGAAAGCAATATACACAATTGCCCCTAATAAAATTGAACAAGCCCCCGGAAAGCTCTGTATCAGCTGTATTTCTTTCTTTGGTAGTTTTGCCCCAAATATAGAAGCAGCATGCTCAAATTGGTCCTTAATCGCTCCTACAAACCCTAAAATTTTAATTAATCGATACACACTAGCAATCCAAAAGAATAGTAAATGGAAAGCTGTTAATGTAATAGCGGTAAGGATAGCTGATTCTTCTACTAAATTACTAACATATATAGCTACCACCACAAGCATTTTTGTATCACCAGGTGAAGAAAATTTAAATGTCTCTAACAACAAACCACACGCTAAGGCCATGGCTAGTACAATTAAAATCTCTTTCCCTGTTCTTATTCCAGCAAAATACGTGATTCCTATACCTACAATTAAGAATAGCAAATGCCATATATTTTTCGTTTTTCTATATTTCAAATCAGTGAATACATTTAGGATCATATATCCTATTAGTATTCCTATTACATACATACTCATAATTATTTCTCCTTATTTTTCCCTATTTTGATGGATTATTACGGTCCACTCACTAAAGACCAAGTGACTGTAGAAGTATAAGTGGCTTGCCTATTCTTCCCTACATAAGTTGTCCCTGGATCTAAGTGCAGCTGCAATCCATTTGGTCCAAAATCGACTTGATATTCTCCAATTGCTACATCTTTCGAAGCCCGGATAATAGTGTGTGCTGCCCCATTATCAATAGGCGTATTTGGAATCTGTACGATAGGTTTCCCTGTCTCTGGACCTTTTACTTTTGTTACATTTACCTGATTTTTTAAGGATAGAGAACCCTTTGGCAATTGTCTTGCTATGTTCGACTCTGTAAATGGAGAAATAGTCATATTCAATCTCCATCCATCCGCTTGATTTCGACTATCATGTATCATGAGTTTCCCTAATGTACCAAATGAATTTTGCTTTTCTCCATTTAGTTGAATAGGCGTAAACTCTACACTTTTAGGCGCAGTGAGCATTTCTACCTGCCCTTTTTGTGTGGTAGAAATATGCTTTGTCGCACTTTTATTCCCAGCTTTATCTACCGTTCGGATATGTACATATTGTGCTTTCGCATAATCAGTTGGAAAATGAATGCTAGTCTGATTTGTAAACTGAACACCACTTACTTTATCAAGTGATGTATCTGATTTATCATTTACTACATATTCATATCCCTTTACGCCACTTGTTACAGTTGCAGGAACTTCCTTAGAAAAGTCCGAAACGCCATTCCTACCAACTCCACGAATTTTATAATGATAGGTACTCCCATCATCTTTCGCAGGGGCAAACATTACTTTAGTTTCTTTGAGTTCTCTATTTTCAATTTGGAAGCTTTCTGGTGTTGTTGGCACTACCTGATCCTTTGCTTCTTTATCTACATAGTCAGAGAGTCTTCCTTTATATATTTGCTGATTCCCCCTGTATACTTCTGCTTCCGATGCATACCCCACTTTTAACTCATCTACATAGGTAATCCCTTCTGAATACGCAAGCATATAAAAAGTTACACCTCGTTGATCGGTAATATAAAACGGATTATTTGCAACTTGAGTATTCATACTAAACGTAGACCATCCATTTATATCTTTATTGGTATCATTCTTCGTAATGGTTCGATTATTTGGCAATTCGATAGGTGCTGCCCATCTTCTTGCTTTTAGGCGCTCCCCTTGTTTAATTGAATTAACAACTGGACTATTCAAAATTAATTTCCCTTTTCCTGAACCATCTTGATATGGAATTACTTTATCCACCATAGGGGAATCTTGATACACATCTTTGTTTATATCTGAAGTTATATGTTTTCTGTCCCTTGGAATGTTCGTACCTGCTTCTCTTTCTGGAAATAGAGATATATTATTAATCTCTATTTCTTTAGAACCGCTAGGCACATCTTTTAAAACGTTAGCTTCATAATAATCAAATTCTCTTCCTGTTTCCCAACTTCCATCACCATAAAAACTAATTCTTCCCAATCCTTGTGACTTTGCCTTAAAGGTTGCCGAAATATAAGCATTATTGGGCACGTTTAATCTCTTAAAAACAGCTATAGAGTTTGTCCTTACAGTGTAAGGATATAAAACTCGATTCCCCCCTAGCTTTGTATCAAATACTTTATATCCACTGGTATCTGTACCATTTGGATAAAAGACTTCAGACTGTAAACTTTGATTTCCGTTTCCGTAAAATTCTCCCCAACCACTCATCAAATTAACGTCTTTTGGGTTATTAAAATCAATTTTCCATAATACGTCCTGCTCTAAGATATCAATCGCCCACTCTAGCTTTACTTCATTTTCTTTTCCGTTTGCAGTGAGTGTTGGAATACCATTTTGCTGTTTTACTATTTGATCAGCTAATATAGAATTATCTTTTGAATCAATAAATAAGCACGATACACTTAAAAGTATGATTGAAGTAAGAACCTTCCCCCATTTCACTGTTTCTTCCCCCATTCTCTTTTTATGCTATCTAAGATGCCTTATTTTCCTCCTTCCGATTTGCATGTTTCTTTCTCCACCATACAAATACAAACATTGAAACGATTAACATAAAAACACCAGCCGCTATTATATATATTTGATTAGAATACCCGGGCAACACTTTTACTGCACCTGTTTGTTCCGCATACTCTGTCACATTAGAAGCAGTTATGCGTATCTGTTCTGTATATGTTTTTGGTATACCATTCTCTTTTATCGTGACTTTTAGTGTATACTTTCCATCCTTGTATTCTTTCGCTTTCCACGGGATTGCTAAACCTACCTTGGATTTTGGCGCTACGTTGAATGCTGGAATATTACCATGAAATAAAACGTTATCCTTGGATAAAACTTCATAGTAAACTGATACATCCCTTACAATATTTGCATTTGTATTTTGAATAAGTGCATGGACTTGCGGTTGTGTTGGATACGATTCAACAGTTGTTCCATTTAATTTAAGAGATAATTTGTTAACTGAATTTTCAGTCTTTTCACTATTCAATTGTATCGCTACCGCATATTCAATACGATTATGTACAGAGAAGTTCAATCCGTCCTTTTCAAGATTCTGTGCTTTTGTATCGTTTGCTAACTCAAATAATAATCCGCCCAAAAATACTCCATCATTATTTGGTGTCGTTAAATGTACCTCTATAGTTTTCGTTTGATTCCCTTCTAAGGTAACAGCGTCAGGAGTTTGTACATACTGATCCATATAGAAATCTGTATCTGTTAATATACTTTGTGATACTTCACGATTTGGCACATACATAATACCTCCGTTTGCAGAGGTTAGAGCATTGGCAACTTTTACATTGACTTTGATTGGAGTATTGTTTTTATTATGTACATCCATTTTTACTGTTTGATTCTGTTTCTTTTTCACCTGTAAATTAAAATAGTTTTTTATATCACCTAGTTGATTATCCGGGACATGAATGCTTACATCAAACGGTAAACTATCTTGTTTTTCTTCTGCATAAACAACTTTAAAAGGTTTTAAGCTTATACTTAAAATGAATATAATCACAACCAAAGTACTAATTAAAATTTTATATACATAGCTTTTCATTCTGCCCCTTCTTTCTATGTACAGAAGAGAATCATACATACGTGATTCCCTTCTATATAATAAGTTTCTTTTAAGGCCCTGTTACAATAGAATATGTCAGTTTTGACTCATATGAGGTAGCACCAGCCTTATTCTCAACATACGTACTATGTGGATTTAACGTTAAAGCTAGAGACTTATCATTGAAACTAACATTATATTTACCCATACCCTCATCTTTTTTCGCATTTAAAATCGTAACTTGATTATCTGTATCTATAATAAAATTAGTCGTTTTAAACGCCGGATTTGGTGAACTTGTCCCTCCTACTTTCGTTATAGCAGCACCACCACTATTCAAAACTAAGGAACCCTTTGGAAGTGTCCGATTCGACTTTGAATCTCCACTTACTTTAAATTGATCTGCTTTTACATTGATTCTCCAGCCATCCCCTGAACCGGTTGCATCTGTCACTGTTAGGACACCAGGATTTGCATTTGTCACTTGCGTTTCTCCACTTAGTGTTACCGCGTTAAAGTTACTAACCGGTGTAACGGCAATATTATGTTCGCCACCTGTTATACTTTGATTTAGTTTTGTCTCAGCTGTTGTTGCTGCACTTGCAGGTGTACCCATTAGTGACATGCCAAGGGCTAATGTTGCTAATGGGGGAATCATTACTCTACTGAATCTCATCATAGTACCTCCTTATGTTTTAAAAGGAGGGAGCTATATGAAACAAGCCCCCTCTTATTTTCAATTCAAAACTTATTTTTTGTTCCAAGAATCTACATCGGCATTGCTTGATGCTTTTGTGAATCGAGCTAGAATTGTATCATACCCACCTTGGATTGCTTTCCAAACGAACGGGCCGATTACTAATACAATAATTACCGCTAACGCGATTAACATACCGTTTTCTGATGATAATTGTGAGTCTTCATTTTTTAACCAACTTTTCATTTTTGTTAACATTGTATTTTTTCTCCTTTATATATAAATTTTAAGAATCTACTAAAATAAGAACTTACCTAATTAAATCTTTTATTACTTATTCCAAGAATTCACGTCTGCATTACTTGATGCTTTTGTGAATCGTGCCAAGATCGTATCATAACCACCTTGAATCGCTTTCCATACAAACGGGCCAATTACTAATACGATAATTACCGCCAAAGCAATCAACATACCGTTTTCTGATGATAACTGTGAATCTTCGTTTTTTAACCAATTCTTCACTTTTCCTAACATGATTGAATCTCCCTTATCCATTTATTTGAGCTATACGTAATAAACATCCTTGATTTAAAACTTCTATTATTTGTTCCAAGAATTCACATCTGCATTGCTTGATGCTTTTGTGAATCGTGCCAGGATCGTATCATAACCACCTTGAATTGCTTTCCATACAAACGGGCCAATTACTAATACGATAATTACCGCCAAAGCGATTAACATACCGTTTTCTGACGATAATTGTGAATCCTCATTTTTCAACCAATTCTTCATTTTTGTTAACATGTGTATTGCTCCTCTGCTTATTCAATTTGGGATATTAACTTCTTATATACTTGCAAATCCTTGCATTAAGGATTGAATAACAATAACCATTGGATAAATTACAATACATCCAATTACAGCAACGTTAAATTTATTCATTTCCATTGGCTTATTTTGAATGAGACGGTTATAGTTCTCATGTTTTAGCTCACGCATCATTTTAATCTGTGCATCCATAATACGAAGACTCTGTACCTTGTCCGTTTTCTGTGCTTGTTGCAATGCAATAGTAAAGGTATTTACTTCTGGACTATTTAAGGCTGCTGCAAAGTTTCTAAATGGTTGATCCGAACCCGCATACATTTCTAATTCCGCTGTAAGTGTAGATACATACGGTCGAAGATGTCTCCCAGCATATATCTGTGCCTTTTTTACTGCTTCTAATGTTGTATGTGTTTTTAACAACTGCAGCATAGGAATTAAATACTCCGGTAATTCGAACTTCCTTGCTTCTATCGCCTGCTTGATTCTTCTCTTTAATAGATAATCAGGATAGAAATAAAGCAGCGGTGAAATCAATACGCCCACTTTAAATAAGTAGTAATCATGAAACACCGTACATATCAAGAAAACAGAGGTGAAAATGATAGGATAGGCAACCTTCATTTTCAAATATTCTTCTGGTTTCGTATCCAAACCAGCTTCTTCTAATTTTTTTTGGATCTGCTCTTTCTTTTCTTCTGTCAGATACTTATGTGATAACGACTGGAAGGGAGCAAGCATCATTTGATTTAAATTCTTTTTTTCAATTCGTTTTGCATTTTCTACATAGTTTGTAAGTAGGCTACCGCTGTCTTTTTTACTTTGTAGAAAGGTAGAGAATACCCAGTACATGACAACGAATACCACTAAAGCTAAAATCGTAGCCACTTTATTCCCCTCTTTCTGTTGGATTATAATTTGCAATCTTTTCTACACGGGTTGCTAAGAAAAATACAATGAACATATTTACCGCTAATGCAATTTTCCCCATCATAGAACCTGCTAAAAATCCATATGCTTCTTTTGACATCAACATAATCACAATCGGCATGGCAATCACGATTAAGCAGTTCTGTACAAACGCACGTTGCGCTTGCGACAAACTAGAACGTAATCTTGCTAGATATAGCTTTTGTTTTTCGAAATCTTCTGCAATATCTAATAAGACTTGTACTGAATTCGCCCCGCCTTCTCGGCTACACACTTCCAACATTTCATGGAAGAAAACCAATTCTCTAAAATTAAAAGTTTCATTGAATCCTTTAAATGCACGGTGCATTGTAGTTCCACCTTCTAATAAAAGAGAAACTTTTTCTATTTCTTCTTGAATACTCTCATGCATCATTGGCTTTACTTGTACTAACACGCGTTTAGCGTTATTACTAATTTGAAGTGCATTCGCTACTGCCTTCATATAAATAGAAAGACGGTCAATGACAACCAAGTAGTAACGTTTTTTTCTTCGATAGAGAAGAAATCTCGGAACTAAAAATCCACATAAAGCAGAAATCAGTGTAAAAGGATCTCTTCCAAAGGAGAAGTAGAATATTGCTGCTATACTCATTCCCGAAAGAATCGTATATACCCAGTACATGCTTTTCGTCAATTTCCACTCGTACTTTTGGGCTTCTTGGATAACAGATTGTGGCAGATACATTCGTATGCCTTTAATATTCCTTAATTCCAAGCGTCTTTCTTCTTTCTCATTTTCTTGTACAAATTGGGAAAGTGCAGAACCTTTAGATTTTGCAAAAAGTAAAACAAGTAATACTACACTAATAAAGATTAATAATATACATCCATAGGCGAACAAACTATGCATACTGCACCTCCTGTTGTGAAAGGAATGGTGCATAAAGAGCCGGGTTTACAGAAGAAGAACGGAATTTCCTCTCCATTTCGGCTGACATTCTTGCTGTAATTTTATGCTGGCCATGAATCTTTCCTACTCTTTCATTCATTTCATCATGTTCCTCGTATGTCGGAATAAACTGAGAAAGTTGATTAAATTGTATATCACCTTGATAATCCAATAATTCAATCATCTCTGTAATATAACGATTCCCATCATCTTTCTTTTCGAAAAAGACAATCACATCAAATGTCTGTGAAATTAATTCATATAAATATTGAGCACCAATATTCGCACCACTTTGTAGACACATAAGCATTAAACGTCTTACTGCTTCTTTTGCACTTCTTGCATGGACAGAGGTAGAACCCGAGTGTCCCGTTTGGAAGAAGTTAATCATTTTCAGGGCTTCTCCCCCCCTTGATTCCCCTACAAGTAATCTCTTTAGTCCTTGACGTAAAGCATTCGTTAACAATCTATCAAAATCAATTGCATTTTCTTCAACTTCGGATGCTCTACATTGCATCGGAACAAAATGATGCTCTGGAAATATGCGATGTAAATAGAGTTCAGGATTATCTTCCACTACAAGAGTACGTTCATTCTTTGGTATATGAGAAGCGAGGTACTTCATAAACTCCGTTTTCCCTGTTCCTGTTGCTCCAGCAATTAAAATATTCATTTTGGCTTTCACAGCTGCTGCCAAAAAGTCCAACATCTCTTTCGATGCTTGATTTGTAGATAACATACGTTCTTCTGAGGCACGAAGATGATCTGCATTCTTACGAATAGTAATTGTTGTACCAAGTCCAGCAATCTCATCTAAGGCGATATTGATACGAATATAAGGGAACACGCAGTCGACAGATGGCTTTGCTGTATTAAGTGATTCTGACGTACTGTTTACCATCTTATAAGCTAAGGCTTTTACATCTTCTTCAGCTTCATATCGATACTTGTATTTGCATTCTCCCTCACCAATTTTTTCGTATATAATCTCTTTTATGCCATTGATATAAATATCTGTTACATCTTTATCATCAATCAGAGGTTGAATAATTCCAAATCCCACAATATCGTCACACACCATGTTCAGTAACTGTTCAGAAGGTACCTCTGAAATGACGACTTGATTACTTAATAAGAAACTTTTGATGATTTGCTCTACAGCTGCTTTTTTTTCCTTATTCATAAAAGATTCACTTAAGATATCACGATGTTCTTTAACTAAAAACGCACGAATTTCATCTGTTATATCTTTAATTTGTTGAGCTGTAGTTGTTCCTAACTTTCGAGCTGATTTAGAACGAATCATATAACCAAAATGATATAAATCAACTCGATTTCGCTTTAAGGCGACTTGTTTTCCCTGTAAATAGCCCCACATACTACTGCCTCCCTTTTAATTTCGTAAACCAAAGAGACCCTTTTTCATAGAGGATGTATGCTGGGTTGGAATATCAAGACCAGCTGCTTCCATAATGTGATGGACCTTTGTATTAATTTGCGGGGAACCAAACTGCATCCCCCATTCATAACTCGTACGATCCCTGTCATACGGAATTGTCACCGCAATTTTTTGGGAAGAAAGCTTTTCAATATCTTCTACATAATCCTCATCTCCCATATTTAAAACATGAATCATACGAGGCAATGTTAGCTTTGCTTCTTCTAGTAGTTGTAATTCTCTTTTAATTGCTATTGCACCACGAGGGTTGCCGTTTAACACATGAACAACAAGGTCTGATTGGTATAGGATTGGATAACTCAGAACCTCAGATAATTCAGTTGGTACTGATAGAATAATAAAATCGTATTCTGTATCTACAAGTGATTCTATAAATGTCGTTACAAACAGTTCTTTGTTTTGAATCTCTGGGAATTGAGCTAAGTTATAACCTGATGGAAACACCAGAAAATCCATCTTATCGTGCAATTTTTGCATCAACCTTGGATTCACTTTTTTCTCTAATAAATCTTGCTTGGTACAAATATACTGTGAGAGATTGTATTCATTTTCTTTTCTTACAAGCTCTAAGATGTTTTTACTATCGTGGCTAAGTCCAGTTCCAACTGCAAAGCTTGGTCTTACTTGGTCTGCTTCAACATAAAGTACCTTTTTCCCTAAATGAGCTAATTCATTTGCCATCGCAATACTTAATGTGCTTTTTCCTACATTTTCGTTTGTTGCATAAAAGGCAATGATTCTTGCTTGCCGCTCCATCTTAATAACCCCTTTCTTACTTAGATTCATTCAGATACTGTGCTACATACTCTTTTACATTTTTAGAAATTGGATTAGTCGAATGCTTCTCTACATAGTCTAAAATGTTCTTTTGATCAGATATTTGTGAGAATCCTTCAGCTGGTTCTAATTCTTTCCCTGTTTGCTCCACCTTTTGTCCAACTGCAACAGGAATGACATCTCCAAGTGTTTTTGCACGATTTAAGTATTGAAGTTGTTCAGGGGAAACAGCCAGTGTGTATAATCGCGTTACTTTAGGCTTTTGTTTTCCTTCTTGTTCCTCTTTTGATTCTTTCTTTTCTAGCACAAATGCATCTTCTGTATTGCTATCTTTTGCAGCCGTCACACGTACACGTTGGAACAGACCACCAAAGACAACTTTCTCATTGTCTCCTTCTTTCACAACTTGTTTGAAATACAAGTCCACATACGTATTTGGGATAATACTATTCCCTGAACTTGTTTCCAAATCAACGAGTAACGGGAAAGCAACTTCTCCATCTTTCAAATTTAAAATAGCAGAGTCTGGTAACTCCTTTTTCTTTACTACTTTATTTTTAAAGAGATAGCTATTTTCTGTAATGGGCTGCCCATCATTTGTCCACTTACCTACAATCTCTTTTTTATTTACACGTAATGCATTTGGGGGAATCGCATCACCAGGTAAAGTTCGTTCCACTAGCATGTCTTCTTTAATTTCTGTATGCGCAGGTATATCCTTTGCGGCTACAACAATCTTTGTTGGCTTTACAGCATTTTCTACTGCGAAATGATTGTATCCATAGATACCCGCTACTGTTGCAGCGGCTAGACCTACCGCAACAATCTGCTTCTTTTGAAACTTAGATGGCTTCAATGTTTGTATTCCTCCTTATGTAGCCTTTAAACGCAAAAAAAGGACACACCTATGGCATAATGCGCCTTAGGTGTGTCCTTTTAGCTAATCTAAAGTCTATATGAAAATGTTGGATTTAGTTTCTTTAATATTACAATTTCAATATTATGATATATAGAGTTATATGTCAATCATTTCTAAAAAAAATATTATTTTTACCATTTCAAACCTCTGATTTCAAAACTCAAAAACCCTTAAAAACATTGTCATATCAAGGTTTTTGAGCTATTAACCCACCCGTAAATATGGTATAATTAATATAACGTAACTGAATATTTCAGGGTGGTTGGTTGCTATCCTTTCTCTTTCATTTTATGGAGAAAGGAGGTGATCGCATGGAAATACTTTTCATAATAGCAATTGAAATTTTAAAAGTAATTGCTAGAGAAGTCGCTGTGTTTTTTGCAAAACGAGTAGGTAAATACCTATCAACGTCTTGGAAGAAATCACAAAAAAAGCGACGAAAAACGAAAAGAACCACCCACAATGCCTGCAAGCGTGTGTGAAGGGCGGTTCTAAGAAAAAATAAACTTTTTTAGCAACTAGCCACCTTGCGGTAACAGTTACATAAGGCGAGATGTTGGAGCATCTCGTCTTCTTTAGTTTATGCAAAAACTATTGTTATAATACTTCTACACTTATTATAACATCAACTATTGTACATGTCATGTATTCTATTCTCCATTATTCATTCCATTTTAATATACATTGTAAATCGAATTTTATATAGTTATAATACAAATAACCATATATAAAGAAAGTAGGATATTAATTTGCGGAAAAATGTTTTTATTGTTCTAATATCAATGATTTTAATGTTAATTTCTGGGTGTTCAAATGATAATGAAACAACTCAAAAGAAGGAAACTCAAAGTGGACCGGAAAGTAAAGAAAGCAATCAAAATAATGAGTCTTATAAAATGATAAAATACAATAAATCCATAACTATGGAAGATATCGAATTTCAAATTTCAGATGTTGAAAAGTCACTGGAATATAAATACAATCCCTCTCCTGATTTTAATATGACACTTAGACCTGCTAAAGATTATCTTGTTATTATTAGTTTTACAGCTACAAATAAAGGGAATATAGAGAAAGAAGCTCCATTTACTGATTTTAGATTGAATGATAAAAACTTATCAGGATTTCCGGTGAGAGAGGCATTTGAAACTGGAGATGTTAAATTAAAGCCTGGAGAATCTAAAACGCGTGCTTATATTTATAATTTTGATAAAACAGAAGATGCCGATAGATTCTACTATAAAGGAATTTTGGGTTCAACAGGTACTGAAAAGAAAGAGTTTGCATGGGATTTAAAATCCATCTTCAAAAAGAAAGGGATAGGTAATTTCTCCTGATCCCATTCCCTTAAAAAGAGACAGCATTAAATAACTGCTGTCTCTTTTTTGTTTTTATTATTTATTAGACTTTTAGAATGAAACAAGCTTTGTTCCCGTCTCAAAATATCTTGCAGGAGCATAACTTGTCCCATTTCGATCTTGAAATTCATTTCCAATATATAACGATACAATCATTGCGATTACTCCAAGAAAAATCACTCGTCTCACACGCTGCTTTTTCTTTTTATCCACTCAAATTTCCCCTTTCTATGAAAAAAGGCACACCCCATTAAGGGATGTGCCTTTGGTTTATCCATTCAGCTACTAGTTTAAGAAGGATTATATACTTTTATCGATTCCACTAATTATATAATACTTTTAAACTAATTTTTATTCTTCATGTAGTACCAGTTTGATAAGTCTGTAATTATGTGTTCTTTTCCAACCCAGTTCCATCCAGGTGTTTGTACAGGGAATGGAAGGTCTGCAAGCACCCTTCTCTTCTTAAAGTCATCATACGCGACACCTTGAATTTCCACGTCATTTGTCAGGCACAAGCTCATTTCATTCACACCTGCTGGATTTGTCTCAACATTGAATGAATACTTTCCATCTTTCGTCTTTAATGGTGCATACCATTTTTGTCCACCATCAATAATTTTCTCTTGTCCATCCCAATATAAAGACTTAGTTGGTCTTTTACTATCAAAGACATGTCCCGTTATTTCAGACAAATACATATTTTTAGGTAAGAATTTTGATGTTAAACCAGTATTAGAAACAATGTCTAATTCTTGTGTAGATTTTAATCCTTCATCAGCAAAAGGATATTGTGCCGTTGCTTTTGTAAATACACCTGGATAATTAGCATTCCAATCATTTTTGTATTTTCCGTTTACTTCATAAGAAAAACCATACCCAGCATGAAGCTTAGATGGTGCTAAATTATCAATATTTCCACTTAATGTTTCATAGAACATCTCTCCAACTGTATCATCTTTAGATACACGTTCACTTACTGTTTCTACCACACCTTTTACACTAGTTACTCCGCACATCCCTTTTTCATGAGATGGTGCATAGATAGCTGTTTTAATAGGATTATTTTTGTATGTGGTTTCTTCTATATCTAGACGATTACCAGCAGGGTTAATTTCTGCCTGAATTGTTCCTTTCCCCTTATGTTGCCAGCCAAGGTTCAAAGTTTTCTTTTCTCCCTCAGTTAACCTTACCTTTTGTGATGCTACTTGTTGTCCGTTATGCTTGAGCACGACTACTGTTTCAGGATTTGCATATTTTGCTTCTAGCGCATCTAACTTTTTAATTTTATTTTTCTCTTTTTCTAATTTCTGCATTGCTGTATCTAACTTACTTGCTGCACTATCCAGTCTATTTTCTTCCCAAGAGCAGTCTCTATCGTAATAGTGATGGTTCCCTTCTGCATCTACCTCATGAATTGGATTACGACGGCAATAACTAAGACTAGACTGCGCACTATCTCTATCGGATTCAGAACTATTTACCGCTTGCTCGGACTTATTAATATTGTTATTTACCTTTGCTCTATATTGGTCACGTTCTGGTTTAAAATTATCACGTGATACATCTATTCTTGTTTTTATATTCTTTCCTTCTCTTGCTGTTTCTCCTTCTATTCGGTCAGCAGAGAAATCGATTTTATATTTAAAATCATCTTCAGCACCTGGATCTGGATTAGGTGTTACTTCTGTACCACAGTTACCATTTATGGTGAAATCAACAGTTTTCTCATTTGATTCCCTTTGAACAGCATCAATGACTTTAATTTTCGCAGTATATCGGCCACACATTTGTGGCTGCCACTTTAGTTCTTCTGACTTAAATTGCCCTGCATCACCTTCATTTGGTTTTTGATTATCTTTTTGCGGAGTTGAACGCAGATAATTTTCTTGATGATACACGGTTTCGGCATCTTTTGTAATATCTAACATCCATTTAACTCGATTCCGTTCTCCAGCAGCTTTTTGATAAGGGTTTATTGTTGTTCCGTTAGGATCTCGGTCATTGTATCCTTTATTTTTACTTACATATTCAAAACCGTTAAATGTAAATTTTACGGGTATATCTTTTTTCCCACTCGTAGCTTTAAAATCTTTTATTTGAGGTTTACTTGTGCGTACATACCACAAGCTATACCTATTCACGTCATTTACACCACCAGCCCCTGCATATCCGCCAGAAAGATAAGCAATGTCTCTAATCCAATAGAACTCTCCATAAGATTTATCTGAAAACCCATTTTTAATCCTATGCGGAATTAAATTTCTTAAAACGAATTCAGGGTTACCCCAATATTTACTTGCAATTATATCGTTTGTAATTCTCTCTATTTCGGTTACCATTCTATCTCCCACTACAACTGAAGGGTTAATGTAGCCGTCATTTGATATACGCACATAAGGGTCTGAATGGTCTTCATTTTGGATAAGGTTTTCCCTTGAATTCCCCCAATTAAAAGAACCATTATAAACAGCAGGAAAATGTAAATCCGCTTTATAATCGAACTCTTTTGTTTTATAACCACTTCCTGGTCTAAGTAGCTTCCCATTCAATTGTAATTCAGGTGATTTTAAAGACGTGTCTTCATTCCCATTATAAAATGGAATATCCCCATTATTTGCACTTGCTACTGATGGCCATACCAACATCACCGAAACACACGTTAATAGTATATTTTTTCGCAGTCTCATAACCTCACTCCTTTTAACATAAAAAAAGGACACACCCGTACCTTGGTAGGTACGTAAGGTGTGTCCTTTACGTAAATAAATTGTATATTCGTTAATTATTATATTACATCTTTAAATGTATCAAATATAGCTTTAAAATGCAATAATATTATACACGCACTTGAATGTACATCATATGATCAGCTGTAGAGTGCCCTACACGAACTTTATAATTTCCTTTTTCATAGTTATTAATTTCTTGAGCATCTACAGTTTCCTGAATTTCTTTATCTAGAACTAAATCTGAATTTAACATAGTAGTCCACTTTTTAGCTAACTCAATAGTTGCTTCGTTATTATCTAGGAAAATAATTTTAAAATCATTTTCACTTACCGCATCAATATAAACTTGTGCACCAATTGTACCTGCTGGTAAGTACATATTTTTATCAACCAGTCTAATTGTTCCATTTATATCTGCATACTTAAGGTTAGTACCATATTTACTATTCACACTCTTAATAAGATTTTGCGCTTCTGTAGAAATGGATTTTTGAGCAATCGGGTTTTTCATAGCGTTTGGATTATACGTAACTTCCTCTGTAACTAAGCCTTTATCTATACTTGATGGTAAATTTGTATCTGGTTTTTCTTCTGGTTTTTCTTCTGGTTTTGTTTCAGGTTTTGGATCTGGCTTCACTTCTGGTTTTTCCTCTGGTTTTGTTTCAGGTTTTGGATCTGGTTTCACTTCTGGTTTTTCTTCCGGTTTTGTTTCAGGCTTTGGATCTGGCTTCACTTCTGGTTTTTCTTCTGGTTTTGTTTCAGGTTTTGGATCTGGCTTCACTTCTGGTTTTTCTTCCGGTTTTGTTTCAGGCTTTGGATCTGGCTTCACTTCTGGTTTTTCCTCTGGTTTCGTTTCAGGCTTTGGATCTGGCTTCACTTCTGGTTTTGTTTCTTTTTCAACTGCATTAATAGAGTTATATAAGAACTGACTATATTGTTCACGAGTTACATGTGCATATGGTGAATACAATTTACCTCCTGTACCAATAGTAACGCCATTTTCTTCTAATGCACTAATTGCTTTTAATGCCCATGAGTTTTTATCAATGTCAGTAAAGGATGTTGTCTTAGTAGATTTGAACTTGAAAGCATTTGTAAGTACTTGCGCCATTTGTTCACGAGTTAAGACATCATCTGGACCATATTTCCCTTCACCATAACCACTTACCAGACCTGCTTTAGCAAGTGCTCTGATTTCTTTTTCAAACATATGTCCTCTGATATCAGTAAATGGATTTTTGAAGCTAGCATCTGCATCTGCTGGTTTTACGTACATATAAATCATACGAGCAACTTGCCCACGAGTTACATTGTCACCAAAGCCAAAGATATTATTTCCGTACCCTTGCACTACTTTACGGTTTGTTAAATCATAAATTGCTTTTGTAGACCAGTGATTTGCTGGAACATCATTGAATTTTAATGAGTCTGTGCTATCAGCCTTAGCAGTAAATGCTCCTGCTCCTAGTAATGATGTACCCATAATTGTTAATGCTGTTGCTGTTTTTAAAAATTTGTTAGCCATTGTTTGTTCCTCCAAGTATATTAGTTTTTTTATAGATTCCTTTATTGTACCGAATTTAAATATAAAATCCAGATACTTTAACATATAAATTTATTAATTAGCGTTTTTTTATAACCGCTGTTCTATATGGAAAATATTACCATATAGAAATAGGCTTGTAAAGTATTTTTATATATTTATTTATAAATATTTATTTCTAGTAAAAAAACTACACTTTTCAGTATAGTTTTTACCTCTTTTTATACATATTGAGATTTTCAACGGAAATAGATTTGTCCCATTCCATCTTTGTTAGCCCATATCGGTGCTTTTACACTATCAATCCCTATCATTTTAAAAATAAAGAAGTGATGTTCAGCTTTTATCTTAAAATTTAATGGCTGATTATGATCTACGCGCCCTTTAGTATATTCATATTTCCATCCATCCATATTCTGCTCTTTCATTTTCTTCTCTATATCAGGAATTAGATTTACGTTTTTTCCTTCATATGTGTACTGAAAACCACCTGTTTGTTCTGCTAACTCTACTGTACTAGAAGCAAAATCATGTGCCTTTACTAACTGCATTCCATACAGTACACCTTCTGGTATAAGAGTTATTAATAATAAAGAAAGCGTTAGAAAAAGCGCTGTTGTTACTGTATTTTGCATTACTTACACACCTACTTTTTCTTATTTATTTCACGTTTCCTCCAGCTTTCTTGTTGTCAGAATCTGCTTCATAAATAAATATGTGTTTTGCGTTACTCTTAATGTTGCCTTTCTTTTCATCAAATTGTTTAGTATAACTAGCAGCTTCCGCCTCTCCTTCAACCGCAATCATTGCAGGTTGCTCTTGTACAGCATGTATAGAAAACTCTCGTTTTGATGCAGGATCCTTAAATGTTGCATTTTGTTTATAAGACTTTTCAAATTCTTTCTTTGCGATATCTGGTTCAATAGCAATTTCTTCTTGCGCTCGTAAAACACCTACTTTTACAGCTTTATCCATCGCTGTACTTCCAGCACGTTCTGATGCAGACTTATTATCTGTGTGTGTTGTATCTCCAATGATCATATCTGTCATTAAAAATAGACAACCAACAAATAATAATAGTGAGGCGGCCCCTATTATAAATTTTTGCATCTTTCTTCACCCCTCCTTAATTTTCAGACTTCCGAAATCGAAATCCACTTAAAATGGAACTTTTCTTTTGATTCAACAATTGGTTTGGCAGCAATAACTCTGCTATTTCCTTCATTATTCCTTCAAGCTCTTTATAATAGTTCCGACTAGATAGTAACGTATTACTATTTAATTGTGATTCAAATACATCTTCTATCACATATGGTGATAAAGCAGTTAATAACTTATCTCCAAAACATTCTTCTACTACTTCATGCTTTAAAAGTGCAGGAGAAAATTTATTCCCAATGATCCTCGTTTTCTCTAAAGCTAAGTATGAAACAAGCTTTCTCTCCTTTTGTGTAAGAGGATGTGCTATCTTTAGCAATTGATGCAGATCTGGTTCTGCTACAAAGAAGATATAATCTGCCATTTCGCATATTTCATGGTATAAATCTTTATCCCAATCGTACCCCGCATCAATAATAGATATAGGCGCTTCTTGGTTAGCCAATAATACCTTAATAAAATGGTCAAAGTCCTGCTCTGTTTCGTTTTTCAGCTCTTGGTCCACTATAGGATTCTTTACGATATAATTTACTCTTCCTTGCTTCCATTTTGGAATTGATAATATATCAGATTCCTTCTGTAACATCTCTTTATACCGTTGCAACATAAATTCACTACGATAGTTTTCTGGTGCTTCCGTATATCCCTTTAATAACGGATACGTGTAGCCATCATCATATAGATTCTCTATATAATTCACATCAATCTGTAGTTCATTTAAATAAGCAGATAAAAGATGAGAAACAAAAGTTGCACCACTTCTTCTGTTCATGCTGGCCACAACAATTGTTCTTCTCGGAATAGCAATACCTATTTGTTTTTCATATACCGGCTCAAAAGCCAATTTATATTGTTTTTTTATAATAGGTGCTTGGGGAGTCTCATCTGGAACAGACTTACGCTTTTGTTTGTTTTTAAATAGTTTATTGGAACTAGAGGAAGTTCCACTGTTGCCGCTTTTCTCTAATTTACTTGATACTTCCTCTTCTTCCTCATCAACAGGAACTTCGGACAACTTTGTTTGTTGTGGTGCCTGACTTGCGCCTACAATTTCTGCTACATTTTTAATATCCGACTCCTGTAGCAGCTGCGGGATAACTTTATTATCAATATCAATTCTACGAGAGTTAAAAATGTCATAGATACCTAGATAAATCAGTTTCGCCAAAAACTCATCATCATTTTCACGCTCTGTAAATACCACAATACGAATATCTCGATTAAAGCGAATATCTCTTAGTTTCTGTAAGATAATCAATTCACGTTTCTCTTCATGTCCCGCATCAATATTTAATCGTTTGTCATTAATACATAGAATATCGGGCTGTTCTGTATCTAGAATTTCATCTAGATACTTGATATGCATCACATCACTATCAGCTACTTCAAATCCCGCACCAATAAAATCCTCACGTAAATATGCCGTATATACAGTATCACTAATAGCTAAAACGATTTTTTTCACCATAGTTAACCTCCTACAAAATCTAACGTTGGATTAAAATCATGTTTTCAATTGGAATTTGTGCCTCAAGATGAACCTTCCCAATAATCTCATTCAAAATATACTCAATTTCAACTTGTTCCATTGTACGTGGAGCTCCAAAATCAGAATTTAGCTTTACTCGTATTTCTAATCGATCTTGTATCTCATGTAAAGGTGTACCAAGATAAAGAATGCTGTAGTATAAAACACCATCTTCAATATTTTTTTGAATCATATCTTTTGTTTGATGAATAAACGTAACCTCAGCAAGCTCAATAAAAGGATCATTAATTGTTACTTTGCTATTCCAATTTAAATTCCAAATCTCGCAATGTTCTTCCGCATGTACAACAACTCCATTAACAGAAGGCGTAATCGCGAAAAGACGATCTACAGGAACTTTGGTTAACGAGGTACTATTACCTTTCTTTAATTCAAGTCCTTTTTCCATTCGCTCATGTTCAAAAGCATATTCAGCACCAGTGAATGCAACTTCGCAAAATACTTGTTCTAACAATGGACGAATCCCTTCATATGTTCGTATAGCAAATACACTAAATTCCTGTGTTTCATCTGTACGAATGATTTCGTACAATTCATATTCAGATGCATTTGCTAAGGCAAAAGGAATATCTTTTATAAAATTCGGATCAGTATATAGATTCTCAGGAATTTGCGTTTCAGGATGATTTATAAACTCAAGGCATAATTGATATCCTTTTAAAAATGCATTTTTAACAGCTGCAGGGAATAGAGTTTCAAAACGTTTCACATTATTTTTAAACGTTTTTTCTTCAATTTCGTTATTAAATTCTCTTTCCTGTAAGATATTTGCCTTATTCCCTAGTAATAAAAAGTAGTGATTAATAATGCGACTAATATCCTCTTCAAATGCTGCATTCTCCTCACAATACTTTGTAAATCGTTCTTTACTCATGTTCACAATTTCGTTCATAGCTTCAAATTCTCCCTTTTTATTGTTATTTATACAAAAAAAAGACACACCGATGGCAGGTTATGTGCCTTCGGTGTGTCCGTTTAGCTAGAAATTAAATCTATTAATTTGTATATTTCTCTTAATTAATTGTAGTTCACGTATAAGAATACCTCTATGAATTTTAAAAGTCAATAGATTAATTACCTCCTTGTAAACTTATATTTATTCCTTCTTTCTATTTTTCTATGTATTTAATTTAAAAAAATACAAGTAATTAAATATAAATAATCCAAGTATTTTATATAAAAACAACAAGAAATATATATAACTAAACTCAATCATTAATTATAAAGAGATTCAGCAAACACCTCTAAAGCCTTGTATTACATACGTTCCTGGATATTAAGCTAAATTCACTATCGTAATATCCCCATTACATACAAGCTCTACATCATAGAAATCACAAATTAAGAAGTTAAATACCATATTACTAAGAATTCACAAGGTTAGAATCATATTACTAAGATAACCACAAGTATTGAATCGAATTATGAACATACTGAGTCGTAACCAAACATAACGTAAATCAATTATATGCTTCCGTAAAAATGCTAATAGATATATTTTCCTAAATAAAAAAGCATGTCTTCAAATTAAAGAACATGCCAAATAACCCTTGCTTTTAAGTAACTTTTTAACAAGGGTTTCCATATATATTTTTTTAAAATCACATAAATTCCGGATAAACACCATTCTTCTTATGATAATTTATCATTGCATCGTGTTTTTCCCCTGTAGACAAGTTTTTTTCCTTAAAACCTATCCAGGACTCTCTAAACTTTACACGCATAAATGCTGGAATAGAGAATATTTCTTGCTCTTTCAAACAACTTTCCACTTGATCTAATGCATAAGTCATTGCGTAAATTAATAATTCACTTTGTTTTTGTTTCGTCGGTAAATAGATTGCGATATCAACAATTTCTTGTCTAAATGCAGTCATTATATTTTCTTTATCTTTTTTACGTAACACCTGTCCCATATGTTTCAAACGAGACACCGCTTCTTTTCTGCACTTCGCTACTGGTCTATGTAATTCTTTTTTATCATTCTCAATTACGCAGTTTGAAGAAAATACAACGTTGAACTTCTCAATGATGATTTGTTTTACCTGTTTCCTTGCACTAGTAATTCTTGTTTCATTAGATTTCTTCTCTTTAGAATCGATTGCAGTAAATTGCACGATGGGGTTAATAATTTCTATGTAGTGTCTTACTTTCTTTGCATTACGATTTAATCTCCTTTTTAAGGAAGACATCTTTCTTGTAATCTGAAACTCCTCAATTTTATGTTTATAATGTTCCATACCTACTTTTCTTGAAAAAGTATTGATTAAATCTAAAAGGAATATAATCCCTCTATTATCACGAGCCTTTACTAGACTACTCATTATCGTTGTTTGAATTAGGTGAAATGGAATACGGAAATACGATAGCGATATGCCTGTCATCTTTGCAGTTTCTGCAGTAGTGTGGTTATACAACGCATAATCTACAATTTCATATACAGTACGATTTCCAACAGGTGTTTCTTTTACGAGTCTACGCTCCAAACAAACTTGAAACCCTGTATAAATTGTTGTGTAGGGAATCCCACTTTTCTTAGCAAGATCCATTATTTGAAATTCACGTGGTAGCATTCCTATATCATTGCATTCAAAGTGAAGCAAGATGTAAGTAGCTAAAGCTGAAGATGGTAACTCTTTTCTTTCATTTTCTAGTTTTACGATGTTTAATAGTCCATCAAAAAATTTAACCCCATGAACTTTAAAGTTCTGTTGGGAAAAAGCCATTTGCGTATGCATAATGTTGCTAACTCCTTTCGAAAGAGCAGAAAAAGGCACTGTCATACCACGGATACAAAAATACTACTCTCTTAAAAGAGTAATACTTGTATAACAACGGTAAACAATGCCTAAAATTACGCAAGAAATCCCCTTTTTAAGTTGCACAAATACATAAGATACAGTAAAATTATCTTATAATTTCATGCAAAATAAAAAGGTTTATTGGCTTTGTTTACCGCGGTCGATTGAAAATTTCTTTTGGGATTTTTGTGCGGTGTACCACAATGAAGTAGTTGGCGCTATTTCATTGGGCTGATGAACCTTTTTTTGCTTTTTTATATTTTATTTTTTATTATATAAATATTTTATTATTAATAAATTTGTATCTAAAAAAATACAAAAATATAAAGTAACTACATCATATATAGTTTTTCCCATGGTTGCAAGGTGATTTTTTCAAAAGTATGACCTTTGCTAAATGACTATGTATAAATAACCACCACTCAAACACCTCGTTGAGCACCGCTCAATCAAAAGTCAATTCACAATAAGTAAGAACAACTTAAACAGCCTCTGATCAACCGCCTGATTGTCGCTCAATTAACAAAATATCATCGATAAAGCGCATTAATGGCACATTTTTCATTATCCACACCTTAAATCACCCAACTAATCACCAGTCACTCGTGTGTAAATACTGTTATTTCGTATGTAGGTTGAGTGGTGATTGAACGGTTGATTTCATTGCATTAAACCTAATTGTAATCAGTCAATTAATCACCGGTCAATCATATTACTATTTTAGAATGAATGATTAGCGAATGGTTGAGTGATCGAGTGAAGGTGTAAGTTTTGAATAAGAATAAACTGTTTTTTTATGATTAATATAAAAATAGTTTCATACTACTAATTAAGTAGTATGAAACTATTGAAAGAGATGTTTTGGTCAAGAGGTTTTTGCTTACTAACTACTGGTGGTTCATCAATAGACGTAGTAAAAAAATATATTGAAAATCAAAGTGAAAAGTGAGGTGAAATGATATGACAAAGCATAATAAAGCATATAAATTCCGTTTGTATCCAACAGGAGACCAAGCACATCTTATGCGTAAAACCTTCGGTTGTGTACGTTTCGTGTATAACAGAATGTTAGCCGAACGGAAAGAAGCGTATGAAAAACACAAAGATGATAAGGAACAACTAAAGAAACAAAAGCTTCCCACTCCTGCGAAATACAAAGCAGAATTTGAGTGGTTAAAAGAAGTTGATTCATTAGCACTGGCAAATGCTCAACTAAACTTGCAAACTGCCTATAAGAATTTCTTTCGTGGTCAAAATGACTTCCCAACATTCAAAAGCAAAAAAGACAGAAAGTCTTATACAACGAATGTAGTGAACGGAAATATTATGTTGCTTAACGGTCATATTAAATTGCCAAAACTGAAAATGGTACGTATCAAGCAGCATAGAGAAATACCACAAGACCATGTAATCAAGTCATGTACGATTTCTATGACACCTACTGGTAAATACTATGTGTCTATCTTGACTGAATACGAAAAAGAGATTGTACAAAATGAAGTAGAAACAGTTGTTGGATTAGACTTTGCGATGGATCGATTATACGTTAGTTCTGAGGATGAGAGAGCCAATTATCCTAAGTTCTATCGTGAAATGTTAGACCGATTAGCAAAGGCACAACGAGTATTATCAAGAAGAACAAAAGGTTCTATTCGTTGGAATAAACAACGTATCCGTGTAGCTAAGTTACATGAAAAAGTAGCGAACCAACGTAAGAACTTCCTTCATCATAAGTCTAAAGAGTTAGCTACTCATTTTGATGTTGTAGCTATTGAAGATCTAAATATGAAAGGCATGTCGCAAGCACTTCATTTTGGAAAAAGCGTCGCTGATAATGCTTGGGGTATGTTCACTTCTTTTTTAGCTTATAAACTACACGAACAAGGCAAACAACTTATGAAAATAGACAAATGGTTTCCTTCCACAAAAACATGTAGCAGTTGTGGAAATGTGAAAAACATGTCATTGTCTGAGCGAGTATATTCTTGTATATGTGGTGTAAATCTTGATAGAGATTATAACGCAGCTATCAATATCAAAAATGAAGCAATACGCCTATTAGCGTTGGCATAGATAGCAATAAAATAACCCTTGGAACGAGGGGGTTAGCTCGGTTGTCTTAGGACAAATTCGTTAGCTATCAAAAGTAACGACTAACCGAGAAGCCACCACTTCAAACAGTCCATTAGGACGTTAAGTGGCGGGTAGTTCACAGATTGGAAGAAATAGAATTAGAAAACTCTTTGTATAGCAAAATAAACCTAAGTTCTATGATTATTATAAGTGTAAAACAATAGCTGTGAATGAATCATATTGATAATCAATGAACTAAGCTTTTGAAATGATATTAAGAATAAGCAAAATAAAAAGGCTATCAAATGATAGCCTTTTTATTTTTTTCCAAAAAGCTTAGAGAAAAAGCCGCCTTTTTGTTCAGTATTCTCTTGTCGCTGAGCATTAGCACTTTTTTGTTCTTGAATTAATCGTATAGTACTCATTAACTTTTCGTCACGTTCCTCTAATCGCTTATTGATTCTATCGAAATTATCCTGACTTTGTTTAGCCACCGCAGCGAAGAATTCCATATTTTGTTTTGTTAATTCTTCAGTCACTTTAGCTGTAACTTCCTCAGTAATTTTTTCCGTCAAAGCTTCTATAAAGTCTGGATTGACCTGTTGTGCTTTAACTAGTGATGTTTCTTTTGGTTCACCATCACCGTCAACATCTTCAGCATAAACATTGCGAATAACCGTCGGATCCATATCTAAAAGCCCAACAATTTCGTGCTTTTTCTTTGACTCAGAATAATAATGTTTAATCTTTTTTACTGTATCAATACTATCCTCATGAACATATTTAAGTTGGCGTTCTTTTTTTATGTTCAAGTACTCATCGAAATCATTCAACCATCTACGAAGAGTACTTTCAGGAATATCAAGCATGGTTGCTACTTCAGATACGCGATAATAACCATCGCTTAACTGTTCATCAATCATTTGCTCACCACCTAACTATATGATGCCTGTCCTATAATACATTATATAAAAATTCTATAGAAACTAAAAGAACCCCTTTGTAGATTACATAAAATATCATGGACTTTTATACCTGATCACTCAATCATTCACTGCTCATTTATTTAGCTGCATACCAATAATACCTATGTTATCGAGCGGTGATTAGTCGGGTGAGCGTGATTAACACTTGATTATGTACAAAATCACCTTAAAATTCTGTGAACTGAACTAAAAATTTTACATGGATTTTCACTTATTAAAATGCATCTTTTATAATCATTACGTATTCATTACAGTGTTTATTACCGTAATAAATGCGTAACAATTAAAATATTAATTACGGTAATTATTACGGAAGTATTTAAAGTATTGATTTAATAAGATTCTTGATTATCATCTGTAGATGTATTATAGTTATTACATACGATACTTCGGAAATATATACGGAAGTATCTACGGCTTTTATAACGGTATTAAATTCCGTATGATTATCTTGTCTTTTTGTACCTATAGATAAAATTTATTGTTTATTAAAGGTGGTGTGAAATTATTGTCTAATATATCAATGAGTAGTAGTGAAATTATTGATGTACTTTGTGAGAATTTAAATGATGGGATTTGGGCTTTACGTGTGCTATACGCCGAGGGCGCAATGAACAAAGAAAAGTTATGGGATTATATCAACCAATATCATAAAGACTATCAAATTGAGAATGAAAAAGATTATGAGGGTAAAAAAATACTTCCATCGCGATATGCTTTGGATATTATGACTGCAAGACTTGAAGGAGCAGGGTTAATATCTTTCAAAGCAATAGGACGTGTTCGAATTTATGACGTAACAGATCTAGGGAATGTTTTAATTAAGGAACTGGAAAAACGAGTTGAGAAAAACAACTAAAATATATATTTGAGGAGGAAATACATATGGCAGGCAATTTTTCAGAAATAGAAAGCCAAGGAAATATTAGTTTGAAATTTGGATTCTTAGGACTAGGTATGGGTGGTTGTGCAATCGCAGCAGAGTGCGCAAATAAAGAAACTCAAATTAAAAATAACAAATACCCATATCGTGCGATTCTTGTTAATACAAATAGTCAAGATTTTAATAAAATTGAGATTAAAAATACAGGAAACGTTCGTAAAATACAGTTAGAAGGATATGAACAGGGTGCAGCTCGTAATCCACAGGTTGGAGAGGAAGCATTTGTAAAGCATGAAACAAAGATTTTCGAAGCGGTAAAACAGGAATTTGAAGATCGTGATTTTATTTGGATTACGTGTGGTCTTGGTGGAGGAACAGGAACTGGCGCTCTATTAAAGGCAATTGAAATGCTATATGAACATGATTACAATTTTGGATTGTTACTGACTTTACCACGTGATGCTGAGGCTTTAAAAGTATTAGAAAACGCAACTTCACGCATTCGTAGTATTGCTATGAACCAAGAAGCTTTTGGCTCAATTGTATTAATAGATAACGCTAAACTATATAGAAAATTTGAAGAGGAAAATCCAAGTGCTTTAGCAAACGAATATACTAGCTATAGTAACAAATATATTGCTGATGCATTACATGAGATTAACCTAGTTACTTCGTCATTTACACCGTTTTCAGATACACATTTTGATGCGAGTGAATTTGCTCAAGTAATTAATACACCAGGCGTTTTATCATTAGCAAAACTAGAACTAAAATCAAATCAATTAGATACTGAAAACCCGCTAGGTTACTTGACTCAGTTAGGGAACGCACTAGAAAAAGGTGTTTTATACGATACAGAAAGAGAAGAGCTAGAAAGTGCTAAAAAGAGCGCACTATCTATCGTTACATCGCCGCTACGAGCAGGTCGATTATATAACTTCTCTTTCCTTAACCAAATGGAAAACTTCTTAAAAGAAAGAACTCCATATGTAGATGAACGTCCTATAGCTCCATATGTTAATAAACATACAGCGAAAAAAGAAGAGGATATAGTAAAATTCTATTCAGTTGTTGCAGGACTACCATTGCCAAAACGTGTGAGTGATATTATTGATGAGATTACGAGAATTAAAGAAGAACGTGAGCAAGCTAATTCTAAGAAATCCAATGCTGTTTTAAATAAACTTTTTGCATTCGATGATTCAGTACAAGAAGAAAAACCTAAAAAGAAAAAATTGAATTTTGGTGCTGAACCTGAAGTAGAAGTTGCTGACGATTCACAACCAGCAAAGAAGAAATTATCATTCTAAACAAAAGACCGACAAATATAATTTTGTCGGTCTTTTTCTATTTCAATAGCAAAAAGAAACTACAATGCACAAGTGATTAATCTATTATATTTTCTGTATGTGTAACATGTCTTTATATAATGTAATTGTTTAAATAAATTGTTAGGCCGTCCTAACGATTTTAATCCAATACTTGAACCTTAAAAAAATTGTTCGGTTAAAACATGTCTTCCGTCCGAACAATTTTAAAAGAACCGAAAGACTATATAAATCAATGTTTCTAGCGAAATTTTAGGAAGAGAAGTAATCCAAACTTCAGCGTACGAGTTTTAGTATCTAGATTAACGCAAATTCAGCTTAAACTTTTAATAATTTACAACTAAATTTTGCTGTAATAAGATATATAGAAATGGTTGTTATTTATTGAAAATAAATTCGAGTTATGGAGTTGCATATAATGAAAAGTACAACGTATAAATATACAAGCAAAGGTACACAGAAATCCTTTCGTTTAAAAGAGGTCGATATATTTGTATTTACATTTTTATATTACAAAAGGCATCTTACTACACGACAAATTACTCAGCTTTATAGTGCATTTGAGGGTAGAGATTTTTCTGAGGATAGTGTGTTTACGAAACTTAATCGTTTTTCAAAATATGGTGCTATCCTGACTAAAAAAATTGATAAAAGAGATGACAGCATAACCAGACGTGCGACATTCTCCTTAAAAGATAGAATGGTTGATTACCTTCAAGAATTAGGAAGGATTCCTGCAGGATCTTCAAAACGTAGATATTCTTCGTCAATCTCACTACATACACTCTGCTCACGAGAAATATTAGTACGCACACTTTTAGAAGTGTCGAAAAAGACCAATACGAATAAGATATTATGTGAGTTAGATATTCGCTCATATCATCAAAAACAAAAGAAAACAGAAATTGAAGATGCAGGTTTACTTCTAATTCCTGATGAACACATTTCATATAAAGACAAAAATATTTACATTGAAATGGATATGTGTAAAGAAACCAATGCTACCTTAGTTGAAAAGGTTGGGAAGTATATTGAATATGCACAAAAAAACACTAAGAATATAACTGTTGTTTTTGTTATGTATGACAAGTCGATGTTCCTTGCAGAAGATGCAGAACCTCCATACGTACGTATGAAAAATCTCTTATTTTCTATGCGAGAATATCATGAACATTTAATGAATCTACCAAACCTAAATATGCACATCTGCTCTTTGAAAGAAGCTGGGGATGTTATTTCAGATATTCTTCTAGGAATAGATGATAATCAAAACTTTGAACAAGATATTCTCTTACCTTTATCTAAACGTACAGTAGGAGATGCCGATTGGCGCTATGCATTTGTTGAAACAGTTCAAACATTTAAAGAGAAAATTGATGGTGGTCTTAGACGAACGTATAAGAGAGATAAAGATGTAATGCAAGATTTCTTCTTTATTTTTGGGAATGAAAATGATTACCGAATGATTGCTAGATTAGACGATGTTGTGTTTTCAAGAAGAGAAGGTGATGAAGGGGTGCCACTTGTTGTAATTTATCCAAAGCGCAAAAAGACTAGAGATATACTTTTAATGGACACGTATGACAACGTATTACTGCTATCCCTCCAAAATGAAGATGTTACTATCGACGCAGATGAACAGATCATGGCACGTACTGCAAATAACATACATCCGAAAAGACGTAAGCTTGTTGAATTATATTAATCGTTAATTTTTTATATACTTTTATACAATTTTATTGATTTTTATTGTTTAAGGTGATAGAATTACGTTTGAACTAAACACAAAAAACTACAATCAAATCAGAACATATGAAATTAAGGCAAGCGACACACGCTGTTTTTACAGTGGGTGTCGCTTGCCTTTTTTTATATGGAGAAAGGTGGAAAATCAAAATGGATTTACAATATGCAACTACTACTACTGGGGGAGTGCTCTCTGCTAGAGAAGCATTTAAAAACCCGGAACTAGTCCTTAATCATATTACAGAAGAGGGGGCAACGTTTAGTGTTTCTCTACAAGATATCCAAATTCCAGGGAAACCAAATTTCTATTGGTACGATGTCATAATTGAAACGGCAACAGATAAAAAAATTGAGATAAATATCGCGGTACTTTCTCAAGAAGAATACAATCAACTCTGTGAAAGAGAGAGTATTGATTTATATTTAAAACAAACTGAAGATGCAGCAAAATTCTTTCTCGAAAAATCAAAGGAACTATTCCCACCAAAATTTAATAATCGATTCCAATTTAAACATAAAGCTCAACTGTATCTGTAAGAAGTAGGTGAGCCTATATGGAGACATTTAAACAACGATTACCGTTATTTACTACTATCGGTTTAATTAGCGGATTCATTCTTTCGTTTGGATTCGGTTTAGTAAACTACATCAAGTTACTCTACTATGCATTTGAACCACCGTCTTATCCTATAGAAATTACATATGTACCGCTTATTTTAATGTTCTTCTCTTTGCTACTAGGAGAATTTAGCTTTAGGTTTTATAGTCGTATTCCAGCTTTGCATGTAGAGAATGGTAAATTAATAATTTTGATTGCTTCTCATATTGCGGTTGATATTCAATTTTTATGGTTTGCAACTGCTCCGATCCATGCAAAGGTTATTCCTTATCTTACCGATAAATCAAAACATCTTAATTTTGGTGAGTATGAAGCCTTAGGTCATGTCTTAACAGGCAATTTTCACACACTCACTATGATTTTTGTATTTTTACCAACAGTATTTATGATTTTGTTTACACTTTGGTATAGTGGGCATATTGTTCGTTACCGAGAAGAGATATTACAGTGGGTACAAAAATACGAATATAAAAATCACAAATTACAAAAATGGTTTAATAGCCAAGAAGAACAAATATATCCTGATGTAGAAATTGGACCGCATATTGAACATAAAGAAATGGTCCGAATTAAAGGGAAAGATAGAACGTTAAATGGAATTATTATTGGGCCAATTGGTTCTGGTAAAACATCAAGTTTAATTATTCCTATGATAAATCAAGATTTACACTGGATGGTGCGTTTCATAAATAAGTTTGAAACTGCTTATAAAAAGAATGATTATGATACAGAAGAAGTAAAAGGAACATTTTTAAATGGTGTCACTGTTATTGAACCCAGTAATGATTTATGTCAAAAAGTATTTAAATTGGTACAAGCACATAAGATCCCAGCAAGCTCAGTTTATTACATTGATCCAACTAATCCCGATACCAAGAATATAAACATTCTGCGGGGACCAGTTGATAAAGTTGCAGAGGTTTTCGCAATGGTTATTCAAGGTTTGTCTGAATCTAATAATGCATTCTTTGAACAAGCGCAACGTAACCACCTTAAACAACATATCTATTTATTAAAGCTTCACAATCCACAAAAAGATGTCACCTTCGATGATTTAATTGAGATGTACGACGATGTAGAACGTGTTCACCGTATGCATAAACTATTAAAGGTACAGGTCGAAAAGTTATATGATTTTGTTCAAAGTGGAGCTGCTTCACGTGACCAAAAAAATGAATATAAAATTATAAAAGGTATTGACGAGTGGTTTGATAATACCATTCGTGAAAAAATGGATTTTCAAGGTGAACCAGCCGTTTATAAATCAGGAAAATACCGCGGACAACCAATGCATTATGACAGAGAAGAAGAATATGTAAAAGGTTTACGCAACATATTAAAAGATTTGGCGTCAAACGTCTTAATACGACGTGTTTTATTTGGAAAATCCGATTTTGATTTCGATGTCCATTTAGAGCAGGGTGGCATTCTACTTGTTAACACTGCAAAAGGGGAATTAGCAGACCTTTCTAACGTATTGGGAAAATTTGTATTATTAAGTATGCAGAATGCGGTATTCCGTAGAGAACCAAACGTCTCACCTTACCATCACATAATTGTCGATGAGTTCCCGGATTATGTTGTGCGGCCGTTTAAAGAATTCCCTGCACAATCTCGTAAATATAAAGTGATTTTAACAATCGCTAGCCAAACGCTATCACAATTAGCTCTCGACTTCACAGAACAATACATGTTTACTTTATTAGGTTCATTCCGTAACAAAATGATATTTGGAGATGTAACACCATATGATGCAAAAATTTTCTCTGACATGTTTGGTGAGAAAGAGGAATTTAAAGAGGCAGAATCCGAACAGGGCATTTCCCCTATGCAAGAGAATCCAGTTAGTCGACTAGGATCAACTTATCAAAAAACGAAAGAAGTTGTTATGTCACCAGGAGATATCATGGCACAAGGTGCATTCATCTGTGCTGCTCGTATCGTACAAGATAATCATGTGCAACCTGTACAACAAATCACAAGTAACTTTGTACCAAAAGAAGAATTCGCCCAAGCGATCATTCAAGTAGATACAAAAACAGGGGAATATTGGGAAAATGAGCGTCTTCGTCTTATTAATGAATCTATAGAAAAAGCTAATCCTATGAAGCATGTGGATGCAGAAAACATGAAGAAAATACAACCATTACCATCTATCCAAGAAGGTGAGATTGAACAGAATAACTCCATGGAAACAAACAGGGAGCATCAACACATTGTATCATTGGAGGATTATAAGGGACACAAGTCTCAAAATGAAACCTTACCAAATGATCCCGCAGCAATGAGCCAGCAGGAAAATGTTGATGATGAAGTTGAAAATAAGTTGTATGAAGATATTAAAGAATTTATTATCGAATCACAACAAGTCTCGCCATCTCTTCTGCAAAGAAAATTCAAGATTAGCTATATGAAATCTATGCAATATATTGAGAAGTTAGAACAAAATCTAGTTGTAAGTTCATACACAGGGGATGGACCTCGTAAAGTATTAATTTCAAATAATAGTAGTATGCCAGAAACAACAAGTGTTACTACTACCCATTCACCTGATAATACTATTCCACAGGAAGTAGCAATTCCAATTGAAGGCGAAGGAATCGAACAAGAGGAAACTAGCTCCTTTAAGGATATTCTATACGACGATATTTTAAGTTTTGTGAAGGAATCGGAAAGTATCTCTGTATCTGTACTACAAGACACATTTAAAATTAGTTATACACGTGCATCGAGATTAATAGATGCCCTACAACGAAATGGTGAACTGCCTGTTATAGCAGAAGAAACACATGTAGAAAGTATAAGCTCTGAAATAAAAGAACCGGCCGTGAAAGAAGATATTAAAGAAACCATAGATATAGCATTACCTCCTATGGAAGAATGCTATGAAATAAACATGGAGGTAGCAGAACTAAACAAAGAATTATCTATTACTATGTTAGAGCAAGATTGGAATAAAGATTCCATTATTCATTCCGTGATTCCTGTTGAGACCGAACCATTGTTTGAAGAATTCCCATCTGATGGACTTCCCGTTACAATGATAGGAACTGCAGAAACAAGTATAGAATCTACTTCACTTCCCGTTACAATAACAGAGCTAGAAGAAACACATGTAGAAATCAACACGGTTCCAATTGAAGAAACGCTTAATCATATCGAAGAAAACAAGCTAGATGAAGATGTAGCAAAAGTTTACGAATCTATTAGTATTACGGTACAAGAAAACTTAGAAAAAAATAGAGAAGAGCATTCGAAAAATGATGAGAAGCAACCAGAATATAAACCTATGAGTTATAAAGAACGCCAAGAGCACTTAAAATCTCATCAAAAAAATAAGAATAATACTACGCAGTCGCTGCTTAATAAAAATGAGAAACCAAAGCCCAGAACATCGAACGTAATGAGTAAGGAATTGAATAATTTCTTTGATTAATAGTTTGTAAATCTTAAATTAAATCTAGTATTGGTATAGCCAGCATTTCGGAAAAAACCACGCTAAGCCAAAAATAAAATAAGCTGCCCATATAGGCAGCTTATTTACATAATTCTCGATATAGGAAGTTCTATTTTAGTAAACTCATAGCAACTACAATACATCCAACTATAAATAATTCTTTTTTAAATATGTATTTTTATCTTTACTTAGGATATGCTATAGTCTTTTCCTTAAAAATGTTTCCATAATATCTCTCTTAAATCTTTCATAATTGAACTGAAAAGCGATATTATGTGTTTTATAACCTGGATTTGTCACAAAACGAAAGTCTGCGATACTTTGACCAAATCCTTCTCCTTGATCGGGAATTACTTTGATGGGCACTTTTGACAGACGAACTGCATCTGGATTCAACAAATACCATATTGTTACAAAATCATGCATAGGGCTTCCTCCTATGCCAGGATTCGATTTAGAGTAGAAATTATAGTAGTAGTCTAACATAGGTTTGATGATGAGTCCTGCAAGGTCTTGTGTATTCCGGTGAAATGCATCAATTTGTTGAACCATTTCAGGTGTAACAATCGCGTGTTGGGTGACGTTTAATGGAATAATTGTCAAATTCTTCGCATGCTGCAGAATTAAGTTTGCTGCATAAGGGTCTGCGTAAAAGTTAGCTTCAGCCACAGCAGTCACGTTTCCGGGGTAAAAAAAGGCTCCACCCATGCAAATGTATTCTTTCACATTCCGCATTGCTTCTAAATTCAAAATAAATGACGTAGCCAATGAGGAAAGTCTTCCCAAATTGATAATTGTAAGATCGTCTAAATTTGAGTTTATAATTTTGTAAATATCATTCATGGGATAAATTGGATAAGGGATTTCAGGTGGAATGATAGGTCCTAGTCCTACTTTTCCATGTACTTCAGGAAAATATTGAACCAATATACCTGTTAAAGGTACAGAAGCACCGAGAAATACGGGTATCTCTTTTCTTCCCGAAATATACTTCAAATAGTTAATATTTTTTATAGCATTCTCTCTCGATACATTTCCATAATCAGCTACAATCCCCACAAGTTGGATATCATTACGAAAAAAGGTGTACAGAATAGCAAACGCATCATCAATTCCCAAATCTGTAAACAAGAGAACTTTTTTGGGCATATATTTTCCTCCAAAAGCCATAAAATTTTATTTTTACTAAGGATGTAATGAATAGGCTTGTACTATATTTGATATATATTTTATATATTCTTTATATATTCTTCAATAGTACATTCTGTTCATCTATAACTTTAGATATCTTATATGTGTTTGCATCTAAAATAGTATTTTTGTTTTGTATATCATATTCATGTGAAGTTGACATAACGTCTCATTATTGGTAGAGAGGAAAAAAGCGGGCCCTTACTCTCACAGGGAGTCCGCTTTTTTTTGTTCTATGGATCTATTCAATTTTTTATACATTCCTATCTTGGCGCGGTTTTAGGGTTCTCGTTTGTTACTGAATTACTCGAAAAATTGTATAAAATTATGCATACTCTTAGCGTGTTTTTTCCGAAATACTAGCGGTCCCCCTAGTAAGGCTGCATTCTAGATTTTGATTTAACCTATAGCAAACTTATGATTTTAAAATTATTCTTGCATTTGAGTAGAAATACCATTATATTTGTATTAACAACTATATAAATAAACCATAATTTACGTGAAGGACACACCTTACGTACCATCCCAACGGTACAGGTGTGTCCTTTTTTACGTTCTAGGAGGAAAATATAATGGCAGAAGATAAGACAAACACTCAAACTGTAGAAGAACTTGGAATGGCTTTTGAAGCAGAGAACCTACAAGGTGACACAGTGCTAGAAACAAACTTTAATCAATTTGAGCGAGTACGTGATCATGAACTAGAGGAATTAGCCCGTATGAAACGTGAGCGTACTGTAGGAAAAGGCTTGATTACAGTCGTATCTGAAAAGCTATTCCCAACTAAAAACGGAAAGTCTGAGCGTATACAAGTACTTACAATGCAAATTGGTACTCATACAACAGCATATTGCCCCATTACAGAGGCAGGTATAAATGTTCCTAAAAATCCTCAATGGCTAGTTGGTAGAACCAAGCCTTTAATCATTGAACACTTCCAAAAAACGGAGGAAGGCAACTTTGCTGTTGTATCTATCACTGCAGGAGAATTGGCACTTCAAAAAAGATTATATGAAGAAGTGACAGCGCAAGAGGGCAACAAGGTATACACAGGAACCGTTTCAGGACATATCCCATCTGCACAAACAGTCTTAGTTGAAGTACACGGTGTAACAATAGGTGTACGGTACTCACACTGGTCCTATACATTCGTCCGTCCGGAGGATATTGTCATTGGTGATGTTGTAGAACTTATCATCGATAAAGTAGGGGAAAAGAATGGCCGTTATGAATTTAGAGGAAATAAAAAGAAACTAGAAACAGATCCAATTGAAAAGTTGTTAGAACTAAAGAAACGCCGTGACCGATTTGTAGGTAAAATTGTAGGGGTAGACGCTATTGCGGGTATTTTCGTAGAGGTTGCACCAGGAATTCAGTTTAAAGGACTTAAGAGCCGTAATCTTGCTAATCCAACTGTAGAAGATGCGAAAAATCAAACGATTGTTACATGTGAGCTGCTTAATATCGACGCGAAAAATAGAAAAGGTACAGTGCGTATCCTAAATTATCCGCAGGGACAAAGTAAAAAAACTAATTCGTCAATTTTCCAATTTTAATGGATGACTATGCGTACAATAGAGAAACAATTGCCCACTTATGTCCCTTCTATTCCTCATTTATCAAGTGAGGATGTACAGGGACTTCAAATATATCGGATACATGAACTGGATAAAACCTATGTATTCCATTCTTTTGACGAATTGGTTAAGTTTAAGCAGCGTTTAACAGAAGAACAGTATACCTTACTTGCTTTCATTGGTGTTCATACATCTGTTCGATTTAATCATTTATTATATTTATTTAAGGATAAATATTCTCGTAAGAAAATAAATGATGCACTTCAAGGATTACTTTACTACCGTCTAATTGAAAAATGGCAAGTGGAGAGTTTTGAAATGGAGATCTTTGAAGAAACATATACGTTATCCGACAATGGTTACAAATTTTTAAAATACTGGCAAGGAAATATGTTCTTCTTTGCCCCAGAACGAATTGATAATCACGGTAAATATGTTCACTTACGTTATTGGCACGATATAGAATTAATCTGCCACCTGCGTTATGCTCCATCGTTTTTAGGTCATATTATGCATCCATCTATTAGTAAAGGGGTTTTTACCCCTCCTTTAAGTTTTGCAGTGCAAGGCGGAGTAAATCACATATTTAATTTCGTTGTATACTCCACTCTACTAACAGATAAAAAGGATCGTTTAAAACGAATTATTGCTCGATGGAAAGATTTCGTAGAATCAGGAAAAGATGTTATTATGCAAGATTTAGGAAACAATCCTACAGTGTTAGTTATCTATGTTTCTACTGAAAACCAAGCAAAGCAAATTAATAATGAACTATTACTCGACCTGCTCCCTGGTAAAGTATTGTTATGTATAGGAGAAACCTTGCATATACAAGGATTACAACATGCATTTTACCAGCCCCTTGCAGAAGGAGAGATTAAACAATTAAATACAAAGCTATTCGCAACAAACTAAGCCGCCCTTACAAGCTATTGATTCATTTTAAAGGGTGGCTTGTTTGTTATATAAAAAAGCGTGGAATATTTAAAAAAAATTTAAGAAAACGAATTATCCTGTATCTCCCTCTATACAAATTACGGATTTTACGAAATAATATTCTTTGACACCTTTATACAGAAAAACAATATATACAAATATAAACATTCGTGTAAAGGAATATATTTGAAAGGAGTAACAAATTGCTACGTATACAACGAGGGTACATGTATGATCCAGATGATAATGAGGTCATTGTGAACGAAATTTTCTACAACGCTGCATCCGAACAAAAGTTAGGAAGCAAAATGGGTGTGTTTTCTGCAGACAAACTACCTACTTCCATTTTTAAAAAAGTTCAAGAAAACGAAAGTATGTCTTATATGGAAAGTATGGAAGTAGAAGAACAAACCATTCCAGAAATACTATGTCATTTAGACCAAAATCAAAAACCAGAAAAACTTTATTTTGAAATGCAGTACATGGTGTAACAACAAGAACTGAAATAAGAGGGGATTTATAAACGTTGAAACAGGGGCATTATTATATGGTACATAAAACAACTATATATAAATTCCCTTCTTATTTTTGTTTCCTTAAAACAATTGAATATGATATAAAAATAGATTAATATATAACTATATTTATTGTTTAATTGATTCCGTTTATTCCCACACCTTTTTTGTGTTGTGGTTGAGTTGTAGAAGCAAGTTGCGTCTTGTTTCATTTGTGAAAGGGCTTCTTTGAGCCGATTAGTGTATATATAGCTTATTTTGCTATACACATTTTTAATCGACTTAAAGAAGCCCTTTTTGTGTTGTCTTTAAGTTAGGAAATACATGTATTAGACCATTTAGGCTAAACGAATAATAAAAGTGATTAAAGCACAATTTTAAGGTGCTTTTTTCTATTTCAAGGGGGAAGTACAAATGAAATTTTATAAGGTTAGTTATGGAGAAGAACTTGCTATAAAAATTATTGCAGCCAATAGTCCATATGAGGCAGTAGGGTTTTATTTAATGGAAGCGCAGAGTGATTATGGAGAAGTGGAGTACGTTAATATTAATCGATTAGGTTTGCGTGAGCGAGTAAAGGTAGATTATGGGCATATAGCAATCTATGACACAGTAGAAGAAATTTATCATCGTCAAAAGATTGTAGATTTACCATGTGTTATAGCAAATTTACTACCAAAAATTTAATAAAGTAGGTGTATATATATGAATGTTGAAAAAGAATTAAAAGAGATTTTACATTGTAAACAACTTATGAGGGATATGTTCTCTTTGTCAATTGAGAGAATTGAATATTTAGGTAAAGGGACAGTTTATATGTATTTTGCAGTAGTTTCAGAGTATGAACTGAATGTTTTCTATCGTATAGATAAAGATCTTGATACATTCAGGCTTGAAAAAGGCTCCTGGGTCTATGCAATTACACTGTAAAAAAGCAAATTTAAAGAATCTCAAATATTAAAAGCGGTAAGAAATTATAACCAAATCCAGGGCTTTATCATATCCTACTTTTGTTAAGAATTTCTGAACTCTCCGTTTTTAAGAACAATTTATAAAAGAGACATAGTACAGTAGTTATAGAATGGAATGCAACTATAGAAAATATGGGATTTATATATAAGTAAGGTACTTGTTGCAATGCTAAAAGCACAAGGAATTAGAAAATGTAAACCTGAGAGGAGCACTACAATATGATTACAGTTAACCGAGGATATATGTATGATCCAGATGATAATGAGGTCATAATTACCGAAATTTATTATGAAGCTGCTACAGATACTAAATTAGGAAGTAAAATGAATAGCTTATCTTATTCAGCCATTCCTAATGAGATTAAAGAAAAAATAGAAGCAGCTGCTTCATTATCCTATATGGAAAGCATTGAGATGCCTCAGCCATTAGCTGTCGTATATCAAAATGAAATTAGCATGTATGGAAAACCAGAAAAATTATACTTTGAGTTAACTAGTATATAAGAGGGAAAAAGACATTGGACGTATTTGTTCAATGTCTTTTTTATTAATTTATAGAGGAGAATATAAAATGAATAATGTAACTGAAATAGAAACAAGTCTTTGGACAATTTGTGTAGGGGATATTTTTAGTAATGGTCGTATGCCGTACCATCTAAAAGTTGTAAAAATTGAAGTAGAAGATATGATGAAACCAGACGATGCGAAGATATATAGTATACCTGTTCACCCTAAAATCATAGAAGACGTATGAAAATAATGGATGTATCAGAACATATTTCTTATCGAGCTTGGTATTATAATGAATTTTGGAGCAAATAATATACTATGGATGAAAGAGTGATACGGTTGTTTCACTCTTTTTTACTTGCATTAAAAATAAAGATAGTTTAATATACAGATATATTTATTGTTTAATTGATTCCGTTTATTCCCACACCTTTTTTTGTGTTGTGGTTGAGTTGTAGAAGCAAGTTGCGTCTTGTTTC
>NZ_JAGXJT010000139.1:0-274 GCF_019091205.1 Bacillus sp. GbtcB14
TTCAATAAAGCTCTCAGAGAAATATTCTTTGAAAATTTCTTTCCATAAATCTTCCTTTATATCCATATAATTCTTCATTTCACTAATTATCGCTTTATAATTTTGAACAAGCTTTACTGCTTCTCCATGTTCCTTTACACCTTCAAGCATTACTTCTAACTTGGAGATATCCTTTATCTTGAATTTTTTAGCTTTATAGGTCATTATTTCTAATAAATCATCTGTATCAATTGATAACAAACTATCACTTACGTTTTTAAATGATTCCGCAGCA
>NZ_JAGXJT010000140.1:0-274 GCF_019091205.1 Bacillus sp. GbtcB14
TATTGTTCGGTGCAATAATGACCAAATTGCATCCCCTTCAACCCAAACATCGCCACTACGTCTGCAGGTGTGGTAGCAATTTCTACTCCTGGTCCTTTTCTTTGCAAAGTATCTGGCAGTTTCCTACTCCAAGCGGCTGCGGGTTTCTTACGAGTCGTAACCTTTTTCGTAAGTAAATCATTCCATGTTAGTTCATGTGATACACGAAGATACGTAGGATTAATACTTTTTGAATTTGTGCAAAGTGATATGAATTTCTTACCTAACAATAATA
>NZ_JAGXJT010000141.1:0-274 GCF_019091205.1 Bacillus sp. GbtcB14
CCAGCTCTCCCGCACCGAATTTATCATAATAGACGGCGTCGCATTGAATGTCCTCTGCCAGCCGCTGCACAATATGTAAAATCTCCAGTGACGTTTTGATATGAACCTTTAAAAATGCAAGTATGCCGGACGGACTGCCGGGATCAATGGGTGTCATTCTGAGCAGATCGCTGTGAAGATGAACTTTCGCCCCTACTCCTTCCAGTCTGCTTTTGTATTTTTCCGTTGAGATATAATGAACGTGATCGCCCCGTTCGCTGAAGGCCTTTGTCAT
>NZ_JAGXJT010000142.1:0-274 GCF_019091205.1 Bacillus sp. GbtcB14
TATGGACCGATTCCAAATGATAACGGAAGCGACCTTCGGCAAAGCGAATGTCGGCTTGATAAACCGGCTTGAGATCGATGCGGCTGCCGTCGGGAATAATGAAGGAATTACGCTGCCTCACGATGAGCTGGCGGATTTATATACCCATGCCGCGTTTCCCGTCATTGTGTCCAACCTGTTTGACGCGGACGGACAGCGGCCGGAATGGGCCGAGCCCTACGTGATTAAAACGCTGAAAAACGGGATGACCGCCGGCATACTCGGCGTCACGGTG
>NZ_JAGXJT010000143.1:0-274 GCF_019091205.1 Bacillus sp. GbtcB14
GAGGTTGACCTTCTATCATAAGGGTGAGATACCCAATCAGCATCACAAAAGGCTACAAACTCATGGTGTGAGGACCTGTTGATATGAAGGCCATGGTTGAGAGTTCCACTTATGTACCTTAGTATCATCTTTATTGCCAGCCAGTGTGTTTGAAGAGGATTGTGCATATATTGGCACACTTTGTTTACCATATAGGATATCTCAGGTCATGTGATTGTAAAAGTATCATAATGCTCAAATAATAGACCTATACAATTGCATAGTCTCAACTGGT
>NZ_JAGXJT010000144.1:0-274 GCF_019091205.1 Bacillus sp. GbtcB14
GCTGCATATCCTTTTGAAAGCGTGAGGAACGCTTCTTTATTTCCATCATCAATCGCCTTATTAATCTGCTTTGTGAGTATGGCGATCCGTCGTTAATAAGTCGGAGGGCAAGCGGTCCTCCGTAGACAATGGACTTGGCCAACTCCTTGGCCCACAGAACGACATGGCTACTTTCATCGGAAATATCAATAATCCATTGATACGTCGCTCTCGCCTTTTCTTCAGCCGCAATATCCTCATATAAATCAGCGATCGGATCTCCCTTCGCCTGTAT
>NZ_JAGXJT010000145.1:0-273 GCF_019091205.1 Bacillus sp. GbtcB14
TGGGATTGCCTTGAAGAAATATAGCCGGGTTGCCTTTCCTATGGATTTCGGGGTGAAATATTCCTCCTATCAGGGCTAATAGGTCGGCTAATCGTTTCAATTTATCTTGTTCCCAGTGTTCATGGCGCTCCCGCTCCTCCTGTCGCTGGTTGATACATTTAATTTTGTGGAGCCCTTGCTCCCGCTGGTGAGGCGTTTGAGAGAGGGCCTGTAATATAGCACTTTCGTCCGGCTTCGACCTCCCGGGCGGGAGTATAAATCCCAGAATATGTA
>NZ_JAGXJT010000146.1:0-273 GCF_019091205.1 Bacillus sp. GbtcB14
ATATCTCTACATGCAACTATTGTCTTACCGATGTCCCACAAATGTGGAGATTCCAAATCCCTAGGTGTTCCTGAGCAAGCGTCGGTAGTCCTTGTCACACGTTCCCAAGATTTCACCAATAGGGTTCATCCCAAAATTCACTTTCAATAATCAAATAATTAGCATTACATTTACAGATTAACATATAGAGCTTGAAACGAGCTTTCAAACGACATAAAGAATGCCAAAACGGAGTCCAGAGTCAAAAGTTATGGTCAAAACATAATTCGACCT
>NZ_JAGXJT010000147.1:0-273 GCF_019091205.1 Bacillus sp. GbtcB14
TGCTCAATAAGTAGTTGAAGATTAAAAATCAGCAGACAGTCGATAGCAATCAGAAGCTTAAGGCCCAAAGACCAAACTAATAGCCGGTCTGTAAACAAGAAGTCGAAAATCGAAAATTTCCTTCCCGACGATGTATTTATTTTGTCTTTTTTTCGAAGATGCTCAAATGCACGTCTTCAAGTTTCTTTTTGCCTTCATCATCGCTCATGACGACGAGATTTGTGCGGGCTTTCCAGATTCCCGCTTCGACTTTCTGCTGTAAGAAGTAGGTTT
>NZ_JAGXJT010000148.1:0-273 GCF_019091205.1 Bacillus sp. GbtcB14
GATATTTTTATTTATTTATTTATTTTTATTTTTTTTTTTTTTTTTTTTTGAGAAAATGCTAAAGCCGACCTTAGAGTGTCAAAAACTGAGAAAGGGCATACTCTTATTAAGTGGGATTTAATATTGTGTTCCACATATTTTAATTTAATAAATAACATAAAGAAATTATTAACCACTTACAACGCGTTACATCAATATGGTGTTGGGCACTTTAATGCTATATTATTTAAAAATTAAGTAATGTAATTTTAAAATTAAAATAAGTGATATATT
>NZ_JAGXJT010000015.1:0-77032 GCF_019091205.1 Bacillus sp. GbtcB14
CCGTTGTTGTCATCAAATTGATAACCCTCCCATTTCGTGTTTATACACTTATAGGGAAACGTGTCGCACAAATAGCGTTTTTGTTGAATTTTTATTGAGTTTTCGTTGACCTTTTGTTGATTTTTTCTTCACATTTAAAAGAAACAAACATACGATATTGTATGTAGTCTCTCCGCTCATAGAGATCTACCTTTCGTATCGAAGAGCATGCTCATATGTGTGCTCTTTTTGATTGCATATAAAAACCTCACATACAATAATCATGATTCATTATTAATCATTTTCTATATACTCCTTAGTCAAAGAGCGCCTTTCTCCCACGGCGCTCTTTTTTCTTTCATGACAGGCTCCATTATTCCAAGTAAGGCATACAATATTAAAAATTCACTCGTGAAAATCTGATTACGATTTTCGAATTTTTTATATCTCATGAGACATTTACCTACCTTACCAAGAGTGCATATAATAATGCGCTCTTTTTATTTGTTACTCAATAACGCTTTTATGAAATTTCATTGCCTAATTCCTCACTAGTCCGTTTCACCTTGTTCGACATCTACATTTACTATTAATAATACGTTTTTATTAGAGGTGAAATATGATGAATGAGTTCTTATCTTCCGTTGCTCTCAATCCTAGTTTAATCGGTCCGACTTTACCACCTATCCCACCATTCACACTACCGACTGGATCTACTGGTTTCACTGGACCAACGGGTGCAGTGGGTGCTACCGGTCCAACTGAGGTTCCATCTAGTACGATTTTTGTTGCAAATCGAAACTCAAATAATGTATCTGTTATTAATACCAACACTAACTCTGTCATTGCTACCATTCCTGTTGGTTTATATCCTTTTGGAATTGATGTCCTAATTGATTAAAATTATTTATAAGCAAAATAGAATACCAAACTAATAGAATGACATTTAATCGCTTATACAGCACCCCTAAAATCTTTATTTCAATACAATAACTTTACAATAAAACTAAAAAAGAACACCTTAAGTCGGTGCTCTCCTTACAAATATCAACTATGTAATTGAACATATAGATAACATGAATCCTCCAATTGAAATTGCTCCTAGTAAACCTAATACAAATCCTGTTAAACAAATACAATCCGCAAGACAAATGGAAGACTGCGATAATGGAACAAATGACCTACTTGTACTCGATCCATATTGTTTTATTTTCTCATAATTCATATCTAACATGAAATGTAGACATGTTACACCATCCTCAATAGTATGTAGAGATTCTTTTTCTACTCGCTCCAATAATTTATTATTAAACACAACTGGAAGAGGATACTGCTTATCTATTTTCATATTTTGATAAATGAATTGTAAACGAGATAATAGATTATTTTTCTTTTTTTCAGATGTTACAGTACATTTCATGTTATTAAGTTCATTTAATAACATTGTCAATTCATCTCTTTTTCCGTATAAATCCTTAGCTATTTTTCTCTTTAGTTTGTACGAATGGATAATAGATTTAAATTCAATCATTTTAATACACTTCCTAATTAAATATTATTTACCCAATATTCTATAGATAATCAGTATTTTTTAATCTTATTTAAAATACACTCAAGCACCTTAATTTACTATCGATTAACATTACATTAACCTTACACAGTTGTAATAATTTGATGAGCTACACACTAACTAAAAGAAATCAATCCTTAAATTAGACAGACATTTGATGGTAAAACCATAAGAAAAAAGCAATGATTAGATTTTAAATCTAATCATTGCTTTATCTATCTCATCTTGATTTACACCTATATATCTAATAGTTACTCTTTCACTTGAATGATTGAATATATCCATTAGCGATGGCTATATTCTTTGTCGCCATATACCTATATAAAGCTAATGTTTTTTAATTGATAAATGTAATCAATATTCATATGTTACAATGGTACCAGTAGTATCAGAAGTACCATTAAAACAATTAGAGCAACCACCACAGCCACCACAACCGCCACAACCAAAACAACCAAAGCAACCAACACAACGGAATCCTCCACAACGGAATCCTCCACAACGACCTCCACCACAACCGCCACAACGACCACAACCGCCACAGCCGCCACAGCGACGAACTGCATCTTCAATATAGTAATATGGATATTGGTTTTGCTGGTCCCAATACACAATATTTCCAGACCGGTAATCATTAAGGCTTAACGCTTGTAGTTCTTGTTGAAACTGATTCATTTTCATAACCTCCGTTTATAAAATATAACCTCATCAATGCTTCCCTATATTTCTGTTCGTTATATCTAAGTAGAAATAGCGCTATAAACTAAGTTCAATGCATACACCAACAAAGTATGACTTATCACTAGATGATGCACCTTGTTCATATACCTATTTTTAGGTTATTTTTTCCTTGGGCTCATTTTTATAAATTGAAAAAAGACGCACTTAGATTAATGCGTCTTTTTTCGATACTTCTTTTGTGAAATCATATATATAAGTATTATTCATACCTGCGAATAGCAATACCTCTTCACTTTATCCTATTACATTTTTCACTGCAGTATTCACTGGCCACTTTTCTAATGTATAAGCCATTTCCCAAAATGAATATTCATATTGACTGCTAATAATAAAATGTTGTTTCATTCGATTTCGGTCTGCCTCTGTTACTTTTTCAGCTATTGCATCTAATCGTGTAATTTGCTCTTCAACTAATGTGCGGAACCAATCAGATCCATAAGCAGAAATCCATTCGTTATAAATCGGCTCTTCTGGTTGACACCCTTTTAAACGCTCACCAATTTCATAATACAACCAATAACAAGGTAAAATTGCTGCAATGATATCGCCTAAATGTCCTTCATACGCAGCACGATACATATGTGAAGTATATGCGTATGCAGTTGGAGCAGGGATAAAATTATCTTTTTCTTCTTGTGTAATCCCTAGTTTCTTCGCAAAATTCTCATGTAAGGATAATTCCGCTTCATATGTATTTTGAGCATGGTGTGCCATACGAGCTGTCGTTTCTAATTCCAGTGCTTTTGCAGCTCCTAAAGTTTGTACTCTAGCAAAGTGACTCAAATAATAAGAATCTTGAAGCACATAATAACGAAAACTCGCTAAATCTAACGTTCCTTCACCAAGTTTTTTTACAAAAGGATGATTAAAACTAGCTTCCCAAATTGAATCTACTTCTTTACGTAATGATTGTGAAAAAGTCATTTAAATCCCTCCAATTATGTATAAAATTTAAGTATCTACCCACAATTATTAAATCTATAAAACAAAAAACTTTCTTTACAGGCGTAAAGAAAGTGAAATTGACAGTATTTATTCATAAAATAGCAATGTCTTTCCACTTCCCTACGCTAGCATTAACCAGATCAGGTACTAAGAGTCTCAAATTTTCATTTGATCTCAGCCTATAATAGGCCCCCCTAGTGGATAAATATTTAATTTTCGTATTGTATTCATCATAACATACTTCATGTTACTGTCAAAAGTATTCATGCTACCGCTACTTAAAATCCTTCTTCTTTTCTTACTCTAAATGAAGTTTCAATAATCATATCTAATAGTTTGCTATAACTAATTCCCGCTGCTTCTGCACTTTTTGGCAATAAACTTGATTGTGTCATCCCTGGTAATGTATTAATTTCCATTACATATGGAATTCCGTCCTTCACCATCATATCAACTCTTGCATAAACACTACATTTTAATGCTTTATAACAAGCAAGTGACGCTTTATTTACACGTTCATTAATTTCTGCTGGAAGTTCGATAACTTCCTCAACTGTACTAGTATCATCATATTTTGCATTGTAGTCAAAGAACTCGGCTGCATGTCGAATTGAAACTATAGGTAACTGTTTTCCATCCAGAATAGAACATGTAATTTCATCACCTTTTATATACTTCTCAATTACTACTTCCGAATCCCATTCGAATACAGTTTCTAGCATTGAGAACAATTCATTTTTATTGTAAACGATTTTCACCCCGACACTCGATCCGCCAGAGTTTGGCTTTACCACTAATGGAAATCCTAACTTATCTAACTCATCAAGCTTTAGATCCTCCATTTTTGTAAGTTCAATCCAATCTGGTGTTTCTACACCTTCATAACGTAAAATCTTTTTCGAAATATTTTTATCCATACATATACTGCTAGATAACATATTACTTCCGCTATAAGGAATCCCTAAACTCTCCAGTGTTCCTTGAACTGTCCCATCTTCTCCGTATTTTCCGTGTAATGCGAGCAACGCAAAGTCAATGTCTTTCGCTTTTTCAATTAAATCCATTTTTTCATTTAATGTAATTGGGACTATTTCATACTTATTTTTATCTAAATGAGCAATCATTTCATTCCCTGTCATAATTGAAACTTGTTTTTCAGACGATACCCCGCCCATAATAACACCAATTTTCATTTTCTCAACTCCAAATTTCATTTTTTAATGTATCACCAATGATTTTAATTCCTCGAACTATTTCTTCTTCTTTCAAGCGTGAAAATCCTAATCGGAAAGTGTTCGCTCCTTCTCCATCAGAGTAAAACACATCTCCAGGTGAAAACGTAACGCCTTTCTCATAACACTTTTGTAAAAGTGTGCGGGCATTCATATGCTCTTCTAGCTCTATAAATAAATGAAGTCCACCATCTCCAGTCATTCTTTTGAAAGGAATGTACTGATTACACGCGCCGACAGCTAACTCATATTTTTTCTTATAAACAGATCTTGCCTTTTTTAAATATTTTTCAAAATATCCTTCATGTAAATATTGAAATAGAACAGCTTGATCTAATGTAGATGTGTGAATCGTTCTTGCTCTTTTTACACTTTCTAAATAATGAATCAGCTCTTTATCCGCAATAATCCAACCTACACGTAAACCAGGGAAAAGTACCTTTGAAAAGCTACTAATATAAATCACATTATTTCCAGCTCCAGCAAAAGTTAATAAGGGAGCTAAATGTGAACCTGAATAACGTAATTCTTCATTAAATCCGTCCTCTATAATAGGAACCTTATATTTCGAGAATAACCTCATCAATTCTGTTCTTTTCTCTGAACTCGTAACAATACCGGTAGGATTATGATAAGAAGGAATTAAATACGCAAAATCAAACTCTTTTTCACGTAAGCTTTTTTCAGCTTCATTCGTATTAATACCATCCTCATCCATATCAATCCCATGAACATCAAGTCCATGTAAGCGGAACAGCTTTAGTGCAGCGTGGTGAGTTGGATTCTCACAAATGACACGCCCGGATTTTTTTGATAAAGAAGAGAGTACAATATCCAATCCTTCTGTAAATCCATTTGTAATTAGAATATCTTTATTAGAAGTGTCTACACCTTTCATTTCCATGTAATGAAGTAAATAATTCATTAACGGTCTATATCCCTTTGCGTATCCGTAGTTTAATACGACATCCCCTTCAATGGACATACGAGTAAGAAAAGCTCTTTTGAAATTTTCAACATCAAATAGCTTCTCATCCGGGGCTATACTATTAAAAACAATCATTCCTTTTTCCCAGCGAACACCATGTTTCATTAAATCTAATTCATCCGCTAATAAGGTAATCGTATCAAGTTTATTTTTCCAATCTATTTCAACAGACGAAGTGTTCGATATATCGACCTTCGCAACAAAATTACCTTTTCCTTTAACTGCATAAATGAGTCCTTCTTGCTCTAAATCCGCATAAGCAGCGAGTACAGTATTTCTGCTCACACTTAGTAAATCACTTAGTTCCCTCGTTGATGGAATTTTTTGATTTCCAAGCAAATGCCCTTTCATGATCATCTTTTTTAAATAATCTTTCAATTGAATATAAACAGGACGATCTTTAACAACTTTAAAATCCTTAAACAATTCCTTACCCCCTGCAATTATTTTTGCATATTTATTTCATTCTCAAAAGGTCCACTACATATGTATTTTTTATAAAGGGCGGTACGGTCTTACAAATCTTTTCGATATAAGTTAATTACATCTTTTAAAGCTGCAGCTGCTGCGCCTCTTGGATTAGAAGCCCCGCCAATTGTAGTAACTTGTCCCATCGTATCTGTAAAGAACGTAATTCCTTTTTCGGTCCCATTTACTTTTGCTAACGGATGATCTTTTTCTATTTCGCGCGGTTCAACATTTAAATTCACATTGCCACCTTCATCCTTATATATTGATGCTATTAATTTAATAATTTTATGTTGTTCCTTAGCATTTCGTATTTGCTGTTTTGTAACGTGCTCGATTCCTTTTATATGTATATCAGTAAGTGTTTTCTCTGTTTCCATTAAGCTGTTTGTCAAAAGTAACAATTTACACGCACTATCTGAACCACTTACATCTAATATAGGGTCTGTCTCAGCAATTCCTTTACTTTGTGCTTCTTTCAGTGCTTCTTCAAACGTAATATCTTCCTCATTCATTTTCGAAAGAATATAATTTGTAGTCCCGTTTAATATTCCTTCTATTTTTTCAATATGGCAACCAGCTAAACTAAATTGACCAATATCAAGTGTCGGTAATGCCGCAGCAGTTGCACCGCTATATCGAATTCGTACATTTGCCTGCTTTGCTGCTTCATTTATTTCTTTCCAGTTTGTAACAAGTGCGCCTTTTGAAATTGCAACTATATCCATTTGTTTCTCAATCGCTTGTTTCATATATTGTTTCCCTGGATTTCCATCTTTAAGATTGGTAACAGTTGATTCTACTAATACAGTACCATTTATCCCATTTGTTGCACGTTCCTTCGGATGATACTCTAAATATTTTTCAATTGCAGCGGTACCGCCACCATACATCAATAAATGGTGAATAGATAAGCCATCTTCATTATGTATTGCAATATTTCTCCCTAATACGCCACTTACAACTAAATGAATCCCATATGTTTTATATATATATGAATATTTTTCGTTTAATAATTTTATAAATTCTCTGCCTACTGTTCCATATCCTGATAATACAACTTGAATTTTCATAATATCCCCCCATATTTTTCTACCATATCCCTCTTTCAATATAATATAAAGCGCCCTCGAATTCCATCGAGAGCGCTTTATTATTACCTATTTCGGTAATCTTGATATCTTTTCTGCAATTGTTCTATAAAACTCTTGAATGCTAGAAAAACCTAACGTGTCTGAAACACTAAGTCCTACCATATCAAGATGGTCCCAATTTGCTTTCGTTTCTATATGATTCCATTTTCCAATCTGTAAGGACTCATTACTATTTACAGCAGTATTAGAAGAGGGTGCAATCATAGAATTTGTATTTACTACACCGTCATTTTGCCACCAAGAAGTATCAACTAATGGACGATTTTCTTCATATCTTGCATAGGAACCTAAGAAAAATGCATTACCCATTAACACTTTATTCATCGTTATATGAGGCAGATGTAAACCTGTTATAGGTGCCGCTTGTGATGCATGTCCACTATAAGATAAGTAATAAACATCTGATTGCGTCTTTACCCAATTATTGAGCTCCTTTGCACCATCTGTACTTAAATCCCATTGACTTATATCTTTTGTATTTTTCCAAAGTGAACTATTTAGGATGCGATCAGTATATTGGAAAAAAGACTCTCCAGTATTCTTCTTTATACCCCATTGATCCAATTTAAAATCATATAACGATAAATTATTGTTTCCTCCAAAACTTGCAGCTGTAATGAGTAAATCTTTAACGAACGGCAGTAGAAGACTACCATCAGCAAGTGTTGTCCCATTGTGAGGAGTTGCTAATGTTGTAACACTATGAACGTATGATTTCTCGCCCTCAAATAGTGGTGATATTTTGGTGTTCGGGTAATTTTTCACATGGTTTTTTTCTTCAAAACTGCCTTCTTTTAATAGCTGTACTAATGTTCTAATCGTTTGTCCACCCATGCTATGCCCAACTAAATGTACTTTATTTGTTTCATTCCAATTCGGCGTGAAACCACTATAAGTTCTGCCAAAACGATTATGTCCATGTTTCTCAGCATGTGCAGCACCGTAGTCTACTGTACCGCCGTTAATTTGCGCATATAATTCACATGCACGATCCCAGTTGCTAGAAACAGGTCCAACAGCTGCGGTATGTACCGTATAACCATTGCGTTTCAAATCTTCCTGTATATCATGAACACCACCCCAATATTTAACCCCTAACATTTCTTCTCTACCCCACCCAGCAAATCCATTCACTAATATGATAGGGTAATTATTTTGTTGCCTCTCTTCAGCGTAAATTGTTTTTGCTGTGAATAAAAACACAGTCCCTATTGCAAATAAACATATTTTTAATAATAATTTCCCCATGATTCCTCCCCCTAATAAAACGTTTACATTTTTCTATAAAAAAGAAAAACACAATTAGTTTATAACTTAAACATAATGTAAAGTATTTTATATACATTGTATATATAGAAAACATACACAAATGTTGATAAATATTAATTCAAGTTAACAATTACTTTTTACAATACAACTTGTAAATCTGATTATTTGAATTTATAATTAGTTATAGTTTCCTCATGATATAAGGATTTAAAAATCATAAGAAAAATAATTTCAATGCTTAAAAAGGAGGGAAAAGCATGCAAATCGGATCAAACATTCATACATTATCTCAACCTACTAAAATAGCTCCATCTAATCTTGAGCATAATACTATCTCTTCTACTAAACTTGAAGGTAAGAAAGCAAATGATCCTATCAAATTCGATATTCGTTCATCTGAAAAAGACATGAAACAGCCTGAGCATAAATTTAACGAATTAGATTTATGGAAGATGTTAAAGGATAAAGGTGTTCCTTTATGGATCATCCTTGAAATGCTACAAAAAGTACGTAAAGAAAAGGAAGCTCAAAATAATTCAATTCAACATTCAAATGCTATTGAAGAAACGAATGAGACTCATTTAAATGAAGTAATGTAATAAACGGGCCTATAAACTAAAAAGAGTTCAAGGTTGATAAAGTTTCTATCAACCTCGAACTCTTTTTTAAGATTTTTCTTCAATTGTTACAAACTGAAAAGATACTTCTCCTTCCAAACCTTTAATTAGCTTTTTTGCTTTAACATTTTCATTAACTAATGTATTATCTGTCGACATTTTAGGTTTTTCATCACCTAAATACTTTTTCAGATGTAGAAGTTGCATATTCGTTTCATTTGCTTTTATTTCCTTATACAAACTATTTCTTGTTACCATTACATACCATTGAGTTGGATATTTCCGCGTATTACCTATCCAAGCGTCACTATCATATTTAACAGGAATCTCTTTTCCTTCTAATTCAATACTTTTCAAATTCTTTTCGTCTTCTTGTGCAAACAGTAACGAACCCTCTTTCGGGAATTGCGGTAACTTATTTATAGATATATAATTGGAGCCATTATCTCGTTTGCGAAAAACTTTTGCTTTAATTAATGCTTGTGCGGTAGATTCATTTAAAATTAATACTTGGCCATTTCTAATTTTACCTTTTTTCACAGAAAACACTTCATTTTCTTTTGTAATTTCTTGATAACGATTAATAATTGGCGAAGTTTTATTCTCATCCCCAATGATTAATAAACCGTTTGCAGGAAATGGATTTTCCTTTTTAGTGCATGCACTAAAACTTATTAAAGGTACTATCGTTAACATAAAAATAGTTAAAGTTCTTCTCATCGCGTTTCCTTTCATCATACAGTTCATTTTTTTACGTACTTTTGTGTAGTCTTACAAGCTACTATACTCTATTGCTCCATAACCTTATACAGCTTTTGCAGATAACGCCAACGGGTTATAAAGAAATATAAAACTTGTATACATATAAATGAAATTAAAATCATGATAGAACTATTTAAAATTGAAAAGTCTACTAATTGTTGTAATGCCATATAAGCAACTACAGTATGAATTACTGCAACAATAATTGGTAAGAAGAACATTAATACTAACTGTCTCGTTACAACTTTTTTTAATTCTCGTTTACTTAATCCCATTTTCGAAATCATTTTATATTGCTGCTGATCACGGTCCAAATCTGTATATAATCGGAAATAAATGAAACTAGCAGCAAATGTAAAGAAGACGATTCCGACTAGAACACATGCCATAAGTAATAGCCCATTCGTTTGCTTTGCACTTAACAAGTCTATAGTTAAAGCTCGAAATTGGAAATTACCTTCTCTCATATCTTTCTCGAATGTACTAATTAATTCGTTTGAAATTTTCTTCGTTTTCATCCAATCGTCTACAACAAATCCGTAAGTACGAAATGGACTATCTTGATTAACTGGATCACTAGTAAAAGGTATTCCATCATATACCTGATCTTGAACAGCGATATAAATAGTTCTAGAATCATGTGGTAAAACTAAATTTTCTACAGCTTTTTTCACATGAAATGTCTTTGTCCAGTCACCTTGAATGACTTCTATATTCTTTTTATACTCGCCATTTTTAAATTCTTGTTTTTGTGCTACGACTCCAGGAATTAATAAAATTTCATCTTCTTTTTCGATTGTTTCTTGTTGATAACCTAGTGCTTTAGCAAGATCGTTATATTCACTTAACTTCATTACTTGTACGCCACTTTCTGTGTAAATATCTGAAAATGAAGCCATTCGATACGGAATATTAGCATCAGAAAGGTGTTTTTTTATAATAGAAAGATTTTTATTTAATACTTTGTCGTTTTCAAAACTTCCATACAAAAAGGTATACGGATTTGTCATCCTTACCAAATCCCTATTTCCAATTGCAGCTGTTGTACCAATCGCTGTAAATGCAACTGCTGAAACAATAGATACTATAAAAAACATCGTTGCATTATCTTTCATACGGTAAATTAATTCAGAAAATGTTAATATATTTGTTCTCTTTAAAAAGAAAGATTCACTCTTTTTCGCAAGATGCAATATATAAACGCTACACTGTGTATATAAAAAGTACGTTCCTATAATTACTAGAATCACACCTATTCCAAGCGTAATAAAATTGGAACTTGGGATGAAACGAAATACTGAAAAATATCCATATCCTATACTAATTAAAGAAAATAGTGATAATAAAATTGAAGATTTCGGTTCAGGTTTTGGCTTTTCCTCCGCTTGAATAAGTTCCACAAGTTCTGTTACTTTTACCATTTTAAATGTAAAAAGTGAAACGATTAAAAACAAGAAAAGGAATGTGATAACTGTTAAAAATACAGCCTGCACTGGTATATAAAAAGGTAAACCATTATTAATCATTAATACACTTGCGCTTATCAATAAGACTAGTTTAGAAAATATGAGTCCAATGAAAATCCCTATACAAATTGAACCAAGTCCAATTAACATATTTTCAATTAACAATAACTTCTTAAGTTGTCTCATTGACATACCTTGCATCATTAATATGCCAAATTCTTTCTTACGCGTCTTTAAAAATGAACTGACTGAATATAGAATGAAGAAAAATGAAAATACAAAAATCAAGCCTTGCGAAACTGAAAATCCCAATGTACCGTATGCACTTATTGTTGCACTTGTCGATTTTAATTCCCCTTGTAAATCAGGGTGAAATAATAAAAGAGCATACGTGAAGAAAATCATAATAGAAAATGCACTACTCAAAAAATGAGCTGCATATGTACGCTTATTACGAAAAATATTATTACATGCGAACTGACGAAAAGTCATGCCTTTTCCCTCCTAACAAAGAAAGGACATCCATAATTTTTTGATAAAACGCTTGCCTGCTTTCGCCACAATAAATTTCATTATATAGTTGACCATCTTTAATAAAAATTACTCTGCTGCAAAAGCTCGCTGCATACGGATCATGTGTCACTAACATCATCGTTGCTTTTTCTTCTTTATTAAGCGTATCGAGCATCTCCATTACATCATTTGAAGATTTAGAATCCAAGTTCCCTGTTGGCTCATCCGCAAGTAATAATTGCGGCTTATGAACAATCGCACGAGCGATTGCTGTTCGCTGAGCTTGCCCTCCAGATATTTCAAATGTTCGTTTATTTAATATATCTGTAATACTTAATTTCTCTGCAATCTCTTCCACTCGTTTGTTCATTTCTTGCACAGAAACACCATCTAATGTCATAGGCAATACGATATTTTCTTTTACAGTAAGTGTGCTAAGAAGATTAAATGATTGGAAAACAAACCCTAGCTTTTTCCTGCGGAATAACGCTAATTCTTCTGATGATAATTGAAAAGGATTTGTACCATTAATTATAATTTCTCCCGATGATGGAGAATCAATAGTAGATACCATATTCAATAACGTTGTTTTCCCGCTACCTGATGGACCCATAATTCCTACAAATTCACCTTCTTGAATTGATAAATCAATATCTAATAATGCTTTATAAGGTACTTTCCCTTTATATACTTTACTAATACTTTTTGCCTGTAAAATTTCCATTTCTATTCTCCCTTCATTTCCACTGCTCACTATAGAGTGTAAATGAATTGTCTTACAGCTCATATTGATTCATCTTTCATTTATCTTACACGCTTGTAAGATTTCTAAAAAAACTGATAACAAACCTATTCTCAATCTATAAACAAAGCATATCTATCTTATAATATTTGCATATTGGTTTAAATTACAATGCTATTTTCTAATCTTTATTTTATTAATAACAAAAGACCGATTTTTTTATCGGTCTTTTTACTTTCAAATATTATATTTTTAACTATTGCATTATTTGAAGCATATTTGAGTTACCCATTAAATACTATTTCACTTGATAATACCCTCTGCAAAAAAATGAGTTCTTCGGTTTCATTGCAATCAAAAACGAATTGTAAATATCTGAGGCGGAAATGAATGTGTTTATCCAACATATAAATAATAAAATTGATTTAATATTTCCTGATACAAAGAAAGACATCATGGCAGGAACTACCGATAATGCAATAACAGGCAAGCTCATAAAGACCCAAAATCTAATTTTGGATAAGGTTGCATTTGTATTTAGCCAAAAGAATATCCCACTAAATGTTAAGCTAATATCCCCTTTTTTACTTATTACTAAAATGTGTAGACATTCGTGAATGATGAAGACTAGTATACCTATTATGATAAGATAGAATATATTAATATGAGTGAAACTTGTTTCAAAAAAATAAGGTATCATAAAAATGATAATCTGAAATAAATATACAAACTTCATATAATGTTTTTGGTACCAATCATTCTGTATAAACGGCGTCCATTCTGAATAATCCATACCTATTTGTGGTAAGTGACGAAACCAAATAATAATATGTGTTCCCCTCCCTCATTTAAACTAATTCCTGGCTTAAAGATTTAATTTACTAGCAATCAACCGTAAGTTTTATATGCAGCTCTTTAATAGACTTAGCGGCATTTTTTGTTGATTAAGACCAAATTCTTCTTTATATCACCCCATTTTTCCCCTTCCATTCTTCTAATTGAGCTTAAAGTAATTCGTTTGTAGGATGATTTGAGTAAGAAATTTGTATTATCATTGATACACGAATTCGACAAAATATTCCAATTCCCTTTTCATAAATGATTTTTTAAACTGGTTATCACATGTACAGCTTGATCTCCCTATTTTGTTGAACAGCAATTTCATCAAGAAGTCCTTACAATTGTACCCTTCATATGTTAACAGGTATAAAATGAATGTAAAAAAGCTTAGAGTTTTAGCTCTAAGCTTTTTAATGGTTTCGTTTTAATTCCTTTTACAGAGAAATATTTTCTATCCATTCAGATTTACTCAATAAATAATGATTATATAGTTGATTTTCTATCTTCTGTTCACTCAAATAAGTAAACCCGCATTTTTTAATGACTTTATTTGATGGTACATTGTTAATTAAAGCGATTGCGTTGAGGACATTTAAATTTGTTTCTTTAAACAAATAGTCAATTAAGCCTTTAGTCGCTTTTGTAGCATAGCCATGATTTTGATGTTCATTTGAGATAGCATACATAATTTCTCTATTCGGTGCAGGGAGTTCATCTTTCATACCAGTACAGCACCATCCAACAAATTCATTTGTGGTTTTCTTAAATATTCCTAGCCTCAATATGTGATCATCTGTGTTAGTCGTAGTTCTCACTGCATCAAGAAATGCTTTGTTTTCTGGTATTTCATCATTTGTAACCCAATTAACTCGTTGTTCTTTCGTTGATTTCCAGTCGGGTAAAAACTTTTCTATTTCTGGTTGATTTGCTATTTTATAAATACTTTCTGCATCTTTGACCGTAAACTCTTGTAGGTATATATCACCACAATCTATTTTAAATAACTTAGTCAAACTCTCTTTTCCCATATTAATCCCCCTTATTTACGTTAAAGCGCCTTGATCTGCTTCGTAAGCTCCATAAACCGTTCGTCCAGTTCTTTATATTCTTTGTCTTTAGAAGTTAAAAAGCTTAATTTACCTAATACTTCTTGTCTCTCTGTTTCTAGCGTTAAACGTAGCTCTTCAATTTCATCTCTTGTTTTCGTAGGTTCTTCGAGCTGCTTTTGTATCGTATTGTTTACAAACACAAGTTTTGCGTTAGTTGTTTTCTCTAGAAAATATCGATCGTGGGAAACGATAACGAGTGTTCCGTTGTACTCAGCTAATGTATTTTCAAGTTGTTCACGTGAAGGAAGATCAAGGTGATTCGTTGGTTCGTCTAAAATAAGTACATCTTTTTCATCCAAAATATAAGCCATTAGCTTACATTTTACTCGTTCACCCATACTCATATGCTGAATCGGCTCTTTCCATTGAGAAGCTTGGAACCCTAAATGTTTCATTAAATTTTGGACTTTTCCTCTTCCTTCAAATGTCTCTTTATAAAATAAATCTTCTGGTGTTTTATCAAGTGGTAAATCAAATACTTCTTGTGTTAAATAACCGATGTTTGCAGATGGTGAAATCCATACTTCCCCTGCAGCAGTTTCGTTTCCCATTATCATCTTCAGTAAAGTTGTTTTCCCGCTACCGTTTGGTCCAATAATCGCAATCTTCTCACCGTGCTGAATTGTAAAATTAACGTTTTCAAATAATATTCGTCTATTAAATTCTTTCCGCAATTGTTTTACTTCTAAGAAACGTTTTCCTACTTTTTTACTCGCTTGAATAGAAAATTCAACTGAATAATCCTCTTTCACACGTTCTACTTTCGTTTTCTCCAGCTCTTTTTCAAGACGCTTTCGTTTCGATTTAACTTGCGCGTCCATTCGCTTCGCCTTTACACGATAAAATTCTTTAACTCCTTCTTGTTTTGTAGACTGCGCATGTGCCTTTTGTGACCATGAACTTAATTCTTTTATATGAGTTTCTACTTGTTCAATCTTCTTTTGTTGTTTTTCATATTCACGCTGCTGCGTCATTCTTTTCTGCTCACGTGCTTTCATATAACTTGTATAATTCCCGCTATGGTCAATTAATTTCTTATCCTCAATTGACCATATTCTTGTTGCGACAACATCTAAAAAATATCGATCATGCGATACGACGATAACTGTACCTTTCATATTTTTAATTTGTTTAATGAGAAATTCCGTACTCATCTCATCTAAATGATTTGTCGGTTCGTCTAATATTAAAACATTAGGATTTTCGGCAAATCCTTTTGCTAATCGAACTTTTAGCTTTTCACCACCACTTAAAGTTAGAAAATCGTTCGTTGGCACGCCCCATTTTGCAAGAAGCTCTGCTTCTTTTGCAATCATATCCTTACTAACAAAAGATTCTTTTTCTTGTTCAACATATGCTGTTGTCATATTCATTTGCATCCATTCAACAGTACCTTTTGATGGTTCAATCTTCCCATTTATTAATTGAAGTAACGTTGATTTACCAGCCCCGTTTTTACCAATTAATCCGATAATATCCCCTTGTCTTACTGTCACATTCATTTTCTCTAACAAAGTATTTTCCTTTATTTCAACATAAACATCATTTAATTTTAATAGTTCTTTCATAATACCGATCCCTTTCATTAAGGGAGAATAAAAAAATCCTCCCAAATAAATTTGGCAGGATTAGTCGTTACATCATTTATACCCAAATAAGCTATTGGGCAACATAAATAGCAATACCGTTGTTTGGAATTGGGCAGACTAATCCTATTTTTTAGAAATTGAAATTTATTTCATTTCAACATTTAAAAATAAGATTAGTTAATCATCGTCCACCCATCATTCCTTTCCGTCGTTAATAACCATATTGTACCATGATAGTACTGTATGAGTAAATGCAATTATATGTGCTATTATAATGATTGCTTTCTTCTAGGTCTATTTATCATTTCTTAACTTCATATGAAACAAGCATACATTACACTTGTTGTACTACTCCTTTAGATTTCCCTAATAATAAACTTCTACGCACTACCTCTTATATAATTTTTATATAAATTTATGATTAATTTTATATTATACATACTACATTTCAGTTCTTATAATAAAGGTATCATTTTTAAGGAGGGATTCTACAATGGAATTTAGCAAACTCGGAAACAGTGGATTAACAGTAAGTAAGATTGCATACGGAAACTGGATAAACCATGGTGGAAAAGTAAATGAAGATACTGCAAATGATTGTGTGAAAGCCGCACTAGATGTCGGTATTACAACATTCGATACTGCTGATGTTTATTCGGACACTATTGCCGAGGAAGTACTTGGTCGCTCTTTGAAAGGAATACGCCGAGAAAGTATAGAACTTTGTACAAAAGTATGCCATCCGACCGGACCTGGAAAAAATGATCGAGGTTTATCACGAAAACATATTATAGAAAATTGTAATGCATCGTTACAACGGCTACATACAGACTACATTGATGTCTATTATGCACATCGATTCGATACAACAACTCCTCTTGAAGAAACAATGTTAGCTTTCTCAGATCTTGTAAGACAAGGTAAAGTCCTTTATTTAGGTATAAGTGAATGGACATCGGAGCAAATCACACGCGGTGCAGCACTTGCCCGAGAATTGAACATTCCTCTTATTGCTAGCCAACCTCAATATTCGATGTTGTGGCGAGTGATCGAAACAGACATAATACCTACATGTCAACGTGAAGGACTTGGTCAAGTGGTTTGGTCTCCCCTCGCACAAGGTATTCTCACTGGAAAATATCAACCAGGTAAACCAATCCCTGCTCAATCACGTGCTAACTCGGATGCTGGAAAACCGTTTTTTGACAAACTGGTGCAACGTTGGATGAGTGATGATGTACTTACTGCTATCCAGAAACTTAACCCTATTGCACAAGAAATTAACCTTACCCTATCTCAACTCGCAATTGCTTGGGTGTTACAAAATCCAGCTGTTTCTTCTGCAATTATTGGTGCTTCAAATCCGGAACAAATAAGAGAAAACGTAGTTGCTACTAGTGTTAAATTGCAACCTGAAATTATGAATCAGATTGATAGTGTATTAACAGGTTTCGCTGAGTATGATCCTAGCAAAACAGGTTGAACCATGAGTAAGTTTTACCTATAAATAAACACCTCTTGCCAACTTCCCACAGCCCATCCTATAAAGATGGGCCTTTAAGTTGTGAAGTCTTATAAATCTCTCTAACAACTGCTAAGAAGTTCTCGAGAACGACAGACTTTTCATCTTGTCTCCATCCAGCGTATAAGTTTATCTCCGGTGTATGTTCCTGAATGTCTTTATACATGACACCCGATTTTTTATAACTTTCCACCGATGATGGAACGACAGAAATCCCCATTCCTGCTGCGACTAAATTAACAATCGTCTGCATTTGAATTGCTTCTTGAACAATATTTAAACTTACTCCATGTTCCCAAAAGTAACTAATAATTAAATCATAAAAGTTAGTACCGAAATGACGAGGAAATAAAACAAATGGTTCATCTACTAGTTCTTTAATAGAAATATTAGGTAACGAAACTAATGGGTGGTCTTCATATAAAACCAATTTTAAACGTTCTTTAGAACAAACTTCGGAAAACAATATTTCATTATTCTGCTTAGAACGAATAAATCCAATATGAATTTGTTTTTCATAAAGTGCTTTTATTTGCTGGTCTGTTGTCATCTCGCGTAATATAAGCTGAATGTTAGGAAACCGTTCTCGAAATGTTTTTAATATGTTTATAACCGTTTCTGTAGAATCGACAAAACCGATGATTAAATGCCCGATTTTTCCTTCCTCTACAAGCTGAGTTTCTTTAATCGTTCTTTCTACTTGAAGTAATGTTTGCCTAGCACCTTCTAAAAATATTTTCCCAGCATCGGTAAGCTCAACCATTCTCTTTGTTCGATGAAAAAGTTGGACCCCTAATTCATCTTCTAATTTACGAATTTCTTGGCTTAAAGGCGGTTGTGCCATCATAAGACGTTCTGCTGCACGGCTAAAGTTTAATTCTTCTGCCACCGTTATGAAATATTTCATTTTTCGAATATCTATTCTGATTCACTCCTTCCATTAACCGGTAATAAAAAACTCTCTTTTATCTTTAACGGTATCGCTTAGTTTTTCTTATGTAAATAATCTTTCATTCTGGAAATGTATGAAAGATACAGAATAAGGCTAAAAAACTTATTTCCAAAGTTCTTTAGCCTTGATTACTTTTTACACATTAAAAAATTTAATTCGTACAACGGTACCTTTACCAACTTCTGAATGGATTTCCACACTATGTCCTAATTGTTTCGTAATTTCATATACAAGATAGAGCCCCATACCAGTTGATTCTTTAAAATCTCTACCATTTTCTCCTGTGAAGAAAGGTTTAAACACTCTTGGTAAATCTTGCTTCGGTATCCCTACGCCATTATCGGCGATTTCAAGTATAACGTTATTACCTTCCTTACAAGCTTGCACTTTAATCTTTTCTCTACTACCTGATGAATATTTAATTGCATTCGATAGTATTTGTCCAATTAAAAATTGTAACCATTTCGCATCACTTTCTACAGTAATACCTTTATCAATTTCAAGCTGTGGATATACAAAATTCCGGATAAAGAAGCGTTTATGTTCATGCACGGAATCATTTACTATTTTATGTAGTTGTACTCTTTCCACATAAAAATCTTGTGTAAATGCTTCTAAACGCGCGACATACAGAGCCATCTCTAGCCCCTTTTTCAACCTATCTGTTTCCTCATTTATACTTTCAAAACGTGGATCAACTTCATCCTGTGTAATTAATTCTATTACAGATAAAGGTGTTTTCATTTGATGTATCCATTGATTCATAAAAGTTAAATGATCATTATTTTTTCTCTCTTGTATTTGGAGCTGATTTTGATAATGCCGATATTGTACCTCAAGCAAGTCTTGAAGCGCAGTAGATACAACTGCAAAATCTGATTTTTGAACAGAATCATCCAAAGAGTGCAACGGATTTGCTAACCTTTCATAGAAAGTGCGATGTGTGAAGTAACGAAATACTAAATAACTTACCATAAAGAAGGCACCTAAAAACATTGCATATAATGCTGTTGAAATATGATTATGTCCATCAAACCAATATACAAGAAATATGGCTAGTAGTTGGATGGCTGTAAAACAAATAAGTGGTATATGATCACGAATAAACAATCTTATCATTTTTCCATACCAGTATCCCAAGTAATATGTAGTCTATAACCGACACTACGAATCGTTTCAATTGCATCTTCTATCTGTAACGTTTTTAACTTTTTACGCACACGAGTTGTATTTACACTTAAAGTATTATCATCAACATAAGATTCACTATCCCATAATTTATTTAATAACACTTCTCTACTCACAACACGTGGATAATTTTTCATTAACATTTCTAATAAAATAGCTTCATTTCTCGTTATATCAATCTCTTGATTCTTAAGCTTCAACACAAGCCTTTCCGGATATAAACAAAGACCTTGTTGCTCAACCATCCGTTCTTCTACTTTCGGTGCATAATCTCCGTAAGCACGTCTTAAATGACTACGAATTTTAGCCATTACAACCTCGTAATGGAAGGGCTTTGAAATAAAATCATCGCCGCCGTTTTCTAGCGCCATAACTTGATCCATTGTGCCTTCACGAGCCGATATAAATAATATCGGACATGTAGAAACTCCGCGAATTTGACGACACCAATAGTACCCATCAAAACTCGGTAAATTAATATCTAATAAAACTAACTCTGGCTGTTCGTCTAAAAAAATGTCTAGAACATTTTGAAAATCCGTTACAATAATTCCTTCATAACCGTATTTCGCAACATGTGTTGATAATAGTTCTGCAATTTTCATATCATCTTCTACAATCATAATTTTAACCATTGATTAACTCCTTTTTCGATCCACAATCTTATATAAAATAAATACTACCTTTTTTTACTTAATCCGTAAATTAAAAAAGGATACTTTTATACAACAGCATCCTTCTTCTAGTATTTTTATTTAATATGAAATTTACTCAAAGTAAATCCCAGTTTCTCCACATAATTCATACCTAATTCCATCCGAGCAGTCTTCAGAGGATCCACAACTTGGCATACTTTTAAATTGCCTGCAGCTGATAATAAAAGTGTTGCATCCGCTTTAGACATTTCTAATTCTTCATGTAAAAATGTCACCATATTACGTACAGCGCGATTCGCTGCAGCATCTAACAACTTCTCTGAAGCAATCGTCATTACTTTTTCTTTTTGGATAGCCATTGGTAGTGGCCATTTCTTTCCTTTTAAAATTTGAACTGTTACTGTTACCTCACCAGCAACCTCTACGCCACTAACACCAATCTCACCATCACCCATCGCTGCGTGTAAATCACCTAATGCTAATAGAGCACCAGGAACATTTACAGGTAATAATAATATTGTCCCTTCTTTTATCTCTTTACAATCCATATTCCCACCGTGATCATGCGGTGTGCCACATGAAATGCTTTCTTCTTTCGGCGCAGTACCAATAACACCAATCATTGGATTAATCGGAATTTGTAGTTCATTTGAAAACAAAACCTGTTCATTATGTATTGGGACAATTTTCACTGTGTTTTCGTTTAGCTCTTCACCCATTACGCCAAGATTCGCCCCTGTAGTTAAAACACCTTGCTCTGCAATTTTAATTTTTTCAATCGTTACGACTAAAATATCACCAGGTTCTGCACCTTTAATAAAAACAGGTCCAGTTGCTGGATTAATGCGGTTCCAGTCTAATTCTTGAAACGCAACATCTTCAGAGTCAATTTGATTTTCAAAGCAATCATATGTTTCAAATACAACACGACTCCCTACTTCTACTTCCATGCAAGGCTGATTATCTGGTGACATTGCGTAAATGATATGTTCTTTATGAATACAATACATGTTATCTCTCCCTTTTTATATTACTCTACAATTATTAATTAGCTTTTTGCATAAAAGCTCCTTTTAATATTTATTGATATTTACCTATAGAAAAGCACCTAGCTTATTTTCATACATACACTCTTTACTATAACAGGTAAAGAAAGGTGGTAGCACTATGCCCCTTATTCCATATAACGAAAGCGATGTGGATTTGCTAGCTCGTTTAATTCGTGCTGAAGCTGAAGGAGAAGGTCGACAAGGTGAACAACTTGTTGGCTGCGTAGTAGTAAATCGTGTATTTTGTGATTGCTTAGACTTTAAACAACTTCGATCTGTGCGTGATGCAGTATATCAAAGTCCAGGTGGATTTGAAGCAGTGCAATACGGATATTTTTATCAGCGTGCTCGCGAATCAGAAAAAGATATCGCAAGAAAAGTTTTACAAGGTGAATGGCGCTGGCCAGCACGATGGGCTCTTTGGTATTTCCGTCCAGTTGGAGCTTGTCCGCCTGAATGGTATAACCAGCCATTTGTAGGACAATTTAAAAGTCACTGTTTTTATGAACCTAGTGGTGATGAATGTCCGAAAATGTATTCACGGTAGCAAAATTTGAAACGCAAGTACTTAGACCTTTAAGTACTTGCGTTTCTTTTAGCCTTTTTTAAAATCTAATAATGTAATGAATTTTTCAACTCCTACAACATGTATTAATAACGGTATACGCGGGCCGCTAGACTGATTCATAATGAGCCTATATATAATAAAAAATAATTGTTTTTGATTTTCTTTCATTATTTTTTTATTTTCATGATGACAAATTGAATACAATTGTTCCATAAAGTTAGAGTAATCTTTATTAGAACGAAGTGTTTTGCAAACTTCTACTAACCATTCTTTCTGTCTTTCATCTAATGTGTTGTAAAACTCTGTATTTCTCTCTTGATTTACCGCAATTAATTTTTCAGATTGAAAGTTTCTTATCCAATACTCTGCGCGGTTACATATCGCTATCATAGCATCTAATGTATACCTTCTATCTATTTTTTCTAATGTATCTTGTAAAATAGATGAATCAAAATTTAATAGCGGTAACGTTCCTGCTACTTGATTAAATCTCGGATATTCTTTAAACCCGCTATCAACTTTAGAGAGTTTAATTGTATCAAATAAATCTTCATTTTTGAGCGTTTTATTCTCATAACTATCTTTCAATCGTTCATATTCTGTATAATTGCGATTCACATCTTCATCAAGACCGATATGAAAAGCTGCGTTTGGTCTATATTTAGCAAACATGAAAAGAATCACTTCTGGTAAATACACTTTTAACAACTCACTAGGTGTAATACTATTCCCTGAAGAACTTGACATTTTTTCATGATTGCCTTTTATTCCTATGAAATCATACGCAACGTAATGAGGAGCTTCACGATTAAATATTTCCCTTGCAATTTCCTTGGATACATTATAACTACCCGTTTCTGATGAATGATCTCTTCCACCTGGTTCAAAAATAACATCCTCTATCATCCACCTCATCGGCCAATCGATTTTCCAATTCAGTTTCATTTTATTTGTATTTAATACCGATAATTCATTTTCATTTCCACATATACATTCATACCGTACTGTTTTTAATACTTCATCAAAATGTGTAATCATTGTTGCATCTTTCTCGCATTTCTCACAATATAATGTAACCGGATAAAAACTCGCTCGCTCTTCTTCACTACACTCTCCAGTTTTAAAACTCATTAAAATATCATATATTTCTTTTCTTCTATATAAAGCCTCTAATATGTTTTTGTTATACCTTCCGCTTCTATATTCAGCATGTTGATATATGAATTCCACTTCAATCCCAAATACTTGAAGTGATTTCTCAAACTCTTTTTCAAAATGCTCTGCATACGAATTATGACAACCATATGGATCTGGAATATCACAGTATGGCATACCAATATATTTCGCAAAAGATGGATCAATATTTTTAGGGACTTTTCTAAACCTATCATAATCATCCCATGAGAATATAAAACGAGTCTTTTTCCCTAAATCTTGAAGTGCCCTTACAACGAAATAAGTCGTTATTATTTCGCGAAAGTTCCCGATATGAACAGAACCAGATGGACTGATTCCAGATGCGCAAACAAACGTTTCTTTGTTTGGATGTTTTCTAATTAACTCATGTGCTACTTCATACGCCCAATGCATATATTACTCACCTCAATTATTATTTGTTTTCACATTTTCAAATTTATGCAATAAAAAAACTCCCACCCCCAAGATTATTCATCTTGAGGACGAGAGTTGTTAGCTTCGCGGTACCACCTCAGTTTGTCAATACGTCGCCATATTAACCTCTTCAGGTACGGCAAAATATGCTTATACCCTATCTCTATAACGGGAGAATCCGTCGCACCATCCCTAAACAAATTAGTTCCTTGCGCAGCTCCAAGTCTTTTTTCATTAAGATGTATACCGCTCTTTCTCAGCTACCAGAGCTCTCTGTACGTAATCTTTCTTAACTACTCTTCTCTTCCATGCCATTTTATATATTAGTTTTTTCATATGATAATTTATAATGCTTTTATTGTCAAACTTTTCCGAACGAAAAAGCTATCTAAATAAATGTTTTATCGCTTCTAATTGAATTTTATGACTCCATTCATCACAACAATATATCCCTTTCAATTTCTCTTTAAATCGCTTTTATTTTTCACTTCCCTCGTAAACACGGAATATATTTTTACAAGAAAAACAAACAATTTCATAAAACATCATATGCATTTTCCTCTCCATGTTTATACATTTTTTTAATCGCTTAAGATAGTCAGTTTTCTACAGTAAAAATCTTAATATCCTCTGACTAAAAGGTTTACCTTCATTCTTATCGAATTATATAAATATCTTATAAATTGAGGTGAACATCTTGATCAGTAATATAGAATTGGTTTTAGATGCTAAAGCTAGTTTAGCTGAAGGACCTTGTTGGAATGAAAAAAAGCAACTTTTATACTGGGTTGATATTATAGAGAAACAATTATGCATACTTAATTCTACTGCAAATACAAACCGAGTAATCGCTCTCAATCAACAAATCGGCTGTGTTATTCCATATTTAGAGGACATATTACTCTTAGCTATGGAAAACGGCTTTTATTCTATTAATGTAAATACAGAAAAACTGACACATATTTTTGACCCCGAACCACATTTAATAGAAAATCGTTTTAATGATGGAAAATGTGATCCCGCTGGTCGTTTCTGGGCAGGTACTACAGATACATACGGTATTAATGCTGCAGGCTCCTTGTATTGTTTAAATAACAATTTGAGTGTAGAGAAAAAAGTTTCACATGTAAATACTTCAAACGGAATCGCTTGGTCACCTGATCATACATACCTTTACTTTATAGATACACCTACTAAAAAAGTGGTTCGCTATCAAAATAATATACGTACTGGAGAAATTCATAATCCAAGTGATGTAATCATTTTCCCTGAAAATGATGGTCTACCTGATGGTATGACAATTGACGAAGAAGGTTGTTTATGGATTGCACATTGGGGAGGTTCAAAGATTACTAGGTGGAATCCTTTAACTGGAGAACAAATATTAAGTATTCCAATTCCTGCGTTATATGTAACCTCATGTACATTTGGTGGACCTAACTTAACTGATTTATATGTTACAACAGCCAGAACAAGAATGACGGATGACGAATTAAAAGAGTATCCACATGCTGGTGGTATTTTTCGAATTCAAACAAATGTTAAAGGCTGCCCCACCTATTCATTTTGTAATAAAAATATTGGAGCTGAAACTATATGAACCGTATTGATCACATAAGACACGAAGAAAAGAAATATCACGACCTTTGCTATGAACAATATAAACTATTTGAAACTGGTTCTTGGCTTTATAAACCGGTTAAAACAGTTATGAACTTACTAGATTACTTTGAAGGACAAAATAACTTGCAAGTGCTTGACCTCGGCTCTGGCGTTGGAAGAAATAGCATTCCAATTGCACAAAAAATAAAAAATGCTAGCGGTACTGTTACATGTGTGGACTTACTGGATTCCGCGTTAACAAAATTACAAACTTATAGCAAAGAACATGATGTATTTGAAATTATAAAAACAGAACAAGCATCAATTGAAAACTACTACATCCAACCTGATACTTATGATTATATCGTTGCAGTATCAAGTTTAGAGCATGTTAAATCAGAAGAAGATTTAACAAACGTGCTCCATTCTATGAAAAGAGGTACAAAGACTGGTGGTATCAATTGTTTAATTATTAACTCAAACATACAAGAAATTGACTTACATACGAATGAAGAATTAGATGCTTTAATTGAAATTAACCTTCCTACTGATGATATGATACATCTATTAAAAAGTATTTATAAGGAATGGCAAGAAATAAAAGTTGAAATAAAAGAATTAGCTTATGATATAGTCCGAAACGAAAGACACATTCAATTAAAAACAAATGCTATAACATTTGTTTTTAAGAAATAAAACTATAAAAGGTAAGGTTTTCCCTCATATATTCCTAGAAACACCCTTACCTTTCAATTATAAATTCTTCAAAAAATTGCTTCGTTATTAGTTTTAGATTCATCTAAAACATTATTTTTATTAGCAATACTATTCAGCTATTAATTGAATTCATTCATTTATTAATAATTGCTTGTCGAGCTTTTTCTTTATCATCAAAATGAATTGTTGTATCTTTTAAAATTTGATACGTTTCGTGCCCTTTCCCCGCAATCAAAACAATATCATTAGAAGATGCCATTTTTATTGCGTGATTTATCGCTAGTTCACGATCTACCTCTACTTTATAATTCAAATTATTATTCTGTGAAAATCCTTTTTCAATATCTTTCATTATTAACTGCGGATCTTCCGAACGGGGATTGTCAGAAGTAATAAAAACAAAATCGCTATAACTTCCAGCAATTTCACCCATTATAGATCGTTTTTTTGCGTCTCTATCTCCACCGCAACCGAAAACAGTAATGATTTTACCTTTTGAAAACTCACTAATTGTAGAGAGGACATTTTCTAACGCATCAGGTGTATGAGCATAATCCACTATTACAAGGAAATCTTGATTTGCGTCTATGATTTCCATTCTACCTTCAATGCTCTTTAAGTTAGATAAGCTATCACTAATGTTTGTAAGCGGAATATCTTCAACCAACGCCGCTGTTATTGCTGCTAATGCATTATATACATTAAAATGTCCTACTAGATTTAGGTTAACTTCTATTTCTCCATTAAAGGACGAAACTAAAAACCGAATTCCTTTTGAGCTTAAAGTTATGCTCTTCGCTTGAACATCTGCTCCATTATGCATCCCATAAGTGATAACCTCAGCTGAAGTAATGTTTTTAAAGTATTCTACCGATGGATCGTCTGCATTCAAAATAGCAACTTTTTTATCTGTAGTAGAAAAATCATTTCCTAATCTTGAAAAAAGAAGACCTTTTACATGCTTATATTCATCAAATGTTCCATGATAATCCAAATGATCTTGCGTTAAATTTGTGAAAACAGCTATTTTAAAGTTACACCCTTTAACTCTTCCCATATGTAAACCTTGTGACGTAACTTCCATAACACAATAATCTGCATTTTGATTTTTCATCATTTGCAAATTTCGTTGAAGTGTTGGAGGTTCTTGCGTATTAATATCAGTTGGATAACATTTTGAACCAACTTTGACTCCGTTATTCCCCATGAGCCCCGTGTGATATCCATAATCACTTAAAATTTTTTCAAGTAAATAGGAAGTAGTTGTTTTCCCATTTGTACCTGTAATTCCAATTAGCTTCATTTTATTAGATGGATAACCATAGAAATGTGATGCAATAACTGCCATAGCATACCTAGCATCTTTAACAATTATTTTAGGTATCTCAATATTTACATCTCTTTCTACAATTAGTGCTACAGCACCCTTATTCACTGCATCTTCAACAAATTGATGCCGATCTTCAAGAAAACCATCGATACCTGATACGCATATAAATAGATTTCCACTAGTTATCTTTCTAGAATCCATTTCCAAGCCCGTAATTTCTACATCCATATCCCCAATGGTCTCTTTAATCAATAACAAATTCGCCAGTTCTTTAAGTTTCAAATCCCCGTCCCCCTTATACATCCTCTTATTAATTTTACCATTTTGTTCAAAGTTTATGGTTTTAAATTCCATATTAATTAAACGAACTATAATCATCTTAAATAAACAAAAAATAAAAGAGCACTTGTTTCCGCAAGTGCTCTTTTTAGGGATTTTGAGATGCCCTATTAAAGAAAGTTAAAGTTACTTAAAGTTAATAGGTATTTCTATTATATGCTTGTCCTTTTTATTTGTGCATAATCAATATATAAACATCTTTAATAATTCTTAATAACTTTTAGTTATAGTTCTTTTTTACATTTTATCATTAAGAAATTGATTGAAGGTTTATTTTCCATGTTTTTATTTGGTTCATCAATTTCCGAAACTTGTACTATTCCATATTTATTAAAATCTTGCTTTATAGAGGCATTATCATAGAAGAACATTTTTACGCCTTCCATGATTTCGAAATAATCTTGCTCCAACTTTTTCCCTTTTCCATACATGGGAGCTTTTTTAGAAACGGTTGTAAAAACCATATATCCACCAGGTTTTAACTGATTATAACAATCTTTAATAAATTTCTCTCTTTCCTTCTCATTCAACAAATGAAGAAGTGCATGACTAAATATTCCATCATAAAGTTTATTATCAAAAGGCATTTCGTTTACCGAACCGTGATATATACTAACATCTTCTAGTCCGTTTTGTTTCGCTAAATCAATAGCTGTTTTTGAAATCTCAATTCCAGTTACATTTAAACCATTATCGATAAACACCTTTGCGTTTCTTCCATATCCAATACCCGGTACTAATATATCTTTAACGTTCTTTTCCAGAAAAACATCTTTTGTCAAAATTGCAGATTCTGTAGGTTCAAATCCCCACATTGTTTGTTTCTCAATAAAACTTGATTCCCAAAATTCCATTTTATTTTTATCTCCTTATTCTTATCTCTTGTATAGCATCACATAAAAGACCTATTCATTTTAACGCTGCTTTTTTCACCACAGTCACTATAGGTCCATTGAATATAGCATATTAATAAGCCTATATCTATTTTAAAGATTGGTTGAATATGTATTCTAAATATTAATTTTTACATTTAGACAAAATAAAAAATACCAATACTTCTATTGTATATTGGCATTTTTACATAAGAAATTATCTTTTTATATTGTACTGATCTATTACTTTTTCTAACACTTCTAAAGTTATTGGTTGAGCTTTCTCTATCAATTGATAACCAATACGCCCATTCGGTTCAGCTGTAACTTGTTGTAAACTCTTTAAATCATGAATTCCTTTTTCTCTTAATTGCATATATAGTTGTTGTTCCGACATTTTTGCTTTCATCAAATTCTCTTTTACAATTTCTCCGTTTTCAACAATAACAACACTACTGCCATTTAGGAATTGTTCCACCTTCCTTGATTTCAATTCAAAGAAATGAATGATAAGAAGTACGCTTGCAAATATTACAGCCGCAAATATAGATGGGACTACTTTCCTACTTAATACTGGTTCTACAATAATACGGCCGATTGATACTACTATAATTATTTCCGCTCTCGTCATTTGACTAACAGATTTACTACCTGTCATTTTTAATGCAATCATTCCAGTAAGAATTAAAATTATGCTTTCCAAAATCATATTCATAATAGCCCAATCCTTTAATGGTGAATGTTACTAGCATTCTCCATTAAAGGATAAATTATAAGCTATAAGTTGACCTATTATTCATATGAAACGAATACTTTCAATGGATTTATTGTCCCTTTACTCAATTCTGCAAAACATTGCTCGAGTGTAGAATAATGAATTTCATGTTGAAAAATTTCTTCTATCCATGGTGTTTGTTCTATTTGACTAAAAAACCAATCTGCATGTTTTTGATAATCATAACCGTCACTTGAACCAATGATTTTCAATTCTTTCCGATAAAAGTCGGCGGTTAATGTTAGCTCTTCTATATTACCATCAGAAAGAATACATATTTCTCCATTATTATTAATAGCCTTTTGTAATGTGTGAAACCCTCTATTTGTAGCAGAACATTCGAAACCGTAATTATATGTTTCTATTATTTGTTCTTCTGAATCAAATGTGTTTTTCACACCAAACTTCTTTGCAAATTCTCTTCTATTTTTATTTGGTTCAACAACATCCACTTGCTTAACACCTACATAGTATTTTAAGAAATAACAAGCGAGTAAACCGATAACTCCCATTCCAGTTATAAGCACCTTTTCATCTTGCCGTGGGTCTATTTTCAATACTCCTTTAGCGGCATCACATGCAAGAATAGATAATAAAGCAACTTTAGGCTTTATATAACTAGGTACTCGAATTACTTTATACCCCGTAACTATTCCTATCGTTTCATGTCCATAAAAAGAAACTACTTTATCGCCTACGTTTACATTTGTTACTTTATTACCAACTTGAATAACTTCACCATAACTTTCATATCCAGTTTTTCTTGGATAAATAGGATTTGTATCTGTAACGTCAGATCCACTATACTGCGGTAACTCTGCGCCAATACTTATTGCACCTGCGATTGTTTTAATGATAATTTCGTCGTGCTGTATAGGCTTAATTTCACACTTTTCCCACTTAAATTGTTTAGGGCCTTCTAAAACTAATTTATATCGTTCCATTCATATCCTCTCACTTTATAGAATTATATTCTCACTACATCCCCAAAAATGTATAATAGATTTATCTAAAATTTAAGCTATAACGTTGGCTAGCACCCAACAGTGATAATATGATAATTGAATTTGATGGATATGGAATTAATGAGTATGTTTTTGGCCGTAACTGTTCTCTTAACAAGTTAAAAATAATGTATTTAAATGTAAAAAATGAAGAAATGTCTAATGAAGAGCTTCTAAGCTTATTTTGTGTAAAGTATCATTATGAAAAAATCCCAAAGTTATTACAAGAAGACCTCATGAGCGATGTTGTCATTGATTTAGATACGGACTATATTTATGTTCCTAATAGATAACAGTAAACTAGATTGAGTGAATAGAAATTACGATTCAGCTAAATGTTTAATAAAATAAGTCATTGCCCAAATTAATGTCGCAAACTGAGTGACAAAATACATTGTCCATTCAAAACCAGTCAATTTTCTATCTCGCTTAACCTTCTTTAAGTATCTGTAAAATATAAATGTACTTAAAAACATAAGTAACAACGATAATTGTTGTAAATCATCGACTAAGCGTACTCCCATAGACCCCATCACCCTCCTATTCAAAATAAATGCTACACTTTAAGGTTAACATTTATTGGTAGTTCATTTCCATTTAAATTGCTTATGTCCAAAATAAAAAGAGCACGCAGCTATTGAGTGCTCTAAAAAATATCAATTTAACACATTTTCCTTGTACTGGTTGCATGTAATTCCCCTTACTTTTTATAACTCAGTTCTATCACTTCCGGTATATGCTTACTATCATATTTCCTCGTATAGATTTCTCCATCTGGAGTAACTAATTGTAATACAATCTCACCACAAACTCCATTTAGTATTTCAAATTCGCCTTGTGTATTTGAAATACTACGTTCCTTACTTTCAATTGAATCTTCATAAATTTTCACATTAGATATAGGTTCGTTATTTTGATCTACGATAATACCTCTTGAATACTTACCAACTGCAATACATTGATCATCTTCTTTATAATATTTAGTCACAATGATAGCTCCAATTATTATAACGATACACACAAACAAGAGAATTATTTTGCGTCTCACAACAAACCTCCTTATTTATTTTTTTCTTTTTTAAATTGAAAGGTTACCCGTCCCACTTGTTTGATTTCCTCAATCAATTTACGAATACCTTCTTCAATTTTATCTTCTTTTACATTCGATACGTTTAACTTTAGCAACTTTTCTTTATGAAAATCATTTAAATAATTTCTATCAACTGAATCGATACTAATTTGATTTTCTCTTGAATTTTTTATGATTGTTTCTATAGCTATGTTTTTTTCTATTTCTAAACAAGTGTGTATTCCCAATGTGTTTTTTCTATTATATGTAAATAATGATGGATTTTCATTTTGCACTTTTTTTAATGTTTCCGCTAATTTTATTGATCTATTGTAGTAGGAAGATTTAATTTTGTTTTTATGACGTTCAAACATACCGCTCTTTATATAAATTTCTAAAGCCGCTTGAGAAATCATCGGACTATCAATATCTAATATCTTTTTATATGTATGGAAATCATTTGCGATGGATGGTGGAATGACCGCAACTCCAACCCGTAAACCTGGAAAAATAATCTTAGAGTAACTTTTTAAATATATTACGTGATTACAATTATCCAAGCTATATAACGGATCTGCTTTTGAATCTGTTTCTAAATCTGCTAAATAATCATCTTCCACTATAAATACATTATATTTCTTAGCCAATAACACGATTTTTTCTTTCTCATCTTTAGAATAAGAAGTTCCAAGCGGATGATGATATCTCGGTATCGTATAAAAGAATTTTATTTTACCTGTTCGAAATATACGCTCCAATTCATGCAAGTCAATACCTTCATTCGTACGTTTAATACCGATTACAGGAATTTTATTTATTTCTAGATACTCAATATATAAATGATATGTTGGCTGTTCAATTAATATCGTTTCATTCTCATTTGGAAATGGTATAGAAGTTAGTATCGCTAGCGCTTGTTGTACACCTGACGTTATAAAAATATTTTCTTCTTTCGTGAAGACTTGATAATTTGCTAATTGTTTTTGAATGACCGGAATTAAAGACGGTAAACCTTTCGGCGTTCCGTATACGAACAAGTCATTTTTATACGTATCAATAGCCTTATTAATACAATGCTGAAAATCTAAATATGGGAAAACATCTGGATCTGGTGCTGAGGAAGCAAAATCAATTATCTCGTTATTTTCTATGGTATTCCCAGATTTTTTAACAACGTAGTACCCACTTTGAGGCACAGAATAAATAATATGACGCTTTTCTAATTCATGTAGCGCCCGTATAACCGTTGCCTTATTACACTCATATTGCGTAACTAGTGTCCGAATAGACGGTAGTTTCTTACCTTCTTTTATCTCCCCATTTTGAATCATACTTTCTAAGTCGTTGAAAACATGTAAATACTTATACATCATTACCACCTCATCATTTAATTTGTACCGGTACAGTTTGTGTTTGTTCACATTGTAGCACTAGATCAGAAAGTTTACTATGTACGTATACTGGCCAGTAAGAAATCAACTACTATGAGGTGAAATTATGAAAAATACAACAAAAGCATATATATCAGCATTACTCTATTCATTTATTATTGGATTTTCTTTTTTATTCGTGAAACTAACACTAACCATTACAAGCCCTCTTGATACTCTGGCTCATCGTTTTACAGTTGCTTTCATAGCAGCAAATATTCCGGTTATTTTTGGATTCATAAAGTTAAATATATCATTTAAAAATATACTTTCTCTTTTACCAATTGCGATTTTTTATCCAGCACTTTTTTTTGCTTTTCAAGCTTTTGGATTAGTGTATACAAGTTCATCTGAAGCAGGAATTATACAAGCGGTGATCCCAATATTTACGATGATCTTAGCTTCCTATTTTTTAAAAGAGTATACGAATACATCACAAAAAATCTCTGTACTCATCTCCGTCATCGGTGTCATTTATATATTTATAATGAATGGTCTAGGGGCTTATGAAACTAGTATCGTCGGCGTTATTCTTATTTTGTTATCGGCATTATCATCTGCTTTCTATAATGTATTAGCACGGAAAATGGCAAATAATTTCAAGCTTATGGATTTAACTTATACAATGACAGCGATTGGTTTTATTAGTTTTAATTTAATTGCTATCGTCAGCCATATAAACAAAGGGACATTAACTATATACTTTAAACCATTTATGAACGGAACATTTCTTATTTCCATTTTATATTTAGGTTTGCTATCTTCTTTACTAACCGCATTGTTATTAAACTATTCGTTATCTTATATTGAAGCAGCTAAAATAAGTGTTTTCAGCAACTTATCTACACTTATTACAATTATCGCGGGTGTTGTATTCTTACATGAACAAATCGCATACTATCACATCATCGGAACAATTTTGATTGTTCTTGGAGTTGTGGGCACAAACTTCCTAGGAAAAAAAGGGATTGTAGTAAAGAAGAAGAATACTTCCTTAAGTAAATAAAAAGTGAGGGATAAATATTGCAACGTGTAAATACGATTGATATTAATAATGTATTAGAATTGGAAAAAGCTCTTTCTACTTTATTAAATGAAGTCATTTCTTCAAAACTAGAACTTGAAAACTGGTTAAAAAAACAATCTACATTCATTTGGGAAATTGAAGAACAATTAAGATCGCACTATATCGCCTTTCAATGTAATACAGATAATAAAGAAATAAAAGATACTTTTGAATATGATCAACAATTTGTAAGGCCTCTTTTGAAACGTTATCAAAATTCATTTGATAATAAATATTTAGAGTCACCTTTTCGAATGGAACTTGATCCAAAAACGCATAGCTTACTAGATAAAAAAATAAAGAATGCTCAGACTTTATTTTGTGAAAAGAACATTGATTTAGAGGTAACTGAAGACAAACTAGTAACCGATTACTTCGAAATTACAGGTGGTTTAACTGCACTATGGGATGGTGAAGAAAAAACAATTACTGAACTACAGTCTTACTTACAAGATCCGGATCGTCATATACGAAAAAAAGCAAAAACTCTCATTTCTGAAAAATTCTTATCTGTTGAAGATAATTTACAAAATATATTAAATGAATTAATCGTAATCCGTCACCAAAAAGCAAAAAACATTCAATTACATAATTATCGTGATTATATGTTCAAAAAACATGAACGTTTTGATTATACACCTGAAGATTGCTATGAACTTGCTGAATCTATTCGTAAATACGTAGTACCACTTATCGATAAAATATTTAATGAGAAAAAATCTGAACTTCAAGTAGATAGCCTTCGTCCATGGGATTTAAAAGCAACCGCACCAAATAAAAAAGCATTAAAACCTATCGAAGACGCGAGTGATTTAATCGAAAAAAGTTCTCTTATTTTACACAAACTAGATCCTGAATTTTCTACATTACTGGATCGTATGCAGAAAAATAATTGCTTAGATTTAGAAAGCCGTAAAGGAAAAGGACCCGGTGGATTTTGTGAATATTTACCTGCTTCTCAATTATCTTTTATTTTTATGAATCTCAATCATACACATTATGATGTTACTACATTCCTTCATGAGATGGGCCATAGTATTCATAATGAATATATGAAGCAGCTAGAGCTACAACAATATTTAGAAATCCCTTCAGAATCAGCTGAGCTTGCTAGCATGACAATGGAATTGTTTTCGATGGAGTATTGGGATACTTTTTATGAAAATAAAGAAGAATTTATAGAAGCAAAATTAGACTTCTTTAAGGATATTGTTAAGTACTTACCACAAATGCTTATCGTTGATCAATTTCAACATTGGATGTATGAAAATCCTAATCATACCGCTAAAGAAAGAAATGCAAAGTATTTAGAATTACATAACACTTACCAATCAAACGTCGTAAATATTGAAGGGTATGAAGATTGGATTGCAACTGGCTGGTTACCTGTATTACACATATTCGAAATACCGTTCTATTACATCGAATATGCTATCGCACAACTTGGTGCGCTGCAAATGTATAAACAATATAAAGAAAACCCTAAACAAGCAATAGAAAATTATAAAAAAGCATTATCGTTAGGTAGCTCTAAACCTTTAACTGAAGTATATGAAGCTGCTGGAATTCGTTTTGATTTTACAGGAGAAACGATTAAAGAACTAATGTTATTTGTAGAGAGTGAATTAGAGTTACTTGAACAATTGTAAAAAGAAAGCTGTTCCTATATTTTAGGTGCAGCTTTCTTCTTTATTTTATTTATCAGTTCTATGTACTGAGAATCCCCATATCCGATTGTTGGAAATAGCTGAAACAACTTGGTTAATAATTCTTGAGTTGATAAATCTTTATTTTTAGAGATAAATTTCATTACAGTATTATCTTGTTGTAGCATTTCTAAATATAAGTCTATAGACTGATACATTACTGGTGGTACCTTATGGGAAGCCTTTTTATGGTTTACTAATACTTCATTGTATACCGAAGAATAATTTCCCAATTCAAGTTCAATTTGATTTACTTTAAATTCATCTTCTCTGAAGCTATTTAAGTATACCTTCCCTTCATAAGAGGACTGTTCAAGGTAAGAAAGTATTGTAAGTAGGTTCATTTGACAGAACATATCTTCACCAAACCATAAAACAATGCATTTATACTTTTTTGTAAAAAGATTTTTTAACGGATCTATGACCTTTTTTGTATAACTTTCTACTGAACTGTTATGACCTTCTGCTCTTTTTTTAATAAACTCTTCATCAAAAACTTGTGCAGTAGCCATATTTACACACATGGCCTCGTTAAATGGGGCATAATCAGACTCACCCATTAGCTTCTCCGTTTTAAATTCTTCATACATCATTTGACCATTCAATATGTTAAGTACATCTTTATCAAACAACTCATTATTATTGATACGTAACTGCTCAACCTCTAATTTTCTAAAAATATTCATTTTTAACTCCTCTTCTATTTTTAGTTTAATAAATGATTGAATAGGCATTTTGTTAAGTTGGAATTCTCTTGGATTCATTCCAAAAACATTTTTGAAAGCTCTACTATAAGCCTCTTGCGAAGAATAATCATAATCCAATGCAATATCTATTATCTTTCTATCATTCTTCAAATCCTCCGCAGATAAATACAGTCTTCTTAAAAGAATATAGCGCCTAATACTAATGCCTGTTACTTGGTGAAATCTAAAAGAACAGTAATACGGAGAATAACCCATATAACGCGATAATCCATTTAATGAAAATTCTTCTTTTAAATTGCTCTCAATCCAATCAATCATCTGCTGTATATGTTCATTCATTTCCTTCACTCCTTATATAAAAGTATAAAAGAGATTCGTTTCTTTCTTTTGATATTTCTTGTGTTTTATAACATGGGCCATTCATTACAACATGCTTCATTTTAAAGGATATCAAAAATAAAACACGAATGTTGTAAATTAAGAACCTTTTCGTTCTCTAGTAAAAAAGTAAAATTTGGAAAGGATGTTACAATGAACGAGCTAGAAAAAGAAATACTTCAATTAATAAATGAACAATATTCGTTAAACTTTATTAACATGAAACCAATAACGAATGAAATGTATCAATGTCTTACAGAACTAAGTACATACTTCATTAGAATTACAAACTACAAAACATATGAAGAACAGTTAGAAGAAGTTACATATACGAACTTTTTATATGAAAATGGTTTAGCAGTTCCTCCAATAATACCTTCTCTTAATGGGAATTTAGTAGAAAGGTTAACATTAGACAAGGAGATTCTTGCCGTATTATATAAAGCTGCTCCAGGTATACATTTACCAAGGAGCGAATGGAATTCTAATATATTTAGAAAGCTTGGTAAACAAATTGGAAAATTACATCGTATTTCTAAAAGCTTTGAAAAGACTAAACCGGTTAAACATATAAACGATTGGTATGAAAATGAAGAATATAATTTTCTTAAGTATATCCCTAAAGATGAAACTACTATAAGAGAAATTGCCTCTGACGTTTTAACTTCTATAAAGGGGCTAGGAAAATCTACTTCGAATTACGGCTTAATTCACGGTGATTTATGGTTAGAAAACATTTTGGTTGAAAACAATTCAAACTTAACAATGATTGATTTTCAAGACTGTGAAAAACATTTTTATATATTCGATTTAGCAGTTCCTATTTATAGTGCGATAGAATATTCATTTGTCGGAGATGGGAATATCGCAGACTATGAGCGTTCTATTACAAAAGCAATATTTGACGGATATCAAGAGGAAAATGAACTACCTAAAGAGATGGTAGACAAGTTGCCAATGTTTATTAAATTAAAGGAGATTTTTGAATATAGCTTAATGCATATGTATTGGGATAAAGAAGAATTAACTGAGGAACAAGTACGGATAATGAACCTGTATAGGATGAAGATCGAAACTAAATATACCTATATCAATGTTTAAAAATGCTGTTGTTTAACTACATGGAAACCACTTTCTATCTTTAAATAGAAAGTGGTAACTTTAATTTATTAGGAATATCAGAAGGGAAATTTGGTGTATGCACAATTGAAAATGCATATCCTTGCTCAATAAATGATACTTCATTAGGTTTACATTGAAATGGGACACTATTTTTCTTAAAGTTAATTTGGATTTGCTGTAAAAATGCTTGATCTGGTGTTCCGAAAGAAACGTGTACTTTTGGTGGTAAAGCTTTCATCGCAATTGGGATCCAAGGTCGCTGCCACCAAGTTGCAACGATGTATGCGGTGCCACCTATAACAAAATTAAAAATATCCCCATCTTCCATCGTTTTCATATTTAGATTTGATTTCAACCATTCCGTAAATACAGGCACACTTTTAACGGGAAGACCAATTTCCCTTACGTATAAAATATTTAAAGGTGACTGCGGAACTAATACATCTTCTTTCACATACGTATGTGCGATGATTTCGAGTAGATTTCCATCACCGTCTTTAAAGTATATATTGAATAGATCGTTCTCCTCACCAATTGTATTTCCATCTTTCCATTTCACAATAAGTAACCCAGACTTTTCAAGCCATTTTGCTGTTTCATGAAATTTTGAATATGAAATTTCAAAAGCAAAGTGTGCAGGTGCAATTGGCTCATACACTTCTTGAAAACTAATTGTTGTATAAGGTGTTACTTCAAATTGAATAAATGATGCAGTTTCTTTTTTTATTGGAAAAGATAATATGTCCTTATAAACTTGTTTTACCCCTTCTATGGAAACCGTTTGTAGTTTTATATCTGAAATATGTGTAATCACGTTACATTCCCCCTTGTTTCATATTATCTATTCGTATTGTATTACACTTATAAATAGATAAAATCAAACAGAAGGGTGGATTTTTTCATATAAAAGCTACAACTTTAGTATGAATATTTAAATTTATCCTGCATTGTTTCCATACAAAAAAGCTGCCTTTCCTCAAACGAAAAGCAGCTTCTATAATAAAATACATTATGATTTTACAGCAATAATCATAAATCTTTTTGAATTCGTACGAATCCCCTTTTCAGAACTATTTGCATCAATGAACATTTGTAAAATAGTAAAATCCTCTTCCTCTTCTCCAAATCTAGGAATAATAGGTGTATGTTTTAACAAGAAAATAAGATCTTCCGGCGTACTGTAATAATCAGTAACATCATATTCACGTACTTGCACGAGTTCAAATCCTGCATTTATAAGTTCACTCATATACTTTTCTTTTAAAGATCCATCTCTTTCACCTAAGCACTGTCCTCGTCCAAATGCTTCTTTAAGATTCAATTTATCATGTTCGCAAACTTGTTGCGTTAAGAAAAAAGCACCTTGTTTCATTACTTTTGCTAACTCAGATGCTATAAACGGTGCGTGACAATTAGAAGCGATATCAAAATAGGCATTCTGAAACGTTAACGTTTCAGAATCCATTTGAAGAAACTCAACATTTTGTATACCTGATTTTTTCAAGTTAGAATGTGCCGTTTCAATCATGCCGTTAGAATTATCAATTCCAATTAACAATTTAGCTGATGATGCTATGTGAAGTACATTCTCTCCTCCACCTGTACCAACATCAAGTAGAGCGTCTGATGGTTTACATCTTTCTTTCACTTCTCCATAAAAGTCCCATGTATCTCCTACAGTTTCACATTTTATTTTACTAAAATCCCATCCATTTACTCTTCCTACTTTATCATAAAAGTTTTTGTACTCTAATTCATTCATTTTATTATTTCCCCTTTGTTACTATGTATGAAATGTTCAATCCTGAAGTCCCCCGAATTAGACTCATAGTTTATATTTTCGAAAATCTCTTTTTATATCTGGTACACATCTTTCAGTTTCAAACAACTACTTCCTTCGAGCAATAAATAATTTCATCTATCCCACCTCAATTAAAAGATTATATCTACGATAACATCATCTAATTATATATATTATAAAATACAAATTATTGAAATAACAACTTTCTATTTTTCAGTTTACATAATAAATTTACAGTTAATTCTTGTTGATATATTCTAAATGTTTCCTTCCCCAACCACACATACTATCCAAAACAACACTTACCGTTTTTCCATGCGCAGTTAAGCTATACTCCACTTTAGGTGGTATTTCTTGATAAATTTCTCGTTCTATTAGTCGATCTAACTCTAATTCTCTAAGTTGCTTCGCTAATGTGCCCTGAGATATATCGGGTATTAATCGCTTTAATTCACCAAATCGTTTCGTTCCATCTGTTAGCAAAATAAATAAAATGAGTGGCTTCCATTTTCCACCGATTATTTGTAATGTTGCTATTACCCCTTTTAACTTCGGTTCTTGTAAATCCATTTTCTCACCTCTCCTCAGATATCATAAAACATATTTAGCAATTTTTCATATTACTTATCCGCATGAATAGTGATTAGTACGAAATATACGACTATGTACATAAAAAGTGCGTACTTTTCACTTGCTATCTTTTAGCGAATAATAAAGGCATAACAACATTATTTTAACGTTTTTATTAAAGGAGTGGCTTAAATATGCCTATTACTACATTAAAAGGTAGCCGTATCGTTATCATTGGTGGGAGTTCTGGTATTGGGTTTGCAACAGCACAACAAGCAATTGAACAAGGCGCACATGTTATTATTGCAGGAAAATCCAAAGAAAAATTAATGATTGCTCAAGAAGTAATTAATAACAATCATCTTCAGACTTATGTATTGAATAACCAAGACAAAAACCAATTAAAAGCGTTTTTCAAGAACATTGGGGATTTTAATCATTTGTTCACACCAGGAGCTTCTTACACACTCGGACCAATAACCACTACAGATGATATTGCCGAAAGTAGCTTTATCGGAAAGTTTTGGCCACAATATTATGCCGTAAAATATGCAATTCCTTTTCTTGTAAACTCTGGATCTATCGTATTAATGTCCGGTGCATTTAGTCAAAGACCACTTAAAGGAGCGCCTGCTTACGGAGCATGTAATGGTGCTATTGAAAGTTTAGGGAAAGCTTTAGCTGTTGAGCTAGCTCCAATTAGAGTTAATGTTGTTTCTCCCGGAACAATACAAAGAAAGAATGAACAAAATGAAAATAGACTAGCTGCTTATGAAACTTATAAATCTCTATCTCTTGTAAAACGACCTGGGCATAATGATGAAATTGCGCATACTGTACTATATTTAATGCAAAATAGTTTTACTACAGGCAATGTATTGTTTCCTGATGGAGGATACACATACCATTAAATTATTTAAAACAAAAGCCCCTTATAAAGGTGGCTTTTGTTGCTAATTTAGAAACTGCTGAAGTAATACAGGATCCTTTTTTAAAAATTCTGCTAAAAACATAAGTTGTGGAAAAGGTTGCAAGATTAACTCTTTATTCATTTTTTCTTTCAATACAGCTATTCCATCTTGCTTAATATAATCATTTAGTGTTATTTCCTTACTACAAATAAGCCTAATATCATTTACTGAAAGTAATAAGAGCCCGTTCGTTTCAGAAGATGGAGTTGGTTCATTTTCTGCATGTGCCATATACATAGTAGATAAAGTTTCATCTGGACTATCAATAATTAATATTGGATTGATTTCATTTTCTACTTTTATTTTCTTAGGTTGCGCATTCCAGTTCTCTTTATAATATGTACTTGGTGAACTCAAAATAGTAATATCTATAGCAGCTTCTTCTCTCACTTCTCTTTTAGCAGTTTCTACCGCTGTTTCTTCGCCTTCTTTATGTCCACCAAGCCTTACTACACCTAATGTATCGCCTTTACTAGTTGGTCCAACCTGAAAAACAAATAAATTTTTATACATTACATACGCACCAGATGTTCTTACATTCTTATCTATATGCATCAATATTTTCCCTCCTGAATTAACCATTTTACAAATTAGTTTACTATAATTTTATTATGTTCTTAAATTCTCTTCAATCCAAAATACTGCCTTCATTTTTATTTCCTCCTTAAAATTTAAAAATACATCTAAAAAGTAGGATTCACAAAAGAATCATAGAATTCTATACATAATAAATATTGGACGGATTATTTTCAAATTCCTCTATAATAAAGGTGGTTCAAACAGTGTGAAATTTATACTAGAACGCAAGCTTACCGTAAAGACAACTTTTTCGAAAGAATACAAGATATTTATTTTTGGTTTACTCATTTCACGAATCGGGGATTCACTGTATACTTTTGCGCTTCCATGGATTGCCTATCAATTAACCGGTTCAGCTGTAATTATGAGTTCTTTATTTGCTATTAATGTATTGCCAATTGTTTTATTTGGTCCTTTAGTTGGTGTAATAATTGATCGATACGATCGAAAAAAGTTACTTTGGATAGCGGATATTACCAATATTATTTTAGTAAGTCTTGTCCCCATTCTACATACATTACATCTATTAGAAATCTGGCATTTATACGTAATTACTTTTATCTTAGCAGTTATGTCTATGCTTTTTGATATAGCAACTGTTACAGTCATTCCACACATCGCAGGAGCATCATTAACGAAGGCTAATTCTTTCTATCAAATGATCAATCAATTGGCTAGTTTGTTTGGTCCAATGATAGCTGGGATTTTCATATCTTTTATTGGAGGCTTTCAAGTGCTTTGGATTAATGTTCTTTCATTTATTGCAACATTAGTTGCTGTGATGCTATTACCATCAATTAAAACTGTAGACAGCCAAAATAATGATAAAAATACACTTCAAAATGTTCTATCTGATTTGTTTAATGGGTTTAAATGGCTCAAAAATGATTGCTTAAATTTAGCTTTATCTCTTCAAGCTATGATTGGAAACTTTGGAGCAAGTGCGGTTTTAGGTGTATTCATGTATTATTTACTATCCACATTGCAACTTACCCCGGAGCAAAGTGGCTTTAATTATTCATTAATTAGCATAGGTGGGATTTTAGGAAGCTTGATTGCAGTTCCTTTAGAAAAGAGATTGCAGCGCGGCCTTCTAATTCCTTTACTCCTATTCGCTGGAGCAATTGGCTTAACTTTCGCACTTTGGAGTACATATTGGTTTGCTCCTGGCATTGCTTTCGGTATTGCAATGACTTGCAATATTGCATGGAATATAATTGTAGCCACAGTTCGCCAAGAAACCGTTCCATCAAATATACAAGGAAGGGTTTTTGGATTTTTACGTGTACTTACACGATTAGCTATGCCACTCGGGGCATTAGTAGGAGGTATTATTTCAGCCTATAATCCAGTACTTGTATTTGCTTTAGCTGCTTTCACGAAGCTACTTGAAGTTTTTATTGCACTATATAGTCCGATACGAAAACTATGATGGAAGGAAAGATAATTATGTATGATTGGTTAATTGAAATCGAAGAGCAAAAATATTCAGCACCTACTATAAATGAAGATTTTTATATAGAAAAGGTACCTCCTGTATCTTCAAATGCTTCTCTCAGCCCAATTTGCCAACTTTTCAGTGGCATGGATGTCATACTTGAAGAGGACGTTTATACGTCCTTTCCCATTACAAATGACATTACTTTAAATATAGTTAAAAATGAATTAATCCCTCACTATAAAGATGTGAAACAAGTTTATATTAATAATGAATTACATGAAATTTTCATGCTAGGTTTAAAGGAAGAAATCAAAACAAACTTTAAAAGCACTTCTAACTAACGGTATATATCCCGTAGTACCTGATTTATACCGAAGTTGTTCTTTTAATAGAATTGTCGGTAGAAGAACATTAAAATATTATTCTGTACTATTCGATTGCATTGCTCCGATGTTCTTAAAAGAAACTCAAGAAATAGCATATTTCCTCAAACATTCATTCTTTCAAAAAGAAGATTGCATTTCTTTAGTACCAACAGGTTGGTTTTTAAAAGAGTCATTAAAGGATTCCATTACAATCCGCTCATTTTGTACATTTGCAAATAAAATTGTACTAGTAGTTGACGAATCGAATCAAGAAGTAATTTCTCTTGATATTTACGGATAAGTTAATAAAGGTGGCGCGTCAGGAAAATACGAATTTACAACGATAAGGAAACTCCAAATTAAAAAGCCCAACTTCTCTACAAATCAAAATAGAGAAATTGAGCTTTTCAGTTACTTCATTTATTTATTGAATTCATTAACTGGAAGAAGTATTCAGGTTTATGAGTCTTATTTAGGTTATACCATGAATGTAATCTGGTGTAAATACATCTATTTTTTTCAGTACCTCCATTGCAAATTCCAGAGGAGCTATTCCTGATGCAGTAACTAAATTCGCATCCGCTACCGCAGATCCCAGCTCATAAAACTTTTCTCCTTTATAGTTAGGACATACCATTTTAGTATATTCTAAGTTATTACTTGTATGCTTTCTAGTATCTAAGTATCCCATATTCGCGAGGCCCTCAGTTGCACCACAAATTGCAGCAACAATAGTACCAAGCTTTAAAGCTTGGCCAATTCTTTCCAAGATAGGTTGATGAATTTCTTCACTCCAAGTAGTCCCTCCTGGTAAAATTAAAAGATCTTTACTCTCAAGAGTACATTCATCAAGGGAAATATCTGGTTTTATGCTCAGTCCTCCCATAGTAGTAATCATTTCTTTATTAGCTCCTACTGTAATTACTTTTAAAGGTGCTAAATCTTTTTTGAAATATCTTCCTGAGTTTAGTTCAGCAATTAAATATCCATATTCCCAATCCGACATTGTATTAAATACATATAGAAAAGCTTTTTTTGTTTGCATCCAATAACACTCCAATCACAATTTATATAGCTATTATAATATAACTTCCCTGACAGTTAACGTCAGGGAAGTTATCATACTTGATGAAATTTTATTAATTCCGACAGAACTTCAACAAGTCTTTTCTTAAGACTGATTGGCTCAATAACTTTAATAGATTTATTGTACGGTAAAAGTAAATAAGGTACATATGTATGTATCATATCTTTTTCAAGAAGAAAAACTGCTTGATTTGAAGTCCGTTCTTGTAAATAATGTCCTAAAAACCAGTGTTGGCAAATATCAGCCAATACACTTTTATCCCCATTAATAACCAAAGAAATAATCCCCTCCTTATCTTCTATAGTTGGAAGAAGACCATTTATAAAAAAGTCACGTGCTGAAAATTTTTCTGGTCGGTTAAACTTATTTTCTGTTAGCATTAGACTTTCAGTTCGATCTACTCTAAAACTACGGATATCATTCCTAAGATGACAAAATCCAATCACATACCACTTATTATTCCAATAGATAATTTTGTACGGATCGACCAATCTATAATTTAATTGCTTTTCGCCACTTTTATGGTAAAGAATTTTTACTGAATACCCGTCAGCTACGGCCTGTTCCAACTCCTTCAAAAAAGGTTCCATAGAGAGCGAACTTAATCGACTTATTACTTCAAGACTAGCTAAATGTTGGTTTATCTTTGTTTCCTGCTCTTGATTTGAGTATTTACTTAGTTTTGAAATGGCCCTATTTAGTGCTTCACCTCCATAATATCCCGCTTCTTCTGCAAAAACAGCAGCGTGAAATAGTGCAGTTTGCTCCTCAAAATCAAAAAAAAGAGGAGCCTCAATAAAATTGTTCAATAAAGTGTATCCACCGTTATGTCCTGGTTCTGAAATGATAGGTACGCCACTTGTTGAAATTGTATCAATATAACGATACACAGTCCTTATATTCATCTCTAACTTTTCTGAAATTTGTTTTGCAGTAATTTTTTCACCTGAACGAAGCATCCATAGAATTGCTAACATATTGTCAATTTTAGGCATATAATTCCACCTCTATATGAAATTTATTTTCTATTGTATATTTCCTATTTTTAGTACAACTCATCAACTGTTCCTTTCCGATAGCTTTCTATATAATGAGAACCTAGACACAGTTGTAATTTCACAAATTTGATTTACAGTCATATCTCCCTCTTTATAAAGCTTTACTGCATAATTCATTCCTGCATGATGTTTATGGTACTTCTTTAACCGAACTTTAAACTTTCCTTCTTTCTTAGCCAATTCAATCCCTTCACGCTGCCGCATATGAATAAGATCATGTTCTAATTGTTTTACACCCGCCATAACCGTAATATTGCACCACATTTCACCTTTAGGCTGGGAACATATTAATTTGCTAGGAGAATACCATTTTAATTCGGAGAAAGTGATCTCATTAGATTCTTTAAGACCACTGAAACTTTCTTAACCTTGTTAAAAACGGGAGAATCGTCAGGAAAATAGGCTAAGCATTGTAAATTCGCATTTCCGTGACGGTACACCATAAAGAAAAAAGGCATATAATTAATGCCTTTTTCTTTAGCATCATTTAACTGGATAACAAACTTCTGTAACCCACTTATTAGGATCCGATTCCATCGCTGGACTCACATGATAAATATTAAACATCGGGCCTGCTAATTCGTAACCTTCTGTCTCAATCCATTTTGCCGCCGCTTCATTTACAGCTGTCATTTGTTCATAACTTCCATTAACCGTTATGGAAGCTACATTAGTTGATTCAATCTTTTTAAATGTAACATCTTTTGTATTTTCATGCTTACCTAAAATACTTAGCTGTATTTCTACATCTACATCATTTTCTTTGTATTCACGATCATGGAAAACCGCAATACTATAATTCGGATGTGCAATACTACTATTTTTCATTTGTATTTCTTGCATTAATATATCCCATAAATCCCCTTCGCGATTATAAGATGGAATAATCTTTCTAACACTAGCTACATTTCTTTCTGGAATTTCTTTTATTGAAACATGATAGTTCATCTCAACAACATCCTCTCTCATCGTTTTTATTGAGGCTTCGAGAAGACGTAATTGTTTTTGGAGGTTATTCATGTCTTCCTTAATTTGAGCACTACGATTTAAAAATTGTTCCTTTATACCATCTATATTATCGGATTCTACTATTTCTTTAATACTAGCAATATTAAATCCCATACCTTTTAACATTTGAATTCGATTTACTTTCTTTAATTGGGCTGCTGAATAGTATCGATATCCACTTTGCTCATCGACTTTTACTGGTTGTAATAATTCCACTTTATCGTAATGTCTCAACATACGTATACTAATGGAAGATAGTTTTGAAAAATCCCCTATTTTAAACATGATTTCCTCCTAAAATTCACATCTACTTCGAAGTTCAACTTTATCTTAAACAATGACATCGTGTGAGAGTAAACTGTTTTTAACACTTGAATTATATTTCTTTAATTATTTCCCATTATACTTTCTTCCTTCTTAAGGCTATAAGAATTGATATTAGTCCGTTCAAAGCTAATAAAGTTACAATAATACTTGTAATTAAAGCTACGTCTGGCGCAAATATTTTAATCGTATGCCATGGTGAGTTTGTACTATAAGTAAGAAGCGGGATGAAAATAATAGATACTAGTAGAAATAGACTCCCTATAAATAACCAAGTTAGTCTTTTAACTGTTTTCTTATGTTTATATTTTGTAATTAACATAATTGATGTAGTGAAAAGCGCGAATATAACTATAGACATAACAATTTGTGTAAATGGTATGTTTTTAGGGGAATCAACCGGTTCTTCTCCATTCAAAATACTAATAATTCCCTTTTTCAATACTGATAGTGCGGTTTCTTCTAATACATGATTTTTATTCGTTAAAATCACACCACTCCAGCCACTTTTATTTAAAGTAAATATTTCTGCACGAGCATCGGGCGTTGATCCTGAATGCCAAATCATCGTTTCGCTTTCATTTATATTTGTGGTTCTTAATCCAAAACCATAACTTTTTTCTGAATTTATTTGATAAAGTGGTGAAAGATAAAGATCCATGTTTTCTTGCTTTAAAAATTGAGAATCTTCATGGTGATTCAAAAACATAATAAATTGAATCATATCTTCCAAATTCGCGGTAATATAACCATACGGTGCTCCTGCATTATCATAGGAGACTACACTGTGTCTTGGTATGCCAAACCAAGATTGATACCCCGTTAAATAACCTTTTTCACATGCAGTTTCTTTACTCGCTGCCGCGCCATTCATATTTAATGGCTGAAAAATATACTTTTCCATATATGAAGAATATGTTTCATTTGTGACTTCTTCAATTAGTGCCCCTAAAACAATATAATTCGCATTACTATATTGATATTTTTCACCTGGTAGAGCAGTTAATTTTACCTTTGAAAGTTTCATTACATTTTCTTTTAATGCTGTAGAACTTTTGGATTGCTTATCTGATAACGCTAAACCCTCATATGTACTTATTCCACTTGTATGAGTTAGTAGATGTTGGATTGTTATAGTTGAGGATATGTATGGATCTTTTAGTTTAAACCAAGGGAGATATCGTTGAACTGGATCCTCTAATTTTATTTTTTTATCTTCTATTAATTTCACTATAGCTAAAGCTGTTAAAGATTTACTTATTGAGCCGATTGCAAATGGTGTTTTACTAGTTATCTTTTTTTCAGATTCTCCAGTAATCCCCATCATTTTTGTGAAGAATACATCCTTATTATGTACAATTGCAACAGAAGCTCCCGGAATGTTCTGCTCCTTTATAAATTTTTCAATATACTTATCTAATGTAACTTTAACATTTTGCTGAGCGTAAACTTTTGAAGGCATGATACATAATATTAATATATTACAAAGAATATAAATTAGAGACAGTTTATAGATCGTATTCTTCATTATACTTTAAGATGCTTTCTTTTTTTATAACTTACTAAACTAATAAATACTACTACAGAGAGCGTAAAACTAATCATTATCAATAAAGCATTCCACCATTGATTCTCTGAAATGCGATATAAAATATTATAATTAAATGCATTTTTTCTATTAGTTGAATTAAATGATTCAGTTAAAACTAATGAAAATGTAGTTTGCGAGATGAGGTAAGTAATAAATGCGATGAATATGCCATGTAAGATAAATGTGTTAAATTTTCTCTTTTTATTTTGAAGTTGTTTCATTTTAACCTGTAAATCAATTTCATTTATTTCTATAAAATCTTGAACAAATAATTGAGGTGTACCTAGATCCTCTATACTATCTTCACCATGTTCACGACATTCTTGAATATGTTCTAATATTTGTCGCTTAATATTTCCCCTTTCTTCTAAACTAATATCGTATTGCTTCAATTCCTTAAGTACGTCTGTTAAAAATTGCTTTTCTTTACCTATTAATCTATTCCTCATTTCAAAAGGTCTCCTTTCAAACCGCTTTTTAATAATGTTTGAATATCCGATTGCAATTCTAACCACTCATTAATTTTCTTCTCAAGACGTATTTTCCCATTTTCATTAATCTCATAATAAATTCTAACTTTACCACTGTCTGTTACTTCTTGATAAGTATTAACCCACTCTTGATTTTTCAACTTAGTTAAAATGGGGTAAATACTTCCTACTCCTTTCAATTTTAGATTGTTTACTTCAAGTTCTTTCATATAACCATAACTTTTCTTTATCGACAAAATAGATAATACACACATTTCTAAATGACCTTTAATTAAACTTGTTCTATCCATAGGATAAATTTAACAGCAATATATACTTCATTCAAGTATATATTTCTGTTAAATTCAAAAAATCAGACAACAAAATAAAAAGATTAATAAGTACAAATATCACTTATGAACTGTTTTTAACCCTTAATTATCACTTTTATAATATAATTATTACATAATATATCAACTTTTTATCCCTATTAGCTTTTCATCTCTCCTTACTTACCTTCCTTACTTCTTTCTTTAGTGAGAAATATTGTATGCAGGACATAAAAATAAAAAGATCCAACTTCTTAACTTTGACATTAAGAAGTTGGATCTTTTTTATTACTTTAGATTAATTATACTGAGTTAATACAATTTTCATTAAAAAATTATGTTTTATATAAGTTGTGTTAATTAAGTTAGTTATTTAATAACACATAAGCTAATAAAACTTTAATGATTACACTCAAGACATTCATAAACCGCCATCATATCTCGTTTATCCAATTCGCGAATGCGATTAAAAATTGGTATTTGCGAAACAGCTTTTGTTAATAAGCTCTCATCCACAACATCACTAACTTTTCCAGTTAACCATGTTTGTATATCCACAGCCTCAACAACTTCTTTTAGTCCTTCATCACTAATACCAGTTGCATTACAAGTTACACATGGGATTGTTAATTTAAACACGCCGTCATGTAGATTATCTTCTGTTATAACTTTCTTTCCTTTACAAAATGGACATGGATTATTTTTTCTAATTTTATTAATTTGGGTAACTAATTTTTTGTATCCAAACGCCTCGTATACATACGTAAGTTTTTTATATTTACCGTTTGTGAAGTACTTATCTATAATGTTTTCTCTCGTTTCATATACATTAGGGAAATCACAAATAGTTACTTGATTATTAACGCTAATGGATTCAATACTTCCTTTTATTTCGTCCCAAAATGGTAAAACATTTTGTAACACTATTTCATAGTTTAAAAAGCTTGCCTGTTCTAATTCCAACATTTTCAGTGCAACTTGTGCTTTCCTTGGCAATAAAGAAACATCTTCTGTCAATTTCATATCGCCACCAACTATAGACTTCAATTTATGAAGCGCAGGTAAATCACCGATTATTTTCAACACTTCATCAACTGGTTGATTGATAATTTCACGAATATCGAAGTTACCAAATTTAAGTGGTTTATGATGATTTAAAACCGTCCCTTCACAAATTGGACATGTCATCATTTCTTTAGAAGTCTTAATTTCTTCTTTAATAGCTGCTTTTGAAATAACAATATATCCACCAATAATCGTATTAAATCCTACCCATGTTCTGCGTGTCTTTCCTTTTTTATCATAAAATGATTTTTCAAAATATCCGTACCAAAACGTATGCTTTTCTTCTTCTGACATATCATTATAGCTCTTTGATAAATCGTGACCAAGCTCATTTTTAATTTCTTCAAATAGGAATTCTATTTTTTCATATTGATAAAATTTTAATACTTTCATGATTTCCGGATCGAATAAACCGTCCCAAAATGGAACATTTTTATCTTGAATTGTAATATCTTTATCGAAAACTTCAATTTGAAGACGTCCAGAACAAGATGGACAATGATTGTCCTGTGAATAGAAATCAAAACTTCTCGTATCTTTATTAGTTGGATGAGCAGCTACAATATGATTAATTAATCCACCAATTTCATATAAGAAACTATATTGACTATATAAATGTCTTTCAAGATCAATAGCAACAACAGGAGCAATTGTATCAGATTTATATTCACCATAAATTAAACGGGCCATTGATGATAAACTTTTTAAAATACCACCCTTATAAACATTTTCGGCATTTTTAAAATAGTTAATATGATTTCCTTCTAAATAGTGAACGCCTTCTTTATGCTTAAGTGCTGAAGAAATATGTATTTGCTCAGCATGATTCACACTACTTTTTTGACGATAATAATCTTCATGACTTAGTACATCAAGATGCTTTATAGATTCAAGCTGTCTTTTCCCGAAATCTACAATATAATCAGAGCTTTCTAACATGTAACTATTATGTTCAATCATAATGATAGAGACTGATTCATCTTGCAATATCCCTCTAACACTATCTATAAATTGATTTAAAATATTTTGAGATAAACCTTTTGAAGGCTCATCAAAAATAAATAATGTATGTGGATTTCTAGTGTTTGCAAATAACTCCGAAACTAAATGAACACATTGAAACTCACCTGTTGATAATGTTTGTGTTTTTCGTTCTAACGTTAAATAACCAAGTCCTAATTTAATTAGTAGACTCAAGCGTTTATACGCAATATCTTCATTTGGAAGTTCATCTATAATATCCTCAATCGAACGCTCAAAAATATCATCAATTTCTTCACTATACTTTGTTAGTTTCTTTTTAATATCTAGGAAAGTGGCTACAGTTGATCGGCTTGTAATAGATTGATTTCGATCTTGTCCAACCATAACTAGTTTATCTTTTGGATATCGTTTCAAGAAATCTGTAGCTAAACATTCGTTAACAAGTGTAGATTTCCCGCATCCAGATTCTCCTGTAACCGTCACAAGCCTATTTTTAGGAATTTGAAACTCCGTCATTTGGATATTACGGCAATATAATTCTTGGAATGTATAATATTCTGTTGGTACTTCTTTATTTAGATCCGACAGTATTGGTTTTGGTCTTGGTGACTCTTTCACAATTTGCCCACCATATTTTCCGCTACCAGGTCCAAAGAACAATTGCTCATCTGTTGTATCCAATACTGTATCTGAATGATCAATGAGCCAAATTTGATTTTTACACCCTAACTGCTTAATCTCTTCTAATATTTGTAATAATGTTTCATGATCAAGTCCGACTGAAATCTCATCAATAATAATTACAGCATTTTCACTTACTGCCATGAATTCAGCCAAATATAGTCTTGTTAACTCTCCACCTGACAAAGTACCCATAATTCGATTTAATGTTAAATAACCAATGTTCATATTAATTATATTTTGCAGTATATGTTGTTTCGCTTCACTAATATTTAACTCTTCCGCTAACGAAAGAATAGATTCAACACTTAAATCGTTAATATTTGAAATTGTATGTGGTTTAGCAAATAAATCTATAGTATGTTGTTCGATTTCTTCACTATAACGTTTTCCCTTACATTTTTTACACTCAATATTTTTAGTAGTGCCTCGACCTTTACAACCAGTACACCAACCTAACTGATTATTAAATGAAAAAACCTCAGGGGAAAGATGAAATACTTCGGCAAGTTTTTCGCGAACTTCAGTAAATACACCAGTATGAGTACCTATCGTTGAACGTGGGTTGGAAGAAATCGATGATTTTCCTAGAAAAAGTACTAAAGGCATATTCTCCATCTTAATAGCACTAAAATTTGTTTCCATGATATTAGGAAATAAATATTGATATTCAGCCTTTGGCAATAAAGAAACTAATCGTTTTTTTGATTCTTCGCCAATTGTTTGACAAAAAGTTGTTTTACCTGATCCTGATAAACCAGCGATTCCAAACGACTTATTAAATGGAATAGCTGTATCTAATTTATTTATGTTATTAGCAATTAATTGATTTACTTTCATATTAACCTCTATTCTTATTCTTCATAAAAGACATTTTTACGATATAATAATTACACAATAAATATAATCTATTACGTAATTACCCTCTTACTTCAAGAAACTTACCTTTATATATTTCAAACCACTGTTGCCATTCATCTTTAGAAAATTCTTTTTCTTCTCCTTCTAGAACGGAAGAAAAAAGATCTAAACAAATATGCCAACCTGCTATGTCTTTCGGTGTATGATCTGTTAATTCATGAATGTATTCTTTAAGAAGTAAAAGAGTACCATTTTCCTCTTTATGTATTTCAAATCGGATACGATCTTTATCCCAAGTAAATTCAAGCACTGCGTTTACTTGACACTCTAAAATATCAATATTTATAAATGAACCGTCCATCATGTCAAACTTGATTATGCCACCTGTTTTAAGGCTTTCAATCTGTAAATTAGACATCCATTTTTTAAGCTTACTGTTTTCTGTTAATACAGGCCAAACCTCTTCTATTGAATATGAAAAATGACGATCAAATTGTACTACGTATTCATTATCTTGTTTATCTATTACAGCGAACATTATTAATTAACCCCCTTTTAAAATAAAACGAATATACGTTCTATTTTACATGATTTCATTAAAAAAAGAAATCTCTATTCCCCCCACTTAGTTTAAGGATTTTTTGTTATATTCAAAATTGATTGACTTATTACGCATGAAAGTTCTAATCTGGTTGACCATGCTTTTATTGGATTAATAATATTATCTTGATTAAGACTATTGACGTATTTTAAACCATCTACTGCAATATACCCGATTTTAAAATCTGTAAATTCTTTTATAATCATCGGCCATTCCCCATCAGTCATTCTGCATTTAGAATATTTTATTATGTAATCAACTGCTTGTTTTGAAAACCCACATGAACCAGCTGTAATATCTACTTGTTTCCCTAATTGTAATGACATAATTTTATTTGATACTGTTTCTGTAACTTGCCATTCTTCAGGGTGTGTCTGAAAAGCTTTCTCCGTTCTGCCAATAATTAAGTAATCTACATCTACTATATTCTGAATGAACGAATTAAGCTCAGCTGGATATTCTTTAATCCAAGTTAGCAAACGATCAAAGTCACAATAGTGATAGTAATCATGATCATGGTTACTAACAAACTTCAAACAATCCCTACGTGCGTTCGCTACCCCTGATTTTTCTACTATATTTATATGGAATTCACATTCCTCTAGTTCTTTTACAATTTCTTTAGTTGTTACATTACTAATTGTTATATATTTTTTATCATACTTTAAATTTATTAATTCCTCTTTTAGCTCTTTTATTGTAGATAATAAGCTCCCTGTTGGATCATGAGTAATGCAGGTTAATGCCACTTGTTTTATAGGTTGCATAGTATATTCATCCCCTTTGCAAAATAAAAAGCAGAAAGAATACTTTCTGCGATTTTTATAATAAAATAGTATAAACAAATAAACTCCACTACAATTCATAAATTAATATTATAAGCACTTAATTTAGTTTAATCGCATCGACAATTAGCGATGGAAAACCAAGTTTATCGCCTTTATTTCTAGAATCATACTTTTTAGAACGGAAAATAACACCATCGTTTGCATCCCATTCGTTGTAATAAAACTGACCATTTTCATCACAATATTCAAGTAAAACTACCTCAAACCCCGCAGTTTCAAACATTTTCGTTAAGGTTTTATAATTATGAACGATTTTATGACTTGCTGCTGGATGATCTTTCGGACCTGGTCCGCCTATTTGAACTATATTTTGGTACGCTTCATCTTGGAAAAACGCATCAGGAACACCACACCGAATGTGTCCTGCTGGCTTTAAAAATTCATAACAAATTTCTGCTGCCCTTACACCTTCTTCAAATGTAAGGTGTTCCCATACATGCTCAGCTAAAATAGCTGAAATAGAATTGTATTCAAATCTTTCTTCCCACGTTGCTTTATCTAGTAAGTTAAGTTCATCTTCTTGCGTTTGTATCCAACCTGGATTATTATCAAACACCCCAGCTCCGACTACTACTTTAATTTCATCTTGTTTTATTGCCATCAGTTTCACCTCATAGACATTTTAATTTATTAGTATATTCTATGTTTACTGTTATCCTTCCTTCTTCGACAAATTTAATAGCATAAGTCCAGTACAAAGCCGAACTCCTACCCCAAAAACTATCTAATGCAGCGATTTGTCTAACTTTATAAAATTAGTTCATAATATACAACGGTTTTTATACTATTTATATACGATTTTTCACACATAAACATAACACACCAAACATTAACATAAAACCAATCACGTAAAAACTTGTTGTTCCGCTGCCACCAGTATTAGGGATTATCCAATTATTTTTCACATTTTTCACTGTTAGTTTCTGTATCCTTACCGCTTCTGTAATTTCTATTTCTATTGGATCTCTAAGTAACATATATCCATTTGGCGCTTTTATTTCTTTAATCGTATACTTTCCAAGTGCTAATTGGTTGGAAATCACCTTTCCTTTTTCATCCGTTGTTAATCTACTAACTTCTTTACCTTCTTTTTCTAAGACTTGAAATACAGCACCTTTTAGTTTTAAATTACTATCCTTATCATCGACTTTCTCAATTTCAATTTGCCCAGTCGGAGTTGGTAATTTCCTATTTCCTATTTTAATTTCTACTACTACATCTTGTTCTGTTTTTATAGCTGTATTATTTTTTAATAATTCATAACCTTTCGGCGCTTCTACTTCTACTAGGTTATAGTTACCTATTGGTAATTCTTTTGATATCGCTTCTCCTTGTCCATCTGTTACTAACTCTCCAACTACTTTTTTATTTGAATCTTCAATATGAAACTTTGCTCCTGCTAGCTTTTTATTATTATCGCTCGTATCTACTTTTACTAACTTCATTTTCCCCATTGGATCTGGTAATTTCTTATTCCCTATTTTAATTTCTACTACTACATCTTTTTCTACTTTTACAGCTATTTTATCTTTTAATAATTCGTAACCTTTAGGCGCTTCTGTTTCCACAAGAGTATAGTTACCTATTGGTAATTCTTTTGATACCGCTTCTCCTTTTTCATCTGTTACTAACTCTCCAACTACTTTTTTATTTGAATCTTCAATATGAAACTTTGCCCCCATCAATTCTTTATTATCATTATTACTATCTACTTTTTTTATCTTTACTTTTCCTGTACTAGGCTTGTTCCAATGTTGCCAATTAAATTTGAAATTGTGAAATTCAAATCCACCAGTTTGTTGTACTGCACCGACAAATACTTGTCCATTTATCGAACCGCCTTTTGTTTCTAATACAGCATTTGGAGCAAACACACTCCCAACGACACCATATCCCTCTGTTGTGATCTTTTTTGCATTAGGAAAAACCCAAATCACCTTCCCGTATAACTCAGTGAACGGTGAATTAGGGGCATAGGGTTGTGATGTAGGAATTATATCTGTAGCCCTACCAATATTGTTCGTGTCATATAAGATAGCACCATTTTTAAATGTAACCTCTATTGCATCCGAATACATAACGATAAAATCTTTTCCTTTAGCATTAGGTAAAAAGACATCTCTTATATCTAAATTGATTTTCCCTACCAGTTCTGATGAAACATAAATATTAGGATTGTTTATATCTTTTCCGATTCCATAACTCATATTTGGAATTGGGATATTCGTTTTATATTGGCCTGCATTTTTACTGACTTGGTTCACTATGTTGTGAAATTCATTAAATTTCGTGTCAATTTCTAGTTTTTCTTTATAAACAATACGATCATAAGAAGATTGTATGATACGATCTGGATCACTCTCTTTTGTCATTACGACTATTCCGTTTTGAATGATAAAAGATTCCTCTCTTGATTTTTTAAATTTTCCAGACAATAACAAGGATGGATATCCCTCATCACTCCATTTTTCACCTACTATATTAGATGTTCCCGCTGCTGCACCTACAATTGTATAACCAGATGCATCCATATCACCTTGAACTGCAATTGCTCCTTCAATATCGCCACCTACTGCTTTATGGTTACCAAAGACAACAGCATTATAACGCGATATATCACCTAGACCTTCTATGTTTATCGTGGATCCATACGCTTCTTTTGGTACATAGACGACAAAACTTACACATAACATCAACAAAGCCATAAAATGAATACTTACCAGTTTTAATCGTAGCCTCAATTCCTTTGTTCCCACCTTTACCGTATTTTTCTACAGTCGAATAAAGTGCACTTTTATTATTGATCCTTCCCTACATACGTTCTGTGCTTTTCCCTAAATTTTTGGATACACTATTCATTAATACGGGATAGATACATTCTATCTAATTATTTTTTTCTTATAAATTACGACCAGAAGCGTACATAACAATAGGATTGGAACTATTACCATCCACTTATTAAACATAGATACCTCTGTACTCATTCCTTGCTTTTCTTCCTGGTTGAACTCTACACGCTCACCCCGAACTAGCAATCTATTAGTGTTTACTCCATAAGGCGTGCACGTAATTAATGTTGTATAATCCTTATTTTCTACAATTTGTAGATCGTCCGTTTCATGTGGTAAAACTACTTTAATTTGATCTACTTTATAAGTAAGAACTTTGTCTAAAGAGTGAATATAAAAACGGTCTCCTTCACTCAGCTTATCTAAATTTGTAAATAATTTTGCTGATGGTAAACCACGATGCCCTGTTAAAATAGTGTGCGTATTTTCTCCACCTACCGGAAGTGAAGAATAATCTAAATGACCTACCCCGCGACTTAAAACTTCCTCAGAGGTCCCTTGATAGATTGGCAGTTTTATATTAATTTTCGATATTTCAATATACCCCATTACATCACCTAAATTTAACGCATCGGCATACGCTTGATGATTATTTTTTTCTTCAGAAAATGGATCTGCAAATGTTTTCATGGAAGTTTGAACTTGTTTATTATATTCGGTTGCTTCTTTTTTCCTACGTTCAACTTCTTTCTTTTGTAGTGCTTTGATCTTCTTATCGTAGGAGCTAATCTCAGAATACTGTGCACGAGTCGCCAACCAATTACTAATAGTAGGATATAAAAAAATAGCTAATCCAAATAAAAAAATACCTCCTAAAACAAGATTTCGTTTCATATTTCCACCTCTGCATATACTAAAATATCGAAAAGAGGGAAGCATTTTGCTTCTCTCCTTTTCACATCACTTGGTTACATGTTTCTAAAACCTTAATTATTAGCAAACTTTTTTCTAAAGAAAACAAATGCCGCTGTAGCCATTAACGCAAGGCCTAGTACAGTAAATAGAGTCGTTCCGATACCACCCGTTACAGGAAGAATCCATCCACTTTTATTATTTTCAATCGATAATTTAACCGTTTGATTATTTTCGCTAATCTTTACATCAATAGGGTCCTTTAATAATTGATATGAAGCTGTTGTACCATCTTCTTTTGTATAAGTTGGTGCTTTTGTTTCAAAAATTTGATAGTCTCCATACGGAATGTTAGTCCATTTAATAACACCATTTTCATCTGATACACCTGTGACTTCTTTACCTGTCACAACAACTATTTTTCCATTTTTATCTTTAAGTACAAACTCCGCACCTTTTAATTTCTTCTTATCAGCACCATCAACTTTTGTTAACTCGATAATTCCAGTTGTCGGAACAACAACTACAGGTTTAGATTCTTTTTCTCCAATTACATCATTTTTATTTATAAAATCAATTTTTGCTGTATTTAAAATTTCCGAACCAGATAGTACTCCTTCTTTTACTTGTGATTTAATTTGTAAATGAAATTCTTTTTTACCATCTAACTTTGTAAAATCTTTTACTGTAGCTGTTACTTTTTGGCCTTCTACAGCTATCTCTACAATGCTTGCATTTACTTCCGCTCCATCAATTTTCACGACTGGTTTTCCTTGAATCATTAAACGATTGTCTAAAGTATCTGTTACTACATATTTTTTGTATTCTTTAATGTCTTCTGGAATTAATGTTTTGATATCATAATTGTAATTAGTTAACGGATTAATTGGTAGCGCTTCCAAATTTCCGTTAATCTTTTTATCAATATTTGGTTCTTCATAGTTTTGCACTTCTACTTTAACTACTGTACCAGAAGTAATTGTTCCATCTTCGTTAATAGTTCCGGAGGTCTTTATAAAAAACTCGTGTTTAGTCGGATCTAGTACATACCCTTTCGGTGCTTTTGTCTCTTGGAAATAGTATTCCCCATACTCTAATCCTTGCACGCGAATATGCCCATTACCATCTGTTGCTAACTCTTTTTTCACTTCTGTACCATCTTTTTTAAATAAAGAGAATACTGCACCTGCTAATGCTTTTTCATTTGCACCAGTCTTTACTAAATCAACTGCACCACGTTTAATCTCATTTTTCGGATACATATGAACATCATAGTTTAGCACTTTACCCTCTTTATTCGTTAATGGAATATCCACTGTATACGTATTTGGATTTAGGTTAACATGCGGAGGTCCTGCCACTTCTTTCACTTCATAACGTCCTAGCGGAAGATCTTTTAATACAGCTTGTCCGTTATCATCTGTTACTACTTGAGTTGGAGTTGCTCCCATTACAGGTTTCACATCTTCTTTTACGATTTTCCCATCGTTTGAAATCTTTTCAAACGATGCAATCCTTTTCACTTCAAACGTTACACCTTTTAACGGTTTCGCATTTGTTGGTACCTCTTGATTTGCAGAGCCATCACCTTCTAGCCCCGGTGCGCCATCTTTTTCTTGTTCATATTTATGAATCGTTAAAGTACCTTTGGATGGTGAAGCTGCCTTTACTAATACACTAGACCATGTAGAAAATATTAAGAAAAATACTAAAAGCACACTAAATATTTTTTTCATTTCTCTTATCCCCTTTACTACTTCTATCATTTTAAAAATCTCTTTATTACTATTACCCTCTTAAAAGCAATAGTGTGCCAAGTACCAGATTTAAACGAGTAACCTAAAACATAGTCGCCCAACAATCCATTGTCTACAATCACTTATTCACTCTTCTTGATTTCTATTATTACGTTGTCTCTCCGTATGATATATGTAGTTTTCCCCCTAGATTACACTTATATCTATACTTCAAAAATCGTTACATATTAACTTTTATCGCAAATTTTCATTAATTACTTAACTTAACTTAACTTCAATTCATTAATCTCTCCCTTCTATCCCTATTTAAAATCCAATCTTAATCATTTCTAATACATATAAGCAATGAACAACGAATAAGTGGACAATTCATATTTTACGTTACTCCCTAAAACTATTACCTGTATATTCAAATAATATGTGCTATTCATGTTAAATTATGGTATTATTCTTAGAAGTTTATAATTTTTATAGATAAAGTTTTTCCGTTTCTACTTATGAAAAAAGGGAATATATAAACATTCAACTATTACACACAACTGTAAGGAGGAATAATATGACTAAAAAGCTCAGTCTAGTTGAGATAGAGTACATTTGTAATATGTTTTTCCAATATTTTGAAATTCCAGTTTGTTTTTTAGATTGTAGCAAAAATATTCTTTTAGAATCTACATCAAAAGATGATTCATATTCGTTCTATAAATCAAAAATAGAACAGTTACATGTGCTTTTTCAAAAAAATGATTCATTTAATTCGCCTATCTTCAGAACTCACCAATTTTTAGGGCATTTCATTTTAATTCACATAAAGAGCCATTATATAGTGAACGGTACTGTTATTATTGGGCCTTTGACACATGTAAATTTTTCTACAAGTAAAACGGATAGTAACCTTAATTTTATTTCGAATTATAAAAGAACAAGAGACCATTATTTTTCATTGTCAGTCAAAGATCAAAATTTCTTTGTAAATATAGCAATATTGTTCTATAACATTCTCTATAAAAAAAATTCAGATGTAGGTACCTTTTCAAATAACAGTGACTCATTTCATGTAAGTCATAGCAGTATCTTAAACGAGGATGTATATATTTCAATGCAAAAAAACGAATCTATCTGTCATAATTTGTATATAGAGCAACAACTACTTGGAGCTATAGAAAATGGAGATAAAGAAAGCACACTCAAATATTATTACGAATTCCAACAAGAGACTCTTTCATCCTTATCTTCATTTCATCAATTAAGACGTCATAAAAACATTTGTATTTCATCCATCACACTTGCTACTAGATATGCTATAAAAGGAGGACTTCCTTCCGGGATTGCTTACAAGATTTACGATCTACACATTCAAAAGACAGAGGATTTAAAAGACACAGAATCTGTTTGGGATTTATTAAGAAATGTTTTCTGTACTTTTGCAGACCGTGTAAAAGCACAAAAAGTACAGAAACACTCAAAGACTATCGCTATTTGCAAAAACTATATTTTTGAAAATATTTACAATCAAATATCTGTTAAACAACTTGCTAAATTTGCAAACGTAAATTCAGATTATTTATCTATATTATTCAAAAAAGAAGTCGGTATTTCATTAATTGAGTACATTCAACGTGAACGAATCGAAGAAGCTAAAAAATTATTAACTTTCACAACCTATCCCTTATCAGACATATGTGCTTCGCTCAACTTTAGTGATCAAAGCTATTTTACTAAAATTTTTAAAAAATTCACTAACGAAACACCTGGTAAATACCGAAAATCTCATGTTGTCATATAGAGTTAAGCTTTCATTACAACTAAGTGTTTTTAGTAACGTATCAATGGCAGATTAGAATTACTTCCACATCCATGACCTTTTAAATTTAGGCTATTTTTAAATCAAAAAAGCACGTTACTATTCTTTTATTTGAATGAGAATAGTAACGTGCTTTATATGTAATGTAGGTCTGTAGGCAAAATAGCGTCCAAGCACACAGTTTTATAGAAGCAAAATACACTACTTAAATACTAAAATCTTATTAAGTAAAAAATTCATCTAATAATTATTGTGTGAGAAATAATCCATACTATTATTTTTATATCTTTCTAAATTTGCGAACCAAAGTGAGTACTGTACCGACAATAATCATCCATATGCCCATTGCTGTACTGTTCGTTTCACTTGCACCCGTGTTGGGAAGCTCTTTATATGTAAATTCTTTTTTATCGGAATTACTATTATTCGGGATATTACCGTTATTGCTGTTATTAGTAATACCTTTAGCTTTGCTAGTGTCTTTATCCTTCACTAATACTTTTTGTATTGCATGTACCTCATTACCTACAGAATCTGTGACACTATATATTATTTCAAAAGTACCCGCTTTAGAGGTATCTAAAGCTCCTTCATAAACTACTTTAGAAGTAAGGTCACCGTTCTCCTTATCAGTAGCTGATACTCCTACCATTGGATCAAATTGGTCACCCTCAGTAATTGTAGTTGTAGCAGGTACTTTTAGTATTGGTAATTCATTTTTAACTTCTTCTCTAACTTTGACCGTTACAGTTTGTTTCACAGTTCCTTCATGACCTTTAGAATCTGTAACTGTATACGTTAATACATAAGTGCCTGCTTTAGATGTATCTACTTTACCATCAACTTTTACTTTAGAAGTAAGATCGCCGTCTTCTTTATCAATAGCTTTTACTTTTGCCATTGAATCGAATGAATCTCCTACATGAATTGTCGCTGCTGCAGGCACTGTTAATGTAGGAGTTAGATCTGATGTTTCTCCATTTCCCTCTACAATTACAGTCTGTGTTGCCGTTGCATTCCCTCCTTGAGAATCAACGACAGAGTAATCCACAATGTATTTGCCTGGTTTAGAAGTATCTACATCACCTTTATGTTCTACTCTATTTGTTAAATCACCATCTTCTTTATCAATAGCTTTTACATTCCTCATCGGGTCAAACGTATCACCTACACGTAGTGTACTTGTAAGCGGTACAGTTAAGTCAGGGACTTGGTTTGCTTCAGTTTTTTCGTTTTCTTTCACTGTCCCTTTAATTTTTGCTGCATCAAAAGCTTTTTGGACCGCTTCAACCTCAATTGAGTTCGCTCCATATTTGTTTGATGCAACTTTAAGACACGCTAATCTTAATTCAGAGAAATTAGAAGTCATGTTCAATTCATCAGTATTCGCATAATAGAAAATATCAAACATTTTATCTTCACCAATACCATTTACAGTTACACCGTTATGTGTGCCACCTTGTGCAATTAAATACGCGACTTTATTAATAATACTTGAGTTGAAATGAACACCCTCATTATCTTCTCCGTTTAAATCACTGTATTTACTATAATCATCTGGATACGGTACTCCATCAAAAAATTTGACTGCAGATGGATTTTTCATATTACGGAGAACTGATCCACTTTGTTCTCCTATTGTCCAATTAAATTCCCCATTATTTATATATTTCTCAATAGCCGTTCCCATAATATCAGATAATGCCTCGTTAATTGCCCCAGATTCTCCGGAAAACTCAAGATTAGATTCGCTAGATGTAACAGCATGTGTAAATTCATGGCCCGCTATGTCAAACGCTTTTACCATTGGATCACCGTATATAAGCATACTAACATTGTTAATATTAGCACTAAATGCATTCCCCCAATTTTTAGGATCATCTGTTTCTCCGGAATCCCATGCATGTACAACTGATACTACTTTTTTTCCCTTATTATCAAAACTATCACGCTTATATTTGTCTTTATAAAAATCATATACCTTTGTTGCTAAGAAATGAGCACTTACCACCTTTGGATCATTAAATGTTGTTGAAGTGCTAGTTGCTAATATACCAGGATAATACCTTCCTTCAAAAGTAATATCTTTATAATTTACATCGTAGGTCTCAATTCCTTGCCCTCGTGTGTAATCAGCAAGCGCATATTTTCCGTTACTCTGTTCTGAAATACCAAATGTGCGAGTTATACCTACATCATCTATTCCTGTTCCAGTTAATGATTTGAGAATGCTTTTTTTACTCTCCTCAATAGATTCAACATGCTCTTCACTTACTTTTAAATCTGATTCTTGCACCATATTTTTCAACATATCACCATTATTAGCATTCACTAAATAAGTTCCAGATACATAGTTTGGTGTTGTAGCAGTAAATGTAACTTGATATGCATTGCTAGCTTGCCCATTCTTTTCATTAACAAAAATAACTTCCTTAACTTCTGGCTCCGAAATAAATTTAATATCATTCCCGTACTTCGTATAAATATATTGTTTTGCTTCTTCTTTTGATAAATTACTAGCATTCTTTAAATGTTCTTGTGTTAAATTTTGTGCACTTTCCCCTGAAACACTTTTAATAATACCCTTTTTATCTACATGAGCAGTCAATTGGTGTCCATATACTTCTTTTCCTTCATATATTTGTTGCATACGCACAAGTGTAGTCCCATCATATGAACCACGTTTTTGAAGAACCTTGTAATCTACCCCTTTGTCTCCACTAACTTGTTTTGGAGACAAAGCATGTTCCGTCTTTTCCTTAAGTGCATCTTTCACTACATTTTCTGGCGTTTTTTGTGATGGTTGTGTAAGTTCTCCTGTGCGGAACGAATCCTCTTGAATATCAACTTGCATTTGACCCGTTTCCTCTGCATAACCTACTCCATATGGTATTACACTTGTTAAAGCTAATCCTGTTGTTAATGCAACTATAGCTATTTCTTTTTTATTTTTCATGTTATTTTCCCCGTATAATTTCCTGAAATATGAAACTACTAAAATTTATATAATCTATTCCTAACATAAAAAAATGACTTCTGTAATCAACAAAAGCCACCTCTTTAATATGCAATATCCCTAATATGTTTTTAAAGCATAATTTCTATATAAAAAAGAAAAAACATTTATTAACGAGCATTTTGCAATACTTTTATTAGGTCATTTATATTTTCAACTTTTTGCTGAAACTGATCCAATCTACTATGTAGTAATAAAGGATTTTTATCTTCAGTTGAAATAACTAGTTTTAATTCCTGTTCTAATTTATCATATGTATCAAAGAAATTATCAAATTCTACACTTACAAGTTCTTCATTTTCACGATAATATCTTTTTGCTTCTATATAGGTCATATATGATTTATTTAAAAACCCTAATGAAATTAAATATTTAGAAGTGTTTTCTTGATAAATAGCAATATCACATGCTATTTTAATATCAGAATAAGTTTTTTGAACGAAACAATGTAATTCAAAAATCTTAAACTTTAATCCATTATTCATTTCATCCCCTCCCATCCTATCTATTCTACATAAAAAAAGAATATTATACAAAGTAAAATATCAATATAGTACAAAAATAAAAAGCGAAAGAATAATTCTTTCCGCTTTTATAACAATACATACATTTCATATTGTGCTAATGAATTCTTTTCAAATCCAGTTTTCTTTAAAAATCCTTCTAGTAAATTGTTGTTTGGAAACCCAATTGTTAAACTTGATACATTTAACTTTTCTCTTGCTACTTGTAATAATTTTGATCCAATATTACGATTTCTATAGTCTTTGTCTATGAAAAGAAAACTAATTTTACCTTGTTCATTCATACATATAGAACCTTTTAAATCATTATCGACATATGCGCCGTAAAATGTATTATTTGTTTTTTCGATATAATCCATATCGTTTTGCCAATTTATATGGAAATGTAACCATTTCTGAATTTCAACTTTAAAAAATGGGAAATCTAATTGTTTTACTTCAATTCCCTTACAGTCTTTAGTTATTATTTTAGTCAAATCTTTTAAATTATAATAAGATAGATCGTACACTTTTTCATAGCCTAATTTCGTATAAAAATGAATCGCTCGGTCATTGCCTACAATGACTTCAAGGAAAAGTTGCTTACACTTATTTTGAAGCGCCTCTTCTTTATGTAGTTCAAATAACTTTTGACTCACACCAATTCCACGGTAATTAGGATGAATCGCTAATGTTCCGCAGCGCATTGTTTTTATGTTTTCATAATCCTTTATCCCGCCAAGTATTACACCAACAGGTTTGTTATCGTCTAAAGCAAGAAAGGAATGTTTTAGTGAATTCCCTTCTGGTCCAAAAAATCTTTTTATAAAATCTTCTTTTGAAACTTCCATTTTAATAATGTAATCTGAAAATCCATCTTTAAAAGCTTCATACACTAAATCTATACTTACTTCACTGCACCTTTTGTATTGAATCATATAAAATTATCCCCCACATACTCGTGTTAAATTTAGCATTCAAATACATAATAAAATGTACTAATTTCACTCTACCCATCATTCTTTAATTTTTAGTTCTACCATTTAATTTGAAATAAACGGGCACTTCCCTACATATCTCTCACTACTAATTTGTTTTATAACAAATGGTGCAATATCACTATTTTGAATTTTGATTCCTGGCATATCTACTAAACTCTCTTTTATATCTCCAATACCATCCCCCTCTAAAACAAATGGTAATCTAACAATTGTCCAATCTACATCACTACTTTGGATAATTTGTAATTCTTTATATTTATCTTGCATCATTTTTGGTAAAAACACTTTAAACAAATGGGCCCCTATTTTATTCACAATTCCCTTCTGATCCCCTGCGACATTTACAGAACCACCAGAAATTAGAATATATCGTTTTACTTCAAACTCTTTCATTGCTTCTAAAATATGCTTCGTTACTGTACTAAAAATATAAGATTCATTTTTTGGTTGACCTACAGCATTAATTACAGCTCGACAGCCTTTAACTAATTTGCATATTGAAGAAAAATCACATGCATCCCCAATAATAATCTCTAAATTTTCATTAGTAATCGTCATATTATTGGGATTTCTTGTTAATATTTTCACTTGATATCCCTTTTCTAACGCTTCATTTACAAGAAATTTTCCGGCTTTTCCGTTTGCACCCAGAATAGCTATTTTATTTGTACTTTCCAATATTAACCCCTCTTACTATCTATTATTTACTACATTAATCTCATACACACGTAAAAAAGCAATTAAATGCTCGCATGCTCGTTCACATGCTAACATTTTATAGATTTTTTGTTCCTCTTTCGTTTTATCATTCGCTTGATCTGAAGCAGCTTTTAAACATAGAAAAGGCTTTTTATTGATTTGGCATACATAAGCGAAAGCTGCCACCTCTTGATCAACCGCTAAAGCTCCATATACAGTATGGAGTAAATATCTCATTTCTGAACTACGGATACGTTGATCTCCAGATAAAAATGTACCGAAATGAATCGGTTCATATGATCGGATCTTTTTTATTCTTCTTACAATTGACTTTGTTGTTTCAATAGGTGCTGTTCTACCATTATATAGATTAAAAACATCTTCCCCCGAACCAGCAGCAGTAACATCATGTTGTATTGCATTAAGTGCTACTACAATATGACCATTTTTCACCTTATTTGATAAACTTCCGCATATCCCTGTCATAAATAACTCATCTGGCTGAAACTCACTAATTAATAATTGTACACAACTTGCACAACTTACTTTACCAACTCCAGTTATAACGGAGATAACTTCCAAATTATTTATATAATGAAAATGAAATTCCCAAGCTGCTCTTTTTTCAATGCGTTCACTTGGATAATATTGATGTAAATACGTAAGTTCTGGTTCCCATGCGGATACGATTGCCATACGTTTCATAACACGCTTCACTTCCCCCATTGTTGTCATTTAAATAAGTTATCTATACTTTCTCGTTCATATTCTGGAATCCACTTTTTATATTTCTCATATAAATTCCGTATTGTTTCTTTATTCTTCGCAATTACTTCACATCCTCTATCATCGTAAATAAACATGATAATATCTTTTGTTGCATTTATGAGAAATACATCTGGATAAGAAATTTCTTTTTTGCGTCCAAAACGAGGATAAAGACCTGGAAAATCTTCATGATTTGCAGCTTGAATAAGCTGTTTATACTTTATATCGCTAGCAAAACATTTTAACGAAAATTGATATGTACAATATAAATCAGCTTCTTCATCTTCAAATAGAAAAGGTAATGTTTCTTGTCTTAACTTGAAATTTAAATCCCTCTTTTTAATAAAACTATTGTATACATTTATTTTCTGCGGATTTTTCACATTTTCCTTTTTAAATCGATAAACATTTGTTACGAAAAACACTTCATCTTCTTTTGAAAATATATCTTCAAATAAGTATTTATTATATGTATAAAGTTGAGTGAAGTATTCCGTATTTATATCGTCAGTTCTTTTGACATTTAAACATTTCCCTTTCCCAAAATGAAAATGCAAATGATTTTCCCACTGAAAGTATATATGTGGTACTAATGTAACCCCAGGGTACGTTTGATTCATATATTCTTTTAATTGCATTCTTATATCCTTTCTACTCTACAATTTCTTTTAACTGCCAATATGCATCTTCTAGCCACGGATGTAAAACTTTCAGCGTGTCTTTTCTATCCCACAAATATGAAATATATGTAAAAGCAGCATATTCTAAAGATTTTTCTAATCCTTTTTTTACTTCTACTACATATGGTGGTGTCCCATTTTGATCCCATTCTATTTTATCAGCAACAAATAACACTAAATCCATCTTTGTTGCATGTTTACGTAGTGTAGTATGACAACAAATTGCATTTAAAATCTCTTCATCTTCCACTTTAAATATCTCTTTTGCAATTACTTTCGATAACTTTTGATGAATAATCATTGGGAATTCTCGTTCCTCTTGTAATATCTCTATTCCAAATTGCTCAGCAACTACAATCCGATCTTCATTCGGAAAGATTGCACTAATATCATGTAAATATCCTGCAATTGCTGCCTTTTCTTCATTTACATGATACATAACCGCAATTTTACGAGACTCATTTGCCACTCGAACTGAATGTTTATATGTAACTTCTTTATTGTATTTTAATAGAAAAGCTTTTATATCATTTTCAATTTTTCCAGTTGGAATAAATGAATATATATCCTTATATAACATCGTATGTCCCCTTCTTCCTAACTTTCAATATAACGCTGTATTTAAATATCCTTTTTATTTGTATTCGTTCTGAATGTTTTAATCCCTTTTTTGTACGTTACATGAAATTTTATGTGGAATCATTGCTACAAAATGCATAAATGTTTGATATTATAGTAATGTTAATGATTTGTTAGGAAAGGAACTACATAATGAATAAAAATATATTAATTATTGATGATGATAAAGAAATTGTTGAATTACTTGCTGTTTATTTGCGAAATGAAGGCTATAACATTTATAAAGCATATGATGGCGATGAGGCATTACAAATGATTTCTACATATGAAGTTGACCTTATGGTTCTGGATATAATGATGCCAAAACGAAACGGATTAGAAGTTTGCCAAGAAGTGCGTGAAAATAACACTGTACCTATTCTTATGCTTAGTGCAAAAGCAGAAGATATGGATAAAATATTAGGTCTTATGACAGGTGCAGATGATTATATGATTAAGCCATTCAATCCATTAGAATTAGTAGCTAGAGTGAAAGCTTTGTTACGAAGATCGTCTTTCCAAAATTCCACTTCCTCCAAAAATGAAGATGGTATTATTCGTATTCGTTCTGCTGAAATACATAAACATAATCATACTGTGAAAGTAAATGGAGAATATATTAAACTTACATCTATTGAATTTGATATTTTATATTTACTTGCGAGTAATACCGGAAGAGTATTTAGTTCCGAAGAAATTTTTGAACGCGTTTGGAATGAAGATGGTTATGGCTCAAATAAAACTGTAATGGTCCACATTAGTAATTTACGGGATAAACTGGAAACAGGAATGAATGGAGAGAAGTTTATTCATACTGTTTGGGGAGTAGGCTATAAAATTGAGAAATGAAGCATTTGATATATTAAAAGATATCCCAAAATGGAAGTTGATTTTTTGGTTTATGTTAGCCATTACACTTACTCCTATTACTGAATTAATTATATATCGCCTTGTTACAAGTGTAATTGAAAGTTCACTTACGTTAAGTGAACTCGGCAAAGAATTCATTAGAATTTTTGGATATGAAAAATATAAAGGAATAAGGGAATCTCTATGGATGATGATTGTATCTTATTTGTTTTTATTTTCTATTTTCTCATCCTACCTATATATTTTTTATCGTCATGAAAGAAAGCTTTACTATGAAACTTGTATTAAAAAAATGATAGAAGAGATTCGTTATATTGCAGATGGAAACTTCAATCATAAAGTTTCTATCGTAAATCATAATTATCTGGAAGAGTTAGCGACCGGGGTAAATCAAATTGTTGAACAATTGAAAGTCTCAATTGATGAAGAGAGACAGGCGGAACAAGCTAAAAGTGAATTAATTACGAATGTATCGCATGATTTACGTACTCCTCTTACCTCTATAGTTGGATACGTAAATTTAATCCATCATGATAATTATAGAGATGAAGTGGAATTACGCCATTATATACAAGTCATTTACGATAAAGTAACCCGTCTTAACGCATTAATGAATGATTTGTTTGAATATACACGTGTTCAAAATAAAGAGTTAAGTTTATATTCTGTTCCCATTGATATTGTAGAGCTACTTGGGCAATTAACTGTTCAATTCCGCATACAAGTTCAAGAAGCTAATATAGAATGTCGACCTTCTTTCCCATCTCAAAAACTCATGGTATTGGCTGATGGAGACAAATTAGTGCGTGTGTTTGAAAATCTTATTATAAACGCTATCGCTTATGGAAACGACGGTGGATATATCGACCTTGCTGCCTATGAAAGCAATAATATGATTACTATAGATATAACAAATTACGGCCAACCTATTCCTAGTACGGATTTACCTCATATTTTTGAACGTTTTTATCGCGTTGAAAAATCGCGTTCTACAAACACTGGTGGATCTGGGCTCGGATTAGCAATTGCAAAAAGTATTGTTGAATTGCATAAAGGAACAATTGAAGTATATAGTGATGATAAAAAAACAACTTTCACTGTAAAACTACAACCATATAAATGTTAATACAACTCAACTTCAGGTCCGATTTCTTACCTTATAAGAAATCGGACCTTTTATTTTCCATTAAAATCCAAAATTTAATAATCCTTTATAATTCTTTAGAAATTCTTTACCTTTTCTTTCTTCCTAATTAAGCATTCCTTTTTACAATAGTATTATTGATGTCATAGTAGGAGGATCGCTTATGCAATTCCTGAAAAAGTTCACAATTTTATTATTATCTTTTGTTATTACAGCACTTATCGTTTTATATTTTTATCTTTATGTAAATGGCCCAATTATTCAAGCTAAATCAGCTATTTTAATAGATGCTAATTCAGGTGAAGTTATTTATAAAAAAAATGAGGAAATCCCTATACAATCAGCTACTTTATCTAAATTAATGACTGAGTATATCGCAATGGAACAACTGAATGAAGGCAAAATACAGTTAGATGAGTTAGTAAAAATAAGTCACGAAGTTTTCCGAGCAGAAACGAGCCCTATACAAGTAACTTCGAAAGATAAAACGACAGTTCGTGATTTACTACATGCATTGTTTTTGACAGGGAATAATCGTTCCGCACTTGCCCTTGCAGAACACATTGCTGGAAATGAAGATAACTTTACACTTCTAATGAATGAAAAAGCAACACAACTAAAGTTATCACAACCAACCCCATTTCTAAATGCTACTGGAATGAATAACGATACGAATAAACAATCAACTACAACAACGATAGACGTAGCTAAACTAGCAACACAATTAATAAAAGATTTTCCCGATGTATTGAATATTACGAAGCTAACCTCTTACCAATTTACCTTCAAGGATTCCAAAGTTTTCAACACAAATAAAATGATTTATTCCCTTAATAAAAACATTAAACTCCAAGGTGTTGACGGCTTACAAACTAGTTTTCCAACCAATGGTAATTATAGTTTTGTCAGTACAGCAAAACGAGGTGATACTAGACTTATTTCAGTAATATTAGAATCTGATGATGAAAACAGTACTTTTATTGAAACAAAAAAGTTACTACAATATGGTTTTGATCCTTCCTCGTACTCTGCATTCCAAGCTTTTAAAGATGCGGTTACATCTTGGACAATTTTGCTTCAGTTTCAAAATTTAATCATACAAACATTATTGATTTTTTTCATTATTACATTTTTAATGTTTTTACATATACGTCAGAAAAAATCCGAGGATTTCAACTAGGAAATCTTCTTATATATAAAAAACGGCTTACATTTATAGTGCAAGCCGTTTTCTACATTTATAGTCCTCTTCCAATTAAATTCGCTGAAACAGGCTGAAGATTTAGCTCTCTCGCCCATATAGATAGCTGACCAATGTGATGAATTTCATGTACAATTACATGTCTTAAAACTTCACCGTATGTATATGTTTTATCTGTCCACGAAGCTTTTAATATCTTATATTCTAGGCTAGATGACCACAACTGCAAAAAAACTTCTAATTCTCGTTTATATAAATCAGATAACGCTTTCACTTTTTGGATTGATTGATAATCTTTATACTGCGGTTCATTATCTTCTTTTCCTTGAAGTGCGCTAATCCAGCTGTATTCAACATCGACAATATGGAATAATGTTTCTAAAATGCTCCCAACACCTCCTACACGCTTGCGGAGTAATTCTTCCTCTGAAAGTTGTTCACACCACTTAAACCAGTCGTCTCTTACTTGCCAATTGTATTGAAATAAAGTGTACATATTTATCTCTCCCCCACCTCAATAATCCACTTAATAGCATCTACTACATAATATGGTTCATCTTTTTGAATATAGTGACCACTTTGTTTTGCAATTACAAATTTATTATTGCTTGATAATCGTAATAATTCTTCTTGCAATTGTAACCATTTCATTTGTGCATCTAGCGAATAAAAAGCTTTTTTACCCGCAGCTAACACGACAAGTGGAATATCATTCATTGATTTACAATATCTATCTACTTCACTTAAACTAAATGTAAACTCTTCATATGAACTTTCATATACAAACTGTTTATGGTAAGCTTTTTGAAAGTCAGTAGACATGATTGGTAAAAATGCTTCTTTATAGTTTTCTGGTGTCGAATCAACCAAAACGATTCCCAACATATCCTCGGGATAAAAAGTCGCAAATAAACGTGCATTTATACCACCAAAAGAATGTCCTACAAAAATATAAGGTGGTTTCAGTTGTAATTGCGCTAAGCAACTTCTTAAATCTTTTACCATTTCAGAACTAATCCGTCGTTTGGAACTCTTCCCACTTTTTCCTAACCCTGCTCGATCATATGTAAGTACCGTCCCAAATTCAGTCAGCCCTTCGACAATATGCTCCCATGCCTTGGAATAATCTCCATAACCTGCCTCCATTATAATAACTGGCTGCAGCTTCTTTCCTTGGAACTTTTTCGTATATATTTTAAAATCGGCAATTTGTACATATTCCTCTATACATTTAATCATTGAAAATCACTTCTCTTCGACCAAGTTCCTCTACAGCATGATTTATTATTTCACTTACAGATAAAGATCCATCCAATACAATATCCGAATTCGGCTTAACAGTATGAATTGCCTCTAAATAAGCTTTTCTAGCAAATGTTATGTAATGTTTCAAATCATTATGTATTTCATCTATTGTATCTTCCTTGAAATCTCGCAAAATTCTTCTGGCCATCGCAATATCTAAAGGCGTATCAATAAATATAGTTGCATCAATAAATTTTCGCATCTCACTATTTAAGTATGCAAAAGGATAATCTACAATAATATAATCTACATTCCCCTCTCGTATAAGATGCTGAATGTCATGAATTAATGGCGTAAGTACCCATTCATCATAATTTGCTCCATTATCAATCCATTTACAAATATCAGCAGGACAGTTTTCAAAGTGATAGCTATCAAAATATAGTGCTTTTGAATTTATTAGCTTTTGAGTTAATCTTTCTGTAACAGTAGTTTTACCACCCCCTGAAACAGCTGCAATTGTAATGATTTTCGTTTTTTTCATAATTACCCACCATACCCCTTTTAATTAACATAACATAATTATAGAAAACTATTATTTTTTATCACTCCATTCATATTCTAGCATACTCATTTCCCATAAGTTCCAGTATGTTTCTCCTACTTTTTTTGACTCTCTTAATAAACCTTCTTTTACAAATCCTATTTTTTCATAACATGAGATGGCGGATGTATTAAAATCATAAACACCAAGAGTTACTCTATGTAGTTTTAATTCTTCAAATGCAATTTGTAATACTGCTTTCATCATATGTCTCCCTATAGAACGCCCTCGCATTTTCGTATCACCAACTAACACTTTTCCAATCCTTGCAGACTTATTTATATTGTCAATTTGTCCAAGTGAAATATGACCAATTACTCCTTTAGTCTCTTTATCTATTACTTTGAATGCAAGTGTATTTGTACTTTCTATATATTTTTCTAATTGCTGTTCATTTAATGGGTATGTAAATGCATTTCCTGACCATTGAATTAAAAATTCTTCGGAATTAATCCAATTCATTAACTGTTTAAAATCAGATCTTTTAAATGACTCTAGTTTTATCATTTCCATTTCCCTTTCATATAACATTTTATATAACCTCAAACTAATTTCTATAAATAGAATATATTTTCCTTTTATACGCAATTAAAATAAAGCCATTCATATGAATGGCTTTACAAAAAAACAGCATAATTATGCTTTATTTGCTACATCTGCACCGTTAAAATCAAACTCAGCAGTAACCGTTGTAACAGGAGGGAAAATTGCTTCAATTTTGCAAATAGAAATAATTACCCCAACTGCCCCAGGAATAGCTGCAAGCTTAACTACGTCACAACTTACAGACGAAATCGTACCTACATAAGTACGTCCCTCTGTGTTAATTTGAACTGTTTGATTAACTAATTTCTTAAGTTCATCTCTAATTCCTTGTACACACGAATTATCACATTTCTCATGCTGTTCTTTTTTACACTCTTCGAATACTTCCCAACAATCATCCTGTTTACATGTACACTTCTTTTTACAATTATTAAATCGAGAACCCAATACCTCACCCCCTAATCCTTTCTATTAGTAAGGTATGTCCACTAGCTTAAAAGGGTACGAGGCAAAAGTATAGAAAGAAAAAAATAGACAATTGTACTATACATTCTTTTCATTATTAATTATAAAAACAGACCTCTAATAATTAAAAGCTTGTTTAATGAGGGAACTTAGATTTAATGTTTAGTCACAACTTTCTCAAACAATTCTTTTTTATAAGCTGTCCCCATAAAGATGCACCAGCTTTTCCTATTACTTCACATATACATAGACTGTGTTTGCAATAATATAGCATGTTTTCTTCAACAAGTGTTTATTGATCAATATCTTAACGAGTAGTTCTCTCCACTATCTCTTGAAGAAGTGTCGTTGTAAATGAAAACCTTGGTAATATTTTCAATGTAAACTTAAAGGAAAGAATATGTCTTTTGGAACCACTCGGGCTTTTACGGACAGTTGATCCCACACCTACTTCCTTGCTTTCTCTGAATTTTGAGGTGGGGGCCTTACTGCCCGGCAAATAGCGGGATAAATACTAGAATGTCATATTAAAAAAGCTGACTCTTATAAATTGATTTTTTAATTACTTCACGTACGCATAAAGCTTTAGATACGTATTGCTTTGGACGAATTCACCAGTATTTTTACCAAAAAATTCATGGAATCTTTAATTAGTCGCGTACTTTCATTGTCTTCAGGAGCCCCACAGACAATCGGGGTTTCTTTTATTTAAATAAAGATTTTATTTAAACTTTACAAAACTCACCTATATTAAAATATCTTCTAAAATCCCCATTGAACATTTATAATACTTTTAAACGGTTTAAATTCTACAATCAGTAATGGAGGCATTTTAATGGGAAACATCCCAAAAGTATCATCACACCAATCAAATTCTAATATACCCTCACAGCAAGTGAACCCTAATACCCAACAAGGTAATATAAAAAAAACAAGACGCCGTATTATAACTACTTTAGCCTGTATATTACCTATAATTTTTGTCGTGCAATATTCTCTGAATAACCAACAAGAAATGATTGAAGAAAAACAAATCGCGCTTAATACGGAGCAACAAAAATTATCTTCTGTAAAGAAGGATGGTCATTCCCTTAACAAGGATGTCAAGGCTTTAACAAGTAGTGAAGAAGAAATTTTAAAATTCGCAAGGAAACTGTATGGATTTTCTAAACCGAATGAAACTATATTTCAAATAACTGAATAAAATTACACTGCATTACCCAAAAGGCGATTTGAAGATAATCGCCTTTTTATATTTAATTTCTAAAGGAATCATACGAATCTCTCTTTCTATCATATAACTACTTTGTTTAATTTGTTAAAATACAATCGCTTGTCCATTTCACTTTGCTCTATCATTACATTTACTATTAGTAATACGAGTTTTAGAGGTGATAAATAATGGACGAGTTTTTATCTTTTGCTGCACATAATCCGGGTTCTATTGGACCTACACTTCCACCTGTTCAACCCTTTCAATTCCCTACCGGTCCCACCGGTTCTACAGGACCAACCGGATCAACTGGATCAACTGGACCAACTGGATCAACTGGACCAACTGGACCAACTGGACCAACTGGACCAACTGGACCAACTGGACCAACTGGACCAACTGGATTTAATCTTCCTGCTGGGCCTGCATCTATTACCTTGACTTCTAATGAAACCACAGCATGTGTATCCACTCAAGGAAATAATACGTTATTTTTTTCGGGTCAAGTATTAGTAAACGGTAGTCCTACTCCAGGAGTAGTGGTCAGTTTTTCATTTAGTAACCCATCTCTTGCTTTCATGGTTCCTCTCGCTGTCATTACCAATGCTTCAGGTAACTTTACCGCTGTATTTCTAGCCGCTAATGGGCCTGGAACAGTAACCGTTACTGCTTCACTTCTTGATTCTCCTGGAACAATGGCTAGCGTCATTATTACCATTGTGAATTGTCCGTAATGATTTTATTTTTAAGAGCTAAACAATTTCTAATAAGAAGAGCACTGATTTGTAGTGCTCTTCTTATTAGGATGTTACTTTCAAATGAGTTTTCGTAACACCCTACTAGTTGCGATAGGTAAGACTTTGAAGTTATCTCCATCTTTTCCCCCGCTTAGCACTGTACGTGCGACTTTCATCGCATA
>NZ_JAGXJT010000149.1:0-273 GCF_019091205.1 Bacillus sp. GbtcB14
GTAAAAGTACTGATGCACCTAAGGTAATAATGAGCGGATTATGTGTAAATAGCCCCATTAATTGTGTACGGAGTGTAAGAACGAGGGCGTCCATACATAAAGTGACACCAGCTGCCCCCTTAACCCTTTTCCATACGTGTTCATACGGTTCGTCTTTTTCACCAACCGCAAGCAGGCCTCGCATAATAATCCCTCTTCCCATACCCATCCCAATCCCGAATAAATAACTGAACATAGAGATGTTCCTAGCGTATTGTCTCGCCGCTAATGATT
>NZ_JAGXJT010000150.1:0-272 GCF_019091205.1 Bacillus sp. GbtcB14
CTATTAATGAAGCCATCCAACCGATGGCCTCTTATGATTGTGAAAACTATTGTTTTTCACAGCACAATTATTTTGATCTAACTTCAAGGCAAATAGTTCATAGTGTATTACCAAATGTTGTGCTTGTAAAACCACTAGATCCACTCTGAAACTCTAACTGCGAGACTCCAATGAAGCATGGTGGGGAGCTGGTTTAAGAATGGTTCTGAGTCTTCTTTGTCATTTGATCACCACCATCAACAGGTACTTGTTGGTCCCTTTGTACTACTCCT
>NZ_JAGXJT010000151.1:0-272 GCF_019091205.1 Bacillus sp. GbtcB14
TAAACCAGCTCATTATTATATAGCCACCTTAGCATTTATTGTGCGGCCCAAGGAGTAAGTGTAGACTACTCTAAATTTTCTTTGATGATATATAATGATACATGTCATGTAATAATGCAATGCAATATTAAATATGCATCCACATATAACAACACTTAATAATAAGATTATTCTGTTTGGAAAATCTAACTTGGGGTAACCTCATCAATTACAGGAAGCTTACTGGGGGTTGATTACCAATAATCCAACTATATGTAAACTGATTGCTGCTG
>NZ_JAGXJT010000152.1:0-272 GCF_019091205.1 Bacillus sp. GbtcB14
AGCTCTTCAAAGCTTTTATGTTTTTCTTTTTCTTTTCGTTTTCTGATTTGTTCCGCCTTTTGCTGCGCCTGTTTTTTCTCGTCTTCTTCCTTCAGCTCACTTTTCATTTGCAAAAGCCTGGCCTTCAGATCTTCCTCCAGATCGTCTTTTAAGCTGTGTTTTTCTTTAGGCAGCTGCTTTTTCATCATTACGCCCCCCGTATCTGAATATGGTGAGGGAAGACTAACCACCACTGGCGGAAACTGCGATAATTAATTATATAAACTGTAAGG
>NZ_JAGXJT010000153.1:0-271 GCF_019091205.1 Bacillus sp. GbtcB14
TGGAAGTGCACCAAACGGATCATGCATATGTTGTAACGCGCTGAGGAGGCGGTATAGAGAACCGCCGGGACTCCTCGAAGCAAATCTCTTAGCCTCGTCAAGGAGGCCCTAAGCACATACAACACAATGATGCAAATGATGCAGATGATCGAAACAACGGTGACAAATTCATTGCTAAATTGGTCGATTAGTATCTTCTTACCTCCTTTATTTACAAGGATTCGAAAAATGAGGAGCTCTGCAGACTCCTCGACGACATGTCAACATGATC
>NZ_JAGXJT010000154.1:0-271 GCF_019091205.1 Bacillus sp. GbtcB14
TACTCATACTCCTTCAATTGCCTAGACGCATAGGCAATTACTTTTCCAGACTGTATTAGAACACAACCTAAGCCCTAATAGGATGCATCACAATAAATCACGAACTTCTGATTACTGACCAGCCAAGTTAACAGAGGAGCAATAATTAATCTTTGTTTCAACTCATGAAAACTATTTTCACACTTATTAGTACAAACAAACTTATAGTTCTTTTGAGTTGTTAGGGGCGTAGAAATCTTAGAAAACCCTCAGTAAATCTTTTGTAAGATCC
>NZ_JAGXJT010000155.1:0-271 GCF_019091205.1 Bacillus sp. GbtcB14
CCTGTATATTGTAGCCTTCTTTAATTCACCAAAAAAAAAAAAAAAATATCTCAACTTCTTAATTGTACCTCTAAATCTTCCAAATCTCTTAAACATACATTCCAATACTGATTATTTACTTAAGACTATAACATATATGTATTAAAACATAGAAAGCACACTAATAACCCCTTTAAAATAAGTCCAATCCTACCATAGCTTATCGTAGCCCAACTATTTATTATTTGTTGACTTTTAACAATAAGTCAACCATACCAATCTCATAATGTAT
>NZ_JAGXJT010000156.1:0-270 GCF_019091205.1 Bacillus sp. GbtcB14
CTCCGGCTGTAGCGGAAAACAATACCTCCAAAGGCATAAGCCTGCCTGCAGTATCGCCCCTGCAAAAGATGGATGCCGCAATGGAAGAACCTTTAGGGGAACCGGCTCCCATACAAATGAAAGCGCATTTACCACCAAAATTCATTCTGCAAAAAACACTATCTGTTGAAAATAATGTACTGCACCCCTTCCAGTTAAAGGCTGGCGCCCCTGTGGTGCAAAGGACTATTAATATTTTGCCGGGGGCACCTGCCTTGCCAGGCACGTCTG
>NZ_JAGXJT010000157.1:0-270 GCF_019091205.1 Bacillus sp. GbtcB14
TGTTAAACCCCGCCGAAAGGCAGGTCCGCACAGCCAAGCCAAGATACATATATGCCACTACCAAAGTTAGTATCTATCAAAAAGAAACGGGTGTGGGCACTCACGATTTGGGTTCAGCTCGTTTTGGCAAACTTTGGCCTGGGTAATTTGTCAAATCCAGCTCCGAAGGATGGGGGCGATAACATACCATCAGATAGAGACACTGTACTGTCTCAAGATCATTCGAAAATCGTAAATAATTAAGATACGCTTGGGCCTCGCCAAATAACT
>NZ_JAGXJT010000158.1:0-270 GCF_019091205.1 Bacillus sp. GbtcB14
TTATTTTTATTTTTTTCCACTTGGATTTTAATTTCAATCTGTAATGTTTAGAAAATTAGCACTATTGTGTTCATGATTGAGGATAAGGGGAATTAATCAAATTACGAATATCATTGAGCCCATATTGAATACAATAAGCATGAGTACAACAACCAGACCGAATCCAAAATGAAAACCAACAAAGGAAAATGTGTATCCTGGGTAAATACACCAAACTGAAAATATTTTACTCAATCATGTAACACTAACCAACTTCTTATGTTTGAAACA
>NZ_JAGXJT010000016.1:0-59369 GCF_019091205.1 Bacillus sp. GbtcB14
GGAGCCACTGGTTCTACGGGAGTTACAGGTCCTACCGGAGCTACTGGTCCTACGGGAGCCACCGGTTCTACGGGAGTTACAGGTCCTACCGGAGCCACTGGTCCTACGGGAACCACTGGTTCTACGGGAGTTACAGGTCCTAGCGGAGCCACTGGTTCTACGGGAGCCACCGGTCCTAGCGGAGCCACTGGTTCTACGGGAACTACAGGCCCTACCGGAGATACAGGTCCTACGGGAATTACAGGCCCTACGGGAGTTACAGGTCCTACCGGAGCTACTGGTCCTACGGGAGCCACCGGTCCTACGGGAGTTACTGGTTCTACGGGAGTTACAGGTCCTACCGGAGCTACTGGAGCTACAGGCGCTACAGCAACAACTTCTACAAAGGCTATCCTTTTTGGTGGTACTAATGCGGGATTTCAGCGCATAGCAGGATCACCTGGTGCAGATTCACAAACGCTCCCTTATGTAACAGCAGGAGCTGGTAGTGTTGTTGCGTTTTCTGCTTCTATAAATGTAAATAACTTAGGTACAGGTGTATATTTGTTGCGAGTATGTGATAATGTACCTACTAATCTAGCTTCACCGGGTGCTGGTCAAATAGTCTCTACAATTACGCTTACACTTACAGCCAATATTACTGGAACTATAGTGTTTTCGATTAAACCAACTGATATTGGAGCACAACCTGTAAAGGTATTTAATCCTAATCCAGTGGTAGCCCCTGCAACAGTTACATGGACTAGTACAATACCTGGTAATCCAGTTGCAAGGACAGATGCTATCTCACTTTTTATAACTCCAGGAATTACTCAAAGTGCTGTATACTCTGTATTTATATCTACTGCAGTTTAAAAAAATTAATACTATATACATACAATACTAGTTTTGAAGGACTACTATTGTATACGAATTTATGGTAGAGCCCAAGGGATATAGGGCTCTTTTTTTATGGATTAAGACTGGGATTTTACATTTGATATATACTAATCAAATTATACTTAGTTAAATGTTATAATTTGTATAATAAAGGCTATTCTCATGTCCCCTTATAGCATCTGCAGAGATCTTTCTACAAGTGGTTAAAGAATTAACCGTATATACAACATTGCCCTACATAACTTTAAACTACCTAAACTAAAAAATAAAAATAAATTCTTAAAGAGAGGAAAACGGAAATAATGGGAGTTAAACAATTACTGTCGGAGGCACAACGAATTGAGTTAATGGATTTATCACGTTTAACAGAATGGGATTTGGTAACATTTCATACCTTTTCTAAACATGACTTACATTTAATCTTCAAGCACCGTAGAGGATATAATCGTTTAGGTTTTGCTCTTCAACTGGCATTAATTCGTTATCCTGGATGGGCTTTAACCGAGTATAAAGATATTCCTATGTCAGTAATCAAGCATATCGCAAGACAGCTACAGATTCCTGCAGAAGAGTTTTCTAGATATGCCAATCGTAGTAATACATTATGGGAGCATCTTAGTGAAATTCGTGAGGAGTATAATTTCACTAATTTTTCTTCTAGCCATGAAGAAAATCTGTTGAAACATCTCACACAACAAGCTATGGAAAACAGCAATTCACTTCATTTAATTGAAATAGCACTGTCCATGTTACGGAAATCAAAAGTTATTCTTCCTGCCATGTATGTAATTGAAAATATAGTTTGGGAAGCCAAACAGCAAGCAGATCAAAAAGTATACAGTATTTTGTATGATGACTTAACATCTGAGCAAAAGAAAAGAATAGATGCTTTACTTCTACCCACAAATAATGGAATTTCGCCATTGGCTTGGTTAAAACAACTTCCCTCTCAACCATCACCAGAGTCTTTCCTCAAGGTTGTGGAGCGATTTGAATATGTAAAAGATATAGGGCTTGTAGTTGATACGAGCAAGATTAATTCCAACCGCCTTCGGCAGCTTGCAAGATTAGGATCAAAATATGAACCATATGCCTTTAGAAGGTTTGATGAAGTGAGAAGATACAGTATTTTAGTTGCTTTTATGCTAGAAATTACACAAGATTTAATCGATTATGCAATTGAAATACACGACCGTATTATGATGAATCTTCAATTAAAAGGAAAAAAAGCACAAGATGAGATGCAAAAAGTAAATGGTAAAAAACTGAATGAAAAACTTGTACAATTTATCAAGATATGTGGAGCACTTATTGAAGCGAAAGAAGTAGGAAAAGATGCTTTTACAGCTCTAGATGACGTTATGCCGTGGGATAAAATGGTGGAATCGGTTGAGGAAGCCAAACAGTTATCAAGACCTATAAGCTATGATTATTTAGATTTGTTGGAGACTAGATATTCTTATATCAGGCGGTATGCGCCTACCCTATTAAGGGTCTTCCAGTTTGGATCAACTAAATCGGCAGAGCCAGTACTTCAAGCGCTTCATACTATACATGATTTAAACATAAACGGAAAGCGAAAAGTACCGATGAGTGCACCTTTGAATTTTGTATCAAATCGCTGGCAAAAACATGTGTATGACGACGAAGGGAATGTTAACCGACATTATTACGAACTTGCAGCATTAACAGAGTTGCGAAATTACATAAGATCAGGAGATGTATTTGTTTCAGGAAGTAGACAGCATAAGGCATTTGATGATTACTTAATATCTGAAGAGGATTGGAGAAACATAATAAATGCGGAAAATTACTTGGCAGTTCCTTTAACGGTCGAGGAGTACTTAACAGAAAGGATTACTTCGCTAAACCAACGTTTGGACTGGTTATCAAAAAATAGTGAAAAATTAGAAGGTGTTGATATCAGCCAAGGAAAGCTATATGTGGAGAGGTTAGATAAAGGGACTCCAGAAGAAGCAAAAGCATTTAGTATCCGTCTACATAATATGTTACCAAGAATAAAGCTCACAGATTTACTATTAGAAGTTTCCAGCTGGACTGGATTTCATGAGCAATTTATTCATGCTTCAACGAACAAATCTCCTGATAAAGAAGAGAAGAATGTAGTATTAGCAACTCTGATGGCAATGGGAACAAATATTGGTCTTACAAAGATGGCAGAGGCTACTCCTGGAATCTCTTATAGACAAATGGCAAACACTGCGCAATGGAGAATGTATGATGATGCTATGGTTCGAGCTCAGTCTGTTCTAGTTAACTTTCAACACAGGCGACAATTAGCAACATATTGGGGAGACGGTAATACATCGTCTTCAGATGGAATGCGGGTACCTATTGGCGTTCGCTCTTTACATGCTGATTCAAACCCGCATTATGGAACAGGAAGAGGAGCAACTATCTATAGGTTTATAAGTGATCAATTTGCTTCCTTCTATTTAATAGTAATTAATACAAATGCCCGAGATGCACTATACGTCCTTGACGGTTTACTTCATCATGAAACAGACCTCATGATTGAAGAACATTATACAGATACCGCCGGATATACAGATCAAGTTTTCGGATTAACACATCTTCTAGGCTTCCGCTTTGCACCACGTATTCGTGACTTAATGGATACAAAACTTTTTACTATTAACGGTGTGCAAGAATATCCAAATGTTCAGTCACTATTAAAAGGGAAAATTAATTTAAAGGTTATTCAAGAAAATTACAATGATGTTTTACGGTTAGCATACTCCGTAAGAACAGGTAAAGTATCTAGCTCACTTATAATGGGGAAACTTGGATCTTATGCAAGACAAAATAAATTAGCGACCGCCCTTGGTGAAATGGGTCGAATAGAAAAAACGATCTTTACCTTAGATTATATTTCGAGTAAATCAGTGAGGAGAAAAATACAAAAAGGCTTAAATAAAGGCGAAGCCACAAATGCCTTAGCCAGAGCTATATTTTTCGGAAAGAGCGGAGAGTTTAGAGAAAGAGCCCTCCAAGATCAATTGCAACGGGCCAGTGCACTTAATATTATTATTAATGCGATAAGTGTATGGAATACGGTCTATATGGAAAAAGCCGTAGAAGAATTAAAAGATACAGGCGAATTTCGAGAGGATTTAATGCCGTATATATGGCCTTTAGGTTGGGAACACATCAATTTCTTAGGTGAATATAAGTTTGAGGGATTACATGCAACAAGTTTACAATCCTTACGCCCTTTGAATATAAAAGAGCCGATTTACTCTTAACGGAGTAAAATACGGCTCTTTTTTCATATAAATTTGCTTAGCGTGGTTTTTTTCCGAAATGCTGGCTGTACCCCTTTTAGGGCATATAAAAGCTAAGTAGAGCTTTGAGAGGCATTGAATAAATAAAGAAAAGGAGAAATGAAAAATGAAAATCGGTGTATCTGTATGGAGAGTTCTTTGCAAAGAAACAAAGTTGAAATTGCTTCAAAACGCTATGCAAGAAAGTAAAAGCCGCTTTACAAAACAATCCCTTTCCATTGCCATAAAGCAACAGAAAGGGGAAGTGTGATGAGTGATCGTATTGGTGAAGGGCACAAGAAATAAGATGCCTTCAAAAATATTTTAGCATGTTCATTTAGGAAATAAAGGGGGAATTTCATGTGATGAAAACAGTTCAATTATTGAAAAGTGAAGAATTTGAAATTGGTACAACGGATAAAAACGGGCACAAATTAAGACAGTCTGATTTTGTTGTCACACAAGATGACTTTGAAGGTATTAGTATCTGCCAAATCTTATACAACAGTATTGCAAAAGAATTTGTGGCTATGAGTGATTCTAATTGGTGGATACCTTATCATGATTTATCTGTTGCAACAGAAAGGCTAGATCATGTCATTGCAAAAGAGTTTTTGGGGCTAGAAAAATGCGGTACATATTGGGGGAAGAATTGTACACCATTTATTAGAATGCCAATTGAATATTTCAATCCTGTTGAGGAATCCACTTTTATTCTAGAAAAATTAGGGAGGCAATATGACGATCTATTGAGTGTAAAAGAAAAAGGGTGCTGGTACCTAACAGTGAACAAGAAAATATATAGTGAAAAGCGTCTTGGGATAGCCGCTTGTTTAGCCGCAATTGATACCGTAAGAAATAATAAGTAGGGATTTGATTTTAAGGAAGAAATACAAATTAAAATTATAAATAGGGGGAATCAAAATGTTACATGCAGTTATGCAAGAGCAAAATTACTGGAAAGGCCAAAAACAGAAATTCCGAAAAAATAATAAGAAGTTATTAATTTCATTAGAACCACATTTGCATGAAAGATTGGAAGAGTTCGCATTGTATAACGAAAATTTAGATCAAATTGCATCGGAGTTAGTAACAGAAGGTTTAGACTATATCTATATGGAGGATATACCTGTAAGGCAATCTTATGCTTTTCAGCACTTTGTAGAAATTGAATTATCACCATTTCAGCAAAAACTCTTACAACAATTGGCACTCAAACGAGGATGTTCAACAAGAAAAATGGCTTATACAGTATTACATTTTATGCTCAAAACAAAGTAAAAGAATCCAATCATTAAAGAAGGATTCTTTCACCAGGTATTCGTTGGCAAATGACTTCACCCGAAGAATTGAGTCTGGACCACTCAATTCTTTTTTATGTTATAAAAAACAATATAATTTGTCAAAAAGCATTTGCTATAGAATAACAAATGCTTTTTGTTGAACTTGAATTGAACACTTTCAGAAAGTATTTATATTGTTTGCCTTTTTCTCTTGAAAAATTGTACCCTCAATCACTAATTTTAACATAGAATATAAAAAATGTAGCGTTTTAATATTAAAAAACCTATTGGTTTTATATGGATTATTTCTTTATAATAATGAGAGGTAGTTCCCGAATGTAGATAGGCTCTCATGCAAAAAGCAAGAGAGCCTATTTACATAAAAAAAGATTGGATATTTGCCAACCTTTTTCGTGTAAGGGGTTTAATGACAGCTTGTTACTACAACTCGTTTTTATTTCAAAACAATTAATCAGAAAATTCAATCTAGGTTGTTTTTGCCCAAATCTCCGAAAGGGGGCATTAGCTAAATTTATTTTAAAAATACAACTTATATTTATTTGAAACATGTCAATTAAACTGTATATGTTTTGACATATTCATTTTTAAAAGAAGTAAAAATCTTTATTTTAAAGTATTTTTTGCTATTCCCCCTTTTCAAGGGGATGGGCAAAGAAACCCATATAGGGGAAAAACGAAAAAGGACGCTTAACTCCATAGAGTTAAACGCCAAAAGTGAATAGATAAATTAAAATAAGTACATAGAAGGGGAGTGATTCCCTTACTTATCATGAGTATATCACAGAATCAGGTTATAAAGAAAAACAAATGATAGTTAAGCTGGTTAAGTGATGAGGGGAAATATAGAGTAAGAGAATAAAGATCAGGAATCAAAATAAGATTCTAGAAAAAAATAACATGGAAACACTTGTTTGATTATGCAAAATTTGAGATAATATAGGTACGTGAGTAATTCCTATGTAATGTCTTGCCCTATAATGGGATGAAGAGGTTCGTTATTCTTTTAGAAATTTAATGCGGTGTCATTCAGTCAGCAACCATCAACCATTTTAAAATTAAAAATAATTAAAAATGGGGTGCTGATACATGTTTAAGTTTTTCTTTAAGAGAGATAAAGATTCAAATACAACAGAATTCTATTTTCATGTTAATTTTGATGTTGTTATCTCTGCTGTCATCATTGAGTTGATTAAACGATCTTTGAACATATAGAAATTTGAAAAAGGGAATGTGGAGATAATCCATGTTCCCTTTTTGTATGTAATGCTATCATTATAAAAGGGGAAATTTATTAAAACTAAGGGGGATGAAATAAATGGCTATTGATATAAGAAGGGTATTTCCTAAGTTTTATCGTGTTATTCCAGTAGAAGTACAAGAAGATAATGGGGAATCTAGAGAATATTCTTGTTTAGCTGATGAAAGAGGCACTGTTTATTCAAAAGAAGATGTAAAAGCATTGTTTGAGGAAATTAAAGAGTTTTATATGCGTGAAGATATGCCTAATATAGATGACTACAATAAACATATGCAGTTATTAGATTATATGAGGTGTGTATCTATTTCGTTAGAAGAAGATGAAACGGGTAAATATTTGATTCCTAAGGCTAGGTATACATATAAGAAGTTTAATAGTGATAAAAGAAATTGGTCTTTTAAGTGTAATTGGTGTGGTGAGAAAGTATCTAGCAAGACTGATGAAGGTTACTATTCAGCATATGACCGTAATTTTAAAGCTGATAATTTTGATAGAGGTTGTTCGGAGGATTGTGCTAAGTTAATTTGGAAAGATAATTTTAAACATTGGGCAAATGAACATGGGTATAGTAAATTCTTTGCATAAACAAGAAATTCCCCTACCAATCAATTAAGATCAGTAGGGGAAAGTATGAAGATAGGTTGTTTTTTCCCAAATCCCCGAAAAGGGGGAATTAGCTAAATTTATTTCAAAAATACAACTTATATTTATTTGAAACATGTCAATTAAACTGTATATGTTTTGACATATTCATTTTTAAAAGAAGTAAAAACCTTTATTTTAAAGTATTTTTTGATACTTTTTTTTGCTATTCCCCCTTTTCGAGGGGATGGGCAAAGAAACCCATCTAACGTTTTTTCTCAATATGGCTTTTCATATTTTTGAATTATAATATAATTAATTCTTTTTATTTCTATATCTGTCTCTTATCTTCCTGTTATGAATCCTTATTGAATTAAGGATTCTTTTTTATCCTAATTTTTTGATCTAATCGATATTTCCCCATTGCTTCATAGATTAAAAGGTCTAATTTTTGACTAAAATCAATTACTTTTTGATGGCTAAATCCATATTTTTTTACAAGATTGCTCAATTCTTTTTTTTGATCTTCGATCATGTCATGTAGTAATCTCATTTCCACTTTTTCTTGTAAACTCCTTTATACATAGAATCTCGAAAAAATTGTACCCAAAAAATTGCAAACAAAAACAAGGCTGAAACCAGCCTTGCCCTAAAGGAAAAAAACTAACTCTTATATCTAAGAGTACATTATGTATGGTAATTTTTGAAGTGGATATCCCATAAAAGGATAAAAAAGTTATTATTGTAATATTTTTAAAGGTTTTTTATTTTATAAAGAAACAGTCGAAATTGCTTGTTTATAAAGGAACTGTTGCTTTCCATTGCTTAAAACTAATACCGAAAATTTATCAACAGCGATAATTTTGCCAGGTACTCTGACACCATTTATTAGAAAAATCGTTACTTCTTTTTTTTCTTCTATTAATTTTTCATAAAACTTCTCTTGTGTATACATCATTTTGATGGTTGCAACTCCTCTCCTTTTTTTGAACGGTTCATAGCTTCTAAGAATACATATTCTTTTACTGTTAATTCAACAGTTGGGCAATATTCAATCTTTGATAATTCGTGAAATAAAGAAAGGTTTTTGTTTAGTTTTTCAATCATTTCATCTAAAGTGATTTCCCCTACACCATACTCGATTACTGGATTTAAAAATACGTCTATATCTATTAAACTTGGTTCAATTAGAGAAACAATTTCTTGTACCTTTGGTAAAATAATTGTTTCATAACGTTGTTTGAATAGTTCTAAGTCCTCTGGTGCGGATTCATTCTCACATAGCTTTTTGAAAGATATTACACGAATGTCATTTCGTAATGAATCAATACGCTCTTCATAAAACGCTTTGTCAAATCCTTCTTTGTCAGCAACATCATAATGAAGTTCTGTTTGTGACCTACGCTTTTTCTTATAAGAATCCATAAGGATTTTTTCTTTTGCATTAAACATCATAATAAAAACAGTACGTTCTAGATTCATGATTTGGTTTGCTACGCTTAATGTTTCATCTAACACTTTTGCGCGTTCTTCTTCACTTAACTTTTTTATAGAGGATGGAACAAGGTTTTTGACATTCTCAAACGACTCTGAATTTGTAATGTGTTGAAGAGAAAATTGAGCGACCTCTGGTAAACAAGGATCAGTGGTTTTGTCTAAGAGTAACAAATCTTTAATCGTTCGCACTGTATTTTTGATCTCTTTTTGAGCTTGGCGAACTTTTTCTATGCTTCTTTCCATGTATTCTGGTTGTTTGAGACGATTGAAAATGTATTCTCTTCTTTCTTCAAAATGTTGCTGTAAAAGTGACATAGTTGTTTCCCCTCTCTAAGTGTCTTACGGTTTTAAAATCCTTCTTATGGATGCAAAAGGAACAGTATAATTATAACATTTTATACTTTGATACGATTTTAAAATTCTTATATTTCGGAATTTTTGAGAAGACGCTTCTTTTTCGTGTTGTACTTGCACAAGTTTCATAATGTCGGCATATAGCTAATAGCGTAAAGCACGCTGATAGCTAATGATTAAAAATGTGGCCTAAAAGGGTCATTGTTTTATGGGAAAAGTGATATTACCGCTCATATCGATTAAATAAAAAAGTAGAGAATTTTTTTGTATAAAAAGGTGAATAACGTACAAACAGAAAGGAATACGTTTTAGTAATACCGATATTATCGGTCACATCGGGGAGGGTGAACAGAATGGAAAGATCAAAGTTTAGTAAACCTGTAGCATTTAATAAGAAGAATGAAAAGGATCGGATCATGTTACAGCATGTAAAGCGTAAAAATTTTTCGGGTTATGTAAAGAAATTAATCTGGAACGATATACCCGATAAACATAAAAAAATAACATGCGAAGAGGATAGAAAACAAGTACCTTCACCAATTCGACAAGACGAACAGAGTGTAACAGGAAAGAAGAAATTAAGTGCCGCGGCACGTATTGAACAAATTAAGGCGCAAACAAAAAGACAGGAGCCTTCAAAAAGCTCACTGCCTGTATTTTTACCCAACAAAAACATTAACAAGTGATCCAATAATCGCGCCTACAGCGACAGCAATTGCAACATGCATATCGTTAGACCTCCTACTTTTCATTTATAAGTAGTATGTGTAGTTCTTTTAAAATTATACGAGGGGTGTTGCATCATGACTAAGACAGAAACGATTTCTTTTCGCTCTTTTATGGACCAAAGTTATAAAAAGAAAGCACATAAAGAAACAAATAGTAAGAACGTACTTAAAAAGGTTTTTACCGCTACAGGGAGTTCATTAATATTAATACTTCCAAAAGTAACATTTGCCGCGGGAGTTAACGGGACGTTTGGCAATGTTCATAGTGCCATTATGAACGGGTTTGATGCGGGCGTAGTTTTAGTTATTATCTTTTCGGGCGCGGCCTGGGCATTGGGTCACCGTACAAAGGCAATAGAAATTTTAATTGGTGCATGTTGTGGGTATATCTTGGCTAGACATGCGGTTGACATAAGAGACTTTTTAAAGGGAATTTAAAAGGAGGGGTCCTTGTGAAATTCATTTTAGAAGGTGGAAAAATGATTGCGGCTAATACAGCTGGGTATATTGGAGAAAAGGCAAAAGAGGGTTCTTTTTTAGATCAATTAAATAATTTTAGTGATGCTATTGTAGGGAAGGAAATGGAATGGATTTTCAAGCCAGTTGGTGAATTTATGGTTGATATAGTAAGCGAATTAGGTCATTGGTTTATTCTAAATTTGCCCGATATTATGGGATATGGTGCATTGGTGACAGCTGGATTTATCATGATAGGTTCAATGACAAACAAAGGCGGAATGATGAAGCCGCTTGCCTATTTTGCAGGCGGACTTATCTTAGCAATATGTATATTAGGAGGGGCCTAAAATGATACAGGGAGAAGGCTTTATTATATGCGATATAGAAAATACAAACCTTCCTGTTTTGGCACAAAATGAATATTTGCCAGTAGTATATGAACCTAAGAAAATAAAAAAATCCTGGTTTAAAAGAAAAGAGATATATTCTTTAAAACAATTTTTACAAGTAGAAAAAAACAAAATGGTTGTATATCGGATTATTCCTCATGCGGATGTATCTAATAATACAAAGCGTTTATGGCGGGCGATCTATAAGATGTATGAAATGTACGAAAGTATGGGAAGTCGTATAGAAAGAAAAGGGATTACATTTCATTATCGTGAAAAGGACTATTTCTGGTTTGATGTTGTTTTCAAACAGAAAAAGGGCCAGAAGAAAATTGAATTTTATGTAGCAACTAGCGAATACCAAGCATTAAAGCTCAAAAGAAAACTAGAGAACAAAATGAGTGTGACAATTAAGGAAGCCGAAATAACAGATTTGCAAATTTCTAATGAAAATACAATCGTACAAGAAATGCGATATTTGAAACATGACATCTTTTCCTTAAATACAAATAGCAACGATACAAAAACGCCTATTGGTAATATTTTAAGTGTTATTGATGAACTAAGTTATGATGGAGACATTTGCCGATTGAGTATCTGTAATGAAGCGGAAAACCGCCAGAAATGGGTGAAAAACGCTTCCTGGGCCATTGAAAAGTTAAAGAAGGGTAAACCACCCCAACGGGTTAATATGAGCGGCAAACGACTTGTAACAGGGGCTAAAATTGGTGTTGCGGCTGTTATTAATGAAATAAATGATTTATTAACTGATACATTCCAGGCGTTCTCGAACGCTTTTTTTAAATCAGATAAAAAATTTAGCAAAGAGCACATCATTAAAAAGGCACATACAACCGCTGATGAAGTTGGAACAAATCGTGTGAGTTATGACAAAGGAAATCAACCTGTTTTTAAAACGCGTATACGGGTGGCCTCACATTCCCATGATCGGTTAACCAGGGAGACAATGGGGGAAACCTTAGCACTTTCTATGATGGATTTATCAGAAACGAATGAACTACATGGCGTAAAAATAAGAATGAGAAAACGCCAAACAGAAATATTACAGGAATTAAACACATTCGAACTATCAAGCAAGACAAAGTTTGATCCGAATGTAAATTTGATGAGTACCGATGAAATGAGCAAATTAGCTTTGCAAATGCCTGTAAAAGAGTTGCAACGAAAATATGCAGATGCATTGAGTGTAAAAAAGAAAGTTGAAATTGAGATACCAGCGATTATGCGGGATGAGAAAGGAATATTTTTGGGACATTCGGAATTGAAAGATCACAAAATACCAATCTATATGCCAATAGATAATCCAGACAATTTTTATAGAGGTTACGTCTTTATAGGAGGACAGGGGGCTGGTAAAGATACATCAATTAAGAATTTTGTTATTGAGGGAAATACAAAACATAAGATTAGTTTTATCATACCAGATGCAATTGTAGAAGAAGGTGGGCGGGGTATGGCAGACGGGATTCGTGATGCATTACCACCAGAAAACATTATTGATCTGGATTTAAACGACAGTGATTATATCCCACCTCTAGATTTAACAGAAGTAATTACAAAGCTAGGGCGGAACGGTGCTTCAAGATTTGCGGATGAAATGATTGATTTCATGCAAATTGAAGGATTAAGCCGAAGTGAAAAATATTTAACGGATGCGGCCAAAGCAAGTAAAGGAAGTCTATTTAATATTAAACGTATTATAGAAGATGAGGACTTTCGGGTAAATCGTATTCAAGAATTAGTGAATGAAGGGAATTTGCGTCTTGCGAATGAGCTGATACAGTGGGGAGATAATGAACAATTAGGGAATAAGTGTGATCCCATCATAACCAGATTAAACCGCTTTTTTGGGAATGAAAGATTGTATGATATCTTTGCACAAGACCCATTGAAAGAACTTGATTTTGGTAAATGGATGCAAGAAGGAAAAGTTATTATTTTAAGGGTTCCAAATGCTAGGGGATTGGGGGAACATGCAGTAAAAACCCTGGTTCACTGGATCACACTAAAAACCTTCATGACCAGGCTATTAATGACTAAAAAAGAGCAAGAAAATGGGGCGTTTATCATTTTTAATGAACCCGAGCAATATGAAAGTGAAGGATTAACTAAATTGATGGGTAGAGTGGGTACAGAGGGCAGAAAAGAGAGACTAGGAAGCATCTATGCATTTCACCATTGGAACAAATTGAAACCGTCATTACAAGAGAATTTACAAGGTGGCGGCGTACAGCAATTCCTATTTATGAACGATCATACAAAGACATTTGAATTATCTAAGTATCGATTTGAGGATACAATTTCACTAGAACAAGCATATAAAATACCAGCACATCACGCGATTATTAGTGTAAGAGCTGGGGGAGAAATGCAACCATCGTTCATTTGTAAAATGGCTCCACCGGTTAAAGCAAAATACGATAATAGTTTCCTAACAAAAAGGCATTCTCGTATGTATGGGCGATCGTGGATAGAATTACAACAAAAGTACGGATAATTCAAATGAAAAGGAGTTGTTTGTTATGAATGATTTAGCAAAAGAACTCAATGAGACATTTCAAAAGTATCAGATCGGCCCGCATGAAATTGCATATTGGATGTATCTCACATTAGAACGAATGACAGAGGATCATCGTGAGATGTATGAACAAGAATATACAAAAGAAGAAATGGAACGGTTAGAAGGCATAGCAGACGCCTTAAACAAAATTACAAATCAGTGTTGGTGGTTACTTAAATAATAAATGAAGCACAAGACATTGTCGCTTGTGCTTTTTACATTCTCCAAAAATCATGCGGTTGTGCGTAAGGGTCTATTTTTCTAATAGCTTTCAAGAGTTTTTTCATTACAAGGGGTGTTGGAATATAGGTTTTATCACGACAAGCCTTTGTCATTGTTGGTAAAGAAATACCCGCGGTACGCGCAATTTTTTGTTGCTCTATTCCGTGACGATCCAGCCATTTTTTTAACATGGTTTTATTATCTTTAAAAAACACTTTGCATCTCTCCTAAACTTGTATAATTTGGTTACAAGTTTGGACAGATTTTTTAAAATCTATTCTTTAGAGTTTAATATTTTTTTAAATATGGGAAGAAAGCGAAATTTTTATGAAACAATGAAACGAACGATTCTTTTAATTTTTAGCTAGTAATCTGGTATACATATAATGCAAAGATTTGACTTACGCATCATACAACAAATCTTTGCAAGGCGGTTTCCAGAAATACTTTGACATTTACATGTAAGAAAATATAAAAAAAGACTTAAATTGCAAACAGTAAATTAAAATTTAGTTTTGAAGAAAAGTAATTAATTTCGTTAAAACAAAATGAAGACGTATTATACAATTTTCATCATACGTCTTCATTTTTTGAAAAGAGCTTAGACCAGAATCCTTGTTTTTCTTTTGGAGCATTAAGAGCTTGTTTACTTTCTTTTAGCTCTACATGCAATTGCTCAATTTGTTTGGATTGTTTTTGTAATAGTTTTTTTTGTTCAACCATTTCTTCTGAAATGACACCTAAAATTTGTTTCAACTCACTATTTTCTTGTGTTAAAGTCTGTAATGCTTCCATTACATTTTCATAACGCGTTATGTGATGCGTGTTTTCGTCTGTGACGGGGGGCGTAATGGGCACCAAACTGTTAGGCTGATTCATTGATATAATAGCATTTGCGGCATCATCTAGCGTCATAGACTTACTTTTACTTAATTCTTGTATTTTTCTTAGAATAATAACGTCCTTGTCAAAAAAACCTCGTTGGTCATGGTCGTTACGGTGGAAGTTATAGCCGCGATCTTCTAATAAACGGGCATACTTGCGTATAGTTCCTTCCTTAACTCCTAATAATTCAGCAACCTCGCGGGTCCAGTAAACATTTTGTATATCTGTTACGGCGTCATGTGACACGTCACATACACCTCCTTTTCGGATAATATTATACACTTTTTAATAGAATCCTTGTGTATTTAATAAAAAAAGAGTTGTTCTTTTATAAAAGAACAACTCTTTTTGATTGTATTATGCATATGGATCATCTTCTAAATCATTCAGTTTATTCCATGATGTATTTTCTTCTTTATCATTGGATTCCCCAGGATTCGTTATCTCTTGACTTGTTTCGATATGAGTTTGAACCGAAACAGGTGTATGAACAGTTTTTGAACCTTCATCGTGTTTGATTGGTAAAGGTTGTGTTTCGTTATCTAATGTAAATGTGTATTTACGCGGTAAAATTTCCGCTACATCTGTATTACCAATTTGTTTATGAAGTTGTTGCGCCGCATACAAAAAGAACATTGTAAGATCACTTTGTTTGTTAATAAAATCGATCATGTCTGGTGAAATGTCTTTCTTAATATAGACATTTGCTCTATCACCAGCTTTGTATATTTTACGAGCCATTATTTTTCACCGACAGGAGCAAGCGCTTTTTCTTTTAATTCTTCAAATCTTGGAGAGCATGTGTACACAAGTAATCCGCGTGCATTTACGAAAAGTGGGTCTTTTAAGAAAATAACATTTGTTAAACGTCCTTTTTGCTCTAAAATTTGTTGTAGGCTTTCTTTTACGATTGCGGCACCGCCACCATAAATGAATACATACGGATCATCTTTCATATCATCAATTTTATTAATAATATCAGTTGCAATTCGATTTGCTAAACCCAATAACGCGCCACGTGATGCCTCTTTTAAACGAATATGACGAGGATGTTCAGAATCAAGATAAATTGCATTAAATTCAGCAATACTGTCTATTGTCTTTTGTTTATTGTTTAAGTTCCAAACCTTGATAATATCAAGTAAAGTTTCTTTCACTCCATATGGTAAACCACGACTCATTTTATGTTTAAAACTAACACCATGAGAAACAACTTCTTCTGTCGTACCAGCGCCAATATCGAAAGATAATATTGTTTTGTCAACAAAGTCTATTTCTGTAGTTTTGCCTTCTGTAGCTTCTACTTTTCTTTTGATGGTTTTACCTTTTTCATCATAAACGATTCCCCATGAACCCGCCGCACCTTCTGGTAAACACTTGCAAAATTCAATTTGGATATTAACTACTACTTCACGTCCGCTTGGGTGATGGAATTTTACCGTATGATGATTCATATAACGCTCTACAAATTCTTGTGCTGTTTGAGGCGTAATTGTTGCTACAGGTAATGCAACAGAAAGATCATAAGTAACATCAATTTTATTTTTATTTGGTTGTTTTTTCATAGCTGTAATTGCTAAACCAGCTAATGTAACAAGTAGCACAAGATCATCTTTCGATTTATCCGATTTCTTTTCCATTTCAATACCTTTAATGTTTTCATCAATCACTTTTTGACCAATAATGTAACGCAGATTGTTTGCTTTTAAGGTAGGTGATGAAATTGTAACATCAATGTTGTTTTCTAAATCTTCAACAGAAATATCCTCATCACTCAAAATGTTTGTTGCTTCTCCAATGTGATGTGAATAAATACTTGGTATGAATAAAGGATCAAGACCTAATACATTTAACTTTAAACCACTATTTCCCGCATCCGCACCAGCTTTAAGAATTGCCATATATAAAAACCTCCTAAAGATTAATTTTTATCGATTAACTTAATTCCATTATATGCTAAACTCTTTTAAAAAGTCAATACAATTACACACAAATTAATACATTTTAATACAAGTCAATACAAAAAATATTAGTGAAAATCTATAAAAATCATTAAAATACAAGTGTTTTTCGTATTGATTCGTATTTACTTGTATTCATTTGTATTGACTTTTATTGATTTTTACATAATTTAATTGTTTTTAGATCGTGGGGCCGACTGTCTTTTTGAAATAATCCACCTGTTACCTATTTTTTTAGCTTTTACTTCTCCCGCGGCACATAAATTTTTAATTGTTCCTGGTGGCATATCCCACTTTTCGGCGGCTTCTTCAACGCCCATGACTTCTTCTAATGGGTCGCTATCATCATTATTGTAATTAATCACTAATAAACGTAATGTTTCGCCTGGGGCACTTGTTTTTTTTAGAAATTGCTCCCAGACATCGTCTGGAAGCCTAAATTTTCTTTGCATAAAATCCCTTCCTTTCAATTTCGCAATGATATTGCTTTGCAAGCTGATCCGCATATTTTAAAGCCAGGTGACGTTCTCTACCTGTAAACATTTTTTCATGTTTGTAAAAACCGTACACCCGTTCATTTTCTATATAATCTGTACTGACGTTTGGTCGCATTTCTAGTTGTACATGGTATTTCACATGATTTGTAGAATAATCTCTTCTTCTAACAAGTGTCACAACGCTTTTAAATTCAGTATTTGCAACAGTTTGAGCGTGATCGTAGATATCCATTTGATAATTTTTAAGCTTTTTTATAATTTCTTCTAATCTTTCTATGTCCCGATCCACCATATCACTATAACTCTTTAATCTTTTCATATCATAGATGTGCTTGAATTTTTCACAATTTGCATTTATATACATGTGGGCATCTCCTTTTTTTAGAAAGATAAGAGGGGAAAACCCCTCTTATGCTTCAAGTTTCGGCTTGTTTTTCTTAATTCGCTTTACCTCGTGCATTGATCTGATTTCATCGAGTGAGAAGTCTTTGTTATGAAACTTCTTGTACTCTCCTTCATACCAATACCAAGCCTTTTTCTTAGATGCCCATTTAAATCCAAGTTGCTTTAATTCAGTTTTCAATGAGTAAGTGTTGCCTGTGAGCCAAATCCAGGTTCCAATGATCTCAATTTCAATATCGTATTTGATAAGTTCGTCTATGATGTTTTGGTATGCGCCTGTGTTTTGTTTTCCAGAGTTACTATGTAGTTGTTCAAAAAGTCTGTCATACTCTTTCTTTAATGCGATAAAGTCTTCATGTTTCCCGCCTAAGTCTGGATGGTGTTTCTTTGCTAGTTTCTTATATTGCTTTTTTAGTTCTTCGATGGAAGTGACACTTTGAAAAAATTTCATGGTCAACAGCTCCTTTTTAATATTTTAATGCGCTAGCGCATTTCTTAATTATATTTTATCATGCGCTAGCGCACAAAAACAAGCATTTTTTTACTTATTTTGAATTTTTTAGAAATTAATTTAGGGTTGAAAAATAGTGTAAAAAAGCCCTAGTTTTGCTGGCACCAGGGCTTTTTTATGCTTATATAAAACTCTTTTTATTGCTGTTTATTCCAGAATTGAACGTATCTATGCAGGGCCTCAACGCTTTTTAATCCTAAAAATGCTTTAATTTCAATGGGTTTCATGCCATTCTGTAGGGCATTTAATATAAAACGGTTCCGTAGCATAGTAGGCGTTATATGGATTTCAGCGCGTTTCGCTTCTTTCTGTAACATGCGTTGTACAGCGATTCTAGTTAAAGCGGCGGGTTGATCGTTTTCATAGTCCCATCGGAATGTTTGCGGGCCAAAATCAAACGCCACAAAAAAGGGATCACCCGTTTGTTGGCGCGGCCTTACAAGGTTAGGAATCTTGTTGTAATAAGATAAGGCAAGTTTTACATGCTCTTTTGAAAGGGTAATAGATCGTTTGTAGGCGTGCATCCCTCCTGGGGTAATGGTATTCGTCCCAAAGTGTATATCATGCATAGAAAGCGTGAGAATGTCCTGGATAGATAGCCCATAATCTAACATGAAATGAATTAATAAAAGATTACGCTCTAGAATAAACTTTCTTCCTGTTGCTTGGTAGTCGGTTAATCCGTTATAACTACGCATGACGCGGAATAGCTTTTTTATTTCTTTATCCGATGCAAAGTGTTTAGAAGTTAATCCAGGAGGGGAGACATCACTTTTTAAATCCTGGGCCGCACCATGAAATTGTAAAAAGTTAATTAGAATACCTCGTACACGTTTGATATTAGAAATTGACGCTCCACGTTCTTTTTTAAACGCTTTTAAGTATCTGTCTAATACATTTGTATCAAAAGAACGGAAAAACGATTCTGGAGGCAATTTGACGTGTTTCTGAATCCAAGATGTAAAAAGTGTGAGATCGTAGCGGTATTGTTTAACGGTGGAAGATTTACGGCCATGTTTTAATAAATCAGAAAGGAAAACATCAACAGAAAGTTCCCATGTCATTTTTATATACTCCTTTGTCCTAAAAATTGTGTACCGCAATTATAAGCGAGAACCATACAAACAAGCAATAGGGGATTCTAGGTCGTGACGTTTTTCGAGGGGGCTTGTGTGAGATGCCATAGCCGAGACATTGCGGGGCTATGCGGAGACATATGGGCCTGGCTAGAGAGGACGTGTAGTTGTGATATAGGGGGATATATAGATGTACGGGAATGTGTAGAAGGCGAATGATGGGCCGAGATTGAGGGAGGACGATATGCGAGGAATGGGAATGGCCGCCGCCCCGCCTACGTAGTTTTTTGAAAATCTGCCTGGCAACGGAATCTGATTCATAGCTGAATCAAGATACCCTTACCAGGAGAGCTTCGTTTTTCTTTTTCTTTATGTAAGTAGAAAAAAGCTAGAGTTTACATATATCAAACTGACTTTGCACTCATGCCGAAATGATGCCGCCTTTCATCATGTATACACTACATAGGAATCATATTTGCATCACTTTGGCATAACATAGGCATCAGTATTTTTGCTGTATGTTTAGATGGGATTAGAAATGATAATAGATAAAAGATCATCATGATATGTAGGAAAATAAACGAATAAAGCTACTCATAAATAGTGTGTTTGTTCGGAAATATGTTGAGTAACTAAAATATTGTAGATTTGCATATTAAGAGAAAATGAGGATTTTATTTTCGTATATAGATCAATTTAGGAATGATATGTAGAAGTTTATAAAAAAAGAAACTCCCAATATAGGATACTTTTTATTAATAAATCTTGTTTTAAAAAAAATTAAAACAATTAAATACATTAGGATTTATTTTTGCCCAATAAGCCTTACTCTCACAAGGGATTAGAAAATTTTTCTTATTTAATTACTAATTTAAAAGCAGGTTCAATTCGGGTTTAAATTCATAGTGGATTTGTTGTGAAAAACACCCTTATTTTGTAAAAGTATAATAGATTGATAATATGTTTAATCTATTAAAATAAAGAATGGCATGACAAAAAGCCTTGTTAGGGGGGAATTTTTTGAACAAGGCTATCAAACAATTATTTTTTTGTAAAAAATACGATTTAAGCGTTTGGATCGAGCATCTTTTTGAATAAATCAAACGGGATTTTACTCTTATTTGATTTTCTCAATCCTATATTTCTTATGTTTTCTTTCGCTTGTTGCTGTCTACGCTTCCTATTTGCAGTTAACTGTTTTGTATAGATTGTTATGAAATGTGCAGGCGTACTTTCTTGTGATTTGTTTATCTCAAAAAACTGTACACAATCCTCAAAAGTCTTTCGTGCTTCCCAATCTACGTCTGGCGGCATACGCAATGCGATTGTATAAGCATCTTTTTCAGTAATATTTGTATCTTTACTTATGATATACATATACAGTTTCTTTTGATCTTTACTCATAAACTCATCCATTTCGCGGAATCGTAGTTCTAACTTTTCACCCAAATCAGGGGCATTTATTGGCTGTTTTTCTTCTACTTCTTTATTTGAAGGAGCAACAGAATCTAATATGTCTATTCCCTGGCATGTAGGCACAGTTGGTTTTTCGGCTTGTTCTGTAGATTGCTCCTGTTTTTTACTTAGTTTTTTAGATAGAAACTTTGTAAATGTAGAAAACATATCAATTGAAAACGCCCATTTTTGCTTAAAGTATTCAATGATTTTTAAATAATTGGTATTGAGGCTTAATATGTAAATAGATGGTGCCTTCTTACCATGACGTCTTGTTTTGATTTGATGGCATACCTCAAGGTCCTCTAACCACTTCAGAATAAAGTTGATAATTGGTACAGAGATACCCGATTTTTTACTGATTTGATCTTGTCGCATTTGAGAGAAGCCTTCTTGTACGAGGTAAGATAAAACAACTTCCAATGCCTGATAGCGGCGTGGTGTTTGTACGAAGTATTCTTTAGTGGTTTTACCTTCATACTCGAACAGAATAATATCAATAGCTTTAATTACTTTTTTAACAGATTTATTGATAGCACCTGTAGGAACATGAATAAGGTTTGGACTTAATTCTCGTTTTGCTGTACTTAGTAAAAAGTTATTTAGTAGCACAAAAAACCCTCCTATTTTTTCCACCACACATTTGTTAAGGAAAAGTAGAGGATTTTCTTCACAAGAGATTCACTTTGTGCTAAAATAAACGTATATAAGTGAATAAATTCTATGCGTTAAAAATCCTACTTTCTGGGATTTTTAATTGGTGTCTAGTTTGCCGACCGGAACAACCAATTAAAAATTTGTGAGGTAGGTTTTTTTTGTTTTGATAAACTTATTTTATCGTTCTTCTTGCAGAATATCAATCTTTTGAAAGTAAAAATTACACTAAAGTGTTAATAATGTGTTTATTTTATATAGAAAGCAGTTGTTTGAAGGCCCTTATTTGTCTGAAAAATATTGAGAAACATGTACATTTACCTATTTCTGGAATAAAACCCTCCATTTAGAACAATTGTTTGATATAATATATTGAATATGTCTGAATTTTCTTTCAAGAGGTGTGAATGTATGAACTACTGGAATAGGAAATTACAAGAAGAAATTAATAATGCACATAAGACATATGATTGTTTTGCTGTTGAAGCAAAAGTTTCTAAGTCTACTCTAACTGATCTGTTTAAGTATAATAAAGAAGTTTCAATGTTTAGTGTGTTTAAAATGGCGAAAGTTCTTTTCCCAGATAGAAGAGACATTCATGAAGAATGCTGTATAAACATTTTTGCTCAATATGAAAGAAATGTAAAAATTAACATGAAGAGATTATTTGTTATTGCCTATCTTAACGGTTATTCCTCGATTTTAAAATATTTAGTTGATTTATCTAGCAGTCATACAGATTGTAATGTGAAAAAATATTCTCCACTTTTTAAACTGTTCTATGAACGTCCCAGGGGCGGAAATCCGAAGGAACACCTTTTGTGTTTAGAAGATATTCGAAAAACAGTTCCTAAAAAAGAAAATTTAGATATGGAGATATTTTGTGATATTTTATACCTACTGTCTAGTGGTGATATCGGAGATTTTGGAATGTTTGATACATATAAAGATCGTGTTGTTACCAATATTTCTAAGATTAAAAATCAAGATTTAAAACTCCTATATAATTACTGGATTACTGACATTTGGAGTTATGCTTTATTAAGAAGGTTAAAAGTTAATGAATTTAGAGAACAAAATAATAAATTAATGATGTATGAAAATATAAAATATTTTCCCGTTATGAATGCGATGAACAATTTGAGGCTAGGAGAGAGCTTTTTATTTTCGGATTATCAAAAGTCATATGAGTATACTTTAAAAGCACTTAAAGAATTAGAAAACAAATGTGATTTTAAGTATAGAATAGCTATAAATAACATGAACTTTTTAAAACTTATACACAATATAGAAATAGATACAATTAACTTAGAACAGCTTCATCCAGCAGAATTAGCGTTGTATTTTGTTTTAAGAAAAGAGTATTTAAAAGCAATAGAAATTTTAATGAACTTAAAAAATAAAAATAAAAAACTGACGCCAATTCAGTATTGTTATTTAGGTCAAGCAAAAATGGACCTGGATATAATAGCCGAATCAAAAAAGTTATTCATTGAAAATGGTGATTACTTTTTTGCCCAATATGCAACAAAGGCGTATAATGATTGTAAAGAATTGTTAAAATGTGGAGGCGTAAAATGAAAAAATTAGCCATTTTATGTACTGTATCATTAATTTTATTAAGTGGATTAAGTATTTCAGAAAAAAATAAAGTCCAAAATCCAAATAATGTGCAATATATGGTCGATCCCGGAGGAATGGGCTGACTGTAGAAAAACAAAGAGCGACAAAAGACACCGTTTATACGGTGTCTTTTGTTACTTTATAAACAGTTTTTTTAATGTTTGAGCTGGATTTCAGCGAACAAGAATATCAATTAATCCCAAAAAGGAGCGGTAATATGGAAAATATTCAAAATAAATCTAATTGCGAATCACTTATTGTTCAAATTGTTCAGGCATGTAATGGAGATTTAGAAATCATGGGAAAATTAATTGATTTATATGATAGTACAAACCATTTGGATATTGATTACTCGTAATTAACTAAAAAGTATAGATAAATATATGTACTCTAATTTGTTATTATAATGTGCTCTACTCCTCGTGTTGCGATTGCATTTCTATTTCAATTTCCAGAAGTTGCGCCATCCTAAGAATTTCTTTTTCGATTCTTGGTTTGTGTTCTTCTGGAACATTTCTATATTTTTCAATCAAAATTTGCGCCATACGTTCGATCGGATCAGTTTCACTACTATCTTTTTCTAAAATTTCGTTATCACTCATTTGATGGTGTAAAAGTCTTGATTCACTAACATTAAAAAATCTCGCGATTGTCGGTAGACGTTCAATCTTAGGGACTTTATCTCCATTTTCCCAGCTTGTTACGGTGCTATATGGTGTATTTATTGCTTGGGCAAACTCTTTTCGACTAAGGCCTTTCATTGCTCTTAACTTTCGTATATTTTTCCCAAATATATTGTTATCCATTAGGTATAATCCTCCTTTTATACTTTAGTGTTATTTTTTACACTAAAGTGTTGACTTTCGGCTTTAAGCCGAATACAATGTAATTAAGGGAAGGGAGGGTGAAAAAATGCTAGCGTCAGAAAATAAAACCATTGTACGAGAATATAGGGAATCCAAAGGTTTAAGTATTAAGGAAGTTTCTAAAGGCGCTAAAATTCCAATTGGCACATTATATGATGTTGAAATTGGGAGAAGGAGTCTCAAAGCCAATAAAGCCAAAAAAATGGCTGATTTTCTTGAAGTTCCAATCGAGAAACTTTTCAGACCAACATATTATCGTGCAATACCCATCACAGAATGAATTAACCTCATGTTATTGATTACATTTATTTTGTTCATATTCCTACTAAATGTATTGTAAATGAAATTCGGCTAAAAGACGAAATAATTATCACTAAAGTATAAATTTCTATATTTAGAAGGTTAAAATTCTAAATATTCCGTCCTTTGAAAACTGAATAATCCTAAAGGAGCTGTAAAAAATGGTTTTGAAACGATCGTATCAAACACTACTACTCTTTACGAGTGTACTTTTATTTGTGATGAGCTGCTTGATTCCACTGAATCAAGCCAGTGCGGAGGTAATCAATCGAGAAAGGTATCAGATGGATTGGGCCTATAGTCCGCAGTATGGGAAAGATGTTCGTACAGAGCTTCTAAAGAACGCAAGTGGTCAAATTGCGTATTGTCTGGTATACGGTTTGAAATCCCCAAATGGAGAGGATTTACCCGAAGCGGGCAAAACAGATGATGTATCCTATCGCGTCTTAATGAATGGGTACCCACAGAAAACACCAGAAAATTTAGGGGTTTCCAATTGGAAAGAAGCCCATTACGCGACACAATTAGCTCTTTGGAATGCACTTGGCCAGATTTCCGTTGATGAATTACAGTTCAAAAATGCGGCTGTTGAAAAAGCGGCAAAGAACATCATTCATGCGGCAAATCAAAGCCAGGATACACAAGATGTCTGGATGAATGTCATCCCAACGGATAAACAAGAAGCCCAATTAAACGGTGAATATTTTGAAACAACAACATACAACGTTCAAACAAATGCAAAAAAAGGTACATTCCATGTAGAAATGAACAACGCACCACAAGGCACACGCATTGTCACAGAACAAGGTGAAGTAAAAGAAACGTTCCAACTAGGAGAAAAGTTCCGTATTCAAGTACCAAAATCCTCTAAGAGTAGTGAACTATCTCTAAAAGTCGTTTCAAATCTAACGAATGTTCATGCAGTCGTATATAAAGGAACAAGTACGATTCAAGATGCAACTGTATTATTAGAACGCAGTACAGAACAAGTAAGCACAGACTTACAAGTATTTTGGAAAGCAAATGGCGCCTTAAAAGTGATGAAAGTGGATGGAAACAAAAAGCCGCTACCAGGCGCAGTATTTGAAGTCGCAAACAGCAATCAACAAGTTATGGGAACGATTACAGCTGACAAAAACGGTATCGCTGAAATGGGTAACTTAGAACTTGGCACATACACTGTAAAAGAAGTGAAAGCACCTGTTGGATATGTGTTAGACGCTACACCAAAGCCTTTTGAAGTAAAAACAGGTGAAGTTGCTGTTGTAGAAATGAAAAATGTACAGATCAAAGGAAATATTGAAATTAAAAAGATTAGTGATACAGGCAAGATTCTCCCAGGCGTTGAATTTACAGTATTTACGCCAGAAGGAAAGGCAGTCACAAAAGTAACAACAGATCAAGAAGGGATTGCGAAAGTACATTCTCTTCCGTTTGGAAAGTATTACTTCCAGGAAACGAAAGGATTAGAAGGTTACTTATTAAATCAAACAAAGTATCCATTTGAAGTAAAAGAGCATAATCAAACACTTACGTTTGAAGTGAAAAACGATCAAGTAAAAGGAAATGTACAGCTCTTAAAAGTAGATGAAGACGGAAAAACGAAATTAGAAGGTGCTGTTTTTATCCTAGCTGATGAAAAAGGTAAGAAAATCAGTGAGCATAAGACAGACAAAAACGGGTTCATCAAAATTGATAATATCCCATTCGGAAAGTACCAATTCATCGAAAAGACATCACCAGCGGGCTATGTGCTAGTAAAAGAGCCGATTCCGTTTAGCATCACTGAAAATGGGAAAACAATTGAGCTAGTTGCAAAGAATACGAAGATTAGAGGATCAATTGAAATTACAAAAGTAGACGTAGCCGATGGAAACAACAAGTTACCAGGTGCAGAGTTTACAATCTATAACGAACAAGGCCAGGAAGTCGTGAAAGGAAAAACAAACGAACAAGGCATTGCGAAGTTCGATAAACTCCCAGCAGGAAAGTACACATATAAAGAAACACTTGCACCACAAGGTTATGTGTCACATGAAGAAACATTCTCCTTTGAAATTAAAACGGATGGTGAAATTATAAAACACACCGTAAAAAACAAAAAGATTGAAGGTAGCTTAGAAATTACAAAAGTAGACGTAGCCGACGGAAACAACAAGTTACCAGGTGCAGAGTTTACGATCTATAACGAGCAAGGCCAGGAAGTCGTGAAAGGAAAAACAAACGAACAAGGCATTGCAAAGTTTGAGAAATTACCAGCTGGTAAATACACATATAAAGAGACATTTGCACCAGAGGGATTTTTAATCAATGAAGAAACATTCTCTTTTGAAATTAAAACAGATGGTGAGATTATCAAACATGTTGTAGCAGATCAGAAAAAAGAAGTTCCACCAACGCCAGAAACGCCACAACCAGAACAACCAAAACCACAACCAGAGAAGCCACAAACACCACAGGTCATTGAAAAACCTGTACCAACACCAGAGAAACCACAACATATTGTAAAACAACTACAACCGATGAAAGAACAACCTAAGAAAGTAGAAAGCCATTTACCAACAACAGGCGGCAAAGCTGAAAATCCATATTGGAAATGGATTGGTGTTACATTTGTCGTTCTTGGTAGCATCCTAGCTGTTTACGTAATTAGAAAACGTAAAAATCAAGAAGTGTAAAACACTCTCAACTGATAAGGGAGGGCGGGATCAAATGTGCATATTTGATGTACATTATCAAATCAATGATAGGAAATATACGAAATCATATTTACTTGCATTGGTGGAAGATGGGTTTCAGTTGCGAAAAAATATCCAACATGTTCTATTCAAAGAGCACCAACAAGAAATTAAGATTCTTTCTACAGATTTAGAGGAATTAGATTTAGTAGCTTTATAAAAACTGATACAAATGGAAAGGTGAGATTGCTATGTGTGGAACATTTATTGGAAGAAGTGCACAAATTCCAACATTTATGAAGCCAAAATGGTATGACATGAGTAAGTCAAATTCCATTGTCATAGGGAATGAAGGGAACAAGATGAATCCTCAATTTGTATTTGGAGAAGAAAATAGAAATATTCTGGTACGAGGTGGAACAGGAAAAGGAAAAACGGGTTTGATGAAGCAACTCCTTAACCTTGTCATGGCAGATCATCAACAAGCGACTGTCTTAGATGGGGAAGGAGAGTATAAAGAATACGAAAAAATGGGTGCTCACATTATCACCTTTACATCAAAAGATTCTTTTCTAAGCCAAACAGAAATAGAAACATGCAAACAATCGGATGTCGTTATTATAGATGAAGGATTAAGGTTGTATTCCAATAATCCAGAGGGATTCATCGATCTTTTAGAAGAACTAGAGGAACTGAATGTAAGAGTTTTTGTGAGTTTTCAAGCGATACCAGAAGAGTTATTGCACAGATTTGATGTGTATTTAGAATTGGACCCACTCATCGCTTAAAACTATACAATATTTCTATTTAACGATATAGAAGGATAAAACAATACAGGAGGATTTCTTATGAAACCAATTAAGCATATGCGAAGTAAACGCGGTTTTTATATTGGTCGAGTTCCACATACAACACATACACCTTCAACAAATAAGCGTACAGAAGCATGGACGGGAAAAATGGGAAAGGGCATGATTTTCTCTTCCCTTCTAGTCACGCTAGACCCCTATAAAAAAGCGCACAAATCATAATATTCATGGGAGGACATTCTTTCACTGAATATCCTCCCTACTTAAAAGGAGGAAGCAAGATGGGAAAACAAGCGTATCAAAATCGTCAAGAATGCTGGGAAACGTTCTGGAAAGAACAAGTAACGGTAGATGGTGAATTAGATATTGAACAAGTAAAGCAAGAACTCTTCAACTATAAAACACTCTTAGATCAAATTAATCAACCTCAAAACGGGATCATGCAACCTCAAATTTTGATTCAATTAGCCGCAGAAGAACGAACAGAAAAGCATCGTGAAAAGGTATTAGCCCTTGCATAAGGCCATTTCAAGGATAGAAAGGAAGTGAAGAAGTGGCGCACAGCAAGTTAGATAGAGAAATTGAAAACTTCATAGAAAAGAACTGGAAAATGCTTTTAGGTATAGGAGCTGTCGCATTTGTCTGGTTTTCTAAAGAAAAAATCCTCACAGAATTGATGAAGCTGGTGCCAACTGTAGTCGGTGTGTTTCGTGGGATTGCTTTATTGATCTTGTTGGGAATTGTCATACGGATTGTCTTACATGGCATCTATTTATATCTAGAAAAGAAGCGGTATCGATATGTATTGTTCATCCCGCACATAGATGATGAAGTTACACCAGATAAGCTAGGGCAAATGATTCGGCATGTACATGGTTCGGGTCGAAAGCCCTTAGAACGTCTGTTAAAAGGTCGCGATTGGTACCGCATGACGATGTATCGTCCAGAGGGAGAAAATGAGCGTGTCCGCTTTTATGTAGGTGGTCCAGAGGATAAGATCAAACAGGTTGTGCAAGCGATACAAAGCGCCTATACCCACAGTGAAATTTATACCGTCCCAAAGGAAGAAATGCCATTTCCAACAAGAAAAGCGGTAGGAGGACGGATGGTATTAAAGAGAAAGCGGCTAGATGCCACGTTATCACTAGCACGCTATACACGTGATGTATTACCGATGTTAGGAAGCGCAATGGAAGAAAAAACATGGATTGATATTGCTTTTACACCAGATAACGGATATCAGCTGACAAAAGGGATTCGAAAAGCAGAAAAGGCCATTCGAAAGAAGAAAAAGCATGGGCTAGATGCCTTTGAAAAAGAAGAAATTCGCGCATTAAATAAGCGGTTTGCAAAAAACGAAGTGGCGTTTCAAGTATCTGTTTCATTCGCAAGTGAGTATTACCCTGGCGTACCTGTTATTAAGAACTTAGGACATATGGTCGCAAGTATTATGGCTGATGTGAATGAGCTGAGATACAGAAGGTTAAGACGCAGTATGCCAGCTGTACCACATCCCGTATACGGAAAAATGATATGGACGGGATCAGAGCTATTAAACTTGTTGCATCTTCCAAATGTAACGGGTGATAAAAACAGCAAGACAGAGCGAAACATCTTGTATCTAGATAAAGGGGAAAACATGATACCGAATGATTTATTGGCCGAAGGCATTTCAATTGGTCATGTGATGCATCCTTATATCAAGGACCGATTAGTAAAAATTCGAGAAGACTTTTTCAAGAATCATGGCTACATTACGGGGAAAGTTGGGTCTGGTAAAAGTACCATTGCCATGAGGTTAATGCAAAGTGTCATTGATAAATGGCTAGAAAATCCGAATGAAGCGGGTGGATTGTCTCTATTTGATCCAACCGAAGATTTGGCATATGTAGCAATGAATCGACTATTGAAAGCGGAAAAGGATGGGAAAGAAGTGGATTGGAGTAAGGTTCACTTTATCCGTTTTCGAAACACAGATCATCCGCCAGCTTTGAATTTGTTTCATCGTTTTCCAAATGAAGATATCCAAACAGTGGTTGAATCCATTATGGAAATGATTAAGTTAATGATTCAAGGGCAAGCACAACAAACAGAACGATTACTAAGGGCGATTATTGGGACGTTACTTTGTGATAAGAGTCAAATTCATACGATTTTAAGTATCCCACTCTTTATTAGTGATGAACTGTTTCGAGCAAATGTAATCGCAAATTTACAAGGTCCAGAACAAAAATATTACTCTCACTTTTGGAAATATGAAGTGGGAAGCGCGTTAGAAGACAGCACACAAGCGATTTTGAACCGATTAGATATCTTTCGTAATACGCTGTATTTAAAGCGGATGTACGGGCAAACGGGCTTTTCTTTAGAAATTCGGAAGTGGATGGATGAAGGCCACCTTATCTTTTACGATTTAGCGGGCATGGGAAAAGAAGATACATTACTTACAGTCGGTTACATTTGTAATCAATATCACCGTATCGCCCAACAGCGGCCGCATGGTTCCAAACTACATTTAGGCGTGATAGATGAAGCTCATGACGTGCCAGTACCCGTTCTTCCAAAAATCATTGCAAAGGATCGGAAACATGGATTTGGATTATGGGTGATTACCCAGCAAGTTTCGGGACAGTTAGACAGAGAGCTAACAGACATGTTAACAGAGGCGGGCGGAAATTACTTTGTATGTAGGCAAGGTCATAATTCCGCGAAAACGCTAGAGGGCATTATGCAAAAGCAATTCCGTACAGAGTATTTGCAAAACCTTCCTAACTTAGTTGTAGCGATTCAAACGCAAGATTATATCAGAGGTGAAGCAAAAAATGTGTGGTGTACCATACGTGTTCCACCATTAGACCGCTATCTACCAAATGGGAAAGCGGCCAATTACAAAAACGAAAAAGAAATTCATGCATCAAATGAATGGACCAGAGCAAAGATTCATTCTTTAGAGCAACAAAATGGGAAAGCAGGATTAGAGATCGACAAAGAAATTGATGAGTTCCTATATGGAAAAGGCAAGTATCAACAAGCCGAAAAAGTCAATTTAACCAAAGAAAAACCTGTTGTGACATCGGGATTTGATGAGTTAGAAAAGAAACTATCTTCTAATGAAGAGGTGAAAGAAACGGTTTCAGAAACAGAGCTAGTCGAACCCACACAACAAGCGCAAATTATCCCATTCCGAAAACAAGCTACGACAACAACAGAAGGAAAGAAAGAAAATAAGCCAGTAAAAGAGCCTGTTACAACAATCGAAAAAGAACAAGCGGTATCAATTGAAACAGAAAATGTAGAAATAAAAGAAGATACACCACAAGAAGAAGTAAGTATTTTCGATAGTTGGGAAAAGGAGTAAGGGGCATGGGAAACATTTTATTTCAAATCACAGATGAACAATTACTCATGAATTTGCATACACACATTTACTTGGATATTGAGTACATTCATCAAAAGGTGTATGTAGATTATACCAAAAAATCGGTAACGAATCGTTTATATAAGCTAGAACAAGCGGGTTATATCCGTTACGAGTATTTACCTGTTACATCATCGAGGAATCAGAAACGAAAATTTGCGAAACCTCAACGGATTTATACATTAACACCCAAAGGAGTTGAAATGGTTCGTGGATTTCGAGGGGAAGTGCATTGGAAAAATAGTTGGTCCAAACGTTCAGCATCCTTTGTGTATCACAGTTTAATGCTAGCAAAGATTGAATGTGCCATGACATTAATATCGAAGAGAGAAGAAAGATTGGAATTAAAGGAATGGATAAATGAACCGCGGGCCACATTTCAATATGCAAAAGGAAAAAGTCGTGTCATACGCCCAGATGGAGTTGCGGTGATTGGTTTAAAAGAAGCGATTGATAAAAACATTGGTGTATTTATGGAAATGGAACGTTCTTACGGGTCAAAAGAAGTATTAGAAAAAAAGATTATCCGTTATAACGATTTCATGGCGCAAGAAGGAAAAGCGGCAGAGTATCGGACGCATGTTGGTATGGGGTATGAAATATTGCAATGGCGCCTGGTATTTATCGCGGGTAGTGAAAGTAGAGAAAAAGAATTGATTCGCTACTTAAAAGGGGTAAGTAGTCCAGAGATACCAGTGTTTATCACACTGTTTCAAGATATATTACAAGACCCATTCGGCAATATTTATCGCAATATTCAGAATCCCGAAAAGAAAGTGAGGCTGTAAAAATGTGTTTCGGTTTATTTTATCGATAAGCGCCAGTATTTTTCTGTTAGTTATCTTTTCAGATTGGTTATTTGAAAGAGTACCAGGATCAAGAGAAGCCTGGGAAGCGGTGAAAAGTAAGGTCGTGGAAATTTACTATACACAAGGATGGGAAGGTGTTTTGCTTTTCTTCCTAGTGGTAGTGGGAATATGGAAGATGGTCGATCATAAGGGGGGCTAAAAGATGCCGTATCCTAGTCTAATATCTTCACATGGAAATCCCATTTTGGTAGGTATTGTCGTCAGTATCGTCATGTTTGTGTTAATCGGGTATGCAATGTACACAAAAAAATGGGAGATGTTCATTTTCTGTTTCTTAGCATGGATGATTCTTTTCATAAAAGTAGTTTTTCCGCATGAAATGGCGGATATTGCATCTAAGTTGGCGGATCATCACCTTTGGATAGATAAGAAGTAAAAAAGATGAGGGGGAGATAGACAATGTTTACCCATAAAAACACTTACGAAAGAGGAAATGTGGGAGAAGTTGAAGCTCAATTTCTAGTGGAAATCTATGAGGGAATAGGTTGTGAGGAAGTACATGAGATTTGTTTGTCTCAAACAGATGTATATATGCAGAAGTTTTATCTGATGGAGAACGGAAAAATTATCGAAATAGAAATTGGATTAAATACAGATGAATTGGAATGGAAGTGTGATGGGGTAGAGCTTACAAAAGAAAAAGCCATGTTAGAAATCGAGCGTGAAATCAGCTGTTATGACATGTTCGAGCAAGCAAGAATAGATAAAGGGTGGATGTTTAAAGAAAAGGCAAACAAGTTTCTTACAGCTTTAAGAGAAAAGGAGAGTGCATGATGGACGAATTGGAAGGTTTGGAGTTTGTAAGGGCGTTTCGGGCTACAGATGGAGCGTCCTTTGAAGTGGGGAGGGATGAAGACAAACGGTATGTGGTTCATGCTAGATTCCCGTATATCACAGGCAGTCAAACAAAACTCAACAATTTTATCAATTATGCAAGAAATGAAATAAAAGATGAATCAACCGCGGTTGGCATGGCTTCATTCGCTTGTGATTGCTACGAACGATCTTTACGCCAGTACCGAAATTGAAAGGGGGATGAATATGGTTCAAAAGGTGAAACAGTGGTTTGCAAAAACATTTGAAAGTAAACAGGGGAAGGCAAGGAAAGCCACAAAGATTCCTTCCTATAAAGGCCGCTTAATTGGAAAATGGGCCTTTTGGCTCCTGTTTTGTTGGATGCTCATTGTATCCATCACAACCGTAATAAAAGGGAAGGGAGATATACAAGCAAAGGCCAGCACCACTCCAAAGGAAGTCACACAAAAACAAAACCTTGCCTCACGTCCAGAAGCGATTGAATTTGCTCGCGGGTTCGTAAAAGAATACTTTACGTGGCAAAGAGGGGATGAAGGCAAGAAGAAGCGTTCAGAGCGCTTACAGCTCTATGTACCGAAAACATTTGATCCACAAGTTGGTTTGGATTTTGCAAGTATACAATGGGATTCCCATTTTCTATACGCAACTGTATTAAAAGTAGATGAGGTCACAGATAAAGAAGCAAATGTAATTTTTAAAGTGAGATACAAATTAAGCCGCATGAAAGCAGATAATAGTGGGCCAGAGGATAAGGAGGTGATCCAGCAAGTGTCGGTTCCTGTTCAATCAGATGGAAAGGCTTTTGTGATTAGTGGATTCCCTCAAATCGTCAAGGTGAATGAAAAAGCAGAAGTACCAGAAGGGAAAGAAGAGAAAGAACGAGAGGAAATTCATGAAATGACTGTAAAAGAAGACATTCGAGAATTTTTGCCAACCTTTTTTAAATCCTATACGACCGCAACACAAAAAGAACTCGCGTATGTTTTAGCCAATACAGATATTAAAGGGTTAGAAGGAGCCATGAAATTTGAAAATGTACTTTCCTCTAAGATTTATCCAGGAAAAACAAAAGGCACATATGAGGTACAAACAGAGGTATCTATGATTGATCCACATTCTGAATCGAAAATGAAAACAGGTTATACGTTGTTTGTAAAACAAGATGGAAAGCAATGGATCGTAACAGACTTAAAAACAAAATAGGAGAGGGGCATGTATATGTTCAATATAAATCATTTTGTGTTAGGAATCGGGTTAGAAGGATTTTTCGAAATGATGAAGACACAAGGAACATACGCGTTATATTGTGCGTTTATCATTGTTATCTTGATCGTAGCGGCAAAGCGCGCATGGGGAAAAGCGATCACATTAATTGTTGGCGGCGGGATTGTTGTATTCTTCATTAACAAGCCAGATGCATTAAAAACAATTGGAACGTGGTTAGGTGGATTATTTGGCGTCTAAGTAAGGGATGGAAAGGGAGAGGGCTACATGAAGGAAAAAGAATCAAAATCTATCATTGTCTATTGTTTCGGAAGCTATATGAACTATATGCGAAGACAGTACGAAATTATGGGGTATCGTCTTCCGCGTGCGGTTACATGGAGGGCACTTGGTTATTTTGCGGCGGTAGAAGCGGGGCTTGTAGCCTTCCGCTTCCTTCCTCCCTTTAAATGGATATTTGGGGATATGATCGATCAAGTTTGGCTCATGTATTATGGTGTGATCCCTCTTTTCCTTGTATGGGGCGCAGATAAATATAAAACAGATGGAAAATCACTTTTCTCTTTTGTTCGGTCCTGGATCACATTTCGTTTACGGAAGCATCAAAGTAGTCGATTGGTGAATGTACCCAAACTTAAAAAACATGTGTTTTATGGTCATGTATGTGTACAACATGACGTCAAAGATTTACCAATCGTACATTCATTCAGTGAAGAAGAGAACGACATACACGCTTATGATGTAACATTTTTACCCCAAAAGGAGGAAGTTGAATATGTTGAAAACGATGAAAAGACCACCATTAAAGCACGTTGAAAAGAATTTAGCGTTTAGTACAGACGGAAAAGTATCCGCAGTGTATGAAGTAGACGGATTTGAATACGATCATCAAGATGAAAGTACGAAAAAAGTATATTATCGCAATCAACTCGCTCTATTTACCCATCAAGAATATGATATCCACTTGCTTGTGATTCCTCGTACAACAAATTCAGATGAAATTCTGGATGAACATATTTCCACTTTAAAAGGGCCAATGGCCCCAACAGGACGCTTTCTTTTTAAAAAGGTAAAAGAATACTTACGAAATGCGGCCATTGCGAAAGAGAACATGGAATATCGCTTTTTCGTTTTAGTACAACTGAATATGGAACAGAAAGAAAGACAAATTCGTAACCCTGTCGTAGAAACATGGAAGTTTATGAAGAAGGTTAGAGAAGGATTTGCAGAGACAGCTCAAAATATATCGGGTATGAATGTGACGGATATTTTAGAAGAGGAAATTGAAAATTATTTAGAAGTAGAAGACGTGTTATTTAGCCAGGTTAGAGGGGCCTTTCATAATACAAGACGTGCGAAACCATCTACAACACGCTTTTTATTCCATCATAACTTCAAACGTGGCATGAAAGAACTAAATCGGGATCAAAACTGGAAAGTAGGTTCTACGGTTACCTTGAAAAATGAAGAAGGAAAGGCGGTAAAAGTACGTCGGCCAGATTTACAAGAAATGGTGCACTTAACGGATACGGTGATTGATGAAAGCCCAGGGCGTTCTCTTATACTCGAAAGACAAAATGAAGAAGGAGAAATCGAAACCTCTCATGTTGCTTTTCTTGCGGCGAAAGATATGCCCGAAATATCGGCTTTTCCTGGTGGAGAGTGGATTTATCGCATTCAATCTCATTCATTAAAGTTTCCTGTTGAAATGAGTATTCGAGCGTATCACTTAGAAAACCAGATGGTCACACAAAAGCTCTCAAATAGTGAATTGGAATTAAACGATCAACGTCAACAAGCAATGGTAGGTGGTCGCACAACAGATTTAACAATTGATCGTAAAGCAAGAGGCGTCAAAATTGTAAAAGATCGATTTGAAACAACAGGAGCACCTGGATATGAACTAAGTGTACTGTTTTGTGTATATGCCGAAGATGAAAAAACATTAAAATCACGCGTCAATACGCTCATTACAGAATATCGCAAAATGAAAATTGAATTGGTCAATCCATTTGGAGAACAATTAGCATACTTCTACGAGTTCTTACCAGGCTCTAAACGTTATAATACAGACTTTAAGTTATTTGTGGAACCAGGCGTACTTGCACAGGGAATGTTTGGGGCAACGACACAAATTGGCGACAATCAAGGGTTTTACATTGGAAAGACAAAGAAATTAAATCGTCCTGTTTTTATTCGTCCCGAACTAGCGGCGAAAGCATTAGATAACATTGTGACAGCGTTTGAAAGTTTATCAGTTATGTTTGCGGGGCAAACAGGGAAAGGGAAATCTTTCTTAATGAACTTACTCGCTTTCTGGATTGTTATGAGTGGCGGAAGGGCATTTATCATCGATCCTAAGGGTGATCGCACAAGATGGCCCGAATTATTGCCAGGGTTCAATGAGGATACCTTGCAAGTATGGACGCTTGGGAAGAATAAAGAAGATGCGGGCTGTTTAGACCCATTCCGAATCAGCGCAACGATAGAAGATGCGAAGAGTTTAGCACTTGAAATTTTGACGTTCCTATCGGATGTAGGTTTAGAGGATATCCGATATGACTATTTATATAAAGCGATTGAACGAGTGGCGGAAAAAGAAGATGCATGTTTAACTTTGGTTCGTAAAGAGCTAGTGGAAATGAAGAAAGAACCTAACTTATTGCCAACTGAATTAGAACGGTTAAATGCCCTTACAAATCGTTTAGCGACTTTAGAAGGCATTCAGCTAGGAGATTTATTGTTTGGTAAACAAGGTCAAGATTACCGCGTATTAAGTCTAGAACGTCCGTTACAAGTATTACAAATTCAACATTTACGCATTCCGAAATCAGAGGAAAAGAATGAAAGTGTTACAGACAAATTATCTCGTAGTATCTTAATTGCATTAGCGGCATTTGGTAAATCCTTAATGCATTCCGACCGTAGTATTTTCAAAGTATACCTACAAGATGAAGCATCAAGTATTTTGAAAAATAAAGAGGGTGCGGCGTCTTCTGACAAAATCATTCGAGAAGGACGTTATCACAATATCGGCTTGTATTTAGGCACACAAAATGCATCCGATTATCAATCAGAAAACAAAGAGGTTGCAAATGTGGGGATGAAATTCTGTTTTGCATTGAAATACGATAAGGAAGCGGAAGAAATGTTGCGTTACTATAACTTACCGGTCACAGAAGAAAATATCTTAATGTTACGCCAGCTTAGACGCGGCGAAGCCTTGTTCCAGGATATTTTCGGGCGAACCGCGGTTGTAGAAATTGATCCTGTTTTCCAAGAATTAAAGACTGCATTTGATTCCTCTACGAAAACAGACGAAGAACGCGCACAACAATTAGCGTAATTCGTATTACAATACAGATAAGAGTATTCTAAATTATCTGTATATGGAGGATGGAACGATGAAAAAATTACGTATGTTATCTGGATTATGTGTAGCAGGAATGTTAATGGTAACGGGGATTGCGGGTTGCTCAAATGAAACGAAAAGTAATGTAAATCAACAAGAGAGTCAGAAAGAACGTGACATGAAAGAAGCGGATAAAGCCGCAATGAACTATGTAAGAGCCTATATTGAAATGGATCGAAAAAAAATGAATGAATTACAATACAAAAAATTTGATTTTGGAGAAGATCGAATTAAACATCCAGGTGCTAGTAAGGGAATGAAGGAGCGATATGACTTATACCGATTTGACTTAAAAGAAGGAGAAAATGAGTATTACTATCGTGTGAAATACTTTGATCCTGTAGAAAATGCACAGATGGGAATGAAATTGAAAGTAGTAAAAGATGAAAAGGACGGGAAATGGAAAAATTACGAATGGAACTGGGATGGTCATAATAGTTTAGATTCTATTGTGGGAAGTATAGAGCCAGTTCATGTTCATAAATGGGGGCAAAAGGAATGAAAAAACTTTTCTCTATTTGTATGATTCTTGTATTCTTTTTACTACCGTTAGGGCCTCATGTGGCCCTAGCGGAAGATACAAAAACAGAAGAAAAACAAGAACAAAAAGGAGCACGAATTTCTGAAAATCTATTTAGTGGGTACACAGACGGGATTTACAAAGATAAGTATTACGAAATTGATACGTACCAGCCGAAAGAAGACGATAAAAACGTGTTTCAAAAAGTTGGTGGATACTTATTTGGTGATGATAGTGTGGGAAAAGACTTACAACGGATATTGTATACAACTTGTCAATGGTTTGCGAATATGGCCTTTCAGTTAAATGTGATTCTGGGCCAATTAACCATCTTTTTAGTCGATCAAGCGTTGAACCTGGATATTGTAGATACGGTTGCAGATAAATTAGGAGCGGCTATGCAAAATATTGCTGGTATTGGAAAAGGCGGCTTTTTATCTTCGGGGTTATTCCCAGCAATTATCGGCATTGCGTGTGTGTTATCCGCTTGTTATGCGGGATATATCTTTTTTATTAAACGCCAACCCTCAAAAGGTTTAAGTGAATTAGTAAAAACAGTATTTGTCATTGCTTTTATTGTTACGTACATCGGGAACGCAAGTACAATTTTAAAGAGTGCGAATACAATTAGTTCTGAAATTAGTGTAACAGTATTGGCGAAAGCAACGGGAACGGTTGCGGGTGATCCAGGACGTTCTAAAGCAGATGCAATTTTTTCAGTGAAAAAGCAGATTTGGGATTTATTGGTTGAACGACCATATTTGTTTCTACAGTATGGGGAAGATTCTAAAGAAAAAATAGGAACTAAAAGAGTAGATGGATTACTAGCGAAAGCACCAGGTAAAGAACGTGATGATCTAGTTAGAAAAGAAGTAACAGATGATGGAAACCAAATGATGGTTATTTCATCGGTGGGAGAGCGTCTTGTATTTACAGTCATGTATTATGTCGTGAATACATTCGCAGGTGTTCCAGTAATTGCGTTTTGTTTACTAATTGTAGCATTCCAATTATGGTTCCTTGTCATGAGTATTATCTCACCAATCGTTATGGCGGTGGCTCTATTGCCAGGACACCGCAGAGTTATTGAAAGCTGGGCTTCACAATGGATTCGCCCATTGGCATTAAAAATATTTATGTCAGTTATGCTTGTTATCATCTTTACGGTGGCAGAATTACTGTATGTATTACCAGAAGCGGGCGTTGCAGGATATGTGTCTACAATGATTTTTCAAATTCTTGTTTTCGTTCTTTGCTACCTGTTTAGAGGAAATATTGTTGCGGCCTTTAGTCGAGCGCGCGGCGTGTATGAAACGGTCACAAATATATCTCTTATGACTGAAAACTTTGTAGATAAAGGAAAAGAGTACGCTGGAAATACAATGTCTTATATTGGAGACAAAATGGGAGCACATTTTAACAGCGCGGCTGAATTAGCGGCGGCAGGCGGCCAGTTAGAAAATGCAGGGACAGACAACGAAAAGACAAAAGCTAACCCGTTAGTGCAAGCGAATATACCGAACGATTTACCAAATAATCAAACGGAACAAGAAAAAGAAGAGAATAAAAAGAAAGGAAAGCTGATTTCCTTACAGGATCGTGATAAAGAAGGGAATTTACCACAGCAGGAAGAGGAAGGAAAAGAACAAACGACACCAGGTGAAGAAGAGGCACCAATGCAACAAGACCTTATCAGCTTAGATAAGGAAGCATTAGAACAAGAAATGGAAGAACAACAAGAAGGAACAGAAGTAGAAGAATCAGAAATGGAAGTTCAACCAGAACTTGTATCTTTAGAAGATGAGGAAATTCCAACAGGAGAGGAAATGCCAGCTGATATAGAGGGATATGAAGAAGTTCAACCAGAAGTGCCAGAACAAGAGGTACCATTAGGAGATATTCCGCCTGATATAGAAGTATACGAAGAGGTACAACCAGAAGTACCAGAACGAGAGGTACCATTAGAAGAGGTTTCAACTGATATGGAGGCATATGAAGAAATCCAAACAGAGGTACCAGAACAAGAAATGCCACTAGAAGAAGTTTCAAGCGATATGGAGGCATATGAAGAGATTCAAACAGAAGTACCAACACAAGAACTTCCATTAGAGGAAGTGTTACCAGATCATGAAACATTTGAAGAAATCCCATCCGATATCCCACAACAAGACATTCCAACAGAAGAAATTCCGATGGATATTTCAAGAGAAGAAATACAGCCAGAACAGGAAACTTCAACACATATTCCACAACAAGAAATCCCAACACCAATTGAAACAGAGGCAAATGATCCTTTAATACCAGATACAATTCGTGCAGATGTAAATGAGGAGGGTGTCATTGTCCCTCATACACCAGAAACAACAAGTGCAGATATTCCAGATGCTATTCCTGCAGAAGTAAATGAGTCTGGGGAGATTGTTGCAAAAAAACCTAATATAGATGTCGAGTCAACTGTACAAGAAATAAATTCTTCTGACTCATTTATCCCAACGGAATCCATTTCCCCTACTGATTTAACACGAGTAAATGAGAAAGAAGTAAGCAAAAATGAACCGATTCAAGGAGAAGCGGAAACAATCGATACACCAGATATACAATATGGAGCTGTAGCCGCGGGAAGTGAAAATTGGATGCCTTCTACTGATCCACAAAACTTAGATAACTTAGATGATTTGGAGCCACAAAAAAAAGATGAGTAGAGTCCTAGACTTTTAGGACTTTACTATTTTTTTACGAAAAAAGGAGCGATATAGCTATGAAACACTGGGGATTAACGTGTATGAAAATGGTGAGTATCAGTATTTTTCTCTGTATTGGGTGTTTAGGGTGGATGAACATAATCATTCTTTTCATACAGAGAGAATGGCCGACAGATTTATTAGGATGGATTGGTTTAGGGTTACTTATCTGGTATACGCTTATTCTTTTAACTCTCCAAATTATCCATAATGAGTTACGTTGCTCTATTGATGACAGGGCCAAACTAGCCTTTTTTATCTGGTTTGTAGGAATCGGTCATTTTGGATTATTAGACTTTATACAAAACCAGCAATCTACTCTTTTAACGTTACTATTTCATGTTTTAGCGATTATACCTATTCTTTTGGCCCTTACATATGGGCTGATTGTTCGAAAGTATTCCAATCAATCTTGATACATGTTGTAAGGGGGGAGGGATGATATGAGACCAGAAATAAAAGAAGTTGTAGATAAAACGGTACAAGAAGAGATTGCACAAGAACAAAAAAAGAAGAAGAAAAAGAAATCCTGGTTACTGACATTTCTTTTTGGGAGTTCTACTTTCACGATAGGATTGTTCGTTTGTATTGGATTTCTTTTATTTATCGTTTTGGGGCAAGGCATTGGCAAAAAAGAAGAGGAAGCACCAGCAACCATCCCAAGTAATGGAATGACGGTTTGTCGGCCAGGTGGAAAAACAGTGGCACCAGAAGAACTACAACCCCACCTGGGCGGCGTTTTTACAGGGAAAGCACAAGCCTTTTTAAATGCAGGAACACAAAACCAAATCGATCCCGTTTTACTAGCGGCCATTGCAAGATTGGAAACGGGTAATGGTACTTCTAATGCAGTAAAGAACTATAACAACCCTGGTGGCCTCATGGACCCTGGTAGTTCACAAATGAAAGGATTCATGAAGTTCGCCACTTTAGATGAAGGAATCAACGCTATGGCACGAAACTTATATAAAAATTATATCGGTATGGGGATTACAACAATAGAAGCAATAGGAGCGAAATATGCACCGCCAGGAGCCGCAAATGATCCGCATGGCACAAATGGTTTATGGCCTGTATTAGTAACAAAGTTTGTGGCGCAAATGGGCGGCCTTACTTTTAATTGTGAAGCGGGAAAGCCAGGCGGCGTTGTAGATACTGGATCAGCAAGCTCACAAGGGTTTATTCGTCCTATCGCTCAAACAACGATTACAAGCCCATTTGGGCCACGCTGGGGCACTATTCATAAAGGTATTGATTATTCTTGCCAAGACGGTGTCACACCAATTGCCGCGTCGAAAGGTGGCGTTGTAGAGTGGGCGAAATTTGGCGCTTCCGGTTCGGGGTTTGGCGGATACGGAAACGTAGTTGTAATCAATCATGGGAATGGATATTGGAGTTTATACGGTCATATGTCGTCCATTACTGTACAGGAAGGTCAAAACATTGGAGTCGGTCAACAGATAGGTGTTTGTGGAAGAACAGGGCAAGTAACAGGGCCACATCTTCACTTTGAGATCAAAACATCTTTGACGTTTGGTCAAGTCGACCCAGCACCTTATTTGCCGAAATAAGCGGAAAGAAAGGGAGGATTAGGGATGAAAAAGGGAATCGTTGGTTTAATCATAGTTGTACTAGTGGGTATCAGTGTATGGTTATGGAATCAAAATCGCACCTTACAGCATAAAGTTGAGCAGACAGAAAAGAAATGGACGGAACAAGTAAAAGAGCTAAAAACAGAGAATCGAGCATTGGAAAAGCGTGTAACAGTTTTAACAGAAAATACCCAAGATAAAGGGCAAGAAGTAGCAAAACAGTTTGTAGAGCTGTTAATACAGAATGATAACAAGCAAAAAGAAAAGCCAGGATTTGAAAAGATCAAAGAAATGATAACAGGGGAAGCACGAAACAAATTATTAAATGCGCCAGAGGATGCACATAACCATATACAAGATGATGGCTCTATGCACATTCAAACGAAAGCAAAGATAACAGATATGTATTACATCAAAACCGCTGATAATAAAGCGGATGTAACAGTTAAATATGATTATCTTGTAACGGTTGATGGAACAGAACAACAAGAAAAACACACTATGAAATTAAATTTAGTATTAGAAGGTGAGAAATGGTTTGTAGAAAATTATGAGTTCCAAATCAATACAGGAATTGAAGGACCATAGAGAAAGGAATGAGGGGAGTTGGTGAATCAAAATGTATTGCATCATATCGGGTATGAAATATTGCAAGAAACGTTTGTATTGATTCGAAATGTATTTTCCTATTCAAGCCAAGATGAATCCAGTGTAACATATGTGCGAGAAATTGCGGATGCCTTGCATAACATCCCACATTCGATTCAGAAACAGCATGATACATTTTTAGAATTCGAGTTCAAACTGTTAGAAGAAACATTAATGCAAATGGATTTTGGAAAGGTTGCCGCGCAAAACATTCCCTATTTTAGAATGTATGCGGCACGTGTACAGCAATTGTTACAGAAGCGCTATAAAGAGGTGTAATCTAGTGGAAATGGGGCGATAAAGAATGATTGTATTGGGAATTGGGCTGTCAGTTTTGCTGATAGCCTTTTTGTTTATCCAGGTGTATCCGTTCCAGGAACAAAAATTAGAACAGAGAAAATATGATGAATATGGAATCTGGATCATTATTTGTACAGGAGTATGTCTCTATGTTTCGCACCATTTTTTACAGGAAAACACATGGCAATGGGGTTTAAAAATCATAGGTGCAACTTTTTTTACAGGTTTTTCAATTGGATGTGTTGGAAAACAAAGTATATATGATTTTCAACACAAAAAGTTTCCATTCCAGAAAAAATGACGCCTCAAATTCGCTTGTAATTAATTTTAAAGGGATTGTTAATACAATTTGGTATCGAATGAGTTTGTGACCCTTATTCAGCCTTTTAAGTAGTTCAAATGAATTTTTAAAGAAAAAGAGGTGTGAAGATGATTCTTTTTAAGGTTATTGCATATATTTTGCTAAGTATAGGAGTTTGTACGCTTGTTTTGGCAGGAATTGCCGCGATTGTAAAGAAACAAATGATAATCGCAAATATAAACCTATTATTGGCCATGTATTATTTTTGTTCGGGAAGTCTTCTGTATTTGTGCACGTTATGGGAAACACAAGATATTTTCCTACAAGCCTTTTTGATTTTAATTGTGGGAATTGCGATCATCCGCTTAAGAAAAAGCTGGTATGTACCGCAAATGCGTACCTATCTTCAAAAACAACAGGAGCAAGCGACAAATAAGAATGATCTGTGAGGAAATCCATGAAAAAAGGAGTGGAGAAATCTTGATACATCAATATGAATTGAACTTTTCAGTGATGTATAGTGGCAAGGTAACAGGCTCACAATCTACAATTATTCCAGCAAGTTCTCTAGAGGAAGCAAATGAAAAATTACAATCGGAAGTAAAACGGCGATTAGGAAAGTGTAGTATAAAAGTGAATGCGGCCAATTTATGTGTTTCAGAAGATAGTCGATATACGATTGAATAAAATAATGAAAAAAGTTCCCTAAAAAGGGAATAGAAGAAGGGAAAATGCAACTTATTCGCGGTATGCATAAACATAGGATGCTGATAGAAGATATTACAAAATTTACAAATTTACGTATAGAAAAAATACGAAACATTTTACAAATATAAATGACTAAAAACACCATTTACAGTATTTGTAGATGGTGTTTTTGTACCTATTATACCGATAGTCTTTTTAGTGTATTTTCAAGTTCATTAGTATTGGCTAAGTATGGAAGAGTTGAAAAATGTTATAAGTGTAATGTTTAAAAGAATGAGTGTAGATTTTGGTAAATATATGTTCTTCCTGACATTAAATTAGGTATAATAGAGATATCTCAATTGACGTGTTTTTTGAGAACTTATAGAGGAAGGGTGAAATTGATTTGGCTAGTAAGTACAACCTGTTTATAAGTCATTCATGGGCTTATAGCAACGAATATGAAGGTTTAATAGAATTGTTAAATAAAGATGAGGATTTTTTATATAAAAATTATTCAGTTCCTAAAAATGATCCGATTCATAATGCAAAGAATGATAAAGAATTACGCGAAGCAATTAAGAGGCAAATGAGTTCGTGTCATGTGGTTATTATTTTAGCAGGAGTATACTCTTCATACAGCAAATGGATTGATGAAGAAATTCAATTGGCTAAAACAGGATTTATCGTTCCTAAAAAAATCATAGCAGTGGAACGCTTCGGCTCTCAAAGGACATCTAAAAAAGTAAAAGACAATGCGGATGTTATTGTAAAATGGAATTCAAAGTCATTAATCAAGGCAATTAAGGGTGAACTGTAAAGGAGGAAGGTAGATATGTATGGTGCGAAAAAAGCACTTATTATAGGTCTGGGTAATTACCCGACAGCTCCTTTAAAAGGAGCGATAAGCGACGCACATAGTGTACATAGTGTACTGCAAAGTAATAGCGATGGTTCTCCTAATTTTGATTGTAAACTTATTACAGACGAATGTAGCAAAGTTGGGTTAAAAGCAGCAATACGTGAGTTGTTTGAAGGTGAAAATGATGTTGCTCTTTTGTATTTCTCTGGTCATGGGGTTGTAACATCTACGGGTGGATATGTGGCTACAACTGATTATCAAACAGATAATGAAGGAGTATCCATGCATGATATTTTAAGTTTCGCAACTGAATCAAAAGCTAAAAATAAAATTATTATATTAGATTGTTGTAATTCGGGGATGTTTGGTATACAGGACAGTAATAAAACAACGGGATTAGCTTCTATTTGTGAAGGAATGACAGTTCTAACAGCTAGTAGGAAAAATGAACCGGCATTAGAAGTTGATGGTTCGAGCGTATTTACATCGTTGTTAGTAGAAGCATTACATGGTGGAGCTTCAGATTTGATGGGGAACATTACACCAAGTAGTGTATATTCTTATATAGATAGAACGTTAGGCGCATGGGATCAACGACCAATATTTAAAACAAACGTGTCTACATTTACATCATTAAGGACAGTTAATCCGCCTATTTCTGTGGAACTCCTTAGAAAACTAAGCGAATATTTTGCTAGTCAAGAAGAGTATTTCTCATTAGATCCATCGTTTGAACCAACAGAAGAACCACGTAATCCTATAAATGAAGAGATTTTTGGAAATCTTCAGAAGCTAGCACGTGTTGGATTGGTAGTACCAGTTGATGCAGAACACATGTATTATGCTGCTGTGAATTCAACAGCTTGCCGTTTAACTGCTATGGGATATCATTATTGGAAGTTGGCAAAAGCACGTAAGATATAAAAGTTGGTATTTAACCTATAATTAAACTAAAAAGAAGCTAGTATACTAGCTTCTTTTTAGTTTAATTATTTTTGTTTTGTTTAGGTGGTTGTGCAGGTGGAGCGGGAGGTCTAGGTGTTAAAGGTTTATCATTTAATCCACCTTTTTTTATAGAACTTTCTTGTAAACTTTTATTTTTTTCCATTATAATTCCTCCTGTACAAAATATTATGCTTTTAAGGGAATTCAATTATTAAATTAGATTTATCTTTAGTGATGTACACTGCTTGCATAGAGTAAAGTTTTTGAGCATCAGAATTTCTGTATACATCTACATCTCGAATGAAAAGTTCATTATTATCGAATGTATCGGAAAAAGCTTCAACCCATCCTTGATACATTAAATCATTTTCTAAATCTCTAATAATTACCCAAACGGATTGTGGTGAATCGAATACATATGACCAAACATCTAATTGACCAAATTTTTTGCTGACCCCTATTTTTTTTGCTAATTTATGCAGAAATTTACGATTAAGTATTGTAGAAATAACAAAGGCTAATAATATCGCCACAAATGTGGCAATTACAACTTCTTTGATATCTATAGATGCTTGTTTGTTGACTAGAGAGTTTAGGAAGCTAACTTTCCATGTAGGGATTAGTCCTTTCATTATAACGAAAAAGTTATTAATAGAAATGAATACATATAATAAAAAATACGATGCTAACCCTAGTATAAAGGAGTGAAGTAGAAACATTTTAAACTCTCTTACCCTATGAGGTGTTAGAGTATCAATGAATAGTAATGAAATAATGCCAGGGAAAAATATAAGTAATAGTCTGATTGTTAACTCTGAAATTTTGTTCAATCCTCCTTTTAGGCTAATTTATAGTATATATTTTTAGATATTTAATTATAACAGAGCTGTATAGTAAGTGGTATGTTTTGTTGTAAAATAGATAATGTAAAGGAGATTTATATGAGATGGATTTTGAAGAACTTTTCTGAAGGAATACAAATTAATATGTTGACATAAGGGCTTAGTTGCGTGTGTATCACTTTTTTATGTACAATGAAAGAAAAACATCATATGAGATGGGGAGAGGAAAACCCATGTCCAACCAACAATTAGTGAATTTACGCATTGATTTTGCTTTTAAACAATTATTTGGCACAAGTGGAAATGAAGATATTTTGATTGCTTTTTTAAACGCGATGTTGCAGGATTCTTTAGAATCACCTATTGTTTCGTTACAATTAGAAGATCCACACTTGCACCGAGAACATGAAGAGGATAAATTATCGATTTTAGATATTTCCGCTACATTAGATACAGGTACAAAGGTAAATGTAGAAATACAGCTGAATAACAATCATGATATGATTAAGAGAAGTTTATATTATTGGGGAAGGCTATATACATCCCAGCTACAAAAGGGAATGCCGTATAGTTCCCTTCATAAAACAATTACGATTAATTTGTTAAATTTCGTTATGTTTCCTGAATACAAGGCATTCCATACAACAGGCATTCTATGGAATCAACAGCAACAAAAGAAGTTAAGTGATGATATTGAAGTTCATATTGTGGAGATTCCAAAGCTGATGCAACAGTGGCGGAATGAACAAGTAAATCCCTGGGAAGATTCGTTTGTTCGTTGGTTATTATTACTTCCAGCGAATGAAGATGAACAATTAACCCAAACATTGGAGGATATTGCGATGAGCCAAGACCCGATTTTACAAAAAGCCATGAATAAATGGGAACGTATGAGTCAAGATTCTTCTTTCCGACAAGCGTATGAAGCGAGGGAGAAAGCGTTGATGGATGAAGCCGCAAAATTTGCTTATGCAGAACAAAAAGGGATTGAAAAGGGCATTGAAAAAGGGAAAATACAGCTTATTCGTGGTATGCACAAAAACGGAATGCCAATAGAAGATATTGCAAAGTTTACAAATTTACGTATAGAAGAAATACGTAACATTTTACAAGCCTAAATGGTTAAAAATAATGAATATCCATTGCCATATAAAAACGGATACGCACTTTTAAAAAGGGTATCCGTTTTTATATGGATGATGGGTATCTCGCGTATATGCATCATACCCCGTAATCATCAGAATAGAAAATTAAAAGAGCGTAATTTTTGCTGATTTTATACATAACGGCTTCTCAGGATTGTGTATACCATTTAGTAAGAGCTTTTATCACTTTTCTTCTTAATCGTGGCTTTAACTTTGCTAAAGCATCTTGTAATTGATCATTTGCCATTAAAAATTGAGTATCTAGCATTAAATAATATGCAGCATCATTTACATATTTATTATGGCGTGTATATTGTTTCCCATAAGTAGTATGATTTTCTCTATTTTGATTCAAAGTTTCAATATTTTTATAACAAGCTTCTTTTTTTATGTCATATATATCTTTAGTTTTAAATGTTAGTTTACCTCTAGGGTGCCTATTTACAAACAAAATTTCATTTTCATATTTTAGACTATTGGGTGTATAAGAGGCTTTAGCATATTTGGTTAATAAAAAATCGGGGTGCATAATAATGTCTTCGACTGGGACTTTAAAACCAACCTTTATCAATTTGTGACCATAAGCTGTATCTAAATTCCTATTAAAGCATTGTCCAGATAGCAAAATATTTGTATCAATTTCGAATGAAAATTCTGGATTATTTAAACCGCCAATGTCTATTTGGCGTAGGACTTGTGCTAATTCGATAGTATTTAAAGAGCGATAAACTCGTATAAATCCCCCCTCTTCTACTAATTCACATACTTTTAGCATGTATTGAACATGATTATAGATATTCTGGATGTCTCTAATCGCTTCATAAAACATGTCATCAGGAATTGAATTTGCTAAGGACAAGGTATCTTCAAAGTATTTATGGCGATAAACATTTTGTCCATATTCAATGGGCATATAGTATGTCTCTTCATATCCTAAACGTCTTTGAATATTAAAGGCGAATTTAATTAAGGATGTTAGATAATATCTAGTAAAATTATACCGTTCATTATCAATGGTAAAAGGTACAATTTCTATATCATTTATTGTGCCACCTTCAATACAAGCACCCACTAAAGGAGAGCGTACCCGATAACGATAGAGGTTTGCCAAATTTGATGAAGTTGTATCATGGAAATAATATGTTTCTTGGTCTTCACAATCTTGAACGTATTTCATAAGCCCTCTCCTTGTATTAAGTGCTTATCTTGGTAATGTGAATTCTTTTTCTTTAGATGGATCTGCAGTCCAACAACTACTAATATTATAGGTTTTGCACATTTTATATGCCTCTTCACTCAGCCATTGTTTGGTTTTAGCGAGATTCTTAGGTCTAACTTTTTCCCCCCTTATTGTGTTGTCTCTCCAGTCATAAAAGTAAATTTTCTCCGGTTCTTCTACATCTTTTCTATAAGGTGCAAAGTCTCTTGGTTTTGGAAGCTGTCTGGGGCTTGTGGTATTTGGAATTTTGCTGTTAATTTCCTCATAAAATTTCTTTGGACTAAAAGGTTGTGAAGGACTTGAAGTTAATCCTAGTGCTTCGCAAATGTCCCCGTATTTGTCCCCTAAATACGGATTAATAATAAATCCTTTTTTGACGGCAACTTCAAAGAAGAGATTTTTATTTCTTACTCCAATAGCAAGTGCATGAGGCGTAGAATCTATTATGTAAATAATACTAAAAACAGCTTTATTAATGGTTATTGAAAATTTCACACGTTGAAGGTCTTGTTCGATCATACTGTTATACAATGGCTCTAGTCCTGTTAATTGCATTTGTAAAGCCCTCCTATAAAATAATGGTCCAATTATAACGTTTAATTATTCGGAATAATATAATTATAAACCATTTGCAAATTAAGGTAAAATAAAAAACAGAAAACAAGTTTTACAAAAGATACAAAATGTTAAACTCATAAGAACTAGCGATATCATGCGATTTTCTATGGTATTACTGTTTTTTTTTCGCTATAAAATAAAAAGAAAAAGATTATCAGTTTAACAAAATATAGTTATTGTTAAAGTAAGTTTTACATATTGTAGCTTACAACAGAGTTTTAGGAGGTCAAGTTTTATGACGAAAGGGGGACGAAAACCTGGGGCAAATGAGCTAATTCGTTCAATAGAAAAAATTGAAGAAATGAAAGATTGGCTGTTGCAAAATTCCTCATATCGAAATTACTTTTTATTTTGGAATTAACACAGGTTTACGCATTAGTGACATTTTACGGTTGTGTGTAAAAGATGTTCGTGGAAAAGATGGCATGAAAATTAAAATGGAAAAAACAGATACAACGGTAGAAGTGTATTTCAATTCAGTCTTACAACAAGAAATTGCGAAATACACAAGCAATCGTGCTGATTCTGATTGGATTTTTCCAAGTCGTCAAGGGGATAAACCCATTACAAGACAAATGGTACATAATTTCTTGTATAAGGCGACCGAGGCTTGCGGTATTGATTCAGAACAATGGGGAACACATAGTATGCGAAAAACGTTTGGATATCACTATTATCAGAGAAAGAAAGATGTGTACTATTTGATGAAACTATTTGGCCATGCGACGCAAGGTCAAACTTTACAATACATTGGTGTCGAAGCTGATGAAATTCGTAAAACAATGGAGGATTTCACTTTATAAGAATCCAAAGGGGGAAACCAGAGTATGAAAGAGGGAAGATTAGAACAGGAAAGTAAATCCCGAAAGTACGAACGTATTTTTATCATCTCATTTCTTACCACGATAGTTCTTATTATTGGAAGTATAGTTGTTGTAGGGCATACAGGTTTTAAATACATAAAGTACTTGGCGGTAGCAATTATAGTCAGTATAAGTATTACTAATGATATACAAAAAAGATATAAGAAATATTCTAATTTAAGCAATAAAGAATAGGGGGGTATAGATGGAATGTGTAGAGTTTGAAATTCTAAAAAGTTATGAATCACCAACAGTTTATTTTTGCGAACATGAGATGAAAAATAGTTGTTTGATTGCAATTCCATCCTGGAATTGGAGTTTCTTAATAGATTACACGATTAATTTTATAGATGAAAAGCCTAGGTTAATGAAAGCATTGGAGAAGTATGTTTCTTATCATCTTGTGGAGAATGTTGCAGATGCATTTTATGACTACGCGTTTAGCCAATTCGATTAAGATTTTCATAAGGGGGAGCATAATGAATTTTAAAGGGGCGGTAAGTAGTATTTTAGTAATGGGATTACTATTTTCGGGATGTTCAGCAATTCAAAATTCAAATCCTGCAAAACAAACAAGTGGAACACAAGATATTGCACAAGTTATAGAGTTTCCATCAAATAAGTATCCGGAAACCGCGGCGCATATTAAAGATGCGATTGCAAGTGGCAAAACAGATATTTGTACAATTGATCGGGGTGGAGCCGCAGAAAGAAGAAAACAATCATTAGCAAATGTTCCAACGAAAAAAGGATATGATCGGGATGAATATCCTATGGACCTTTGTCGTGAAGGCGGAAAAGGTGCTGATATTAGGCATATAAAACCAGCTGATAATCGTGGCGCAGGTGAAAATTGTTGTAAAGTAAATTAGGAAATTGATTGCAATGGATATAATATTAAAGATCCCTAGTTACGGAATTAATTGTAACTAGGGATCTTTAATAAAAGTTTCGATCAACTTAATACATATGGATTTGTTTTTGACGGTTTAACTTTCCTTGCAAATTTAAATATTGAGGTTTTTCTTGTTTCTTCTCATCTATTACTATTTTTGAAACTTTATAATTTATATCGGAAAAAATAGCTATATGTTTGATCCCTTCTTCAAACTTTTGCATAACTTCCTCAACAAGTGATTTATTATAAATCGTAATAGAAACGGAAGGAATTCGCTTTATATTATCTTTATCTGCTTTTTCAACCCAAGGAGAATAAAGTGAAATGCTATGGTATGGGAATGTTTCAGTTGGTTTGTTTATTGATTTAATTCGACCATGAAGGCAAATGGGATGATCTGGAGATGTAGAAAGGTAGTCGAAAGCCTCCCTAAAATTCTCGGTATCATAAAAAAATTTATTCCAATCAATCTTTTTGTTATGAAATTTTAATACTACAAGATTACGTAATTCTCTGTCTTGATCTTCAAGTTGAGTACGTAACTGCATAATTTTTTTCATAGATGCAAGGTAAGAAGAAAGCTTCCCTTTATTTTCATAAACTTTTTGAGGATTCTTTTGTTTGGCACCTGTTGGTACTAAAACATCACTAGCTACAGCGCTGTTTTTCTTTTTGTGTAAAGCGTTTTTAATAACATGTAGTCTAAATTCATACTTTCCATTTTCTAAGCTAGTCATTAAGTCTTCTGCACTTCTTGCAATTACTTTAACTTGATCAGCAGTGTTGAATTGGCAAGTTTCAATATGTTTTTCTTTACCAGCTAAGCGAAGAAATGCTCTTACTTTTATTGTTTTGTCATTATATTTACGTTCGAACTCATCCACAAAACTAAGTTGTTTACGACAATTTTCATCAGTACAGTATAAATCAGTTTGTAAGGCTTCATTTTCTTGAATCTCATCAATCCCGACAATTCTATTTAAAAAGGGATGATAAGCACTAGACATTTTAATTCCCATTTTACACCCTCCTATATAAATTGAATGTTCTTTATTTTATAGTATCAAATATTTCAAGGAAGATAATGGGTTATTTTTAAAAACAGTTATTTTAGGGGTACGGAAACGATTCTGGGTATGAGGGGCCACTCTGGGGTTTAATTACAAATTAAAGAAAGAACTTTATTCAAGTTCTTTTAATCTACGATACAGAGCGGCCTGACTCACACCTGTAATCTGGCAGATTTCCTTAACAGTTTTATTGGTATGCTTCCTTAATTCAATCGCATGATTCATACCTGGGTGCTTGTCTGTATATTTCTTCAATCTTCCTCTATACACTCCTTTTTGTTTCGCTAACTTTATTCCCGCACGTTGTTTCTCCTTAATCATTTCTCGATCTAGTTCACTAAAGGCGGCCATGACGGTTAAAAAGAATTTTCCTGTTGGCGTTCTCGTATCTATTCCTAAATCTTATTGTTGAGATAAGAGAATTCTTTCCTTTATTTTTAAAATGATTTCATCAGGATTAATTTTTTTTGCTGATGGAACTCCTAAGATAAGAGAAGCACCCTCACTTGCATATACTTCTTCTCCATTTTCGTGAGAAACAACAAATAATCCTTGTCCTTCAAATTCAATATATATAATTTCTTTGATTTTTTTTACATTTGTTTGTATAGACCTATAGATTTTATATAAATCTTTACTACGGTTTTCTCCCCCCCATACGTATAGGCTCTTGTTCGTTTGTAAAAATTAATCCCTCTGGGTTGTTTCTATTTAAAATAAACCATAATTTTTCATCTGTAGGCAATAAATATTCAGATAGATTTTTGGAGTCATTATTTATAATGTTTTGTTGTTGTATTTCATAAACATGGAAAAAAATGTGGATATTTCTAAAGTTGAATTAGACGTAAAATTATGATTTTGATGAAGTTGCTTGCCATCTTTTAATAGAGTGCCTTTACTATTTTGATAATCTTTTAGTGCTATCTTTTCAGGTGATTCTTTAGAGTTATCAGTTGCTTGAGCAATTTTATTCATACTTATTAATCCAATACTAAAAAATACAACTAAAATTATAGTTCTCGTTATTTTTTTCATAAACTTATTTCCCTTCTTATTTTCATTTAATATTCTCTACTAATATCTTGAACTGTTTCATTCCACCAAAATCTATCGTTATTTTTAAATGATTCAAAGTTATGTTGATAATGATCTCCATACCAAGGATCCATATAAGTAATATAGTTCATATTATTTATACCTTTAAAATAACCATCTAACACAAGAAAATGACCAATATTCCCTCCATTTTTCCAGTTAATAAGTGTAATTATTGGCTTATTGCTATTAATTTGGCTTCTAAACCCATCATAAGAAAGAGTTCCCCTATTAATTGTTGAAGTTAAACCAAAATAATTAAGACCATTTTGTATTTCTCTAGAAGTAGCTGGATAATTGTATAAGCCACCTTTTACATATCCTACAAATTGCTGTTGTGTAGTTGGTTGCCCCAAATAGTTTAAAACAGATACTGAAGTACCTGCCCAACACCAATTAGACTGCTGTTGTTTAATATTAGGAACATTTAATTTAACAGTTGTTGTAGAATTAGGTGGATTTCCATTTATAAATGCCGAAGCAACATATGCTTTTTTACCGTTTTTAAAAAAATAAAACCAACGATTATCTATACTTCCAGTCCAATAATCCTTTAATCCCTCTCCATATTCCCAACCATTGAAGTAAACGGTTTGATTTCCTTGAAGAACATCTATTATATTTCCAGTTAAATTTTTATTATCGCGCACATTTACTCCGATGGGAGCAGTTACACCTGAAAATTCAACTTCCTCGGCAAACACATCATTGACATTAGAAAAATTCCACAGAGATAAAATAAATGCAACTATAATTAAAATTCTTTGTGCAAGCTTCATCTTCTCACATCCTCATATGGTATGTTTAAAACACTATTAAAACGAAAAATTAAGTTGTTTAACTTTTTAAAATTTCAAGTACACACTACTTTTTTATAACTCATGATGTAATACTCCTTTCATTTTATTTCTATACTATTTTAATTTATTCAAATATCCTTATAATACCTCTTGGAATTCTAATATGTAATAAATATGACACAATTAAAATCTAGTTTTGGAATGCTCTCTAGCTAATAAATAGGATCATAAAATGTGAGAAAGATAGTTAAACATGGCTGTTATAAGAAAATAGTAGATAGAAAAGGAATCAATCAATAATAAATCATAAAAATACCCCTAGAGAAATTTGCAGGCATTTTTTATAGATGAAGTATTCAAAATCATCCCTTCAACTCATTTTTTAGAAACATCCTTACGCCCTTTAATTTTAATATTCTGAATTCATTTTGGGAATAGACAATACTTTATAGATATGAATATGTAATTATTCATATCTATATAAATACTTTGAAAGTAATTGTATATTTAATTTTGTAATTATATTTTTTATTTTACTTATATTGAAGGGGGAAAATGTATGAAAAAAACTGTTATTACATTGCTTGCTGCAGGAACAATGTTAGGTGCGCCTTTTTCAACTGCATTTGCAGAAGAACAAGCATCCCAAAAAGAAGTAATGGATAAAATGGAAGTGCAACAAAAGAATTGGAATGAGGAACAAGGAAGTCCATCATTTCTTTCAGGTGAATTATCTGATAAAAAGGTAGAAACTCAAAAAGCAGTGAAAGAGTTTCTTGAAGAAAATAAAGAACTATTTAAGGTAAATCCACAAACGGATCTGACACTGAAAGAAGTGAAATCGGATGATTTAGGTATGAAACATTATGTTTATACAAGGTCTGTAAATAAGGTGCCTGTTGATGGTGCACAATTCATTGTTCATACAGATAAAGAGGGCAAGGTAAAAACAGTAAATGGAGATGTTCATCCGGCTGCTGCAGAAAGTTTAAAAGGTGATACAGAAGCAAAGATTACAAAAGAAACAGCGCTTTCAAATGCTTGGAAACATATTAAACTTACAAAAAATGATACATTAGTAAAAGTAGATGGAAACACATTAGACCAGGTAAAAGAAAACTTAGATTCTACAAATGAAAAAGCGGACTTAGTTGTATATGAAAAAGACGGAAAGTATTATCTAACGTTTAAAGTGCAACTGCAATTTATTAAACCTTATGGAGCTAACTGGCAAATTTATGTGAATGCAGAAGATGGATCAATCATAGATTCATATAATGCAGTTACAGACGCAGATAGCGCTCAAAAAGGATATGGATATGGAGTATTAGGGGATCGAAAAGAACTGAATACAACATTTGATAGTGTACAGAAAAAATACTATTTAAAAGACACAACAAAGCCTATGAATGGAGGCTATATTGAAACATTTACGGTAAATCATAGTGATGCAGATTATCCAGTTAACTATCGTCTACTGGATAATGATAATGCTTGGATAAATAAAGATCAAGGACCTGCGGTCGATGCTCATTATAATGCTGGAAAAGTCTATGACTACTATAAAAATATTCACAATCGTAACAGTTTTGATGGAAAAGGAAAAACAATTCGCTCTGGTGTAAATTATGGAGTAAATGTAAATAATGCATTTTGGAATGGGCAGCAAATGGTTTATGGAGATGGTGATGGGCGCATATTCTCTCCACTTTCAGGTTCCCTTGATGTTGTTGCGCATGAATTAACTCACGCTGTGACACAGTATTCAGCTGATCTTCGTTATGTAAATCAATCAGGTGCATTAAATGAATCTTTCTCTGATGTATTTGGATATTTTGTTGATCCAACAAATTGGGATTTAGGAGAAGCTGTATATACGCCTGGTATTTCTGGAGATGCACTTCGCAGTTTATCAAATCCTGAAAAATATGGCCAACCTTCTCATATGAGGGATTATCAATACCTTCCTGCAACTGAAGAAGGCGATAACGGTGGGGTACATATTAATAGTGGTATTCCGAATAAGGCTGCATATCTGACAATCAATGCTATTGGTAAAGAGAAAGCAGAAAAGATCTATTATCGCGCGTTAACAACATATTTAACACCAACAAGTGATTTTAAACAAGCTCGTACAGCTTTATTACAATCCGCAGCTGATTATGATGGCTATGGTAGTGCAACCTATAAAGCAGTAGAAAATGCTTGGAATCAAGTGGGCGTAAAGTAAATTAAAATTCGTTTATAATATTTTTATGTTTTTAACATTTAAATCATAAAAGGACCTATGTCTTGTTAATACAAGTAGGTCCTTTTATTGTATTAATTATATTTATTAAATGTTATAATATGTGTAAACGATAAATGGAGGTTATTATGAATCTTTCATCAAGTGTAAGCAATCAGGTACTAGATCAAACAATGATTTTGGTTGGACTGGAATCCAATTTAGCAATGATAGAATTTAACTTAGATACAGAGGTAATTTGGGTAAATGATCATTTTGCACAAGCTTTAGGTTATACAATCAGTGAAATGAAGAACATGGTACATAAACAATTTTGTCCCCATAGTTTTATAAATAGTAGAGAATATAATCAGTTATGGGAGAATTTAAAAAAGGGAATTAAGTTTCAAAAGAAAATTCAAAGAGTTGGTAAAAAAGGCGATTTAATTTGGTTTGAGGCTACCTATATTCCAATTAAAAATGAACAAGGGGTAGTAGATGCTGTACTAAAAATTGCAACGGATATTACAAATCGTGAAAATCAAACAAGAGAAGTTGTTTCACATTTAAAGAATTTATCTATAGATTTAGGAAGTAAAGTCGACATTAATTCTAAGGAAAATATGAAAGCTCTACAATCTTTAAAAGAACAGATTAACTTAGTAAGTGAAATTGCTCAAATGATTAAGGAAATTTCTTCCCAAACTAATATTTTATCTTTAAATGCAGCAATTGAAGCGGCAAGAGTAGGAGAACATGGACGTGGATTTGCAGTAGTAGCAGAAGAGGTAAGAAGATTGGCAAGTAATGTTGATGGTGCAATAAAAAAAATAAATTTAAATGTAGAGAGTATCACAAATGGTGTAACCATTGTTAGGAATGTGACTGAAAAATTACAAAGAGAAGTGATTAATAATCAAATTGAAATTAGTAATACTATGGAAAAGTTCGAAAATATTGTGGGGTGAATATAAGCATAAAGAACTATCTTTTGAAGTTAAGCTATAAATTATACATAAAAAAGAAAGGCATGTCTTACATGCCTTTCAAGTGATTACTATTTTCTAAAGTTTTAATAATTATGTTTAATAGTAAACTCGCTCTAATCGGATACGTAAATATTAAAATAGTAGGGATACCGCCCTAAATCCATTAACACTATTTTATGGTTTTCGTTTCTATTCACTTATAGTTTGGCTGTTACTGAATCCTACCTGATTAGAATTTTGCTTATATCCAAGGTTGCCTCGTGTGAAAATAAGGATAAGCAAAGCAATAAAGCCCAACCCTATCACTACAAGGGGTACCGCCAGCATTTCGGAAAAAAACCACGCTAAGAGAATTTATCTAAAAAAGAGCCGAAATTTACCCCGTTAAGAGTAAATTGGCTCTTTAATATGTAGAGGGTGCATAGAAAACTTAGAGGGTTATTAATTCTGTGTTTATTCGAGTTTTCGTTGATTAATTGCTCGATAAAGAGAACCTTGTGATACACCAGTTCCTTCTACAATTTCTTTAATAGAGTATTCTTTACTGTCATACATGCGTAATGCAATTGAGAGTTTTTCTTTTTCTAATTTGGGTCTACCTAATTTTTTTCCACGTTTCTTACTTGCTTCTAATCCTTCTTTCACTCGTTCTGCAATCAAATTTCTTTCTAATTCTGCAATGACACACATCATTTGCAACATAGCCTTACCTGTAGGCGTTCCTGTATCCATATTCTCTTTCAATGATACAAATTGAACTCCTATTTCTTCGAACTGTTGGATAATACTTAGGATATCTAATGTTTTCCGTCCTAAACGTGAGATACTTTCAACTACAACAGTATCTCCTTTTCTTATCACATCAAACAAATTTATAAGACCTTGTCTTTTTCGAATTGTTCCAGTGAATTTTTCTTGAATGACTTTTTCACATCCATATTCAGTAAGTGAATGGATTTGCCGATCTAAATTTTGATCAATCGTAGATACGCGTGCATAACCAATAATCATTTGCTTCCTCCTGTACAATCATATATTTTCATTGTACCGAAGGTTCATTTATTGTAAAGGTATTTGGTAATACTTTTGGTAACTATTTTTTGTAACTCGAAAACCCTTATAAATATAGAAATAGAAGCAAGGGGAGAAATGTTACAAAAATATTGGTTTTTGGTAAGAGTTCTTTTAATGGATTTTTTATAAAATACAAATGAGATTAACCTTGATTAATAATAAATAAATAAATAAATCTTTGAAAATCCAAAGAATATTTTCAATTATTTTAGAAAAGACTGTTTTTTTATAATTTATAGTATGTACAAGCCCTACATTGAATAAATTTTTTAAAGAGAAAGGAGGTATATAATGTCAGATGAGAATGAAGAAGAGTATTCAAACGAATTAGCCCAAGCTGATTTCATATCTGCTGCAGCGTTTGATCCTAGTCTTGTAGGCCCTACATTGCCGCCAACTCCACCATTTACACTACCGACCGGTCCGACCGGAGCTACTGGTTCTACTGGAGCCACCGGTTCTACGGGAGTTACAGGTCCTACCGGAGCCACTGGTCCTACGGGAACCACTGGTTCTACGGGAGCCACTGGTTCTACGGGAGTTACAGGTCCTACCGGAGCTACTGGTCCTACGGGAGCCACCGGTTCTACGGGAGTTACAGGTCCTACCGGAGCCACTGGTCCTACGGGAACCACTGGTTCTACGGGAGTTACAGGTCCTACGGGAGCCACTGGTTCTACGGGAGTTACAGGTCCTACCGGAGCTACTGGTCCTACGGGAACCACCGGTTCTACGGGAGTTACAGGTCCTACCGGAGCCACTGGTCCTACGGGAACCACTGGTTCTACGGGAGTTACAGGTCCTACCGGAGCCACTGGTTCTACGGGAGTTACAGGTCCTACCGGAGCTACTGGTCCTACGGGAGCCACCGGTTCTACGGGAGTTACAGGTCCTACCGGAGCCACTGGTCCTACGGGAACCACTGGTTCTACGGGAG
>NZ_JAGXJT010000159.1:0-270 GCF_019091205.1 Bacillus sp. GbtcB14
TTTCTTCTATCTTGTACCCGAGGGTCAAGATCCTCGTCTTTCTTTTCGCTTTCCTCTGCCAAGACTGCCATTAACTGGTGGCCAGCTTTTCTATGTTGTAGCTCTATGCGATAGCAATCACAAGCTAGCATCTGATCACCACGCACCACTCCCACACCCTTTGGTGTTTGAAACTTCAGGGATAGGTGCTTGATGGAACTAACTGCCCCTAGTCTGATCAATGTTGAACGACCCAATAATATATTGTAAGCCGATGGTAGGTCGACAACT
>NZ_JAGXJT010000160.1:0-270 GCF_019091205.1 Bacillus sp. GbtcB14
GCTGATGTGGCCGCACGACCTCGACTCCACCGTGAGCGAGTCGTCGCTTGGCCTCCTTCGGGATCGTTACGGTATCCCGGCGGAGTTCACGCTCATTGCCCCTGAGCCGGGGCAGCGGGCGGATGATCCCATACCTAGGGGCTTTGCCCTAACCGTAGATGCCTTCGAGGCCGGGCTACGCCTTCCGTTCCACCCAGTCATAACTTCCTGCATCGCGTGGTGTCGCATCTCTCCTTCTCAGATGGCACCAAATTCTTGGCGCTATCTGGT
>NZ_JAGXJT010000161.1:0-270 GCF_019091205.1 Bacillus sp. GbtcB14
CAGTAGCAGTCCGATAAGTTGGACCCTTTAACCCAACCAGAATGGAAATGGGAGGATATTATGATGGATTTTGTGGTCGGGTTACCTAGGACCACGGGTTTATTTGATTCCATCTGGGTAGTGGTGGATCGATTTACAAAGTCTGCTCATTTTCTGCCGGTTTGAACAACATATTCAGTGGATCAGTTGGCAGAACTGTACGTCAGAGAGATACGAAGACTTCACGGAGTGCCGAAGTCTATAGATTCGCACAGGGATCCGGAGTTAACC
>NZ_JAGXJT010000162.1:0-269 GCF_019091205.1 Bacillus sp. GbtcB14
TTGAAAAACAGTTTAAATTTCTATAATGGTTCAAACTACTATTATGTGACTTTAGCTTGTTAAGGTTGATAAACGATTTGATTATTATGGGGAAGAAGCATTTGAAAAAAACAAGAGAAATATCGAAAAAGTTCTCCTGCTCCTACACAATATTCTCCGTTCGCGCCATTTTTATTGCTTCTTCACGGTTGTTGACGTCGAGCTTCGAGCAGTAATTGCGGACCGTTTCCTCCGATAAAAATAGCTTTGCGGCGATTGACTTGTAGCGC
>NZ_JAGXJT010000163.1:0-269 GCF_019091205.1 Bacillus sp. GbtcB14
CAAATTCAATGATCAATCTCAACCTTTTAAGAAGATTACTACAAGGGTAATTCTCATACCTCTTCTCTCAATTTATTAATAAATCTTGTCTCTTATGTGTAGTTCTTGGTATCATTTATGTGTTTAGACTCATGGCTTCTAGAAGATCCTCTAGGGATAGAGGGAAGAGGAGATTAGATGAAAATTATGACTGCTTACTTTTCGATTCTAATCAACATACTCTAAAATTTCCTTCAATAGAGTCTAGATATATTCATAAGGGTAAGTAT
>NZ_JAGXJT010000164.1:0-268 GCF_019091205.1 Bacillus sp. GbtcB14
CCATGAACAATACATTTTCTGGTTTTGAGTTTTTAATTTCAGCTATGAACTAAACTTTTTGAGATTTGGGTGGTTATAAACCCTTGTATGGATTAGTGTTTTGATTTTGCAATGATGAAGCAATCTTGTCTTAGTTCAATTAGATGTGATGAAATGTTGATTGAATGTTAATTTTTGGCCATTTTTAACATTTAGCAAGCTAGCTCTTACTTGGAAAAGTAAGACCTAGTTGAACCCTTCTAATTGATGCATGATTTTTACCTTTTCT
>NZ_JAGXJT010000165.1:0-268 GCF_019091205.1 Bacillus sp. GbtcB14
ATCTCAGATTATAAAGACAAATTATCACACACTGCTGCAAAAGACGTGTTTCTTCCGGACGGAGAACCTCTGAAAGAAGGAGACACACTCATCCAAAAAGACTTAGCCAAAACATTTACAGCTATTAAGTACAAAGGCACAAAAGCATTCTATGACGGTGCATTCTCCAAAAAGCTTGCGGAAACAGTGCAGGAATTCGGCGGCTCAATGACAGAAAAAGACATTAAAAACTTCAATGTGACAATTGACGAACCGATCTGGGGAGATT
>NZ_JAGXJT010000166.1:0-268 GCF_019091205.1 Bacillus sp. GbtcB14
TGATGAACGACACGGTCAATCTTCAATGGGTAGGCAACACCGTTTACGTCGACAACGCGAAGATGAAGTTCGAGTCGACGCTGCCCGAGGATCTCAAGAGCTGGGAGACCAAATGGCAGTCCCAGATCACCTGGAAGACGCAGTTCAATACGACCGAATACGTCAATCTCGACCCTGCCGGGGATTCGCCGGAAGGCATCGTGGCGCAGAGCGTGAAGGAGATTTACGAAAAGGCCTTCGCGCAGGCGATTCTGAACGGAAAAAGCGA
>NZ_JAGXJT010000167.1:0-268 GCF_019091205.1 Bacillus sp. GbtcB14
TTTTTGAATGGTAATGTTTCCAATTTTAAATATTTCCTATTATGGTCAAATTTAAAAATTTGTTAACTTCTTTAATATTTATTTATTATTTAATTATAAGATTAGATATTTTGATATTTAAGATATTTTAAATTAAAAGATAACTTTGTCTTTTTATTTAAAATATTATATTAAAATTATCTTATATGACAAATTAAATAATTAATAAATTTAAAATTAATCTTGATATTTTTATTAGTGCTATCGGATGATTTAGGTAAGAAACATT
>NZ_JAGXJT010000168.1:0-159 GCF_019091205.1 Bacillus sp. GbtcB14
GAAACAACGGATCCAGAAAAGCCTGAAACACCAAATCCAGAAAAACCGGAAACAACGGATCCAGAGAAGCCTGGAACACCAAATCCAGAAAAGCCTGAAACACCAAATCCAGAAAAACCGGAAACAACGGATCCAGAGAAGCCTGGAACACCAAATCCA
>NZ_JAGXJT010000017.1:0-58465 GCF_019091205.1 Bacillus sp. GbtcB14
ACACGGAAGTTAAGCTCTCTAGCGCCGATGGTAGTTGGGACCTTGTCCCTGTGAGAGTAGGACGTCGCCAAGCAACTAAAAACACGAGTCATTTGATTCGTGTTTTTTTGTGTTTTCTTTTATAATCTATAGTAATAAAAAAAATGTGTTTAAATAATTATTATTTTGATTAAATACAAGGGACTGTGGCTAGGATAGTGAATAAGCAAAAGAGTTGCAAATTTTATTAATACGTATATAATTAAAGTCAAAGATAGTCAAAGTCAATAAAGGTGGCGGATAAATGAGAAATATATCTGATATCATTGAGCAATATCTAAAGCAAGTTATTGACTTAAGTAATAATAATGTGATTGAAATCAAAAGAAATGAGATTGCGGATCGATTCGAGTGCGTACCATCTCAAATCAATTATGTAATCAATACCCGCTTTACGTTAGAAAGAGGATTTGTAGTAGAAAGTAAACGTGGTGGGGGAGGTTACATTCGCATTATAAAAGTCAAACTGCATGACGATATAGACATTATTGATCAAATGCTTCATATGATTGATCATAGTGTTGCGCAAGGGAATGCAGAGAGTATGATTATACGTTTAATAGAAGAGGGAATCATAACAAATCGTGAAGCTAAACTTATGTTAAGTGTACTAGATCGTTCTGTGTTATCAATGGATGTTCCTTCTCGAGATGAACTTAGGGCTCGAATATTATGCGCAATGTTAAGAACACTGAAATATAAATAAATACGGCTTTTGTAAAAAAATAACTAAGAGATAATGCAGTTAAATATTGTAGAGGTTTTGAAAAAAGAACACGCACTTTTATTTAAACGAATAAAGGAAAGTGAACAATCTAGTAATGTATGAAAGTACTATGAGATAGATCGTTCCTGTTGTAAAGGTGGGATAGTGATGACTTGTCAAAACTGTAATATAAGACCAGCAACTTTACATTATACAAAAGTAATCAATGAAAAGAAGACGGAAGTTCATCTTTGTGAGCAATGTGCAGAACAAAGTGGCTATACGTCTTTCTTTCAATCAACGCAGTCTAACTTTTCATTCCATGATTTATTTGCTGGATTATTACACGGTGAATCAACAATGTTTGAAGAAGGACAAAAGGGGCTTTCGAATACAAGTATATTAAGGTGTCCAGATTGTAAGATGACATATGAGCAATTTACAAAGGTGGGACGCTTTGGATGTGCTTCTTGTTACGATACATTTAAGGAACATTTAAAGCCGTTATTAAAACGTCTTCACGGCGGACATACAGATCATTGTGGAAAAATTCCGGAACGTATAGAAGGAAATATTCACTTAAAGAAAGAATTAGATGAACTAAAACTCATTCTGAAACAATACGTACAGAAAGAGGAGTTTGAGAAAGCTGCTGAAGTAAGGGATAAAGTTCGAGGTCTTGAAAATCAGCTTAGTGAGCATAGAGAGGGGGAATAGTTCTATGTCACTGGACAAAATTATGAATGAAGCGATTAGTCCATGGATGAAGGGGGATGGCCCTGATTCTGATATTGTTTTAAGTAGTCGAATACGTTTGGCTCGTAATTTTAAAAAATATCAATTCTCTACTATGCAAAACGAAGAAGAAGCTAAACAGATTCATGAATTATTTAAAAAGGAATTTATAAATAAAACGGTAGAACCTTTTGGAGAGTTTGAACTATTAAAAATGAATGAATTAACGCCTCTTCAAAGGAGAGTATTAGTTGAAAAGCATTTAATTAGTCCTAACCTTGCAGGAACAGAATATGGAGCATGCCTATTGTCAGAAAGCGAACATATTAGTGTTATGCTTAATGAGGAAGACCATATTAGGATTCAGTGCTTATTTTCAGGGTTGCAGTTATCAGAGGCCCTTCAAAGTGCCAATCAAATAGATAATTGGATAGAGGAAGAGGTTGAATATGCTTTTGATGAATCACTTGGATATATAACGAGCTGCCCTACTAACGTTGGTACCGGATTGAGGGCGTCTGTAATGATTCACTTACCGGGACTCGTTTTAACGAAAAGAATTAGCCGTATTATACAAGTAATTCAAAAATTAGGGTTAGTAGTAAGAGGAATATACGGTGAAGGTAGCGAAGCGTTAGGTAATATATTTCAAGTGTCAAATCAAATGACGTTAGGAAAATCTGAAGGAGATATTATTGCAGATTTAAAGAGTGTCATTCAACAGATCATACAGCAAGAAAAAATGGCTAGAGAATTAATTGTACAAAATTCAAGTATTGAGCTTGAAGATAAAGTTTATCGCTCTTATGGCATACTAGCAAACAGTCGGTTAATTCAATCTGCAGAAGCTGCTACTTGCTTATCAGATGTACGACTGGGTATTGATTTAGGATATATAAAAGGTGTATCGAGAAATATTTTGACTGAGCTAATGGTTCTTACACAACCAGGCATTTTACAACAATATGCAGGAGGACCTTTAGGACCAGAAGAAAGAGATTATCGAAGAGCAACCTTAATCCGTGAGCGATTACGTATTGAAAAAAACTAAGCGCAAGTAGGAGGCGATTTCTATGATGTTTGGAAGATTTACAGAAAGAGCACAGAAAGTATTAGCTTTATCTCAAGAGGAAGCAATTCGTATCGGGCATAATAATATTGGAACAGAACATATTTTACTTGGGCTTGTACGCGAAGGGGAAGGAATTGCAGCAAAAGCGTTAATTGCTCTTGGATTAAGTCCAGAGAAAGTTCAAAAAGAGGTAGAAGCGTTAATTGGACGCGGAACAGAAGCTTCTCAAACTGTACATTATACACCGCGTGCTAAAAAGGTTATTGAATTGTCCATGGATGAAGCTCGTAAATTAGGTCATTCTTACGTTGGAACAGAACATATCTTACTTGGTTTAATCCGTGAAGGTGAAGGTGTAGCAGCACGTGTTTTAAATAACTTAGGTGTTAGTCTAAATAAGGCAAGACAACAAGTATTGCAACTTCTTGGAAGTAATGAAGCAAGTTCAGGTCACCAAGGTGGTTCTTCAACAAATGCAAATACACCGACACTGGATAGCTTAGCGCGTGATTTAACAGTTGTTGCACGTGAAAATCGTCTGGATCCTGTTATCGGGCGTGGTAAAGAAATTCAACGTGTAATTGAAGTTTTAAGCCGTAGAACAAAAAACAATCCTGTATTAATTGGAGAGCCTGGTGTGGGTAAAACGGCAATTGCAGAAGGATTAGCACAACAAATTGTAAATAATGAAGTTCCTGAAACATTAAGAGATAAGCGTGTTATGACACTAGATATGGGTACAGTTGTAGCTGGAACGAAATATCGTGGTGAATTTGAAGATCGTTTAAAGAAAGTTATGGATGAAATCCGTCAAGCTGGAAACATTATTCTATTTATTGATGAACTTCATACATTAATTGGTGCAGGTGGAGCAGAAGGTGCAATTGATGCATCGAACATTTTAAAACCATCTTTAGCACGCGGAGAGTTACAATGTATTGGGGCGACAACTTTAGATGAATATCGTAAATATATTGAAAAAGACGCGGCTTTAGAGAGACGTTTCCAACCAATTCACGTTGATGAGCCAAGTCTAGACGAATCAATTCAAATCTTGAAAGGTTTACGTGATCGTTACGAGGCACATCACCGTGTATCTATTACAGATGATGCGATTGATGCAGCTGTAAAGCTTTCAGACCGTTATATTACAGATCGTTTCTTACCAGATAAAGCAATTGATTTAATTGATGAAGCTGCTTCAAAGGTTCGCTTGCGCTCTTATACAACACCACCAAATTTAAAAGAGCTTGAAGTAAAGCTTGAGGAAATTAGAAAAGAAAAAGATGCAGCTGTACAAAGCCAAGAATTTGAAAAAGCTGCTTCCTTACGTGATATGGAACAACGTTTACGTGAAAAGTTAGAAGATACAAAGCGTCAGTGGAAAGAGAAACAAGGACAAGAAAATTCAGAAGTAACAGTAGAAGATATTGCAAATGTCGTTTCCACATGGACGCGTATTCCGGTTTCTAAACTTGCACAAACAGAGACAGATAAATTATTAAACTTGGAATCAATTTTACATGATCGTTTAATTGGGCAGGATGAAGCAGTTGTAGCTGTAGCGAAAGCTGTTCGTCGTGCTAGAGCGGGATTGAAAGATCCGAAACGTCCGATTGGTTCATTTATTTTCTTAGGACCAACAGGTGTAGGTAAAACGGAGCTAGCAAGAGCATTAGCAGAATCTATGTTCGGTGACGAGGATGCAATGATTCGCATCGACATGTCTGAGTACATGGAGAAGCATTCTACCTCTCGCTTAGTTGGATCTCCTCCAGGATATGTTGGATATGAAGAAGGTGGACAATTAACAGAAAAGGTTCGCCGTAAGCCATATTCAGTTGTTCTATTAGATGAAGTAGAGAAAGCTCATCCTGATGTGTTTAACATTTTACTACAAGTATTAGAAGATGGTCGCTTAACGGATTCTAAAGGGCGTACAGTTGATTTCCGTAATACAATTGTTATTATGACATCTAACGTTGGTGCCGATGCGTTAAAACGTAATAAACATCTTGGATTTAACGTACAAGATGAGAGCCGCGATTATTCAGATATGAAAGGTAAAGTAATGGATGAACTGAAAAAGGCATTTCGTCCAGAATTCTTAAACCGTATTGATGAAATTATCGTGTTCCATATGCTTGAGAAAAAACATATTCAAGAGATTGTAACACTTATGGTGAATCAGTTAGTGAAGCGCTTAAAAGAGCAAGAAATTGAATTGCAATTAACAGAAGGAGCGATTTCAGCCATTGCTGATAAGGGATTTGACCGAGAATACGGTGCTCGTCCGCTTCGTAGAGCAATTCAGAAACATGTAGAAGATAGACTATCGGAAGAACTTTTAAAAGGTGCTATTGAGAAAGGACAAAAAGTTATCTTTGATGTTGAAGGGGAATCATTTGTCATTCATAGTGCTGAAAAGGTAAAATAAGTATAGACAAACTAAGAGGGCTACGAGATAGCCCTCTTTCTTATACGAGAAGGATAAACTGTTTATAGATGAAAGTGAAGTGAAATATAAAACGATATGGCTAAAAAGAAAACAAAATTCACATGTCAAGAGTGTGGTTATCAGTCACCAAAATATATGGGGAAATGCCCTGGTTGTGGTCAATGGAATACGCTTGTTGAAGAGATGGAACCGGTTGTATCATCAAGACGCCTTAATTATGCCAATGCAATTCAATCGGAAGTAACAAAACCAAGACGCCTAACAGAAGTAGAAACAAAATCTGAGGCACGTATTGAAACGAAATTCCAAGAGTTTAACCGTGTACTTGGTGGTGGGATTGTAGATGGATCCTTAGTACTGATTGGTGGAGACCCTGGGATTGGGAAATCAACATTGTTATTACAAATTTCATCGCAATTAGCAGATTCTTCATATGATGTACTATACATATCAGGTGAGGAGTCAGCAAAGCAGATTAAACTTCGTGCAGATCGTTTGCATGTAAAGGGTAGTAATCTATTTGTTGTAGCAGAAACTGATCTACAGCGAATTGCAGCGCACATTGAAGAGATGAATCCAGCTTTTGTTGTTATTGACTCTATTCAAACGATACATTTACCTGAAGTGACGTCAGCACCAGGAAGTGTAGCGCAAGTACGTGAATGTACAGCGGAATTAATGAAACTTGCAAAAACGAAAGGAATTCCTATTTTTATCGTCGGACATGTGACAAAAGAAGGGGCAATTGCAGGGCCTCGTATGTTAGAACATATGGTCGATGCAGTTCTTTACTTTGAAGGAGATCGTCATCATACATATCGTATCTTGCGAGCTGTGAAGAATCGTTTTGGTTCCACGAATGAAATGGGTATTTTTGAAATGAAAGAGCTTGGTCTTGCGGAAGTCTTAAATCCTTCTGAAATTTTTCTTGAGGAAAGACCCGTTGGAGTCGCAGGATCAACAGTAGTTGCCTCAATGGAAGGAACAAGACCGGTTTTAGTAGAAATACAAGCATTAATCTCCCCTACTAGTTTTGGAAACCCTCGAAGGATGGCGACGGGAATTGATCATAACCGTGTATCGCTTATTATGGCAGTGCTAGAAAAAAGAACAGGTTTATTATTGCAAAACCAAGACGCATATTTAAAAGTAGCAGGTGGTTTGAAATTAGATGAACCAGCAATTGATTTAGCTGTGGCTTTAAGTATTGCTTCAAGTTTTAGAGATAAACCTACGACACCAACTGATGCAGTAATAGGAGAAGTAGGATTAACTGGAGAAATAAGAAGAGTATCAAGAATTGAACAACGTGTACAAGAAGCAGCTAAATTAGGATTTCAACGTGCTATTATTCCTAGAAAAAATTTGGGGGGATGGACAATTCCGGATGGGATTGAGGTAGTAGGTGTATCTAATTTAGGGGAAGCGCTTCGTTTGACATTAGGAGGCTAGGCTATGGAAGAAAACAAGCAACGTGTCAAAAGTATGATTAATATTTTACAGCTCGTGGCCCCAGGAACACCACTGCGCGAAGGGATAGATAATGTGCTTCGCGCACAAACAGGGGGACTAATTGTTCTTGGATATAATGAACAAATTAAAAGTATTGTTGATGGGGGATTTCACATTAATTGTGCATTCTCTCCTGCTAGTTTATACGAATTAGCAAAAATGGATGGGGCACTTATTTTAAATGAAACTGGAAGTAAAATTTTAATTGCAAATGCACAGTTAGTTCCAGAGGCATCTATTGATTCTATTGAAACAGGTATGCGCCACCGGACGGCAGAGCGTGTAGCAAAGCAGACAGGTAGTCTTGTTGTGGCTATTTCACAAAGACGTAACGTAATTACACTATATCAAGGAAATTTACGTTATACACTAAAGGATATAGGTGTTATTTTAACAAAGGCAAACCAAGCTATTCAAACGTTAGAAAAATATAAGGCTGTATGGAATGATGGCATTACGAATTTGGGCATTCTAGAATTTGAAGAAGTCGTTACAATGTCCGAGGTGGTTCATGTGTTACATAGTGTTGAAATGGTACTGCGGATTAAAAATGAAATATTGAGCTATATTCATGAGCTAGGAACAGAAGGTAGGTTAATCCGTTTACAACTTACAGAACTACTAGCTGATTTAGAGGCAGAGGCAGCGTTATTAATTAAAGATTATTATCAAGAAAAAACACAAGACCATCATCAAATTTTGAAAAAGTTACAAGATCTTGCGAATACACAACTTCTAGAGGATAGCGATTTAGTTAAATTGCTTGGCTATCCAGGACAAATGAGTTTAGAAGAAAGTGTGACGCCGAGAGGATACCGAATCACAAGCAAAATTTCGCGCGTTCCGCCACTTATCATTGAAAATTTAATTAATCGATTTAAGACTTTGCAAGGTGTTTGTCGAGCAACTATTAATGAATTGGATGATGTGGAAGGAATTGGAGAAGTCAGGGCGAAGAAAATACGAGAAGGCCTAAAAAGAATCCAAGAGCATCTCTATATGAGTAGACACAATTAAGAATATTACATTGATTCTATAATATAACGACACTAGAACATTTTTGGTATATGATATGGTATATTGGTAAATAAAACTATTTATAAAAAAACACGTCCGCTTTTGCATTCGGCGTTTTGATTAGCGAAACAATGGTTAATAATGAGTAGGAGGTGGTTGGATGTTAAAACGAATTGTACAGCTCTTCTTTCTAGTAATTGGCGGAGCGTTAGGGATTTACTTAATCCCAAAAGTTATTAATGTATTGGACATGGGTGCTGTTCCTTTATTGGAAGGATCATATGTTCGAGCAATTATTGGTGCAATTATTTTATTTTTAACAACATTTTGGCTTGTAGATTATATTGTTCAACTTATTAAGCATATTGAAGAGGCTCTTGTAAAGGCGCCTGTAGCGGATGTTTTATTTGGTACATTAGGGTTAATCTCGGGTCTTATTGTTGCATATTTAATTTTAATACCAATTCGTGAATTTACAATTCCAGTTATTAGTACAGTATTGCAAGTGTTCTTTACTCTTTTGCTTGGATATTTAGGATTCCAAGTAGGGTTTAAAAAGAGGAATGAATTGCTAGGATTATTTACATTACCACAACGTGGGAAGAAGAAAAATAATAATAGTGAGAATGAAGAAACTGAGGTAGAAGAATCTACAGCTCATTGGAAAATTCTCGATACGAGTGTAATTATCGATGGGCGTATTGCTGATATTTGCCAAACAAAGTTTTTAGAAGGAACAATTGTGATTCCACAATTCGTGTTAGAAGAACTTCAGCACATTGCCGATTCTTCTGATGCTTTAAAGCGTAATCGTGGTCGCAGAGGATTAGATATTTTAAATCGTATTCAAAAAGAGATGCCGATTCCGGTAGAAATTTATGAAGGCGATTTCGATGATATTCAAGAAGTGGATAGCAAACTTGTAAAGTTGGCGAAAATCACTGGTGGAACCGTAGTAACGAATGATTTCAACTTAAACAAAGTTTCTGAATTACAAGGGGTAACGGTGTTAAATATTAACGATTTAGCTAATGCAATTAAACCTGTTGTACTCCCAGGTGAAGAACTGAGTGTTTATGTTGTCAAAGATGGAAAAGAACAAAATCAAGGTGTTGCATATTTAGATGATGGCACGATGATTGTAGTAGAAGATGGTAGAGAGTATGTAGGTTCACAACTCAATGTGCTTGTTACTAGTGTATTACAAACATCGGCTGGGCGTATGATTTTCGCTAAACGTAAATTATTAGAAAAAGCATTATAAGTAGAGGATTATTAATATGTATACATTAATTATTCCAGCAGCTGGTCAAGGTAAGCGGATGGGTGCAGGTAAAAACAAGTTGTTCTTACTTATTAATGAAGTACCGATTATTGTGCATACGTTACGTGCTTTTGAAAAGGATAAAGCGTGCAAAAGTATTATTATGGCAATTAACGAAGAAGAACGTCCGTATTTTGAAGAATTAATGCAGAAGTATCCAATTGAAAAGCCAGTACAATTTATTCAGGGCGGGGCCGAAAGACAAGATAGTGTATATAACGCCATTCAGCATACTAGTGATGTTGAGTATGTTCTTGTACATGACGGCGCGCGTCCATTTGTAACGAATAAAGTGATTCAAGATGTATTAACTGCAACGGAAAAATATGGAGCGTCCATTTGTGCGGTACCAGTGAAAGATACAGTTAAGAAAGTAGAGCAGGGTATCGTTGTCGAAACGGTAGAAAGATCTCAGCTCAAAGCTGTACAAACACCACAAGGGTTCGCTGTTTCTCTTTTGTTAGAAGCTCATAGAAGTGCAAAACAGGGTTGTTTCCTTGGTACAGATGATGCAAGCCTCGTAGAACGTATCGGGAAGCAAGTAGGTGTAGTAGAGGGGAGTTACTATAATATTAAAGTGACGACTCCAGAGGATTTATTAATTGCTGAAAGTTTCCTTCATGTTCAAAAGAAATGACAGTGATGATTATAGCGAAGAAAAGCTCGGCAACAGCCGGGCTTTTCTTTATAAGGATAGCGATATAATATAGAATCATAAAGCTCTGTAGTTTAGCTTGAGGAGGATGTAAAAAATGTTTCGAATTGGACAAGGTTTTGATGTGCATGAGTTTGCGGAAGGTAGACCGTTAATTATTGGTGGAATTACAATTCCTCATGAGAAAGGATTAATTGGTCATTCAGATGCAGACGTATTGTTACATACGATTGCGGATGCATGTTTAGGTGCAATTGCAGCTGGGGATATTGGAAAGCATTTCCCTGATACAGATCCTGCTTTTAAAGATGCTGATTCAGCTGTATTGCTGCAAAAGGTTTGGGAATTTGTACGTGAACAAGGTTACGAGTTAGGGAATCTAGATTGTACAATTATTGCTCAAAAGCCAAAAATGGCACCACATATTGAAAGTATGCGTAAACGTATTAGTGAACTATTAGAAACGTCTATTGACAATATCAATGTAAAAGCAACAACAACAGAAAAATTAGGATTTACAGGTAGAGAAGAAGGAATTGCTTCTCAAGCAGTTGTTTTATTACAGAAAAAATAATGGTTTTTAATTCGTAAGATGGATAATCACATTTTTTTGGTGTACAATTATAGAATGTGTTGACATTAAGAATGGAAGGTGTACCAATTATGGAAAAGCAAGTGAGAGTGCGCTATGCGCCAAGTCCAACAGGACACTTACATATCGGAAATGCGCGTACGGCATTATTTAATTATTTATTTGCTCGTCATCAAGATGGTAAGTTTATTATTCGTATTGAAGATACTGATGTGAAACGTAATGTTGCTGGTGGAGAAGAAAGCCAATTAAAATACTTGAAATGGCTCGGTATGGACTGGGATGAAGGTGTTGATGTTGGTGGTGAATTTGGACCATATCGTCAAACAGAGCGTTTAGATATTTATAAAAAATTATATGAAGATTTATTAGAGCGTGGTTTAGCTTACAAATGTTATATGACAGAAGAAGAGCTAGAAGCAGAGCGTGAAGGTCAAATCGCTCGTGGTGAAACACCGCGTTATGCTGGAAACCACCGTGATTTAACTGAGGAGCAAATGAAAGGATTTGAGGCTGAAGGCCGCATTCCGAGTATTCGTTTCCGTGTACCAGTTGATCGCGATTACACGTTTAAAGATATCGTAAAAGATGAAGTTGCATTTCATTCAAATGATTTCGGTGATTTCGTTATCGTGAAAAAAGATGGAATTCCAACTTATAACTTTGCGGTAGCAGTGGATGATCACTTAATGGAGATTACACATGTACTTCGTGGTGATGATCATATTTCAAATACGCCAAAACAAATGATGATTTACGAAGCTTTCGGTTGGGATATTCCGCAATTTGGTCATATGACTTTAATTGTAAACGAAAGCCGTAAAAAGTTAAGTAAGCGTGATGAATCTATTATTCAATTTATTGAGCAATATAAAGAGCTTGGATATCTTCCAGAAGCAATTTTCAACTTTATTGCACTATTAGGTTGGTCGCCAGTAGGAGAAGAGGAAATCTTCTCTCAAGATGAGTTTATCAAAATGTTCGATGCAGCTCGTTTATCAAAATCGCCTGCATTATTTGATTCTCAAAAACTAAAATGGATGAACAACCAATATATGAAAAAGCAAGACTTAGATACGGTGGTAGAGTTAAGTTTACCGCATCTAGTGAAAGCTGGACGTATAGGTGAAACTTTAAGTGAACAAGAACAAGCTTGGATTCGTGATGTAATTGCGTTATATCATGAACAAATGAGTTTTGGAGCTGAAATTGTAGAGCTTTCTGAAATGTTCTTCAAAGATCATGTTGATTATGAAGAAGAAGGACAAGAAGTATTAAAAGGTGAACAAGTACCAGAAGTACTTCGTGCATTTGCTGGTCAAGTAGAAGCACTAGAAGCGATGGAACCTGCAGCAATTAAGGCGGCTATTAAAGCAGTCCAAAAGGAAACGGGTCATAAAGGTAAAAACTTATTTATGCCAATCCGTGTTGCAACTACTGGTCAAACACATGGCCCAGAGCTTCCTAATGCTATTGCACTTCTTGGAAAAGAAAAAGTTTTAAATCGTCTTCAAAAAGTAATTGGTTAACATTTTCTAGGTTTAGAAATATAATAAGTATACTTAAAACCTAATAAGGAAAAGCGACGAGAAGGAGAAGTAGAAAATCAGGCTTTTTACAGAGAGAACCACCTTTAGGCTGGAAGTGGTTTATAAGCGGATTTTTGAAATGCCCCTTCGAGTCTTCTGCTGAACGGCGAATTATTTTGTGAAACGTCTTAGGGCGTTAAAGTAAGCAGAAGCGGTGTACACCGTTATCAGAGATGAGTTTGAGGCTTTTTTAGCCTAAACAGAGTGGAACCGCGCTTAAAAGGCGTCTCTGTCAATATGACAGAGGCGTCTTTTTTTATACCGTAAAACTGGGTGTGAGTATAAGTTTTATCTACGTGTATAAAGATTTAGGGAGATAAGTAGGGAGTTAGTTCGCTCGAAAAAGCAGCCCATAAAGGGGAGGGAACATCGATGTTTAAGAGGCTTCGGGAAGATATTGAAGTCGTTTTTGAACAGGATCCAGCGGCAAGAAGTTATTTCGAAGTCATTTTGACTTACTCTGGATTACATGCAGTTTGGGCCCATCGGATTGCACATGCTTTTTATAAAAAGAATTTCTTCTTTATTGCACGTTGGATCTCACAAGTTAGTCGTTTCTTTACTGGCATCGAGATTCATCCAGGAGCAACAATTGGTCGTCGTTTTTTCATAGACCATGGAATGGGGGTTGTAATTGGAGAAACGTGCGAAATTGGTGATAATGTAACGATCTATCAAGGGGTTACATTAGGTGGTACGGGTAAAGAAAAGGGAAAGAGGCATCCTACAATTCAGGATAATGTATTAATTGCAACAGGTGCTAAAGTACTAGGTTCTATTACAGTTGGAGAGAATTCTAAAATTGGAGCAGGTTCTGTCGTATTAAAAGAAGTCCCTGCACATTCTACAGTTGTAGGTATACCTGGCCGAGTAGTTATTCAAAATGGAGTAAAGATCGGTCAAGAATTAAATCATTCTGATCTTCCAGACCCGATTTTTGATAAATTAAAGGTTATGGAAGTAGAACTTGATAAATTGAAAAAACAACTTGAAGTAAAGGTAGAAAGGAAGGATAAAAATGACTATTCACATTTATAATACGTTAACGCGTCAAAAGGAAGAGTTTACTCCATTAGAAGAAAATAAGGTAAAGATGTATGTATGTGGACCTACAGTTTATAACTACATCCACATTGGGAATGCAAGACCACCTATGGTATTTGATACGGTACGCCGTTATTTAGAATATAAAGGGTATGATGTGCAGTATGTATCCAACTTTACTGACGTAGATGATAAATTAATTAAAGCAGCAAATGAATTAGGTGAAGATGTGCCGACAATTGCGGACCGTTTCGTTGAAGCGTACTTTGAGGATGTAACGGCACTAGGTTGCAAACATGCAACAGTACATCCGCGTGTAACGGAAAATATGGATATCATTATTGAATTTATTCAAGAACTTGTGAATAAAGGATATGCATATGAATCAGAAGGTGATGTGTACTTTAGAACGAAGGAATTCGAAGGGTACGGTAAATTATCGCATCAACCAATCGCAGACTTACGTCACGGTGCGCGTATTGAAGTAGGAGAAAAGAAACAAGACCTGCTTGATTTTGCTTTATGGAAAGCTGCGAAAGAAGGAGAAATCTTCTGGGAAAGCCCTTGGGGGAAAGGTCGTCCAGGCTGGCATATTGAATGCTCGGCAATGGCGCGTAAATACTTAGGAGATACAATCGATATTCATGCTGGTGGTCAAGACTTGGCATTTCCTCATCATGAGAATGAAATTGCGCAGTCTGAGGCGTTAACAGGAAAAACATTTGCACGTTATTGGATGCACAATGGATATATTAATATTAATAATGAGAAGATGTCTAAGTCACTGGGGAACTTTATTTTAGTTCACGATATCATTAAGCAATATGATCCACAGTTAATCAGATTCTTTATGCTATCGGTGCATTACCGTCACCCAATTAATTTCAGTGAAGAGTTATTACAAAGTACAAATAACGGACTGGAAAGAATTAAAACGGCTTACGGTAACTTAAAACACCGTATGGAAAGCAGTACCGATTTAACAGATCATAATGAAAATTGGTTAGCAGAACTGGAAAAATTCCAGACTGCATTTGAAGAAGCGATGAATGATGACTTCAACACGGCTAATGCAATCACTGAGTTATATAATGTAGCGAATCATGCGAATCAATATTTACTGGAAGAACATACGTCTAAAGTGGTTATTGAAGCATACGTAAAACAACTTGAAACGTTATTTGATATTTTGGGGTTAGAATTAGCGCAAGACGAGTTACTTGATGAAGAAATTGAGGCACTTATTCAAAAACGTATTGAAGCTCGTAAAAATCGTGATTTTGCATTGTCAGATCAAATTCGCGATGATTTAAAAGACCGTAACATTATTTTAGAAGATACCGCTCAAGGTACAAGATGGAAAAGAGGATAAGAATGATTGATGCAAAGCAATTGAACAGCTTAGCGTTAGCATACATGGGTGATGCGGTATATGAACAATATATCCGCTATCACCTACTCCAAAAAGGGAAAGTTCGTCCTAACCAATTACATCGATTAGGGACAAGCTTTGTTTCGGCAAAAGCACAGGCGAAAGTTGTTTATCATTTATTAGAGACAGCATTTTTAACTGAAGAAGAAGAAGCGGTACTAAGAAGAGGGCGTAATGCAAATTCAGGTACTGTTCCGAAAAATACGGATGTACAAACATATCGACATAGCACAGCTTTTGAAGCGCTAATTGGCTATCATCACTTATTAAATAATCGCGAAAGATTAGACGAAATTGTATATAAGGCAATTGCTGTTTTAGAAGAAAAGGAAGGGGGCACATCATCATGAGTAGTGAATATATTATCGGACGTAACCCTGTAATTGAAGCGTTACGATCAGGAAGAGATATTAATAAAATTTGGATCGCAGAAGGTGCTGCCAAAGGACAAGTACAAATTGTACTAGCACTAGCGAAAGAAAATAAGGTTATTTTACAACATGCACCAAAGAAGAAGTTAGATCAATTAGTTGAGGGGAACCATCAAGGTGTAATTGCTCAAGTGGCTGCGTATCAATATGCTGAGCTAGAAGATCTATTTAAAGTAGCAGAGAAGCGTAATGAAGATCCGTTCTTCTTAATTTTAGATGAAATTGAAGACCCGCATAACCTAGGTTCTATTATGCGTACTGCGGATGCAACAGGAGCTCATGGAATTATTATTCCTAAGAGAAGAGCTGTGGGACTTACAGCGTCAGTTGCAAAAGCGTCTACTGGAGCAATTGAATACATTCCTGTTGCGCGCGTAACGAATTTATCTCGTACAATCGATGAATTAAAAGAACGTGGGCTTTGGATTGCTGGTACAGATGCAAAAGGGAAAACGGATTACCGTAATTTAGATGGTAAAATGCCAATTGGATTAGTAATTGGAAGTGAAGGAAAAGGTATGAGTCGTATTATTGGTGAAAAATGTGATTTCCTAATTACTTTACCGATGGTGGGTAAAGTTACATCCTTAAATGCTTCAGTAGCCGCAAGTTTGTTAATGTATGAGGTATATCGTAAGCGTCACGAAATTGGTAAATAAAAAATGAACGATATTTTAATCGTTGACGGTTACAACATTATCGGAGCTTGGGGAGACTTGAAGAAACTACGGGATGTAGATTTGCAATCATCAAGGGATGCACTGATTGATAAGATGGCGGATTACCAAGGATACACTGGTACAAAGGTAATGATAGTCTTTGATGCTTATACAGTACAAGGCATTGAAAAAAAGATGAAACAATCGCGTGTGGAAGTCATATTCACGAGAAAGAATCAAACTGCAGATGAAAAGATAGAGCAACTAGCGATTGAGCTTAGAAATATAAATACGCAAATATATGTTGCGACTTCTGATTATACGGAACAATGGGTTATATTTGCGCAAGGTGCTCTTCGGAAATCTGCACGTGAATTAGAGTTGGAAGTACAAGCGATGGAGCAACAAGTAAGAAGGCGTACGCAAGACACGAAAGAAAAGCAACCCGCCATGCGAAAGATATTTAGTAAAGATATTACAGAAAAATTAGAAAAATTAAGAAGAGGAGAGCGTTGAAGCATTGACGCTCTTTATCTTTTTACTGTATAATATTGCTAAATAAATAGCGGTCGGAGGGATCAAGGTGGAAGCAGGCTTCGTAAGTGTAGGCGACGTTACATTTCGTGATTTAGAGGATGAGGCAATCGTTGAGTTAGTTCGAAAAGGTAATACTGACGCTCTAGAATATTTGATTCACAAATACAAGAACTTTGTTCGCGCGAAATCAAGATCTTATTTCTTAGTGGGTGCCGATCGAGAAGATATTGTTCAAGAAGGTATGATTGGATTGTTTAAAGCGATTCGTGATTATAAAGAGGACAAGCTGTCTTCATTCAAAGCATTTGCTGAACTGTGTATCACTCGACAAATTATTACCGCTATTAAAACAGCAACAAGGCAAAAACATATTCCGTTAAATTCATATGTGTCTTTAGATAAGCCGATTTATGATGAGGAATCTGATCGGACATTATTAGATGTTATTTCGGAAGCAAAGGTAACGGATCCTGAAGAAATGATTATAAGTCAGGAAGAATATACAGACATAGAATCTAAAATATCTGAATTATTAAGCGATTTAGAAAGAAAAGTGCTTTCTTTATATCTAGATGGTCGTTCTTATCAAGAGATTTCGGAACAGTTAAATAGACATGTGAAATCTATTGATAACGCTTTACAGAGGGTGAAGCGGAAATTGGAACGATATATGGAAATGAGAGAGAGTACCACTTTAAATTCATAACAAATGCTACAGGTGTAAAAAATCACCTGTTTTCTTTTTGTAGAGAGTGCAAAAGGCATGTCATTGACATTGTCTTTTGTTGTATGATACATTTTTAGGGACATAATGTTACAAGGTTGGTGTAACTAATGAGGAAAAAAGTTGTACTCTCATGTGAAGAGTGTAAAAATCGAAACTACTCTACGATGAAAGATACGAGCTCAGTAGAGCGACTTGAAATAAAGAAGTTTTGTAAAACATGCAATCAGCATACAGTTCACAAGGAAACAAAATAAATAATTGAAATAATACACTGGAGGTCCCGTAGATGCGTTTAACGAACTTTTTCGGCGATGTAGGTCGCGAAATGAAAAAAGTAAGTTGGCCTAAAAAAGATGAATTACTCCGTTCAACAGCGACTGTTATCGCTACAGTTGTCTTCTTTGCGATTTTCTTCGCAGTGGTTGATATGGGCATTTCTTCTTTAATTCGGTTAATTCTTGGTTAATTCTTGAATAAGAAGCACTTATCCATGATATAATGTTATTTATAAGAACTGTGTAAAAGCCCGGTGAACGGGTTTTTTCATTTGCGCAAAAAAATGTACGTCAGGGAGGGAAGGACGCTCGTCCTAAATGAATGGAAAAAAGTTGGTATGTTGTCCATACTTATTCTGGATATGAAAATAAAGTAAAAGCAAACCTAGAGAAACGTGTAGAATCAATGGGTATGCAAGATAAAATTTTCCGTGTTGTTGTCCCGGAAGAAGTAGAAGTAGAAATGAAAAACGGTAAAGAAAAATTAATGAAAAGAAAAGTGTTCCCAGGTTATGTATTAGTAGAATTAATCATGACTGATGACTCTTGGTATGTTGTACGTAACACGCCAGGTGTAACTGGGTTCGTTGGTTCTTCTGGTTCTGGATCTAAACCATCACCTCTATTAGAAGAGGAAGTTGTTACCATTATGAAGCATATGGGAATGGACAATGAAGTGGTTGATTTCGACTTTGAACTTCATGAAACAGTGCGTGTAAATGAGGGACCATTCGCAGATTATACAGGTGCTATTGAAGAAATTGATGTGGAGAAGAAAAAGGTTAGCGTGCTTGTGGACATGTTTGGTCGCGAGACTCCAGTTGAGCTTGACTTCCATCAAATTGAAAAATTATAAAATGAAACTTGAAATGAATTGTAAAAAGTGATAATATCTTTTAAGTCAGTACGTCTTCGTTATCGGAGACGTTTTTTGAAAGATTTTATCCTTACAGATAAAATATGACGTGGGAGGGCAAATCACTGTCCAATTGACCACATCACGGACTTAAGGAGGTGTGTCTCGTGGCTAAAAAGGTAATTAAAATGGTAAAGCTTCAAATTCCTGCAGGTAAAGCTAACCCAGCTCCACCAGTTGGTCCAGCATTAGGACAAGCAGGTGTTAACATCATGGGCTTCTGTAAAGAGTTTAACGCTCGTACAGCTGATCAAGCTGGTCTTATCATCCCTGTTGAAATTACGGTATTTGAGGACCGTTCATTCACTTTCATTACTAAAACTCCTCCTGCTGCTGTTCTTCTTAAGAAAGTAGCTGGTATTGAGTCTGGTTCTGGTGAACCAAACCGTAATAAAGTGGCAACTGTTAAGCGTGATAAAGTACGCGAAATCGCTGAAACTAAAATGCCTGACCTAAACGCTGCTAGTGTAGAAGCTGCAATGCGTATGGTTGAAGGTACTGCACGCAGTATGGGCATCGTTATCGAAGACTAATTCGATTTGTTTTTTTAAAAAGGTTGCGGGTCTGGAATTCCAATTCGCAACCTTTATTATCGTAAATGATTATCGTTTTTAAATAAATGGATGGCGCGCATCCTCAGGTTATACCTGAAAATAAGCGTAAACGTGGGAGGTTATTCCGCTAAAACCACATTCGAGGAGGAAATAAAAATGGCTAAAAGAGGTAAAAAGTACGTAGAAGCTGCAAAGCTTGTTGATCGTGCAACTGCTTACTCTGCAACAGAAGCAGTAGAATTAGTAAAGAAAACAAACACAGCTAAATTTGATGCGACTGTAGAAGTTGCATTCCGTTTAGGTGTTGACCCTAAGAAAGCTGACCAACAAATCCGTGGTGCAGTTGTTCTTCCACACGGTACTGGTAAAGTACAACGTGTATTAGTATTCGCTAAAGGTGAAAAGGCTAAAGAAGCTGAAGCTGCTGGAGCTGACTTCGTAGGCGATGCTGATTACATCGGTAAAATCCAACAAGGTTGGTTCGATTTCGATGTAGTAGTAGCAACTCCTGACATGATGGGTGAAGTTGGTAAACTTGGTCGCGTATTAGGACCTAAAGGTTTAATGCCAAACCCTAAAACTGGAACAGTTACTTTCGATGTAACTAAAGCTGTTAACGAAATCAAAGCTGGTAAAGTTGAATACCGCGTTGATAAAGCTGGTAACATCCACGTTCCAATCGGTAAAGTATCTTTCGAAGATGCTAAATTAGTAGAAAACTTCGGAACAATTGCTGACACTTTACAAAAAGTTAAGCCAGCTGCTGCAAAAGGTACTTACATGAAGAACGTAACAGTTGCTTCTACAATGGGACCTGGCGTACGTGTAGACGTTTCTACATTAGCGTAAATTTTGGAAGTTGACTTCATAAAGAAGTTTTTATATAATCATTTATGTTGTGAATTTAATTAGTGTACCGTAGACAGTAGGTGTCAATAGACTTAATTTCCTACCTAGGTGTTAATATACGAAACGGAATTTTTTTCTGTGACTATATGCCTCCATGTCTACAAGTTGGGCATGGAGGTTTTTAGTGCACTTTCGGTACATCTTCTATATAATCTACAGGAGGTGTAATAACATGAGCAAAGTAATCGAAACTAAACAACAAGTTGTAACTGAAATCGCGGACAAACTTCGCGAAAGTAAATCTACAATCGTTGTTGACTACCGTGGTTTAACAGTTTCTGAAGTAACAGAATTACGTAAAAACTTACGTGAAGCTGGCGTTGAGTTCAAAGTTTACAAAAACTCTTTAACTCGTCGTGCTGCAGAGTCTGCTGAAATGGCTGAGTTAAACGAATTCTTAACAGGACCAAACGCAATCGCGTTCAGTAACGAGGATGTAGTTGCTCCTGCGAAAGTATTAAACGACTTCGCTACAAAACATGAAGCTTTAGAAATTAAAGCTGGTGTAATCGAAGGTAAACTTGTAACACTTGATGAGGTTAAAGCTATCGCTACTCTTCCATCACGTGAAGGCTTACTTTCTATGCTTCTTAGCGTTCTTCAAGCTCCAATCCGTAACCTTGCACTTGCTACTAAAGCAGTTGCAGAACAAAAGGAAGAGCAAGGCGCTTAATTTTTTAAAAGATAATTACTTGTTATCTATAAAACAATACAAACCTATTTAAGGGAGGATATTTACAATGACTAAAGAACAAATCATTGAAGCAGTTAAATCTATGACTGTATTAGAACTTAACGACTTAGTAAAAGCTATCGAGGAAGAATTCGGCGTAACTGCTGCTGCTCCTGTAGCTGTAGCTGGTGGCGCTGGTGAAGCTGCTGCTGAGAAAACTGAATTTGACGTAGTACTTGCAAGTGCTGGCGCTCAAAAAATCAAAGTTATCAAAGCTGTACGTGAAATCACTGGTCTTGGCTTAAAAGAAGCTAAAGAATTAGTTGACAACACTCCAAAAGCAATCAAAGAAGGCGTTTCTAAAGAGGAAGCTGAAGAAATGAAAGCTAAACTTGAAGAAGTTGGCGCTGCTGTAGAAGTTAAGTAATTAACTTTTGATGCTTTAAAAAAAGCTCGCTCTCATGCGAGCTTTTTTTTTAACTGTAAAGAAAAGAGGTGGCCATATGGCAGACCATTATTTTTCTAACGACCCTTCTAGTAAAAGTGATCGTAAGCGATGGGAATTTACACTTCGTGGATCTCAATTTACTTTCTTATCTGACCGTGGGGTGTTCTCGAAAAACGAAGTGGACTTTGGTTCTCGTCTTTTAATTGAAGCGTTTCAAGTGCCAGATATTAAAGGTGATATATTAGACGTAGGTTGTGGATATGGACCGATTGGTTTATCGTTGGCGAAAGAGTTTCAAGACCGTAAAGTTCACATGGTGGATGTGAATGAAAGGGCGCTTGAGCTTGCGAAAGAAAATGCCGCTAACAATAGAATTGGAAATGTACACATTTTTCAAAGTAGCGTCTATGAAAATGTAGATGGTATGTATGCTGCTATTCTATCTAATCCTCCAATTCGTGCAGGTAAAGATATCGTGCATGAGATTTTAGAAAAGGCTGTAGAGTATTTAGTTCCAGGTGGAGAGTTGTGGATTGTTATTCAAAAGAAGCAAGGTGCACCATCTGCACTGAAGAAACTAGAGGAAGTATTTTCTGAAGTCGAAGTTGTAGAAAAGAAAAAAGGATATTATATCATAAAATCAAAAAAACGTTGACGGTTATTTTTGGCTATGTTAACATTATACAATGCCAATATATGATTTTCTGCGTTGAGAAAGATGTATATTTTTGTTTCTCTTGGAAAAGATAGTAAAATCAGCAGATTATGAAACAGAATGATGGTTTTCTTATAGAAGCCATTTTTCTTTTTTGAGCAGGTAGAAAGACTCAACGTATTTATCTTTAAGAGAAAAAAACTACGCTAATAGCAGTAGTTGTATTTATTTGTGATTTTGCACAAATTTTTTTGTGCATTTATAATACTCATGATTTGAGGGGTGAAGCAGTTGACAGGTCAACTAGTTCAATACGGACGCCACCGCCAACGAAGAAGTTATGCCCGTATTAGTGAAGTATTAGAGTTACCAAATCTTATCGAAATTCAAACCTCTTCTTATCAGTGGTTTCTTGATGAGGGTTTGCGAGAAATGTTCCAAGACATTTCTCCGATCGAAGACTTTACGGGAAATCTATCGCTTGAATTTATCGACTACAGCTTAGGTGAACCTAAATACTCTGTAGACGAATGCAAAGAGCGTGATGTGACGTATGCAGCACCACTTCGTGTAAAAGTGCGTCTAATCAACAAGGAAACTGGTGAAGTAAAAGAACAAGATGTGTTCATGGGAGATTTCCCACTCATGACAGAGACTGGAACATTCGTAATTAACGGTGCAGAACGTGTTATCGTTTCCCAGTTAGTTCGCTCTCCAAGCGTATACTATAGTGGCAAAGTGGATAAAAACGGAAAACGTGGTTTTACTGCTACTGTAATTCCAAACCGCGGAGCTTGGTTAGAGTATGAGACAGATGCTAAGGATGTTGTATATGTGCGTATTGACCGTACGCGTAAACTTCCTGTAACTGTTTTGTTACGCGCATTAGGGTTTGGCTCTGATCAAGAAATCACCGAGCTTTTAGGTGATAACGAATACTTAAGCAACACATTAGAAAAAGACAACACAGATAGCACAGAAAAAGCATTGCTTGAAATTTATGAGCGTCTACGTCCTGGTGAACCACCAACAGTAGAAAATGCTAAGAGCTTACTTGTGTCTCGTTTCTTCGATCCAAAGCGCTACGATTTAGCAAATGTAGGTCGCTATAAGATCAACAAGAAGTTACACATTAAAAACAGATTGTTTAATCAACGTTTAGCTGAAACATTAGTGGATCCAGAAACTGGTGAAATTTTAGCGGCGGAAGGAACAATCTTAGATCGTCGTACACTTGATCGCATTTTACCTTACTTAGAGAAAAACATTGGATTCAAAACAGCGAAACCAATGGGTGGAGTGGTAGAAGGCGATGTTGAGCTGCAATCTATTAAGATTTATGCTCCTGAGTCAGAAGGCGAACGCGTAATTAATGTAATTGGTAATGCAAATATTACTCGTGATGTAAAACACATCACACCAGGTGATATCCTTGCTTCTATCAGTTACTTCTTCAACCTACTATACAAAGTGGGGGATACAGATGATATCGACCATTTAGGAAACCGTCGTCTGCGTTCTGTTGGAGAACTATTACAAAATCAATTCCGTATCGGTCTTTCTCGTATGGAACGTGTTGTTCGTGAGAGAATGTCGATTCAAGATACAAATGCAATTACACCACAAGCGTTAATTAACATTCGCCCGGTTATTGCATCTATTAAAGAGTTCTTCGGAAGTTCTCAGTTATCTCAGTTCATGGATCAAACAAACCCATTAGCAGAGTTAACTCACAAACGAAGACTATCTGCATTAGGACCCGGTGGTTTAACGCGTGAGCGCGCAGGCTTTGAAGTGCGTGACGTTCACTACTCTCACTATGGTCGTATGTGTCCGATTGAAACACCAGAGGGACCAAACATCGGTTTGATTAACTCATTATCATCGTTCGCGAAAGTAAATGAGTTTGGTTTCATTGAAACACCATACCGTCGTGTTGATCCAGAATCTGGTCTTGTAACAGGGCAGGTTGATTACTTAACGGCAGATGAAGAAGATAATTATGTTGTAGCCCAAGCGAATATGAAATTATCTGAAGAAGGAGAATTCCTTAGCGAAGATATCGTAGCTCGTTTCCGTGGTGAAAACATTGTCACAAATAAAGAACGCATCGACTACATGGATGTATCTCCAAAACAAGTAGTGTCGGCAGCGACAGCTTGTATTCCGTTCTTAGAAAACGATGACTCTAACCGCGCACTTATGGGAGCGAACATGCAACGTCAGGCGGTTCCGTTAATGAATCCGGAATCTCCGATTGTAGGTACAGGTATGGAGTACGTATCAGCAAAAGACTCAGGTGCTGCAGTAATCTGTAAACATCCTGGTGTTGTTGAACGCGTAGAAGCACGTGAAGTTTGGGTACGTCGCTATGTAGAAGTTGACGGTCAAACAGTAAAAGGCGACTTAGATCGCTATAAAATGCAAAAATTCATTCGTTCTAACCAAGGAACTTGCTACAACCAACGTCCAATCGTAAGTGTTGGAAATGAAGTTGTAAAAGGTGAGATTCTTGCGGATGGTCCTTCTATGGAATTAGGTGAACTAGCACTTGGACGTAACGTGCTAGTTGGCTTCATGACTTGGGACGGTTATAACTACGAGGATGCGATCATTATGAGTGAGCGCCTTGTAAAAGACGATGTGTACACTTCTATTCATATTGAAGAATATGAGTCAGAAGCTCGTGATACGAAGCTTGGACCAGAAGAAATTACACGTGACATTCCAAACGTTGGGGAAGATGCATTACGCAACCTTGACGAGCGCGGTATCATTCGCGTTGGTGCGGAAGTAAAAGATGGAGATTTACTTGTTGGTAAAGTAACACCTAAAGGTGTAACAGAATTAACAGCTGAAGAACGTCTATTACATGCTATCTTTGGAGAAAAAGCACGTGAAGTACGTGATACATCACTACGTGTACCACACGGTGGTGGCGGTATTATCTTAGACGTAAAAGTATTCAACCGTGAAGATGGCGATGAATTGCCACCAGGCGTGAATCAACTTGTACGTGCATATATCGTTCAAAAACGTAAAATCTCTGAAGGTGACAAGATGGCCGGACGTCACGGTAACAAAGGTGTTATCTCTCGTATTTTACCAGAAGAAGATATGCCTTACTTACCAGACGGTACGCCAATCGATATCATGTTAAACCCATTAGGGGTACCATCTCGTATGAATATCGGTCAGGTATTAGAGCTTCATCTTGGTATGGCAGCAAGATACCTTGGTATTCACATTGCAACACCAGTATTCGATGGTGCTCGTGAGGAAGATGTTTGGGGCACGATTGAAGAAGCTGGTATGGCAAATGACGCGAAAACAATCCTGTATGACGGACGTACTGGTGAACCATTCGATAACCGCGTATCTGTTGGTGTCATGTATATGATCAAACTTGCGCACATGGTTGACGATAAACTTCATGCTCGTTCTACTGGACCATACTCACTTGTAACGCAGCAGCCTCTTGGAGGTAAAGCTCAGTTCGGTGGACAGCGTTTCGGTGAGATGGAGGTTTGGGCACTTGAAGCTTACGGTGCTGCTTATACTCTTCAAGAAATCTTAACAGTGAAGTCTGATGATGTTGTTGGACGTGTTAAGACGTATGAAGCAATTGTTAAAGGCGAAAATGTTCCAGAACCAGGCGTTCCTGAATCATTCAAAGTATTGATTAAAGAGCTGCAAAGTTTAGGTATGGACGTTAAAATGATGTCTAGCGACGATAAAGAAATCGAAATGCGTGATACAGAAGATGACGACGATCATCAATCAGCAGATAAATTGAATGTCGAAGTTGAGACAACTAAGGAATAATTGGGATAACCTGTAGACTAAAAGGGAGGTAGGCCCCTTGATAGATGTAAATAACTTTGAATATATGAAGATTGGACTTGCTTCACCTGACAAGATTCGTTCTTGGTCATACGGTGAAGTTAAGAAACCAGAAACAATTAACTATCGTACGTTAAAGCCTGAGAAAGATGGCTTGTTCTGTGAGCGTATTTTCGGACCACAAAAGGACTGGGAATGTCATTGCGGAAAATACAAACGTGTACGTTATAAAGGTGTAGTTTGTGATCGATGTGGCGTTGAAGTAACGCGTGCAAAAGTTCGTCGTGAACGTATGGGTCATATCGAATTAGCTGCTCCTGTATCTCATATTTGGTATTTCAAAGGTATCCCGAGCCGCATGGGACTTGTCTTAGACATGTCCCCTCGCGCGCTTGAAGAAGTAATTTATTTCGCTTCTTATGTTGTAACAGAAAGTGGAGATACACCACTTGATAAGAAGCAATTACTTTCTGAAAAAGAATACCGTGCATATCGTGATCGATATGGTAGCACATTCCAAGCTGCTATGGGTGCAGAAGCGATTAAAAAGCTACTACAAGACATTGATTTAGATAAAGAAGTAGACTTCTTAAAAGAAGAATTAAAAACAGCGCAAGGACAACGCCGTACTCGTGCTATTAAACGTCTAGAAGTATTAGAAGCATTCCGTAACTCTGGAAATCACCCATCTTGGATGATCCTAGATGTTCTTCCAGTTATCCCACCAGAACTACGCCCAATGGTACAGTTGGATGGTGGACGTTTTGCTACTTCTGACTTAAACGACTTATACCGTCGTGTAATTAACCGTAATAATCGTTTAAAACGTCTATTGGACTTAGGTGCACCAAGCATCATCGTTCAAAACGAAAAACGTATGTTACAAGAAGCTGTAGACGCATTAATCGATAATGGTCGCCGTGGCCGTCCAGTTACTGGACCAGGTAACCGTCCATTAAAATCACTATCTCACATGCTTAAAGGTAAACAAGGACGTTTCCGCCAAAACCTATTAGGTAAACGTGTTGACTACTCTGGCCGTTCTGTAATCGTTGTAGGACCGAACTTAAAGATGTACCAATGTGGATTACCGAAAGAAATGGCGCTGGAATTGTTTAAGCCTTTCGTTATGAAAGAGTTAGTTGGAAAAGGTTTAGCACACAACATTAAGAGTGCTAAACGTAAAATCGAGCGTGTACAACCTGAAGTTTGGGACGTTTTAGAATCTGTGATCAAAGAGCATCCAGTACTTCTAAACCGCGCACCAACACTTCACCGTCTTGGTATCCAGGCGTTTGAACCTACATTAGTAGAAGGTCGCGCAATTCGTCTTCACCCACTTGTATGTACTGCATACAACGCGGACTTTGACGGTGACCAAATGGCGGTTCACGTACCGTTATCATCAGAGGCACAAGCAGAAGCTCGTATTCTTATGTTAGCGGCACAAAACATCTTGAATCCAAAAGACGGAAAACCAGTTGTTACTCCATCTCAGGATATGGTATTAGGTAACTACTACTTAACACTTGAGCGTGAAGGCGCAATCGGTGAAGGTATGGTCTTCAAAGATGCAAACGAAGCAATACTTGCATACCAAAATGGATATGTACATCTGCACACACGTGTTGCAGTTGCTGCAAGTTCAGTGAATAACGTAACATTTACTGAAGAGCAAAAAGGTAAGCTTCTATTAACAACAGTTGGTAAATTAATATTTAACGAAATCTTACCAGAGTCGTTCCCTTATATTAATGAACCGACAAACTCAAACCTTGAAAAAGAAACACCAGCGGAGTATTTCGTTGAAAAAGGTGCGAACATTAAAGAAATTATTGCTAGTCGCGAAGAAGTGGCGCCATTTAGCAAGAAGATCCTTGGTAACATCATTGCGGAAGTATTTAAACGTTTCCAAATTACGGAAACATCTCGCATGCTTGACCGCATGAAAAACTTAGGATTTAAGTACTCTACAAAAGCTGGTATTACAGTTGGGGTATCTGACATTCTTGTATTAGGTGAAAAAGATGAAATTCTCCATGAAGCACAAGCAAAAGTAGATAATGTAATTAAACAATTCCGTCGCGGTTTAATCACGGAAGAAGAACGTTACGATCGCGTTATCTCTATTTGGAGTAATGCAAAAGATGTTATCCAAGGAAAACTGATGAAATCCTTGAATAAACGCAATCCAATCTTCATGATGAGTGATTCCGGTGCCCGTGGTAACGCATCGAACTTTACTCAGCTTGCTGGTATGCGTGGTCTGATGGCCAATCCATCTGGTCGTATTATCGAACTTCCAATTAAATCAAGTTTCCGTGAAGGTTTAACAGTACTTGAGTACTTCATCTCTACGCATGGTGCGCGTAAAGGTCTTGCCGATACAGCACTTAAAACTGCCGATTCTGGTTACTTAACACGTCGTCTTGTAGACGTTGCACAAGATGTAATTGTCCGTGAAGATGATTGTGGAACAGATCGTGGTCTATTAATTGGTGCGATTAAAGAGGGTAATGAAGTAATTGAGTCATTATATGATCGTCTTGTTGGACGTTTTGCAAGAAAAACTGTAAAACATCCTGAAACAGGTGAAGTATTAGTTAGTGAAAACCAACTAATTACTGAAGATATCGCTCATATCGTTGAAAATTCGGGTGTTGAAACTGTAAACATTCGTTCAGCGTTCACGTGTAACACTCGCCACGGTGTATGTAAGAAGTGTTACGGTCGTAACTTAGCAACTGGTACAGACGTAGAAGTAGGAGAAGCGGTAGGTATTATCGCAGCTCAATCTATCGGTGAGCCAGGTACACAGTTAACGATGCGTACGTTCCATACAGGTGGGGTTGCCGGAGATGATATCACTCAAGGTTTACCTCGTATCCAAGAGATCTTCGAAGCTCGTAACCCGAAAGGTCAGGCAGTTATCAGTGAAATCGATGGTGTTATCGCAGCGATCAACGATGTTAAAGATCGTCAAGAAGTAGTTGTACAGGGTGAAGTTGAAGCTCGTACGTATGCTATTCCTTACGGTGCGCGTCTGAAAGTAACTTTAGGACAGCCAATTAGCCACGGTAAAGAGTTAACAGAAGGTTCTATTGATCCGAAAGAATTACTAAAAGTAACGGACATTACGGCAGTTCAAGAATACTTATTACGTGAAGTTCAAAAAGTATACCGTATGCAAGGGGTAGAAATTGGTGACAAACACGTAGAAGTAATGGTACGTCAAATGTTACGTAAAGTTCGTGTAAGTGATGCGGGTGAAACAGATGTATTACCAGGAACATTACTAGATATCCATCAGTTTACTGATGCGAATGCGAAGGTGTTACTGAAAGGTAAACAACCAGCAACGGCTAGACCTGTTCTACTTGGTATTACAAAAGCTTCACTTGAAACTGATTCATTCTTATCTGCAGCATCGTTCCAAGAAACGACACGTGTCTTAACTGATGCAGCGATTAAGGGTAAACGCGATGAACTTCTAGGATTGAAAGAAAATGTTATTATCGGTAAGCTTGTTCCTGCTGGAACAGGTATGAATCGTTATCGCAAAGTGGATCTTGTAAAAACAACACAAGGTGACATGAATGTAGAAAACGATGAAGTTTATGTGGAACAGTAAAATTTTCCGTCGTAAATTTTGTATAAAAACAGTTAATCCTAGTTGACATTGTATGAGTCAAAATGTTACTATAATCAAGGTTGCTCCTGAACGATGCTTTGGAGGATATTTATATGTCTTATCAAAAAGTATCAAATGCTGAAAATGTAGTCGTTGGTCATAAACGTACATTGGAGGCAATCAAAAATGGTATAGTTAAAGAAGTTGTTATTGCAGAAGATGCTGATATGCGGTTAACCCATACAATCATTTGTACTGCCTTGCAACATAACGTACCCATAACAAAAGTTGAATCAGTTCGTAAGCTTGGAAAAGTTTCGGGGATTCAAGTAGGAGCTTCAGCAATAGGAATAATAAGTTAAAACTGTTTTTGTGAGGAGAGAGCATTTGCTCTCCCTTGCAAAAACTTTGTTTTCAACTAATAATGAACCACCTGGATATGTGGTCATACAAACATGCGAAGGGAGGATAATCAAATGCCTACTATTAACCAATTAGTGAGAAATGGTCGTACTGATAAAGTATGGAAATCTAAATCACCTGCGTTAAACAAAGGGTTCAACTCTTTAAAGAAAAAATCAACTGATATCTCTGCACCTCAAAAACGTGGTGTATGTACTCGTGTTGGTACAATGACTCCAAAGAAACCTAACTCAGCGTTACGTAAATACGCTCGTGTACGTTTAACAAACGGTATCGAGGTTACAGCTTACATCCCAGGTATCGGTCATAACCTACAAGAGCATAGCGTAGTATTAATTCGCGGTGGTCGTGTAAAGGATTTACCGGGAGTACGTTACCACATCGTTCGTGGTGCGCTTGACACAGCTGGTGTTGACAAACGTATGCAAGGACGTTCTAAATATGGTACTAAGCGACCAAAACCTGCTAAAAAATAATAACTTTAAAATGAAAGGAGGAACTCAATATGCCTCGTAAAGGACCTGTTGCGAAACGTGACGTGTTACCAGATCCAATGTACAATTCTAAGCTAGTAACACGCCTTATCAACAAAATGATGGTTGACGGTAAAAAAGGTAAATCTCAAACAATTCTTTATAACGCTTTCGATATCGTTCGTGAACGTTCAGAGAAAGACCCTATGGAAGTATTCGAGCAAGCTCTTAAGAACATCATGCCTGTTCTTGAAGTACGTGCTCGTCGTGTTGGTGGTGCTAACTACCAAGTTCCAGTTGAGGTTCGTCCAGAACGCCGTACAACTTTAGGTCTTCGCTGGTTAGTAAACTATGCTCGTCTTCGTGGTGAAAAAACTATGGAAGAGCGTCTAGCTTACGAAATCTTAGATGCAGCTAACAACGCTGGTGCATCTGTTAAGAAACGTGAAGACACTCATAAAATGGCAGAAGCTAACAAAGCATTTGCTCATTACCGTTGGTAGGATTCAACGTAAAATAAATGTAAGCATAAACCGCTTTATTTGTCGCTTATGGAAGTGTGGAGAGGGAGAATGCCTCTCCCTTTCGTTGGGCGCTCGTTTTACATAATGAGGGTACTGGACATACTGACATGTGTAACAATATAAAGTGGCTTTTTTGCTACTTAAAATAAAAAAATCCAATCCATATATGGAAGGAGCAAGACACCAAATGACAAGAGAGTTCTCTTTAGAAAACACTCGTAATATTGGTATCATGGCTCACATCGATGCTGGTAAAACAACAGCAACTGAGCGTATTCTGTATTACACAGGACGTATTCATAAAATCGGTGAAACTCATGAAGGTGCATCTCAGATGGACTGGATGGAGCAAGAGCAAGAGCGTGGTATCACAATTACTTCTGCTGCAACTACAGCTCAATGGAAAGGTCACCGTGTAAACATCATTGACACTCCAGGACACGTAGACTTCACAGTAGAAGTAGAACGTTCTTTACGCGTACTTGATGGTGCGGTAGCAGTACTTGATGCACAATCTGGTGTAGAACCACAAACAGAAACTGTTTGGCGTCAGGCTACTACTTACGGTGTACCTCGTATCGTATTCGTTAACAAAATGGATAAGATTGGTGCAGATTTCTTATACTCTGTAGGAACAATCCACGATCGTTTACAAGCAAACGCACACCCAATTCAGTTACCAATCGGTGCTGAAGATGAGTTCAATGGTATCATTGACCTTGTTGAAGAATGTGCTTACATGTACGGAAACGATTTAGGAACAGACATCGAGCGTGTTGAAATTCCTGAAGAGCACAAAGAATTAGCTGCAGAATACCGTGGAAAACTTATTGAAGCGGTAGCTGAGCTTGATGAAGAAATGATGATGAAGTACCTAGAAGGTGAAGAAATCACTGTAGAAGAGCTTAAAGCTGGTATCCGTAAGGCTACAACTTCTGTAGAATTCTTCCCAGTAATCTGTGGTTCTGCATTCAAAAATAAAGGTGTTCAAATTCTGTTAGACGCAGTTATCGATTACCTACCATCTCCATTAGATGTACCAGCTATTAAAGGTACTCTTCCGGATACAGATGAAGAAATCGAACGTAAGTCTAGCGATGAAGAACCATTCGCAGCTTTAGCATTCAAAATCATGACTGACCCTTATGTTGGTAAGTTAACGTTCTTCCGTGTGTATTCTGGTGTGTTAAACTCTGGATCATACGTGAAAAACTCAACTAAAGGTAAGCGTGAGCGTGTAGGTCGTATCCTACAAATGCACGCTAACAGCCGTGAAGAGATTTCAACAGTTTACGCTGGTGATATCGCTGCTGCTGTAGGTTTAAAAGATACTACTACTGGTGATACTCTTTGTGATGAGAAGAGTCTTGTTATCCTTGAGTCTATGGAATTCCCAGAGCCAGTTATCTCTGTAGCTATCGAACCAAAATCTAAAGCTGACCAAGATAAAATGGGTACAGCATTATCTAAGCTTTCTGAAGAAGATCCAACATTCCGTGCTCACACTGACCAAGAAACTGGCCAAACAATCATCGCTGGTATGGGTGAACTTCACCTTGATATCATCGTTGACCGTATGCGTCGTGAATTCAAAGTGGAAGCAAACGTTGGTGCTCCTCAGGTAGCATACCGTGAGACTTTCCGCGCTGCTGCGAAAGTTGAAGGTAAGTTCGCTCGTCAATCTGGTGGTCGTGGACAATTCGGTCACGTTTGGATTGAGTTTGAACCTAATGAAGAAGGTAAAGGTTTTGAATTCCAAAACAAAATCGTCGGTGGTGTAGTTCCACGTGAATACATCCCAGCTGTTGGAGCGGGTCTTGAAGACTCACTTAAAAATGGTGTACTAGCTGGTTATCCACTAGTTGACATTAAAGCTGCGTTAGTTGACGGTTCTTACCATGATGTCGATTCATCTGAGATGGCGTTCAAAATCGCTGCATCTATGGCACTTAAAGCTGCGGTTTCTAAATGTAGCCCAGTAATTCTTGAGCCAATGATGAAAGTTGAAGTTGTAATTCCTGAAGAGTACATGGGTGATATTATGGGCGACGTAACATCTCGTCGTGGACGTGTAGAAGGTATGGAAGCTCGCGGTAACGCACAAGTTGTTCGCGCTATGGTTCCACTTTCTGAAATGTTCGGTTATGCAACAGCATTACGTTCTAACACTCAAGGACGCGGAACATTCTCAATGACATTTGATCATTATGAAGAAGTACCGAAGTCTGTTTCTGAAGAAATTATTAAAAAAAATAAAGGTGAATAATTGATTTTTATCGATTGTTCAAGTATAACTACTTATGTAAGCTTAGAAAGTGGGACGTAAGTTTCACTTTCTAGTCTAAATATAAAATAACCTATATAAACTAAGGAGGAATTTAGAATGGCTAAAGCTAAATTCGAACGTTCTAAACCCCATGTTAACATCGGTACAATCGGCCACGTTGACCATGGTAAAACTACATTAACTGCTGCGATCACTACAGTTCTTGCAAAAGCTGGTGGTGCTGAAGCACGCGGATACGATCAAATCGACGCTGCTCCAGAAGAAAGAGAGCGCGGAATCACAATCTCAACTGCACACGTTGAGTACGAAACTGAAACTCGTCACTATGCACACGTTGACTGCCCAGGTCACGCTGACTATGTTAAAAACATGATCACTGGTGCTGCTCAAATGGACGGCGGTATCTTAGTAGTATCTGCTGCTGATGGCCCAATGCCTCAAACACGTGAGCACATCCTTCTTTCTCGTCAAGTAGGTGTTCCTTACATCGTTGTATTCTTAAACAAATGCGACATGGTAGACGACGAAGAATTATTAGAATTAGTAGAAATGGAAGTTCGCGACCTATTATCTGAATACGGATTCCCAGGCGACGACATTCCTGTAATCAAAGGTTCTGCTCTTAAAGCTCTTCAAGGAGAAGCTGATTGGGAAGCAAAAATCATTGAATTAATGACTGAAGTTGATGCTTACATCCCAACTCCAGAACGTGAAACTGACAAACCATTCTTAATGCCTATCGAGGATGTATTCTCTATCACAGGTCGTGGTACAGTTGCAACTGGTCGTGTAGAGCGCGGAATCGTTAAAGTTGGTGACGTAGTAGAAATCATCGGTCTTGCTGAAGAAAATGCTTCTACAACTGTAACTGGTGTAGAGATGTTCCGTAAACTTCTTGACCAAGCTCAAGCTGGAGACAACATCGGTGCTTTACTTCGTGGGGTTGCTCGTGAAGACATCCAACGTGGACAAGTTCTTGCTAAAACTGGCTCTGTAAAAGCTCACGCTAAATTCAAAGCTGAAGTTTTCGTATTATCTAAAGAAGAAGGTGGACGTCACACTCCATTCTTCGCTAACTACCGTCCTCAGTTCTACTTCCGTACAACTGACGTAACTGGTATCATCCAATTACCAGAAGGTACTGAAATGGTAATGCCTGGTGACAACATCGAAATGACTATCGAACTTATCGCTCCAATCGCTATCGAAGAGGGAACTAAATTCTCTATTCGTGAAGGTGGACGTACAGTAGGTTACGGCGTAGTTGCTACTATCGTTGAGTAATCTTAACTGATATAAAAAACCCCAAGGGATTTTCCCTTGGGGTTTTTGTTTGTCTTTATCAAGTATTAACGAGCAGGCTGAATGGTTCAATTAATAATCATTGGGGGATGAACAAAAAAACCGATGATCAAAGTTTTACTTTATATAATGAATGGATTATATTTTTATATTTTGACGAGTTTCTTCTATAGTATATAAAAAAGTAATAAAACAATAAAACAAACCCAGAAACTGTAAAATGAATTCTGGTAGATGAAAACTTGAAATTCTTTAAAGTGCCATGTATAATAGCAAAAGTAGAGAAAAGCAGATGCAAACAAAAAGATGCTTGCATCTAGACGAATAACATTGTATAATAGACAATGTTGGTCTTTGACTGCGATGAAGTGGAAGGTTGCTGACACACCCGGCCGCTTTGCCATGGCATGGTGTGGGGAAATTTCCATGGAGAAGGTCTATTTTAGAAATAGGCGAACGAAGGAGGGAAAATAATGGCAAAAGAAAAAATTCGTATCCGTTTAAAAGCTTATGATCACCGTATTCTTGATCAATCAGCTGAGAAAATTGTAGAAACAGCTAAGCGTTCTGGGGCAACAGTTTCTGGTCCGATCCCATTACCAACTGAGAAGACTATTTACACAATTCTTCGTGCTGTTCATAAGTACAAAGATTCTCGTGAGCAATTCGAAATGCGCACACACAAACGTTTAATCGATATCGTGAGTCCTACTCCACAAACAGTAGATTCATTAATGCGTTTAGACTTACCGTCTGGTGTAGATATCGAAATCAAACTATAATTCATATAACTTAAAAATGTAGGAGGTGTAACTCATGACCAAAGGAATCTTAGGAAGAAAGATCGGTATGACTCAAGTATTTGCTGAGAACGGTGAGTTAATCCCAGTAACAGTTATCGCTGCTAATCCAAACGTTGTTCTTCAAAAGAAAACAACTGAAACTGATGGCTACAATGCAATCCAGTTAGGATTTGAAGATAAACGTGAAAAGTTAACTAACAAACCTGAACAAGGCCACACTGCTAAAGCATCTACAACTCCTAAGCGCTTCATTCGCGAAATCCGCGATGCAGACGTGGACGGATTAGAGGTTGGTCAAGAGGTAAAAGTTGAAGTTTTCGCTGCAGGTGAAATCGTTGACGTAACAGGAATTTCTAAAGGTAAAGGTTTCCAAGGTGTTATCAAACGCCACGGACAATCTCGCGGACCTATGTCTCATGGTTCTCGCTATCACCGTCGTCCAGGTTCAATGGGCCCAGTTGCTCCGAACCGTGTATTCAAAGGCAAAAAACTTGCTGGACGTATGGGTGGAGACCAAGTTACTATCCAAAACTTAGAAATCGTTCAAGTTGACACTGAGCGCAACTTATTACTAGTAAAAGGTAACGTTCCAGGTGCTAAGAAATCTCTTGTAGTTGTTCAAGGCGCTGTGAAGGTTAGCAAATAATTCACAATAGGAAGGAGGAATTCCAATGCCAAAAGTTACTGTATATAACCAAACTGGTTCACAGGTTGGTGAAATCGAATTAGCTGAAGCTATTTTCGGTATCGAACCAAATGAAGCTGTACTTTTCGAAGCTGTAATGATGCAACGTGCATCTTTACGTCAAGGTACACACAAAGTAAAAACTCGTTCTGAAGTTCGTGGTGGTGGTCGTAAACCATGGCGTCAAAAAGGAACTGGACGTGCTCGTCAAGGGTCTATCCGCTCTCCTCAATGGCGTGGTGGTGGTACGGTATTCGGACCTACACCAAGAAGCTATGCGTACAAACTTCCTAAGAAGGTTCGTCGTTTAGCAATCAAATCTGCATTAGCTACTAAAGTAGTTGAGAACAACATTGTAGTTCTTGAAGACCTAGTGTTAAATGCACCAAAAACAAAAGACATGCTAGCAGTACTTAAAGGATTAACTGTTGAGAAGAAAGCTCTTATCGTAACTGCTGATGCAAACGAATCTGTAGAGTTATCTGCTCGCAATATCCCTGGAGTAACAGTAATCACTGCTGATGGCGTAAACGTTTTAGACGTGCTTCATCATGATAAGCTAATCATGACAAAAGCGGCAGTGGAAAAAGTAGAGGAGGTGCTTGCATAATGAGAGATCCTCGTGATATCATTAAGCGCCCAGTTATCACTGAACGTTCTATGGAAATGATGGCTGAAAAAAAATACACGTTCGATGTGGACGTTAAATCTAATAAAACAGAAGTTAAAGATGCTCTTGAAGCGATCTTTGGTGTTAAAGTAGAAAAAGTGAACATCATGAACTACAAGCCGAAAGCAAAACGCGTTGGTCGTCACGCTGGTTTTACTAGCCGTCGTCGTAAAGCAATCGTTAAGCTAACTGCTGACAGCAAAGAAATCGAAATCTTCCAAGGCGTTTAATTCTTACTAAAGAAGGAGGGAAATTGAGATGGGAATTAAAAAGTATAATCCAACTACTAACGGTCGTCGTAATATGACTACGAATGATTTCGCTGAAATCACGACTGACAGACCAGAAAAGTCATTACTTGCTCCTTTAAGCAAGAAGGCTGGTCGTAATAACCAAGGTAAAATTACTGTACGTCATCAAGGTGGCGGACATAAGCGTCAATACCGTATCATCGACTTTAAGCGTAACAAAGATGGAATTCCAGGACGCGTTGCTACGATCGAATACGATCCAAACCGCTCTGCGAATATCGCATTAATTAACTACGTTGACGGTGAAAAACGTTACATTCTTGCTCCTAAATCTTTAGAAGTAGGTATGGAAGTTATGTCTGGCCCAGAAGCTGACATCAAAATCGGTAACGCATTACCATTAATCAACATTCCAGTAGGTACTGTTGTTCATAATATCGAGCTTAAGCCTGGTCGTGGCGGACAATTAGTTCGTTCTGCTGGTACATCTGCTCAAGTACTTGGTAAAGAAGGTAAATACGTACTTGTACGTTTAACTTCTGGTGAAGTACGTCTTGTATTATCTGCTTGTCGCGCTTCAATCGGTCAAGTAGGTAACGAACAGCACGAACTTATCAAAATCGGTAAAGCAGGTCGCTCTCGCTGGTTAGGTAAACGCCCAACAGTTCGTGGTTCTGTAATGAACCCGGTTGATCACCCACACGGTGGTGGTGAAGGACGTTCTCCAATCGGACGTAAGTCTCCAATGTCTCCATGGGGTAAACCAACTCTTGGATTCAAGACTCGTAAGAAAAACAAAGCGTCTGACAAATTCATCGTTCGTCGTCGTAAAAAATAATGGGATTGTAGTACGGTTCATTTCTAGAACCGTACGCCAATCACGAAGGGAGGCACCAAAATGGCTCGTAGCTTAAAAAAAGGACCATTTGTCGATGATCACTTAATGAGCAAAATGGAAAAATTAGTTGCATCTGAGCAAAAACAAGTTGTTAAAACTTGGTCTCGCCGTTCAACAATCTTCCCTCAGTTCATCGGACACACAATCGCTGTATATGATGGTCGTAAACACGTACCTGTGTACATCACTGAGGATATGGTTGGCCATAAGTTAGGTGAATTCGCACCAACTCGTACGTATAAAGGTCACCTTGCTGACGATAAGAAAACTAGAAGATAATGAGAGGAGGCACTTCAATGCAAGCTAAAGCAGTAGCGAGAACAGTTCGTATTGCTCCTCGTAAAGTTCGTTTAGTAGTAGACTTAATCCGAGGTAAGCAAGTGGGTGAAGCGATTGCTATCCTTAACCACACACCAAAAACTGCTTCTCCAGTTGTAGAGAAAGTTTTAAAATCTGCAATCGCAAATGCAGAGCACAATTATGAGATGGACATTAACAACCTAGTTGTTGAAAAAGTTTTCGTTGACGAAGGTCCAACGTTGAAACGTTTCCGTCCACGTGCAATGGGTCGTGCAAGCCAAATTAACAAACGCACAAGCCACATTACAGTTGTGGTATCAGAAAAGAAGGAGGGATAATCGATGGGTCAAAAGGTTAATCCAATTGGTCTTCGTGTCGGCGTTATCCGTGACTGGGAATCTCGTTGGTTCGCAGAGAAAGATTATGCTACATTATTACATGAAGACATCAAAATCCGTGAGTACATTACTGTACGCTTAAAAGATTCTGCTGTTGCTAAAGTAGAAATCGAACGTGCAGCAAATCGTGTAAATGTTACAATTCACACTGCAAAACCTGGTATGGTAATTGGTAAAGGTGGTACTGAAGTTGAAGCACTTCGTAAAGCACTTAACCAATTAACAGGCAAGCGTGTACACATCAACATTTTAGAAGTTAAGAGAGCTGATCTTAACGCTAAATTAGTAGGCGAAAACATTGCTCGTCAATTAGAAAACCGTGTATCATTCCGTCGTGCACAAAAGCAAGTTATTCAACGTGCTATGCGTGCAGGTGCTAAAGGTATTAAAACACAGGTTTCTGGTCGTCTTGGCGGAGCTGATATCGCTCGTGCAGAATCTTACAGTGAAGGAACTGTTCCACTTCATACACTTCGCGCTGATATTGACTATGCAGCAGTTGAAGCTGATACAACATACGGTAAATTAGGCGTAAAAGTATGGATCTACCGTGGAGAAGTCCTTCCTACAAAAAAGAAAGCTTCTGAGGAAGGAGGAAAATAATATGTTAATGCCAAAACGCGTAAAATATCGTAGAGAGCATCGTGGTAAAATGCGTGGTCGTGCAAAAGGTGGAACTGAAATTGCTTTCGGTGAATTCGGTTTACAAGCACAAGCTGCTTCATGGATTACAAACCGTCAAATCGAAGCTGCTCGTCGTGCAATGACTCGTTACATGAAACGTGGCGGTAAAGTATGGATTAAAATTTTCCCTTCTAAACCTTACACTGCAAAACCTCTAGAAGTACGTATGGGTTCCGGTAAAGGGGCACCAGAAGGCTGGGTAGCAGTAGTAAAACCTGGGAAAATTATGTTCGAAATCGCGGGTGTATCTGAAGAGGTAGCACGCGAAGCATTACGTCTTGCAGCTCACAAGTTACCTGTGAAATGTAAATTCGTAAAACGTGAAGAAAATGGTGGTGAATCTAATGAAAACTAATGATATTCGTGAATTAACCACTGCCGAAATCGAAACAAAAGTTAAAGCTTTAAAGGAAGAATTGTTCAATCTTCGCTTCCAACTTGCTACAGGACAATTAGAGAATCCAACTCGCATTCGTGAAGTGCGTAAAGCAATCGCTCGTATGAAAACTGTAGTTCGTGAAAGAGAGATCGGAATTAATCGATAAATTGAGGGGAGGTTTGCATAGTGAGCGAACGTAACCAACGCAAAGTTTATACTGGTCGTGTTGTGTCTGACAAAATGGACAAAACGATTACAGTTTTAGTTGAAACTTACAAAACTCATTCCTTGTACGGAAAACGTGTTAAGTATTCTAAGAAGTACAAAGCCCATGATGAGCAAAACCAAGCGAAACTTGGCGATATCGTTAAAATCATGGAAACTCGCCCGCTTTCTGCTACTAAGCGTTTCCGTTTAGTTGAAATCGTTGAAGAAGCGGTTATTATCTAAATAGACGAATCGGAATTTTTAGTCCGAAGGGAGGTTTCATAACATGATCCAACAAGAATCTCGTTTGAAAGTTGCTGACAACTCTGGTGCACGTGAACTTTTAACAATTAAAGTATTAGGCGGCTCTGGTCGTAAATATGCTAACATTGGTGACATTATCGTTGCTACGGTAAAACAAGCAACACCAGGTGGCGTTGTTAAAAAAGGTGACGTTGTTAAAGCAGTAGTAGTACGTACGAAGAGCGGAGCTCGTCGTCCGGACGGTTCTTATATCAAATTTGATGAAAACGCAGCGGTTATCATCAAAGACGATAAGAGCCCACGTGGTACTCGTATCTTCGGACCAGTAGCTCGTGAATTACGTGATAGCAACTTCATGAAGATCGTTTCTTTAGCTCCAGAAGTTCTATAATTTAAGGTATTGCCTTGCTAAGGAGGTGCAGAATTAAGATGCATGTAAAAAAAGGTGATAAAGTACAGGTAATCACTGGAAAAGACAAAGGAAAACAAGGCGTTATCCTTGTGGCTTTCCCAAAGCAAAACCGTGTTATCGTTGAGGGTGTTAACATCGTTAAAAAACACTCTAAGCCATCTCAATTAAATCCACAAGGTGGAATTATTACTAAAGAAGCACCTATTCACGTTTCTAACGTTATGGTTTTAGATCCGAAAACAGGTGAACCTACTCGCGTAGGCTTCAAAGTAGAAGATGGTAAAAAAGTTCGTATTGCAAAAAAATCTGGTGAATTATTAGATAAATAATTTTCTTAAGAAAGGAGGTCACTTCATTGAATCGCCTTAAAGAGAAGTTCCAAAAGGAAATTACTCCTGCTCTAGTGAGCAAGTTTAACTATAAATCTGTGATGGAAGTACCGAAAATCGAAAAGATCGTAATCAACACTGGTGTTGGTGACGCGGTATCTAACTCAAAAGCTTTAGACAATGCAGTAGAAGAATTAACACAAATCGCAGGTCAAAAACCTGTTGTAACTCGTGCTAAAAAATCAATCGCTGGTTTCCGTCTTCGTGAAGGTATGCCAATCGGTGCGAAAGTAACTTTACGCGGCGAGCAAATGTATGAGTTCTTCGACAAATTAGTATCAGTTTCTTTACCACGTGTACGTGATTTCCGTGGTGTTTCTAAGAAATCATTCGATGGTCGTGGGAACTACACATTAGGTGTTAAAGAGCAACTTATCTTCCCTGAGATCGATTATGATAAAGTAAGCAAAGTCCGCGGTATGGACATCGTAATCGTTACTACAGCGAAAACTGATGAAGAAGCTCGTGAACTTTTAACACAATTCGGTATGCCATTCCAAAAATAATGGAAGCCAACGCTAAGTAGAGGAGGCGAAAACGTGGCTAAAAAATCTATGATAGCGAAACAAAAGCGTACTCCTAAGTTTAAAGTACAAGAGTATACACGTTGCGAACGCTGCGGTCGTCCGCATTCTGTATACCGCAAATTTAAGCTTTGCCGTATTTGTTTCCGTGAACTTGCATATAAAGGTCAAATTCCTGGTGTTAAAAAAGCTAGTTGGTAAAACCCACAAATGGGAAGGAGGTAAAACACATGGTGATGACAGATCCAATTGCAGACATGCTTACTCGCATCCGTAATGCGAACATGGTACGTCATGAGAAATTAGAGGTTCCTGCTTCTAAAATCAAAAAAGAGATCGCTGAACTTTTAAAACGTGAAGGTTTCATTCGTGATGTAGAATACATCGAGGATAACAAACAAGGTATCCTTCGTATTTTCCTGAAATATGGTGCAAACAATGAACGTGTAATCACTGGATTAAAACGTATCAGTAAACCTGGCTTACGCGTTTACGCTAAAGCTGATGAAGTACCACGTGTACTTAACGGATTAGGTATCGCTCTTGTTTCTACATCTAAGGGAGTAATGACAGACAAAGACGCTCGTCAATTACAAACTGGTGGAGAAGTAGTAGCATACGTTTGGTAATATATATTTAAAACGAACGGAGGTGTGACCACATGTCTCGTATTGGTAAAAAGATTCTTGAAATCCCTGCAGGTGTTACTATTACAATTGCAGAAGACAATACTGTAACAGTAAAAGGCCCTAAAGGTGAATTAACTCGTAAATTCAATGCTGATATGTCTATCAAAATTGAAGAAAATACACTAACAGTTGAGCGTCCATCTGAACAGAAGGAACACCGTGCATTACACGGTACAACTCGTGCTTTAATCGGAAACATGGTTGAAGGTGTAACTGCAGGTTTCGCACGCGGACTTGAATTAGTCGGTGTTGGTTACCGTGCTCAAAAACAAGGAGATAAACTTGTTTTAAGCGTAGGTTATTCTCATCCAGTAGAAATGACTCCGGAATCAGGTCTTGAAGTTGAAGTACCTGTACCAACTAAAATCGTAATCAAAGGTATCGACAAGCAACGTGTTGGCGAATTTGCTGCTAACATCCGTGCTGTACGTGCTCCTGAGCCTTACAAAGGTAAAGGTATTCGTTACGAAGGCGAAGTTGTTCGTCGTAAAGAAGGTAAAACTGCTAAGTAAACCCGTTAGGTGAGAGAAAGGAGTGACAAGAATGATCACTAAAGCTGATAAAAATGCGACTCGTAAGAAAAGACATGCACGTGTACGTGCTAAACTTACTGGTACTGCAGAACGTCCACGTTTAAACGTGTTCCGTTCTAATCAACATATTTACGCTCAAGTTATTGATGATGTGAATGGTGTAACGTTAGTAAGTGCATCTACTCTTGATAAAGACCTTGCTCTTAACGGTACTAGCAATACTGAAGCTGCTACGAAAGTAGGAGAATCAGTTGCTAAGCGTGCTGTAGAGAAAGGCGTTAAAGAAGTAGTATTTGATCGCGGTGGTTACTTATACCATGGCCGTGTTAAAGCTCTAGCTGAAGCTGCTCGTGAGGCTGGATTACAATTTTAATGGTCAAAGGAGGGAAAATTGATGCATCGCATTGACCCAAGTAAATTAGAACTTGAAGAACGTGTAGTTACGATAAATCGTGTCGCGAAAGTTGTTAAGGGTGGTCGTCGTTTCCGCTTTGCTGCACTAGTTGTAGTTGGCGATAAAAACGGTCATGTTGGATTCGGTACTGGTAAAGCACAAGAGGTACCAGACGCAATCCGCAAAGCTATCGAAGACGCTAAGAAAAACTTAATCGCTGTACCATTAGTTGGTACAACAATTCCACACACAATCAACGGTCACTTTGGAGCTGGTGAAGTATTCTTAAAACCTGCTGCAGAAGGTACTGGTGTTATTGCTGGTGGACCTGTTCGTGCGGTACTTGAATTAGCTGGTGTACAAGATATTCTTTCGAAATCTCTTGGTTCTAACACACCAATCAACATGATTCGCGCTACTGTGAACGGATTAAGCGAACTTAAGCGCGCTGAAGATGTTGCAAAATTACGCGGTAAATCTGTAGAAGAGCTACTAGGTTAAGGAGGGAAAACAAATGGCGAAAAAGTTAGAAATTACCCTCACTCGTAGTGTAATTGGTCGTCCACAAGATCAACGTGCGACGGTAGAAGCTTTAGGTCTTAAAAAGTTGAATTCAACTGTAGTTAAGGAAGAAACTCCTGCTATTCTTGGTATGATCAACAAAGTTTCTCACCTTATAACTGTAAAAGAAGCTTAAGGATAACTCATTAATATAAGGAGGTGCCTGGGAATGAAACTTCATGAATTAAAACCTGCAGAAGGTTCTCGTAAAGTACGTAACCGTGTCGGTCGTGGTATCGGTTCTGGTAACGGTAAAACTGCTGGTAAAGGTCATAAAGGACAAAACGCACGTTCTGGTGGCGGTGTTCGTCTTGGCTTCGAAGGTGGTCAAACTCCATTATTCCGTCGTTTACCAAAACGCGGCTTCACAAACATTAACCGTAAAGAGTTTACTATTGTAAACTTATCAACGTTAAATCGTTTTGAAGATGGTACAGAAGTAACACCTGAATTATTGCTGGAAACTGGCGTTATCAGCAAGTTAAACGACGGTGTTAAAATTCTTGCAAGCGGCGCAGTAGAGAAAAAATTAACTGTTAAAGCGCACAAGTTCTCTTCAAGTGCTAAAGAAGCAATTGAAGCAGCTGGCGGATCAGTTGAGGTGATCTAATGTTTCGTACAATCTCCAACTTTATGCGCGTTGCTGAGATAAGACGTAAAATATTATTCACTTTAGCGATGTTAATCGTATTCAGGATTGGCACGTTTATCCCAGTGCCATTTACAAATGGAGACGTACTGAAAGCACAAGATCAATTAAATGCCTTAGGTATCCTAAATACATTTGGCGGTGGCGCCTTGAAAAACTTCTCCATCTTCGCGATGGGAATCATGCCGTATATTACAGCATCCATCATCGTGCAATTATTGCAGATGGATGTTGTTCCTAAATTTTCGGAATGGTCGAAGCAAGGTGAAATGGGCCGTCGTAAACTAACGCAATTCACGCGTTACTTTACAATTGTTCTTGCGTTTATTCAGGGGTTTGGTATGTCAATCGGTTTTAACGGTATGGTAGGTGGACAATTAATTTTGAATCCTGGTTGGAGCACTTATTTATACATTGCTACGGTACTGACTGCTGGTACTGCATTTTTAATGTGGTTAGGTGAACAGATTACAGCTAAAGGTGTAGGTAATGGTATTTCCATCCTTATCTTTGGCGGTATTGCCGCAGCGATCCCAAGTGTTATATCTCAAGTGTATCAACAACAGTTTCAAAATATCGGAGATCAATTGTTCATGAGTATCGTTAAAGTTGCATTGATCTTACTAGCTGTGCTAGCGGTTATTGTTGGTGTTATTTTCATTCAACAGGCTGTTAGAAAGATCCCAATTCAATATGCGAAGCGTGTAACAGGAGGGAATGGGAATCATGCTGGAGCACAAAACACACATTTACCGCTTAAGGTAAATAGTGCGGGTGTTATTCCAGTCATTTTTGCTGTTTCATTCTTAATTACGCCTCCAACTATTGCACAGTTCTTCCCGAAGCATGATGTATCGCAGTGGATCATTGCAAACTTTAACTATTCTCACCCAGTGGGAATGATCATATATGTTGCGCTCATTGTAGCCTTCACATATTTCTATGCGTTTGTTCAGGTTAATCCAGAGCAAATGTCAGAGAATCTAAACAAACAAGGTGGATATGTTCCAGGTATTCGTCCGGGTAAGAATACGGAACAATATCTAACAAAAATCTTGTATCGTTTGACCTTTGTAGGATCAATTTTCCTAGCAGCGATTGCAATCTTACCAGTTATCTTTACGAAATTGGGAAATCTTCCTCCATCTGCACAGATTGGTGGAACGAGTATGTTAATCGTTGTCGGCGTTGCTTTAGAAACAATGAAGCAGCTAGAAAGCCAACTGGTAAAACGCCATTACAAAGGGTTTATCAAGCAGTGAGTAAGTGGGAAGAATCGTCTTCCCTACATGCTCATGTACTCTGAGGGGGAACAAGGATGAACTTAATTTTAATGGGGCTTCCTGGTGCTGGTAAAGGTACACAAGCCGAACAGATTGTTGCCAAGTATAACATCCCTCACATTTCAACAGGAGATATGTTCCGTGCAGCTATGAAGGCTGAAACTGAAATGGGTTTACAAGCAAAATCTTTTATTGATAAAGGTGCACTTGTTCCAGATGAAGTTACAATCGGAATCGTTCGTGAACGTTTAAGTCAAGAAGACTGCGTAAGAGGTTTCTTACTAGATGGTTTCCCACGAACTGTTGCACAAGCATCAGCTCTTGAAGAGATTATGAAAGATCTTGGTAAAAAAATCGACTATGTTTTAAACATTAATGTGGATTCAGGGTTGTTATTAAAACGCCTTACAGGCCGTCGCATTTGTAAAGAGTGCGGTGCGACTTACCACTTAGAATTCAATCCGCCAGCAAAAGCTGATGTGTGCGATAAATGTGGTGGCGAATTATATCAACGCTCTGATGACAATGAAGAAACTGTAGCAAATCGTTTAGATGTAAATATTAAGCAAACAAAACCTTTGCTTGATTTCTACGAGGAGCTTGGCTACTTACAAAGCATTAATGGTGAGCAAGATATCAATAAAGTATTTGCTGATATCGATGTTCTCATCGGAGGCTTAGCGTAATGATCATCTGCAAAACTCCTCGCGAGATAGAAATCATGCGAGAAGCTGGCAGGATCGTTGCTTTAACTCATCAAGAGTTGAAACAGCACATTACTCCAGGAATTACAACGAAAGAGCTCGATCAAATAGCGGAAAAGACGATTCAAAAATATGGTGCTACGCCATCTTTTAAAGGATACAACGGATTTCCGGGGAGCATTTGTGCTTCTGTAAATGAAGAGCTTGTACACGGAATTCCAGGGAAGCGCAAGCTCGAAGAGGGCGATATCATCAGTATCGATATTGGTGCGAAATACAATGGGTACCATGGCGATTCTGCATGGACGTATCCAGTTGGAAACATTTCTGAATCTGTTCAAAAGCTACTTGATGTCACAGAAAAATCGTTGTATCTTGGTCTAGAACAAGTAAAACCAGGCGAAAGATTATCAAATATCTCACATGCGGTTCAAACCCATGCTGAAGAGAATGGGTTCTCGATCGTTAGGGAGTATGTTGGTCACGGAATCGGGCAAGACTTACATGAGGACCCTCAAATCCCGCACTATGGTCCACCAAATAGAGGCCCTAGATTAAAGCCGGGAATGGTCATCTGTGTTGAGCCGATGGTGAATCAAGGAAGACGATATGTAAAAACACTATCTGATGACTGGACAGTGGTAACGGTAGATGGTAAATGGTGTGCCCACTTTGAGCACACGATTGCTCTTACAGAAGCAGGATACGAAATCCTTACCACTTTATAAGTAGCTGGCTCTCCGGGATTTCAGAGCAGTGTAAAATGTTACTGATTTGAAGAAGGGAGAACTATTGAATGGCTAAAGATGATGTAATTGAAGTCGAAGGTACCGTTCTTGAAACGTTGCCAAATGCTATGTTCAAAGTAGAATTAGAGAATGGGCATGTCGTATTGGCTCACGTTTCTGGTAAAATCCGTATGAACTTCATTCGTATTTTACCAGGAGACAAAGTTACGGTAGAATTATCTCCGTACGATTTAAATCGTGGTCGTATTACGTACCGTTTTAAATAATATAGCACTCCGTAATCTTTAAGGAGGTTCGAGACATGAAAGTAAGACCGTCAGTTAAACCAATCTGCGAAAAATGTAAAGTTATTCGTAGACGTGGAAAAGTAATGGTTATTTGTGAAAACCCTAAACATAAACAAAAACAAGGTTAATCAGAAGGAGGTGCATTCAGAATGGCACGTATCGCAGGTGTAGATATTCCTCGAGACAAACGCGTTGTTATTTCTTTAACTTACGTATTCGGCATTGGTCGCACAACTGCTGAAAAAATTCTTACTGAAGCTGGTATTTCTTCAGAAACACGAGTTCGTGATTTAACGGAAGACGAACTAGGACGTATCCGTGATATCATCGATCGTATTAAAGTTGAGGGAGACCTTCGTCGTGAAGTATCTCTTAACATTAAACGTCTAATGGAGATCGGTTCTTACCGTGGTCTTCGTCACCGTCGTGGTTTACCAGTTCGTGGTCAAAACTCTAAAAACAATGCTCGTACACGTAAAGGTCCACGTCGTACAGTAGCAAATAAAAAGAAATAATAAGTAAAGGAGGTTGAACTAACAATGGCACGTAAAACAAACACTCGTAAAAAACGTGTGAAAAAGAATATTGAAGCTGGTATAGCTCATATTCGTTCTACTTTCAACAACACAATCGTAACACTTACAGATACTCATGGTAACGCACTTTCTTGGTCTAGTGCTGGTGCACTTGGTTTCCGTGGATCTCGTAAGTCTACTCCATTCGCTGCGCAAATGGCTGCTGAAGCTGCTGCTAAAGTTGCAATGGAACACGGTTTAAAAACTTTAGAGGTTACTGTTAAAGGTCCTGGTGCTGGTCGTGAAGCTGCAATTCGTGCTCTTCAAGCTGCAGGTCTAGAAGTAACAGCAATTAGAGATGTTACTCCAGTTCCTCATAATGGATGTCGTCCACCAAAACGTCGTCGTGTGTAATTTTTCTGTATAGAATTTTCCCTTTTGTCTATAATGGATATGATGCATTATCGAGAAATTTCGTACAGAAACATCGCTTGTTGTGCACAATCGGGAACTGCCTAAGGGGGACTTTCGGTTAGACAGGGGGTATCCCTTTGTTTAACCGGGGTTTCGACGTTTTGAAGGAGGGTTTAGTTAATGATTGAAATCGAAAAGCCGAAAATCGAAACGGTTGAACTTAACGAAGATGCTAAATATGGTAAATTCGTAATTGAACCGCTTGAGCGTGGATATGGTACTACTTTGGGTAACTCCTTACGTCGTATTCTTTTATCCTCACTCCCTGGTGCCGCTGTTACTGCTATCCAAATCGATGGCGTATTACATGAATTTTCAACAGTTGAGGGCGTAGTAGAAGACGTTACGACGATCATCTTAAACTTGAAAAAGTTAGCTCTTAAAATCTACTCTGAAGAAGAGAAGACGTTGGAAATTGATGTGCAGGGCGAAGGTATTGTCACAGCTGCTGATATTACTCACGATAGTGATGTAGAAATCTTAAATCCAGATTTACACATTGCAACGTTAGCAAAAAATGCGCATTTCCGCATGCGTTTAACTGCAAAGCGTGGCCGTGGGTATACGCCAGCTGATGCAAATAAAAGCGAAGATCAACCAATAGGAGTAATTCCTATTGATTCTATTTATACTCCAGTATCACGTGTGACTTACCAAGTGGAAAAGACACGTGTCGGACAAGTGGCTAATTATGATAAGCTTACGCTTGATGTATGGACGGATGGAAGCATCGGGCCAAAAGAAGCTATCTCTTTAGGTGCCAAAATCTTAACTGAGCATTTAAATATCTTTGTTGGTTTAACTGATGAAGCACAAAATGCTGAGATTATGGTCGAGAAGGAAGAAGATCAAAAAGAGAAAGTTCTTGAGATGACTATCGAAGAACTAGATCTTTCTGTTCGTTCTTATAATTGCCTAAAACGTGCAGGAATTAATACTGTACAAGAGCTTGCGAACAAAACAGAAGAAGATATGATGAAAGTTCGTAACTTAGGACGTAAATCCTTAGAAGAAGTTAAACATAAACTTGAGGAATTAGGTTTAGGTTTACGTAAAGACGACTGAGGATTTAAACCCATCAACAAAGGAGGGAACTACGAATGGCATACAGAAAATTAGGCCGTACAAGTGCGCAACGTAAAGCTATGTTACGTGATTTAGCTACTGATTTAATTATCAACGAGCGCATCCAAACGACAGAAACTCGTGCAAAAGAACTTCGTTCTGTAGTGGAAAAAATGATCACTTTAGGTAAACGCGGAGATCTTCATGCTCGCCGTCAAGCAGCAGCTTTCATTCGCAATGAAGTAGCTAACGCTGAGACTGGTCAAGATGCACTTCAAAAATTATTCGCTGATGTAGCTCCACGCTATGCTGAGCGCCAAGGCGGATACACTCGTATTGCAAAAATTGGTCCACGTCGCGGAGACGCAGCACCAATGGTAATTATCGAGTTAGTATAATGATAATTAAAAGGGCAGGACAGTTCTTTTCAAGAAACTGGTCATGGCCCTTTTTTTTAAATATAAAAATAGGCTAACTTGGCGAAGGAAAGGGTGCCTTGTATTGAAAAAAGAGAAACTTCGGACAGAAAATATATCATTTCAATATCCTGGGGCAGCCACTTATGCATTAAAAGATGTTTCATTTTCTTTGTATGAGGGAGAATGGGTATCTGTTATTGGACAAAACGGTTCAGGGAAGTCTACACTTGCAAAATTATTGAATGGTTTGTTTTTGCCGGAAACAGGGACTATTACAGTAAATGATACAATGGTTTTATCCGAGGAAACGGTATGGGATGTTCGAAAACAAATTGGGATGGTATTTCAAAATCCAGACAATCAATTTGTTGGAACGACAGTGCAAGACGACGTTGTTTTTGGCTTAGAGAATATCGGAATGCCAAGAGAGCAAATGGTAGAAAGATTAGATCAGGCCCTCAAACTTGTCCGTATGGAAGATTTTCTTAATGATGAACCTCATTCGTTATCTGGTGGGCAAAAACAGCGAGTGGCAATAGCAGGCGTTTTAGCACTTCAGCCATCTATTTTGATATTAGATGAAGCAACGTCAATGTTAGATCCTCAAGGGAGACGTGAAGTAGTAGAAACGGTTAGACAACTTGTTAATCAAAAAGGTATTACCGTGTTATCAATTACGCACGATTTAGAAGAAGCGGCACAATCAGACCGTATCATTATTTTAAATAAGGGAGAAATATTAGAGGAAGGGACTCCAAAACAAATCTTCAAGTCCTCTCATATGCTCCAAGAAATTGGATTAGATGTACCATTTTCAGTGAAAATAGCAGAATTATTAAAAAGAAATGAAATTATCTTGCAAAATACGCATCTTACAATGGAAAGCTTGGTGAACGAACTTTGGAGATTACATTCCAAAAAGTAGAACATCGTTATCAATATAAAACTCCATTTGAAAGACGCGCACTTTATGATGTAGACGTGTCGTTTCCAAGTGGGGGCTATTATGCCATTATCGGTCATACTGGTTCAGGTAAGTCGACGATGATTCAACATTTAAATGGTTTATTGCAGCCGACGAATGGCACAGTTCAAATTGGTGAACACTTCATTTCGGCAGGAAAGAAAGAAAAAAAGCTAAAGCCACTACGTAAAAAGGTAGGGGTTGTCTTTCAATTCCCAGAACATCAGTTGTTTGAAGAGACTGTGGAGAAAGATATTTGTTTCGGCCCTACTAATTTTGGGGTATCTGTAGAAGAAGCGAAGCAAAAGGCAAGAGAGGCAATTGAACTTGTAGGGTTAGAGCCAGCACTGTTAACACGTTCACCGTTCGAGTTAAGTGGTGGGCAAATGAGGCGTGTTGCGATAGCGGGCGTATTGGCAATGGAACCCGAAGTGCTTGTATTAGATGAACCTACAGCAGGGCTAGATCCAAAAGGGCAGAATGAACTTATGGGGATGTTTTATAAGCTCCATAAGGAAAAAGGTCTTACAGTTATCCTAGTAACACATAATATGGAGGATGCTGCTAAGTATGCGGAGCAGGTTGTAGTCATGCATAAAGGAACGGTCTTTTTGCAAGGAAGTGCAGAGGAAGTATTTTCACATGCTGATGAACTAGAGAAAATTGGCGTGGATCTTCCTATGTCTTTAAAGTATAAACGTGCAATTGAAGAGAAGTTTGGCATTTCAATCCCAAAGGCTACCTTATCTTTAGAGGATCTTACTCATGAAGTTGTGCAGGTGTTACGAAAAGGTGGTCATGAATCATGCAGCAGTTGATTATTGGAAGGTATATTCCAGGGAATTCTCTTATTCATCAACTTGATCCACGTACGAAGCTGCTGATTGTCTTTTTATATGTATTTGTTGTTTTCTTAGCAAATAATGCGATTTCATATGGATTTTTATTTTTATATGCACTCATTGCTTTATTTTTTGCAAAAGTGCCGATTCGTTATGTACTTTCGGGCTTAAAACCAATTCTATGGATTTTTCTTTTTACATTTTTCCTGCATATTTTTACAAATAAAGAAGGGGAAGTACTATTCCAGCTTGGTTGGTTTTCAATACATGAAAAAGGATTAGAGCAAGGGATATACATTTCTATACGATTCTTCGTTATTATTTTAATGACAACATTATTAACGTTAACGACGACACCTATTGAGATTACAGATGGTTTGGAGACGTTATTAAAGCCGTTGAAGCGTATAAAAGTTCCTGTTCATGAAATCGCATTAATGATGTCAATTTCTCTTCGTTTTATTCCGACATTAATGGATGAAACGAGTAAAATAATGAAGGCACAATCGTCACGTGGTATTGATTTCGCAGGAGGACCGATAAAAGATAGGATGAAAGCTATTATCTCACTACTGGTTCCTCTATTTATCAGTGCTTTTAAGCGTGCTGAGGACTTAGCAATTGCTATGGAGGCTCGTGGATATCAAAGTGGCGAAGGACGTACTAAATTTAGGCAACTACGCTGGAAAACAAGCGATACAGTAACGATTATAAGCTTACTTTGTTTAGCTTGTATTTTGGCATGGGTGCGATCGTAATGGAGAATAGAGAAATGGATAGAATAAAATGTACGGTTGCATATGATGGCATGCATTTTTGTGGTTATCAAATTCAGCCGCAGCATCGTACTGTTCAACAAGAGATTGAAAAAGCTTTGCAGAAATTGCATAAAGGAGAACTTGTTCGTGTTCAGGCATCGGGTAGAACTGATTCTACCGTTCACGCCAAAGGACAAGTCATACACTTTGATACACCTTTGTCTCTTGAAGAGTGGCAATGGGGTAATGCATTAAACACAATGTTGCCAGATGATATTGTTATCAGACAGGTAGAGAAAAAAACAGAAGAGTTTCATGCGCGTTACGGTGTTGCGAGAAAAGAATATCGTTATCGTGTGTTATTATCAAAGACTGCGGATGTATTCCGTAGAAATTACGTATATCAATATCCATATCCGCTCGAAATAAACTCTATACGAAAAGCGATTCCTTATTTTATTGGAACGCATGACTTCACTTCTTTTTGTTCGGCAAAAACTGACAAAAAAGATAAAGTGAGAACAATTTATGAAATTGAGCTAATCGAGCAAGACGATGAATTAATTTTTCGTTTTGTAGGTAATGGATTTTTATATAATATGGTCAGAATTATTGTTGGTACGTTACTGAGCGTAGGGCAAGGAAAGCTTGATCCAGATAGCATTCCAGAGATTCTAGCGAAACAAAATCGTCAGTTTGCTGGAAAGATGGCTCCTGGTCATGGGCTTTACTTATGGCAGGTAAACTATAACAACTAATCCTGGTGTAACATTTGCTTGACATTAGAAACTCAAAAGTATATCATAACATATGGTATTGTTTCTAAAACCACGATTAGCCCCGGAAGGAAATCGTGTTTAAGATAAACAATAGATTTTTTCTATGGAAAAGATAACGAGGAGGGAAACACATGCGTACGACTTTTATGGCAAAAGCTAACGAAGTTGAGCGTAAATGGTATGTGGTTGATGCTGAAGGTCAAACTTTAGGTCGCCTATCTACGGAAGTAGCATCTATTTTACGCGGTAAAAACAAACCTACATTTACACCACACGTTGACACGGGTGATCATGTAATTATTATTAACGCTGAGAAAATTCATTTAACAGGTAATAAATTAAACGATAAAATTTACTACCGTCACACTAACCACCCAGGTGGACTTAAACAAAGAACAGCTCTAGAAATGCGTACAAACTACCCTGTACAAATGTTAGAGCTTGCAATTAAAGGCATGCTTCCAAAAGGACGCTTAGGCCGTCAAGTTTCTAAGAAACTAAACGTGTATGCTGGAGCAGAGCATCCACACCAAGCACAAAAACCAGAAGTTTACGAACTTCGCGGATAATTAATTAAAGGAGGGCTTACTTTGGCACAGGTTCAATACTATGGCACTGGACGTCGTAAGAGTTCAGTAGCGCGCGTACGCCTAGTTCCAGGCGAAGGACGCGTTATCATTAACGGTCGTGATTTTGAAAACTATATCCCATTTGCTGCATTACGTGAAGTAGTGAAACAACCTCTAGTTGCAACAGAAACTTTAGGTAACTACGATGTACTTGTAAACGTAAATGGTGGTGGATACACTGGTCAAGCTGGTGCTATTCGTCACGGTATTTCTCGCGCTTTATTAAAAGCTGATCCAGAATACCGTCTAACACTAAAACGTGCAGGTCTATTAACTCGTGACGCACGTATGAAAGAGCGTAAAAAATACGGTCTTAAAGGCGCACGTCGTGCACCTCAGTTCTCAAAACGTTAATTTTTGCGAACTACAAACCCCAACCATTTTGGTTGGGGTTTTTTTATGTTTCATTCCTCTTTTGGAATTTTTGTAGTTTGGAATATTTTAGTGCTATCCTCTCACGTATGCTTCTTCTTTAGAAGTTTAGACTAATACGTATTAGGGAGGTTTATAAGTACTATGAATGTCATTGTCAGCTTACAAGAAAAACAAAAAGAAAAGCAGCTGAAATATGAACGGAAGATGCTGCGAGAATTATCATTAAAAACATTACGTTCAAATATTAGAGATGCCTTTCAGATGCAGGAACTTCATCGTCAGTATGAAGATTACTGTATTGAATTAGGGATAGAATCGTATTTATTAGGAGCGAGATACAGTAAGTTTGGTTATTATGGCGAATCATTCTTTGATGTGAAATATAGAGCCTTAGAAGAAGAGCAACAATTAACGGAAACACTATTTCAATTTTTAACGAGCATGACTATGAGAGAAATTAAGTTACAAGATGAGGAATTACTTTTTGAATCTTGTCAGCAGTTTATCGGCTTATGGTGGCAGGAAGGGTATGAAAAAGGTGAAAGAAGATATCGATTAAAGCTTCATTAAGACAAGCATAAACTTTCCTCTTGTCCCATATAAGTAATTAGAGGGACTAGCTGGAGGAGGAAAGGTATGAAGAGAATTCGAATTATCTCTTTTGCACTCGCTGCGGTTGTTTTGTTTTTTTTAGTCAAACAAGAATTTCAAATTACAAAATCGTGGCGAGCTTGGAATTTACCCTTATCAGGGAAAGTGATTGTATTAGATGCTGGGCATGGTGGACCAGACGGAGGGGCTGTTGGTGGAAAAGATATTATAGAAAAAGATATTACGCTTGAGATTACAAAGAAGGTACAAGATTATTTACAAGAACAAGGTGCACTAGTTATTTTAACACGTGAGGGAGATTATGATTTAGCTCAGAAAGATACAAAATCATATAGTAGGCGTAAAGCAGAAGATTTAAAAAAGCGTGTAGAGATTATTAATAAACCTGATGTAGACTTTTTTGCGAGTATTCATTTAAATGCTTTAACTAGTAGTGGATCGAAGGGCGCACAAACGTTCTATTACCGTTCTTCTATTGAAAATGAACGTGCTGCGAAATTTATACAAGCTGAATTGAGAACGAGTTTAGAGAATACGAATCGTTCTGCTAAAACAATTTCTCATGTATATTTATTAAAGTATGCGAAAACACCAGGTGCTTTAATTGAAGCTGGCTTTTTATCGAATGTAAACGAAAGGTATATGTTAAATTCGGAGAAATATCAGCAAAAGGTAGCGGCTGCAGTATATCGTGGTATATTACGCTATTTCACGGAAAAAGGAAATCCTCCAGAATAAGGAGGATTTTTTGAGTTTCTCTCGTTAACGAAGTTTTCCGAAAATATGTTATACTGGAAATGTAAACGCATTTATTTAAAAAAAAAAGAGAGATGCATTTAATTAACATTACGTTATTTTTCATACAGGGGGCTGGGCTAACTATGGTAACGAAAGAGCAAGTAGTGGAAGCGTTAGAAGGGATTGTAGATCCATTTTTACATAAAACGTTAAAAGAAACAGGGGCAATTAAAGAGGTAACAGTTAAGCCTGAGAAGGAACATGTAAGTGTTAAAATTGCAATCGTAAAAACCGGTACAGCAGAACAAATGCAATTGCAATCTGGAATTGTAAAGTTAGTAAAAGAACTAGGAGCGGCAACAGTAGGGCTTCGCTTTGCAGAATTCACAGAAGAGGAATTAACTCAGTTTGCACCAGAACAGGAAGAAGAGCAAATTGAATCTTTATTGTCACCAAATTCAAAAACAACATTTTTAGCAGTGGCGAGTGGAAAAGGTGGGGTAGGGAAATCAACAGTTTCTGTTAACCTTGCTATTGCTCTAGCTCGTCTAGGGAAAAAGGTTGGTATCATTGATGCTGATATTTACGGTTTTAGCGTACCGGATATGATGGGGATAGAAAAACGTCCTGTTGTAAGAGGGGATAAAATTATTCCAGTGGAGCGTCTAGGTGTAAAGGTAATCTCAATGGGGTTCTTTGTAGAAGATAATGCACCGGTTATTTGGAGAGGGCCTATGCTTGGGAAAATGTTAAATCACTTCTTTACAGAAGTAGAATGGGGCGATTTAGACTATTTAGTTTTAGATTTACCACCGGGTACAGGTGATGTTGCGCTAGACTTACATTCGATGTTGCCGGCTTGTAAAGAGATTATTGTAACAACGCCGCATCCAACAGCAGCATTTGTAGCAGCGCGCGCTGGAGCCATGGCTTTACGTACAGAACATAGTATTCTTGGTGTTGTTGAAAATATGGCGTATTTTGAAAGTAAAACAACTGGTGAAAAAGAATATGTGTTTGGAAGAGGTGGCGGAGATAAATTAGCTACAGAACTTCAAACAGAAGTACTTGGCAGAATCCCGCTTCAACAACCTGATTGGAATAAAGAAGACTTTGCGCCGTCAGTATATGAAGATACACATACGACGGGTCTTATTTATCGCACGATAGCTGAGACGGTAATTGATAAAATAGCTGTCGCGCAAAAATAAAATAATAATGAGTGGACGATACATATATTGTCCACTCATTATAATTATTATTTTTACTGCTGCTCCTTTTTACCGTCTTGGGAACCACCTTCACCGCCTGCTTCCTTTTTATCAGATCCACTTTTTTCGGCCTTTTGTACACCTTTACTAATAATATCAATCATCTTAGCTTGGAAGAGTGGGCTTTCAGCAGTTTCTGTTAGTACTTGTTGTAAATATTGACGGTATTCTTTGCTCTTCATCGTTTGTAACATCATTTTTTCTACTTCAGGGTTTTTCATAATTTCTATAACGCCTGCTTGGTATTCAGGGTCTTTTAGTAATGTTTTCATTAAGGTTGTTTGTTCTTTCCCCATACTTTTAGCGAATTTCGATGAGAACTCAGGGTCTTTAAAGAGCTTTTCCCAGAATTGTTGCCCTTTGTCGGATACCATTGCATCTTCAATCGTTTTCTTTACTACTGTTTCATCTAGTATGAGTGCTTGTTTCATTTTTTCATCAGTTAATACATCTTGAATAGCTTTCTTACCTTGATCGGTTTTTAAAATATCAACAATCATTTTCTTCGTTTGATCATAATCAAGTTCGGACTTTGCTTCTTTTCCTTGTGCACATGCTACAAGTACAAGAAATAAAAAAGAAGAAGTCAAAACGAGCAGCATCCGTTTCATAAGTTGGAACTCCTTTCAGCACAGTTCTCTCTTTTTAATATAAATATCTTTAAGGAATTTATACATGAACATGGCTAGCTTTTTGAAATTGTCATTGATACAATTTAATTAGAAATATAAGGATAATGGGGGATGTGTTGTGAATAGCCGCAAGTGGGTACGACTATTTTTTACGACGTTGTTTCTTGGTGGGATTAGTACAGTCATTCTTGGTTTTGTTTTGGAGTGGGACAAGTATGCTAAATTTTTTCAAAATTTCGACGGAAAGGAAATTCTAGCAGTTTCTTTCTGGTTGATGGGTGTAGGCTTTATTTTTAGTGTTATAAGTCAAATGGGATTCTTTGCCTATTTAACAATCCATCGTTTTGGACTAGGTATGTTCCGATCACCTTCTTTATGGAATGCAGTCCAGCTCTTCTTTATTGCATTCGTTTTATTTGATTTCGTGTATTTAAGATCTGTACTGATTGCAAATGGGGAAGTTTCATTAGGGAATAATATACTTGTTGCGGGTGTGCTATTTGTGTTTGGGGCGATTGTTGCTTACATAAAAAGTAAAGAAACGAATAAAAAGGCATTTGTGCCCGCTTTGTTCTTTATGGTTGTTGTAACGATTCTTGAGTGGGTACCAGCGCTTCGTATTAATGATACAGATTGGTTATATTTAATGGTGATACCACTTTTATTATGTAATGCATATCAGTTACTTATATTACATCGTTTAATTGGAAAGACGAGTAAGTCGGCTTAAGTAAGAGAGGTTTTTTGAGTTTTTATGCAGGGGAGTTGTACGAATGCAAATATCGGGATGAAAAAAGCTCTATTACCTGAATGAAAGGTAATAGAGCTTTTTTATGTGTGAAGGTACGAGGGAAAAGAATTACTTTACATCTTCACTTTTCGTACTTGTGTTGGAAATAAGTTGTGATACTGATATTTGCTCATATCCGTCACTTTTTAATTTTTGTAGAAGCAGTGGTAAAGCTTTATTTGTTTGAAGAGCAGAATCGGATGCATGTAATAAGACGATATCTCCACCTTTTAAATTATTAGAGACATTGGAAACGATATTGTTTACACCTGGGTTTTTCCAGTCGTTTGAGTTATTGCTCCAATGGACGATGGTGTATCCGAGTGATTCTGCTATTTTAAGTGTTGCTTTGTTAAAGTCTCCACTAGGTGGACGTAATAGTTTGACTTGTTTCACACCAAGTTTTGTAAAAACATCTTGTGCTCGTAAAAGATCGCTTCGTATTTCATTTGTCTCTAGAGAAGTGTAGGACGTGTAGTTATAACCCATACTACCGACTTCATGTCCATCTTTTATGATGCGTTCAACAACATCAGGGTGTCTTTCTGCCCATGCAGCAGAAAGGAAGAAGGTTGCATTCTTAATGTCTTTTTCTTTAAGTGTATCAAGGATTGGAATTGCTTTTTTGTCTCCCCAACTAATATCAAACGTGAATGCAACTTGTTTTTTAGAGATGTCTCCTTTGTAAATAACTTTAGGTCCTGTAGCAGTTGAAAAAGCAGATTCATGTGAATATGTTTTCAAAAAGAGAAGCCATGCTGTAAATAAGGAAAGTATCACTATTAAGCTAATGTGTTTAAAAGCTCGTTTACTCGTAATAAAAAAGAAAAACATAATATTACGCCCCTTTGTCCAATCCTTTTCAGTTACATATATGCTTTAAATATTAAAAAGAGAACAAAGGATTAATATCGTAAGCGGTGGATATAATGAATGATAGGATTTTGATAAGTGAAAATGAGCGGAACGTTTATTGTTTTGTAAGAAATGATTGAGGTGATGATTTGCTTGGGTTTATGTTAACGAAAGAAGAGAAAAAAGAAATGGAATACATATTGAAGAGAGAGTTAGAAGAACTTTTATTTGATTTTGAAGATGAACGTATTCATGATGTTGTAAAAAAGGCGATGGAAGAAAGATATAAAATCATTTTTTGTTTGTTTCGAAGAGTCGCTAATGCAGAAGAATGTATGCGTTATGTAAGGAAAAGAACTTTTTATTAAAAAGTATTGACGCTAATGGTTATTATATGATAAATTAATAACCGTCGCTGATGCGGAAACGCAGAAAACGATAAAAAAGAAATTAAAAAACTTAGTTGACATCGAAAAATGAAGATGTTAACATAAGGAAGTCGCAAATGAGCGACCAAGTAGTTCTTTGAAAACTGAACGAAACAAACAACGTGAAACGTCAATTTTTATTTTTAGATGCTAGACAAACTAAC